>NZ_JBVJJE010000005.1:0-629662 GCF_055585925.1 Streptomyces sp. NPDC052064
CGTGCCACAACGGCCCCACCTCAGCGACGAGTTCAGCGATCACATCCGGCGACAGCCCAGTGACCCGGCACTCCGCCACGATCAACTCACGCGCCTCACCTGCTGGCATGGCCGTCGTTGGGACTTGTGTGCGTACCACGGAGGAGCATGCTGACGCCCTCGCTGAAGCTGCCTGCGAACTTGTCGACTCCGCAGGCCCATGGAGCGCAGATGCGGTCGACGGTGTCCTGACCGTGGTGGAGACTCTGCTCGGGGCGCTCTGCGAGCGCCTCGACGTCACTGTTGGGCAGCGCCTGGATACGGCGGCGAGTTGTAGTGGAGCACCCCCTCAAGCGCGGGCAGGTGTACGCCCCGTGCGGGCAGCCCGAAGGGACGGCTCGGTACGTCCGGATTGAGCGCCCGGGAGGCCAGCGCGTGCTGATCGCGGACGCTGCCACTGGCCGCCGCGAGCGCGAGATCGACGTCAAGCGGCTGCATGAGTACCCCACTCGCAACGGAGTGCCGCGGCCGCGATGCGCGGCGCGCCGAACCGCTCCTTGACGAACACCGCGCCGATCTCACTGAGAAAAAGCCAGCTCCGTACAACGAATTTCAGCTTACAAATTCATAGGCTTTCAGTGCGGCATACGTGTAGAGATAAGCGCCACTGGGGCTTTGGGTCGGTAGTGAATACCGCGCGTCGCTTACCGTCTGTGTCTGTCGGTGTGGCCCGTCTCGGACTGCATCGCACAGAGAAATGGAGAAGCAATGCGCAAGTTCCAGAAGATCGCTGCTGTGGCAGCCGCGGTCGGCAGCGTCGCCCTCGCCGGAATGGGGACTGCCCATGCACAGGGCCACGACGGTGAGGACGACCACGGCAAGCCGAAGGTTGTCTTCAACAACATCGAGTACAACTGCTACGTAGCTGGTGACGTAAACCGCACAACCCCCAGCCAGGGTTTCCAGACCCTGCTCGCCGTCGTGAGTCCTCCGTTCCTCCTGCTGGGCGCCACCCAGCCGCAGGGAGTCAACTTGAACGCGTCTATCTGTTCTCCCGGAACCAACACGGTCTTCAACGAGCCTGACGCGGCCCAGGTCTCCCGTACGTGACGACTGACAGCCCATGGTGGTCATGCCCAAGTGCACGATCACCATGGGCTGCCGAGGTACTCAGGCCGATCTCGTGGCCTGCTTTTTCGTCGGCCGTTGGCGCTTCCTGAATTCGGGTATCGGCGGGTTGACCGACATCGCTCTCGGGGCCGAGACACCTCATTGGTAGCTTGCCCCAGTGGATCAAGCCAGGTGATGCAGGCTCTTGAAGGCGAGGTCGGCGCGCTCGTCCGCGCCCTCCGCGATCTGTCGGAAAAGGACTGGGAGCGCCCGACTCGATGTGAGCCGTGGCGAGTACGGGAGCTGTTGGGACACATCCACGTTGTGGTCGGATGGCTTCCGGAGATGCTGGCAGCGCCGGCGCCGCCCCATGCCGAGATCTCCGCAGCGAAGTACTACCGACCGGACGACCGCTTCGCACCGCAGACCAATGCGGCCCGCATCGAGCTTGCCCAGCAACATGCAGCGGCCCCGGTCAGCGGTGCCGCCTCACCACCGCTGACGCGTCCGTCGACCGGGCCTTGCTGAGGCGGCTGTTCCAGCGGGTCGCGCCGCCGCTGTGAACTGAGCGCTCCTGCAAGAGACGGGAGGGTGGATCGCATGCTCCCGGCCACCGGCAAGCAGACGTCCCACCGCGCGACGGGAGCTGACGTGGAGGACAGCGGCGCCGGCGGCGGATTGCCTGCGGCGTCGAGGACCGCGCTGCGCGGTCCGGCGGTGCGGCGGCCGCTCGCACTGCGGGCAGGGAAGAAGCTGACAGCAGGCCATGTACGGGTAGCTGCGGATGCACTGGGGGTGTCGGAGCGCACGGTGTGACGGTGGCTGGCAGCCGCTGAGAGGAATGAGACCGCGGCCGTCAGCCCCGTGCCCACGAACCGCTCCTGCGGCGCCCGCTCATCGGCGAGCGGGGTACCACCGCGCTCCCGCAGGATCCGCAGGATCTCCGAGACGTAGCGGGACTCGGCGTCGAGATGCAGCCGCGCCTCGGGAACGGAGTATCCGAACAGCTCTCCCTCACCCCGATGGATGATCACGTTCCGTACCAGGCCGGCGAGTTCCCCCGGGTGCCCGCGGCAGGCCGCTCGTGTCCAGGTCACGGGGGTCGCTGTACGGCGTCTGCCGCAGGTGGTCGTCCATGCCCCGGACCCTCGCCCCTGCCCCAGGGGCAAGGTCAACGGCCCAGGACGTTTGGCCGAATCACCCCCACACGAACCGGGGCCTTGGCACGGTAGGACCATGACGAGCACCGATGACCAGGCGACCCCATCCGGTCGTACGACGGCCGTCCAGGCCATGCGCGGCGCGGCGGCGCAGCTTGCCGAACTGCTCGGCACGGCCCCCGACTCCGTCACCGCGGTCCGCCCGACGCCCGACGGCTGGACGGCCGACGTGGAGGTCGTCGAGCTGGAGCGGGTCCCCGACACCATGACCATCATGGCGACCTACCGGGTCACCCTCGACCCGGAGGGCCGGCTCCTGGGCTACGAACGGGTGCGCCGGTACGCCCGCGGCCAGCTCGACCGAGGCCGCTAGGCCTGCCGTTTTCGAGGCCCTCCTCCGCCTTGCAGCCGCACGCACCAGACCCCGCTCGCCGGCACTGACGAGATGCCGCCGATTCCCTGCGACGTGAGGCAAACGACAGGCCTGGCGACCGTCCTGCTCCTCTCGGCTTCCCTTCGCGGGACCGTTTTCGGTGTTCGCGTGAACACGCCCGCCGCCACCCCCGTACCTACGGGCGGCACGAGAACGAGTCTCGCGAGAGGAATCGCACCGTGACCGTCATGACGCAGACCGGCGGGACGCAACCCGCCGCCACCTCCGGCGGGTCGGGGACCGGCGGCCTCTTCGACATCCTCGAACTGATCCTGGACCGCGGGCTTGTGATCGACGTGTTCGTCCGTGTCTCCCTGGTCGGCATCGAGATCCTGAAGATCGACGTACGCATCGTCATCGCGAGCGTCGACACCTACCTCCGCTTCGCCGAGGCCTGCAACCGCCTCGACCTCGAGTCCGGCCGCAAGGCCCCCGACAAGCTCACCGACATCGTCGGCAACCTCGTCGAGAGCGGCGCCCGGGGCAAGACCAGCGGCGCGATCGGCGGCGCCATCGACGCGATCGGCGACATCTTCGACCGCGACGACAAGGACGGCAGGGAGGAAGACCGGTGAGCGGCGTCTACGTCTACGCCGTCACCCGCTCCGACCACCCCCTGCGGCTCGACGGCCTGCGCACCGTCGGCGGGACCGACGACCCCCCTCGCGTGGTCGTCCACGGCCCGCTCGCCGCCGTGATCAGCGCCGCACCCCCCGGCCTGCGTCCCAAACGGCGCGACCTCGCCGCCCACCAGGAACTCCAGGAGCGGCTGATGGCCGACGGATCGGTTCTGCCCATGCGGTTCGGCCTGCTCGCCCCCGACGACACCGCCGTCAGAACGGCCCTGGAGGAGCGGGGCCAGGACTACGCCCGAAGGCTGGACGCACTGCACGGCACCGCCGAGTTCAACCTCAAGGCCGCCCGCGACCAGGACGACCTGCTGCGCGAGGTGCTCGACGAGTCCGAGGAGGCCCGCCGGCTCAACCAGGGCACCCGCGACGGCACCGGCAGCTACGAGGACCGCCTCGCTCTCGGCGAACTGGTCGCCCGGCAGGTCGACGCCCGGCAGCGGCGGCAGGCCGACGAGATCGTCCGGCGGCTGTCCGGACTGGCCAGGTCCAGCGTCGTGGCGGACCCGTCCAAGGACGACTTCCTCAACGTGTCGTTCCTCGTCGAACGCGCCCGCGCCGAGGAGTTCACCACGGCCGGCCGGCGCCTGGCCCACGACTACGGCGACGCCTACGACTTCCGCCTGCGCGGTCCCTTGCCCCCCTACAGCTTCGCCGCCTGACCATGGGCCTGCTCACCGGCATCCTCACCCTCCCGCTCGCGCCCCTGCGCACCACCCTCTGGGCCGCCGAGCAGCTACAGGCGGCGGCCGAGGCGCAGTACTACGACCCGGCTCCCGTCCGGCAGGCCCTCGTCGACCTGGAACGGGCCCTGCTGGAAGGCCGCATCGACGAGGACGAGTACGACCGCCGCGAGGACGAACTACTGGACCGACTCGACGAGATCACCGCCCGGAGACGAGCCCCCCGACCATGACCCATCCGGCAACAGGCGGACTCACCGGACCGCCCCGCCTGCCCTCCCCCCACGACCACGGGCCCGGCACCCAGAGCGCCAACCTCGCCGACATCCTCGAACGCGTCCTCGACAAGGGCGTGGTCATCGCCGGTGACATCCGGATCAACCTGCTCGACATCGAACTGCTCACCATCAAGCTGCGCCTGCTCGTCGCTTCCGTCGACAAGGCGAAGGAGATGGGCATCGACTGGTGGGAACACGATCCCTCCCTCTCCTCCCGGGCCGCCCGCCCCGAGCGGTCCCTGGCCGACGAGAACGAACGACTGCGCGCCGAGATCGCCGCCCTCAAGGCGGCCGACAGGAGGCCGGAGCCATGACCGACCCGAACCTCGTCTACGCCTACGCGGTCCTGCGCCGCACCCCCGAGGCCGCCGCGGCGGTGGCGGACCTGCGCGGAGTCGCCGGCGACCCGGTCCACCTGGTGGAGCCCGCCGACCCCACCTCCCGGCTGGCCTTCGCCGTCGGTCACGTCCCGGCCGCCGACTACGACGAAGCCCCCCTCAAGGCCCACCTCGACGACCTGGACTGGATGGAGTCCACGGTCCGCTCCCACCACGCCGTGGTCGCCGCGCTCGTCGCGAGCGGCGCCGCCGTCCTGCCCCTCCGCCTGGCCACCGTCTACCCCGATGAGAACCGCGCCCGGCAGGCCCTCGACACCCGCCGCGCGTACTTCCTGTCCCTTCTGGACCGCCTCACGGGCCACGTCGAACTCGGCGTCAAGATCTACGCCACACCCGACATCACACCACCCGAGTCGGACACCGACGCCGGACAGGAAACGCCCACCGGCCTCGGCGTCGGCCGCGCCTACCTGGCCATCCGCCGCCGCAGACACCGCAGAAACGAGGAAGCCTGGCGTACGGTCGCACAGGCGGCGGCACACCTCACGCAGACGGCCGGCACCCTCGCCGTCGACCGCGTCGCACACACCCCGCAACGCGGAAGCCTCGCGGGCCCGGCCCCCGGCACCAACGTCGGCAACGACGCCTACCTCGTCCCCGCCGACCGCGTCGACGCCTTCCGCACCGGCCTACTGGCGGCCGCCCGGGGCATCCCCGGCCTCCGCGTCGAAGTCACAGGCCCCTGGGCCCCCTACTCCTTCGCACTCCAGCCGGAGCCGGAACCCGCCGGGTGACGGCCACGCACTCCCGCTCGAGTACCTGCTCGGCGGCACACGACCTTCCGCAGACCCACGAACCGGAACAAGCGCACACCCGGGGGGCGAAGCAGCCGGCAATCGGAGCCCGTGCCGTTCAGGCGCTCACAGCCGCCAACGCCGGCACCTGAGCCGCCTCGTACCGCTCCAGCACCACCCGGGCCACCTCCGGCGCCGGCCCCAGCACGTCCGCCAGGACGTCTGCCTCCGCCGCGCCCCGGGCGATGCGGTCCGGGAGGAAGCCGGGGGCGAGGACGTAGGGCGCGACCGCCACTCGGGAGCAGCCGAGAAACCGGAGTTCCCGGACGGCGTCCTCCGTGCGGGGGAGAGATGCGGAGGCGAACGCAGGTCGCACGGCGCACCAACCGGTGTGCCGCCACTCCCGCGCGATTTCTGCGATCACTGCGATCGCCTCCGGGTCGGTGGACCCCGCCGAGGCCAGCACGACCCCGGTCGAGGACTTGTCGGCGGGGGACAGACCCGCCTCGTACAGGCGTCGCTCCAGGGCGGACAGCAACAGGGGCGACGGGCCCAGGACCTCCGCCTGGCGGATACGGAGCTGCGGGGGAGCGTCCGCGAGAACCGCCGGGATGTCCGCCTTCGCATGGAACGCCCGGGTCAGGAGGAGGGGAAGGGCCACGACGTCACGGACGCCCTGGACCGCAAGGGACTCCAGCACTCCCTGCACCGAGGGCACGTTGAAGTCCAGGAAGCCTGTCTCCACGCGTACGTCGGGACGTAGGGAGCGGACCCGGCGTACCAGGGCATGCACCGTCGCGGCGTGCCGCGGGTCGCGGCTGCCGTGGGCGATGACGAGGAGAACAGGCTTGTTGATCACGGGACTTCAGCTCTTCACCAGCAGGCCGCGGTTGCGCAGCACCCACCGCTCGAGCGGGCTGAAGATGAGCAGGTCGATGGCGATGCCGACGACGAGGATGAGGAGGATGGCTTCGAAGACCATGGCCATGTCGCTGGCGTTGCGGCCGTTCTCCAGGAGCTGGCCGAGGCCGACGCCGAGGTCGGGGAAGGAGGCGATGATCTCGGCGGCCATCAGGGAGCGCCAGGAGAAGGCCCAGCCCTGCTTCAGGCCGGCGACGTAGCCGGGCAGGGCGGCCGGGAGGACGATGTGCCAGGTGTGCTTCAGGCCGGTCGCGCCGAGGGTGCGGCCCGCGCGGAGGAACAGCGGCGACACCTGGTCGACGCCCGAGACCAGGCCGTTGGCGATCGAGGGGACCGCGCCGAGCAGAATCACCGCGTACATCATCGAGTTGTTCAGTCCCAGCCAGATGACCGCCGGGGGGACCCAGGCGACCGAGGGCAGGGACTGGAGGCCGGACAGGATCGGGCCGAGGGCCGCGCGGACGAACTTCACGCGGGCCACGAGCAGGCCCAGGGGGGTGCCGATGATCAGGGCGAAGCAGAAGCCGAGCAGGCCGCGCGAGACGCTGGTCCAGATGTAGCCGAGCAGTTCGCCCTGGAGCCACGCGGTGTGGACGACGTCCCACACCGCCGACGGCGCGGGCAGCTTGGTGGGGTCGTCGACGACCTTGAAGGAGACCAGGGCCTGCCAGGCCGCCAGGACGAGGGCGACGGCGATGACGGGCGGCAGGATCTTCTCCACGAAGGTCTGCCGAAACGGCTTGCGGCCGGTCTGCACCGTCTCCAGCGCGTCCAGGCCGGCTTCCAGTCCGGCGAGATCGTTGCCGTCCTTGGCGGCGGTCGTCGAATCAGTGCTGGCCATGACGGCGGATCTCCCCACGCAGTTGTTCGGTGATCTCGACGGACAGCTCCGCCACGGCCGTGTCCTCGATACGGCGCGGGTGCTCGATGTCCACGGTCCACTCGTGGGCGATGCGGCCCGGCCGGGAGGACAGCAGCACCACGCGCTCGGCGAGCCGGACGGCCTCGCGCACGTTGTGCGTGACGAACAGGACGGACAGCTGCGTCTCGCGCCAGATACGGGTCAGCTCGTCGTGCAGCACATCGCGGGTGATGGCATCGAGCGCGGCGAACGGCTCGTCCATCAGCAGGAGCTTGCTCTCCTGGGCGAGCGCGCGGGCCATCGCGACGCGCTGGCGCATTCCGCCGGACAGTTCGTGCACCCGCTTGCGGTGGGCACCCTTGAGCCGGACGAGTTCGAGCAGTTCCTCGGCCCGCTCACGGCGCTCCGCCTTCGGCACGCCCCTCAGTTTCAGGGCGAGTTCGATGTTCTTGCCGGCGGTCAGCCACGGGAACAGCGCGTGCTCCTGGAACATCAGCGCCGGGCGGCCATCCGTGCTGATCTCGCCGGCGGAGGGCCGGTCCAGGCCCGCCACCAGGTTGAGCAGCGTGGACTTGCCGCAGCCCGAGGCCCCCAGGAGGGTGACGAACTCGCCGGGGGCGACATCGAGGGTGATGTCGTCCAGGACGAGCTGCTGCCCGGCGGGGCCCGGGAACGACTTCGAGACGTGGGCGATCCGGGCGGCGTGGGTGGCCGTCTCGGTGCCGTCGGCGGCCTTGGCGAGGGTCGTGGCCATGGTCGTCACCTCCTGGGAATGGGTCGGGATGCGGGCTTACTTGACGCCGAGACCGGCGTCGTCGACCGTGGGCTCGCCCTCGGCCTTGAGGACCTTGTTCAGCGGCGCGAGGTCGTAGATGCCCTTCAGATCCGGCTTCTCCAGCAGCCCGGCCTTGACGGCGTGTTCGGCCTCGGTGTTGAGGGTGGAGGCCAGCGGGTCGTCGGTGAACTGGATCGACTTCCACGCCGGGTCCAGCACATCGGCGGGCAGCGCCTTGCCGGAGTCCGCCGCCAGCTGCTGGTTGGCTGCCGCCTTCGCCTCATCGGGGTGGGCGTTGATCCACTTGTTGGTCTCGACCGAGCCCTTCAGCACCGCCTCGACGACCTTCGGGTGCTTCTTCAGGAAGTCCTGCCGCACGATGATGTTCGTGATCACGAACTTCTTGTCCGGCCACAGTGACCCCTCGTCGAGGAGCACCTTGCCGCCCTCGGCGACCAGCTTCGACGCGGTCGGCTCCGGCACCCAGGCGCCGTCGACGGACCCGGACTTGTAGGCGTCCGGGGTGACCTTGTTGTCACTGCGGACGACCGTGACGTCACCCTTGCCGGTCTGCGGGTCGACCTTCCAGCCCTGCTCCGCGGCCCAGTTGAGGAACGCCACGTCCTGGGTGTTGCCGAGCTGCGGAGTCGCGATCCGCTTGCCCTTGACGTCCTTCAACGACTTGATCTTGTCCGGATTGACCACCAGCTTCACGCCGCCGGACGCCGAACCGCCGATGATCCGCAGGTTCTTGCCGTCCGCCTTGGTGTAGCCGTTGATGGCGGGGGAGGGGCCGATCCAGCCGATGTCGATGGAGTCGGAGTTGAGGGCCTCGATCTCGGAGGGCCCCGCGTTGAAGAGCGCGGGCTTGACCCTGGTGGCGCCGAGCGCCTTCTGGAAGAAGCCCTTCTGCATGCCCACCAGCGCGGTGCCGTGGGTCAGGTTCCCGAAGTAACCGATCTTGACGGTGTCGAGACCCTCGATCTTCTTCGCCCCGGCGGCGATCTTGGCGCCCCCGTCGTCCTTGGCCTGGGAGCCGTAGCCGCAGGCGGCCAGCGTGAGCAGGGGCAGCGCGGCCAGTACCGCGAACGATCGGCGCAGAGCGGATGATGCAGGCACGGGAGGGTTTCCTCTCGGAAGCCCGGCGATCACGGTCTCTCAGGTCGTGGCCGGGAGGTCGGCAGGTTTTCGTCTACGGCGGTGGGGGGTGAGGGCGCGCGAGCGGTGCGCGTACGTCAGCGCACACATCGGGCCACTCCGCCCTGCCCGCTGCCGAGAGCACCGCTGCCGACGCGGCCGCCCTCCTTCGCGAACATCGAGTAGAAGTCGGAGGAGTTCATGTCAGAAGTCCCACCCGTCGTCCTCGGACTCGTCCTTCACCGGCTCCGGGGCGGCGAAGGACTCGCCGACCATGCCCGCGGTCAGTGTCGTGCCGTCGTTGGGATCGATCAGGATGAACGAGCCGGTGCGCCGCGAGTCCGCGTAGGAGTCGACCGGCAGCGGCTCGGCGGTACGGATCTTCACCCGGCCGATGTCGTTGGCGACGAGCTGTCCCGGGTGCGGGTGCAGGGACAGGTCGTCGAGCGTGAGGCGGGACGGGATGTCCTTCACGATCGCCTTGACCGTGCGGGTGCCGTGCTTCAGCAGCACCCGGTGGCCGACGGTCAGCGGGGCGTCGGCGACGTGGCAGACGGTGGCTTCGACGTCCTGCGTGGTCGGGGGCGCGTCCTTGGTGGGCACGATCAGGTCGCCGCGCGAGATGTCGATGTCGTCCTCCAGCAGGAGGGTCACCGACTGCGTCGTCCAGGCCACGTCGACCGGCTCGCCCAGCAGATCGATACCGGAGATCTTCGAGGTGCGGCCCGACGGCAGCACGGTGACGGCCTCGCCGACGTGGAAGGAACCGGCCGCGATCTGACCGGCGTAACCCCGGTAGTCCGGGTGGTCCGCGCTCTGCGGCCGGATCACGTACTGCACGGGCAGCCGGGCGTGGCAGTGACTCAGGTCGTGCGCGACCGGGATCGTCTCCAGGTGCTCCAGCACGGTCGGGCCGCCGTACCAGTCCATGTTCGCGGACGCTTCCACCACGTTGTCACCGACGAGCGCGGAGATCGGGATCGCGGTGACCTCGGGGACACCCAGCTCGGTCGCGTACGCCGTGAACTCCTTGGCGATGGCGGCGAACACCTTCTCGTCGTAGCCGACGAGGTCCATCTTGTTCACCGCGAGGACCGCGTGCGGCACCCGCAGCAGGGCCGCGATGGCGGCGTGCCGGCGGGTCTGCTCGACCACCCCGTTGCGGGCGTCGACCAGGATCACCGTCAGCTCGGCCGTGGAGGCGCCGGTGACCATGTTGCGGGTGTACTGCACGTGGCCGGGGGTGTCGGCGAGGATGAACCGGCGCCGGGGCGTGGCGAAGTAGCGGTACGCCACGTCGATGGTGATGCCCTGCTCCCGCTCGGCCCGCAGACCGTCCGTCAGCAGCGCGAGGTCCGGCGCCTCCTGGCCCCGGCTCGCAGACGCCCGCTCCACGGCTTCCAACTGGTCGGTGAGGACCGACTTGGAGTCGTGCAGCAGCCGGCCCACCAGGGTGGACTTGCCGTCGTCGACGGAACCGGCGGTGGCGAACCGCAGCAGCGTGGTGGCCGAGAGCTCCTCGGTCGTGATCGTGCTCATCTCTAGAAGTACCCCTCGCGCTTGCGGTCTTCCATCGCGGCCTCGGACATCTTGTCGTCGGCGCGGGTGGCACCCCGCTCGGTCAGCCGGGAAGCGGCGATCTCCACGATCACCTTCTCGATCGTGTCGGCGTCGGAGTCGACGGCGCCGGTGCACGACATGTCACCCACCGTGCGGTAGCGCACCAGGCGCTTCTCGACGGTCTCGCCGTCCTTCGGCCCGCCCCAGTCACCGGCCGTCAGCCACATGCCGCTGCGCTGGAACACCTCGCGCTCGTGCGCGTAGTAGATCTCCGGCAGCTCGATGCCCTCGCGGGCGATGTACTGCCACACGTCCAGCTCGGTCCAGTTGGACAGCGGGAAGACGCGGACGTGCTCGCCCGGGGCGTGCCGGCCGTTGTAGAGGTTCCACAGCTCCGGGCGCTGGCGTCGCGGGTCCCACTGCGAGAACTCGTCCCGCAGGGAGAACACCCGCTCCTTCGCCCGGGCCTTCTCCTCGTCCCGCCGGCCGCCGCCGAAGACCGCGTCGAAACGCTCCTGCTGGATCTTCTCCGTCAGGGGCACCGTCTGCAGCGGGTTCCGCGTGCCGTCCGGACGCTCCTTGAGCACACCCCGGTCGATGTAGTCCTGCACCGAGGCGACATGCAGTCGCAGCCCGTGCCGGGCCACCGTGCGGTCCCGGTAGTCGATGACCTCGGGGAAGTTGTGCCCGGTGTCCACATGCAGCAGCGAGAACGGCACCGACGCCGGCCGGAAGGCCTTCAGCGCCAGATGCAGCATGACGATCGAGTCCTTACCACCGGAGAACAGAATCACCGGCCGCTCGAACTCACCCGCCACCTCACGGAAGATGTGTACGGCCTCGGACTCGAGAGCGTCGAGGTGGGAGAGCGCGTACGGGCTGTCGGTCTCCTCGGAAACCGTGGCGGCGGTCGTCATGCCAGTCCCCTTTCGCTCAGCAGGGCGTACACGGACGCCGCGGACTCCTGCACGGTCTGGTTCTGCGACTCGATGCGCAGATCGGGCGACTCGGGTGCCTCGTACGGGTCGTCGATCCCGGTGAGCCCCTTGAGCTCGCCCGCGGCCTGCTTGGCGTACAGGCCCTTCACGTCCCGCTCGCTGCACACCTCGACCGGGGTCGCCACGTGGATCTCCACGTACGCGGTGCCGTTCGCCTGGTGCCGCTTGCGCACCGCCTCGCGGCTGTCCTGGTACGGCGCGATCACCGGGACGAGGGCGAGCACACCGTTACGGGCGAGCAGTTCGGCGACGAAGCCGATGCGCTGCACGTTGGTGTGCCGGTCCTCGCGGCTGAAGCCGAGGCCCGCCGAGAGGAACTCGCGGATCTCGTCGCCGTCGAGCACCTCGACACGGTGGCCCTCGGCGCGGAGCCGGCCGGCCAGCTCGTGGGCGATGGTGGTCTTGCCGGCACTCGGCAGACCCGTGAGCCAGACGGTGGCTCCGGTCGTCACGTCGGTCTCCTGAATCGTCTGAGTCGTCTGAGTCTGAGGCGTCGTCATCCGTGCAGCCCGCACTCGGTCTTGCTGCGGCCGGCCCAGCGGCCGGCGCGCGCGTCCTCGCCCTCCAGGACGCGGCGGGTGCAGGGGGCGCAGCCGACGGAGGCGTAGCCGTCCATCAGCAGCGGGTTCGTCAGGACGCCGTGTTCGGTGACGTAGGCGTCCACGTCGTCCTGGGTCCAGCGGGCGATCGGGGAGATCTTGACCTTCTGGCGCTTGTCGTCCCAGCTGACCACCGGCGTGTTCGCCCGGGTCGGGGACTCGTCGCGGCGCAGACCGGTCGCCCAGGCCTGGTAGTCCTTCAGGCCTCGCTCCAGAGGCTCCACCTTGCGCATGGCGCAGCACAGGTCGGGGTTGCGGTCGTGCAGCTTCGGGCCGAACTCCGCGTCCTGCTCGGCGACCGTCTGGCGCGGCGTGAGCGTGATGACGTTGACGTCCATCACGGCGTCGACCGCGTCACGGGTGCCGATGGTCTCCTCGAAGTGGTAGCCGGTGTCGAGGAAGACGACGTCGACGCCGGGCATCGCGCGGGAGGCAAGGTGGGCGACGACCGCGTCCTCCATGGAGGACGTCACGCAGAAGCGCTTGCCGAACGTCTCGGCCGCCCACTGGAGGATCTCCAGGGCGGAGGCGTCCTCCAGGTCGCGGCCCGCCTGCTCGGCGAGGGCCTTGAGCTCCTCGGTCGTGCGCTGTTCCTGAACCGTGGTCATATCTTCGCCCCTCCGGTGTCGGATCGCTTCAGCCCCTGGGCCAGCAGCCCGAGGAACTTCAGCTGAAAGGCTCGGTTGCATGCCGCGCATTCCCACGCGCCGTGGCTCTCCTCGTGCGGACGCAGGTCCTCGTCACCGCAGTAGGGGCAGTAGAAGGGGGCCGCACGTTCGCTCACGACAGGGCCTCCTCGCTGGCCCGGGCCGCCCACGTGGCGAACCGCTCGCCGTCCTCGCGCTCCGCCTGGAAGCGCTTCAGGACGCGCTCGACGTAGTCGGGCAGCTCGTCGGAGGTGACCTTCAGGCCGCGCACCTTGCGGCCGAAGCCCGCCTCCAGGCCGAGCGCGCCGCCCAGGTGCACCTGGTAGCCCTCGACCTGTTCGCCCTTGTCGTTGACGACCAGCTGGCCCTTGAGACCGATGTCCGCCACCTGGATACGGGCACAGGCGTTCGGGCAGCCGTTGAGGTTGATGGTGATCGGCTCTTCGAAGTCCGGCAGACGGCGCTCCAGCTCGTCGATGAGCTGCGAGCCGCGCTGCTTGGTCTCGACGATGGCGAGCTTGCAGAACTCGATGCCGGTGCAGGCCATGGTGCCGCGCCGGAACGAGGACGGCCGGGCGGTCAGGTCGAGCGCCTCCAGGCCCTCGACGAGCGACTCGACCTTGTCCTCCTCGACATCGAGGACGATCATCTTCTGCTCGACGGTGGTGCGCACCCGGCCCGAGCCGTGGGCCTCCGCGAGGTCGGCGATCTTCGTGAGCGTCGCGCCGTCGACGCGTCCCACGCGCGGGGCGAAGCCGACGTAGAAGCGGCCGTCCTTCTGGCGGTGCACGCCGATGTGGTCGCGCCACTGCTGGACCGGCTGCTCGGGAGCCGGGCCGTCGACCAGCTTGCGCTTGAGGTACTCGTCCTCCAGGACCTGCCGGAACTTCTCCGCACCCCAGTCGGCGACGAGGAACTTCAGGCGGGCCCGGGTGCGCAGCCGCCGGTAGCCGTAGTCGCGGAAGATCGAGATGACGCCCTCGTAGACGTCCGGGACCTCGTCGCTGGGCACCCAGGCGCCCAGCCGCACGCCGAGCTTGGGGTTGGTGGACAGGCCGCCGCCGACCCACACGTCGAAGCCCGGGCCGTGCTCGGGGTGCACGACGCCCACGAACGCGACGTCGTTGATCTCGTGCACGACGTCCAGCACCGGCGAGCCGGAGATGGCCGTCTTGAACTTCCGCGGGAGGTTCGAGTACGCCTTGTTGTTCAGCACCCGGCGCTTCATTTCCTCAAGCGCCGGAGTGCCGTCGATGATCTCGTCCTCGGCGATACCGGCGACGGGCGAGCCGATCATCACGCGCGGGGTGTCGCCGCAGGCGGTGACCGTGGACAGGCCGACGCCCTCCAGCCGGTTCCAGATCTCGGGCACGTCCTCGATCCGGATCCAGTGGTACTGCACGTTCTGCCGGTCGGTGATGTCGGCCGTGCCGCGCGCGAACTCCTGCGAGATCTCGCCGATGACCCGGAGCTGCCGGGTGGTCAGCGCCCCGCCGTCGATGCGGACGCGCAGCATGAAGTACTCGTCGTCCAGCTCCTCCGGCTCCAGGACCGCCGTCTTGCCGCCGTCGATCCCGGGGCGGCGCTGGGTGTACAGGCCCCACCAGCGCATGCGGCCGCGCAGGTCGTTCGGGTCGATCGAGTCGAAGCCCCGCTTGGAGTAGATCGTCTCAATGCGTGTCCGCACATTGAGACCGTCGTCGTCCTTCTTGAACTGCTCGTTGCCGTTGAGCGGGGTGTGGTGCCCCGCGGCCCACTGACCCTCACCGCGGTGACGGCTCACCTTGCGGCGGGGAGTCGCGGCGGCAGGCTTCTGCGGGGTGGCGGCCATGGTTGATACGTCCTTCGGGACAGGCGGGAAAGCGGCTCTGACCTGCGCGTGCGAGCACGCATGGGCATAGGGCGCGTCATTGCGCAGGGATGAGACGAGAAAGGGGGATTGTCGGGCTTGCGTGAGTGCTCTCAGCGCGCCGGACAGATGGCGCTGGACATGCGGCCGAGGTCGACGTGGCGTCGACTCACCAAGGCGATCCCAGTTCCAGGCATGACGGAAGCGTGTCACGGCGATCTGGACACAGTCCAGCTTCGTCCAAGATTCGGACACTTATGTCTCGAAATGCAAGACGTGAGTGTCCTTGGTCACATCGGCCCGTCCCGGGGTGTCCGGCCAGGTCAGACGGGGAACGCTCCAGGCCACGGCCCCGGAGCGGTGACGTCCGGTTCCTCCTCGACCTTGGTGTCGAACAGCTTGAAGCCACGGCGCTGGTAGTTGTCCATCGCGCGCTCGCTGTCCTTGCTGCACGTGTGCAGCCAGACCCGCTTCGTCGGGGTCAGTCCCGCCCAGCGGTCCGCGAGGTCCCAGGCGCGGGCCGTGCCGTACGACAGCAGGTGCCCGCCGATGCGCCGGCCGCGGAAAGCGGGGAGCAGGCCGAAGTAGAGGATCTCCACGACCGCGTCGTCCTGCGCCTCCAGCTCCACGTACCCCGCGGGTGTGCCCCGGTCGTACGCCACCCACGTCTCCACGCCGGGCCGCTCCAGGTGCTCCAGCCACCGCGCGTACGGCCAGCTCAGCCGGTCCGTCCAGTGGATGTCGCCGCCGATCGAGGCGTACAGGTACCGGCTGAACTCGGGCGAGGGGACCTCGGAGCGGACGACCCGGACGTCCCCGTCCGGCGTGGCGGCCGGCAGCAGGTCGGTCGGGGCGGTCTGCTCCAGGGACCAGGTGGTCACGGCGATGGTGGTCATGCGGGCCAGAAAATCATCTGACCTACTGGTCTGTCGATGGACCTACTGCTCTGCCGGTCGGCCCAGCGCCCTGTCCACCGACGCCAGCGGCAGCGCGAACAGCATCCGGCCCGACTGGGACCAGAGCTCGCCGGTCTCCTCCCAGTAGGACAGGGAACCCGACAGGCCGCTCCAGCAGTGGCGCGTCTCGTCCGTCGCGCACTCCGTCGCCCGCGCGCCCTCCGTGTCCTGACGCCACAGCGTCCCGTGCCCACCGGGCGTGCCCGCCGCCCGGTCGAGGTACCAGCCTGAGCGGTACGACAGCACGCCCCGCACGTCGGCCGTCTTCGACTCGTACGCCTCGACCGGGTTCGCGTGCCCCGAGGAGTCCGTGGTGAGCAGGCCGGACCGGGCAGGGCCCCGGCTCAGCGGGTAGCGCCACAGCCGGGTGCGCCGGTCGCCGTCCGCCGGCACCCACTCGCTCGCCACCAGGCTGTCGGGGGAGGTGCTGCGGTCGAGGGAGACGGCGGCAGGGTGCGGCACGTCGTCCCCGCCGGGCAGGGCGTACGAGGCGACCGCGGGCAGCACGTACCGGTGGCCGTCCGCCGCCCAGCCGCCCCGCACGCGGCCGACCGCGCCGGAGTCGACGGTGGCGCGCTGGATGCGGTCCATGTCGAACACGTACAGCGCGTTCCGGTCGCCCTCGCGGGTCGTCACCAGCAGCTTGTCCTGGTACCAGACCATGCCGGACAGCGGGGAGACCAGCCCCCGGTAGTCCCGCCCGCCGTCCACCGGGACGGCCAGCAGGGCCCAGGTGTAGCGGAGCCGGTCGGGGTCGTTCGCGTCGACGAAGGCGACCTTGGCGAGGCCCTGCTCGGGAGCCGGGCCGTCCAAGGAGCCGCCCGGGGTGCCGTCGCGGGTCCAGCCGGAGAGGACCACGCGGTTCCCGCCCCAGCGGCCGTCGTCGTCCGCGTCGCCGGAGGTGGTGACCGCGCCGGACCGCCAGCCCCGGGTGTCGGCGCCGCCGAAGCAGTACGCGCGCGTGGCCGCCGGCTCGACCGGCAGGGTGTGCTTCTCGGCGGTCGAACAGTCGGCCGCGTTCCGCAGCGTGCGGTCGGCGCCGTCCAGCACCGTGCCCACACCGACGGGGCGGCCCATCTTCGAGGCGAGCCGGTCGAGCCACCGCCCGGGCACCCGGTGCTCGGCCAGCGGCAGTCGCCCGGCCTCGGCGGACACGGAGACCGGCTTCAGAGCCCCGGGCGCGTCGGCGACCGTGGCCTGCGAGGCGCTGATCAGGGTGGCGGCGGCGGTGAGTGCGAGAGCCGTCCCGGCCAGGGCCCCACGCAGTGCCCTGCCCCGCCTGCGCCGCCGGTGTCTGCCACGATGCTTCATAACGTCCTCCCGAGGCGGGCCAACTGCGCCTTGTGGTCCGTACGTTGACGGAGGAGCAGGTGGGGTGGCCCGTAGAGGATGCTACGGCAGGTGGGCGGGGTGAGGGGCGAAGACCTTGCAAATATGCGCAAGATGCACCCCTGGGGCGGCCGGACGGCACGCCCCGTGAACCTCAGGGGGCCGGTGCGGAGCCGCGCAGCCTGCCCACCGCCGGTGCCGTCGAGTGCGGCAGCAGGTCCTGCGGGTCGTCCGGGAGGAGCACCTCCACCTCGGCTTCCTCGGCGAAGCGGTACGGCCGGTGTTCCAGGAACGCGCCGAGGTACCGCCGTACCCGCGACATCTCGGCGCGCACCGTCACCGTGCGGGCCGGGTCGCCGAACACATCGCCGGCCAGGTCCGAGGCGCTGCGGCCGGTGCGGTGGACGGCGAGGAGGTACAGCAACTCGGCATGCCGGGGACTCAGTTCCCGGGTCCAGGAGCCCGCGCCGCCGGAGACCGCCACCGTCCATCTGCGGGCCTGTCTCAGGTCCAGCACGATGCTGGTCGCCCCACGCGGCACCGGCTCGTCGGCGGCCGCCCGCAGCAGCCAGCCCCCGGCCAGCGGCTCCACCGAGCACAGCCCGAGCGCCGGCACCCACCTCGGGCCCGGCGACAGGGACTTGGGCAGGGCCACACGCCGCGTGTACGGCATCCCGCTGACCGCGGCGGTCCAGCCGTCCCGGTCGACGACCAGGGCACGCCCGACGAGCCGGGCCAGCACCGGCGCCGCCACCGCCCGCAGCCGCTCCAGCGACTCCAGGTGCCGCTCCCGCAGCCGGGCCTCGGCGAGTTTGGCCACCGAGTCGACCCAGGCGAGCGTGGCCGGATGCATCGTCTCCAGCGGTCCGCTCACGTCCACCACGCCGAGCAGCCGGCCGTCCCGCGGATCCGTCAGCGGAGCGCCGGCGCACGTCCAGACGGCCTGGGAGCGCACGAAGTGCTCGGAGGCGAAGACCTGCACGGGCCGGCGCACCACCGCCGGGGTGCCCAGACCGTTCGTGCCGACGACGTCCTCACGCCAGTCCGCGCCGAGTTCGAAGCCGAGCCCGTCGGCCTTGCGCAGCACCGGCGCGCTGCCCTCGCGCCACAGCACCCGGCCCTCCTCGTCGGCGACCACCATGATGTGGTGGGCGACGTCCGCGAACCCCAGCAGCCCCTCCCGCAGCACCGGCAGCACATGGCGCAGCGCCGACGTCTCGCGCCGCCGCTGCACCTCCTCGCGGGACAGCAGATCCGCCCGGAAGTCGTGGTCCGGATCCACACCGCTGCGCAGCATGCGCTCCCAGGACTGCTCGATCACCCGACGCGGCGGCACGGGCGCGGGCTGCCCGGACAGCCGGGCGGAACGGACCTCGCTGAGCACCCGCGCCGCACGGGTGGTGTCCACGGCGGCGAGCTGCGTGACGTCCATAGGCGTGTGCCCCCCGGAGTCTCTTCTGACTGTCCGTCTCATAGTGCCGCCTGCCACCGAGGGGACGCGCACAGTCCGCACACAGTCAGCAGCAAGTTGCAACCCCCTGCAACCCTGGTGGACGGACCGGCCGTGTCCGAGACTTGAGCGGCGCCGTCCCGAGCGGCGTTCAGTGGCTCGAACGGGCCAGTGCGGCGGGGGTGGTGCCGTGTCGGCGCAGCACCACCTCCGCTTCGGATGCCCGGATCAGGTCACCGGCCGGGCCCGCTCCACCACCGACGCCAGATCGAGACTGGGCGGGAGCGTCCCGAACGCCGCGCCCCCGTCGCCGCCCAGCCGCGCCGCGCAGAACGCGTCGGCGACCTGCGGTGGCGCGAAACGGACCAGCAGTGACCCCTGGAGCACCAGTGCCAGCCGCTCCGCCAGCCGCCGCGCCCGCCCCTCCACGCCCTCCAGATCGGCGAGTTCGGTCAGCAGGCTCTTGATGGCCCCGTCGAGCCGGTGATCGGCGCCGCGCGCCTGCCCGACCTCCCGCAGATACGCGTCGAAGGCCCCCGGCTCCCGCCGCAACGCCCGCAGCACGTCGAGGGCCTGGACGTTGCCCGCGCCCTCCCAGATCGAGTTGAGCGGCGACTCGCGCACCAGCCGGGGCAGTCCGGACTCCTCGACGTAGCCGTTGCCGCCCAGGCACTCGGCCGCCTCCACCGCCACCGGCGGGCACCGCTTGGTCACCCAGTACTTGGCCGCCGGCACCGCGATCCGCAGCAGCGCCCGCTCCTGCTCGCCACCGTCGTCGTAGGCCGCCGCGAGCCGCAGCGCCAGCGTCGTCGCCGCCTCCGACTCGATGGCGAGGTCGGCGAGGACGTTGCGCATCAGCGGCTTGTCGACGAGCTTCCCGCCGAACGCCTCCCGGTACGCGCAGTGGTGCACCGCCTGCGCCACGGCCTGCCGCATCAGCCCCGCCGAGCCCAGCACACAGTCGAGCCGGGTCGCCGCCACCATCTCGATGATGGTGCGCACCCCGCGCCCCTCCTCGCCGACCCGGCGGGCCCAGGTCCCGTCGAACTCGACCTCGGCCGAGGCGTTCGACCGGTTGCCGAGCTTGTCCTTGAGCCGCTGGAGCAGGAACACGTTGCGCGTGCCGTCCGCCAGCACCCGCGGCACCAGGAAGCAGGTGAGCCCGCCCGGCGCCTGCGCCAGCACCAGGAAACCGTCGGACATCGGCGCCGAGCAGAACCACTTGTGCCCGGTCAGTCCGTACGTCCCGTCCTCCGCGAGCGGCCGCGCGGACGTCGTGTTGGCCCGTACGTCGCTGCCGCCCTGCTTCTCCGTCATGCCCATCCCGAACAGCGCCCCGGCCTTGAGGTGCGCGGGCCTGAGCTCACGGTCGTAGACCATGGACGTCAGCCGCGGCTCCCACTCGGCGGCCAGGGCCGGGTCCGTGCGCAGGGCGGGCACCGCCGCGTGCGTCATCGACAGCGGGCAGCCGTTGCCGGCCTCGACCTGCGTCCACACCAGGAAGGCGGCGGCCCGCCGCAGATGCCCGGCCGGCCGGTCCCAGGCCGCGGTCAGACCGGCCGAGACGCCCTTGCCGAGCAGCCGGTGCCAGGACGGATGGAACTCGACCTCGTCGATCCGGTGGCCGTACCGGTCGTGCGTACGCAGCCGGGGCGGGTTCTCGTTGGCCCGCGCCCCCCACTCCTGCACCTGGGCCGAGCCGGAGGTCCGCCCGAGCGCCGACAGCTCGCCCAGTACCTCGTCGCGCAGGCCGGGATCGAGATGTCGTTCGACCGCCGCCGTGAGGGCCCGGTCGGCCGAGAAGACGTCGTACCCGACCAGCGGCGGGACCTGGTTGTTCACGGAGTGGGTGCTGCCAGCCATGCTGCGAAAGTACCCCGGGCGGCCCCTTGGTCACCAAGGGGCGGGGTCCCGGGTGCCGGAGACCAACCTGTGGGTGAGTGCCATCAGGTGCGACGGATACCGTTAGGGGGTGCAGCCAGCAAGTGAAACCCCCGACACACCCTCCGGGCGCCTCCACCGGGCGCGTGCCCTCTACCGGAACGTCTCCAAGCGCAGGACCGCCTGGCTGTTGCTCAAGGACACCGTCAACTCCTGCATCGAGTACCGCATCCTGGGGCTGGCGGCCGAGGCCGCGTTCTTCACGCTGCTGTCGGTGCCGCCGCTGCTGCTGAGCATGATCGGACTGCTCGGCTACGTCGATGCCTGGACCGGCGCCGACACCATCGAGAGCCTCCAGGCCAACCTCCTGGAGGCCGCCCGCACGGTGCTGTCCGACCGGGGCGTGCGGCAGATCGCCGAGCCGATCCTGCACGACGTGATGAAGGGCGGCCGGCCCGACGTCATCTCCATCGGTTTCCTGTTCGCCCTGTGGTCCGGCTCCCGCGCCGTGAACGTCTTCATAGACACCATCACCGTCATGTACGGCCTCGACGGCGTCCGGGGCATCGTGAAGACCCGCCTGATGGCCTTCGCGCTGTTCATCGTCGCCCTGCTGATCGGCTCGATCGCGCTGCCTCTGATGGTGGCCGGGCCGGACGCGGTGGTGCGGATCGTGCCGTGGTCGACGACGGTCGTGCAGGTCCTCTACTGGCCCGTCGTGATCCTGCTCTCGATCGCCTTCCTGACGACGCTCTACCACGTCTCCGTCCCCGTCCGCTCCCCGTGGATCGAGGACGTGCCCGGCGCGCTCGTCGCCCTCGGCATGTGGGTCCTCGGCAGCTTCCTGCTGCGGATCTACCTGACCAGCACGGTCGAGGGCCCGACGATCTACGGCTCCCTGGCGGCGCCCGTCGCCGTGCTGCTGTGGATCGGTGTGGCCGCGTTCGCCGTGCTCGTCGGGGCCGCGGTCAACGCCGCCATCGACCGGGTCTGGCCGGCCGCCGCGACGGCCGCGGCCCGCGAGGCCAACGAGCGGCTGCGGCAGGCGCAGGTCGCCGAGTACGTGGCCCGCGCCGCCGCCAGAGGCGAGGCCGACCCCGACATGCCCTCCGAGTTCCCGGAACGCTGGTCCCGCTTCCTGCCCCCGGAGGACGTCACGGCCCGCCTGCGGACGCACGTGAAGAGCACCCATACGAAGGGCCCCGACCAGTCCCACGGGGAGCCACCACCGCCCGCGAACAAGTAACGGGCCCGCACACCACGGCACCCACGGACACCACAACGGGCCCACACCGGCCCGACTTCCGCGCACCGACGCGGCTTCCCCACAGCCCGCGTGCCCGCGGGGCCCTCCGGGCGGGCCCGCGGGCTGTGGCCCGCCGCTCGCTGCCGGTGCTGGTCCGGCCGTGGTCTGCCCGCGACGCGCAGCGCCTGCTCGGCAGGTGGATCGCTGTCGTCAGCCCTTCCACGTCCCCGCCGTCGTCTCCTCCCGTACGAAGTCCGTGAAGTCCCTGGGCGCGCGGCCCAGGACCTCCTGTACGCCGTGTGAGAGGTGTGCGTTGTGGCCGTCGAGGAGGGTGTCGAAGATTTCGGTCAGGGCTGTGACCTCCTGCGGTGGTAGGCCGAACTCGAGAAGCCTCTTGCCGTACTCCTGTGTCGACACGGCCCGGTAGGTGAGCGGGCGGCCCGTCGCCCGGGCGATTTCCGCCACCGCCTCGCCGAAGGTGAGCAGGCGCGGGCCGGAGAGGGTGATCGTCCGGTTCACGTAACGGTCGCCGGACGTCAGCGCGGTCACCGTCACGTCCGCGATGTCCCGTACGTCGAGGAACGGCTCGCGCACCTCGCCCGCCGGGAACACCAGCTCCCCGCGCTCCCGCAGCTCCGCCACCAGCGGCCCCTCGCTGAAGTTCTGTGCGAACCACGCGGCCCGCAGGACCGTCCAGTCCGCCCCCGACGCGTGCAGCGCCTCCTCCGTGGGCAGGGCCTGATCTTCGCCGCGCCCGGACAGCAGCACCAGCCGCCGCACCCCGAGCCCGACCGCCTCCCGCGCGAGCTCCCCGACCGCCTCGGCGGCGCCCGGCGCGCCGACGTCCGAGGGGTATACGAGGTAGGCCGCACCGGCGCCGCGCAGGGCGTCCGCCCAGGTCGAGCGGTCCCACCAGTCGAAACCGGTCGCCCGCGACGCCACCCGTACCGTGAGCCCGGCGGCCTGCGCCGCCCGTGTCACCCGGCTCCCCGTACGGCCCGAGGCGCCCGTCACCACAACCGTCATGTCCTGCGAGTCCCGTGTCGTGTTCGTCATGCCGTCGAGTCAACTGCCGTACACCGCACGGAACCATCGCTGAACGGCTCATTCCCATACGACCGCGTCTACGCTGACCCCATGGACGCGCCCTCACGCTCGAACACGCTCACGCGGGGGGACCCCCTTGCAGGGTTGCTGGAGGGCCCGCGCGCCAGGGGCGCGTTCATGACCAGGGCGTGCTTCGACCCGCCGTGGGCGGTACGCGTGGAGGACCGGGCGCCGCTCACCGTGATGCTCGTCGCGCGCGGCGAGGCCTGGGTCCTGCCCCACCGGGGCGATCCGACCCGGCTGCGGGCCGGGGACCTGGCCATCGCCCGCGGCCCGGACCCGTACACCTGCGCAGACGCCCCCGGCACGGCTCCGCAGGCGCTGATCCTGCCCGGCCAGGAGTGCCGCCACCCCGACGGACGCCCCCTCAACGGCTCCATGGACCTGGGCGTGCGCACCTGGGGCGACCGGCTCGACGGTGCCACGGTGATGCTGATCGGCACCTACCCGATGCAGGGCGAGATCAGCGGCCGGCTGCTGGACGCGCTGCCGCCGCTGCTCGCCCTCACGTCCGACGTGTGGGACTGCTCGCTCACGCCGTACGTCTCCGAGGAGATCGTGCGGGACGAGCCCGGCCAGGAGGTGGTCCTGGACCGGCTGCTGGACCTGCTGGTCATCGCCGCGCTGCGCGCCTGGTTCGCCCGCCCGGAGGCGGAGGCGCCCGCCTGGTACCGGGCCCTCGCCGACCCGGTCGTCGGCGGTGTTCTGCGCCTGCTCCAGGACGATCCCGCCCACCCGTGGACTGTCGCCGCGCTCGCCGCCAAGGTGGGTGTGTCCCGCGCCGCACTCGCCCGCCGCTTCACCGCCCTGGTCGGCGAGCCCCCGATGACGTACCTCACCGGCTGGCGCCTCGCCCTCGCCGCCGACCGCCTGCGCGACTCCGAGGACACGCTCGACGCGGTGGCCCGCCGGGTGGGGTACGGCAGCGCGTTCGCCTTGTCGACGGCGTTCAAGCGGGTGTACGGGGTGAGCCCGGTGGAGTACCGGGGGCGGGTGGCGTAGGGCGGGGGAGCGCCGCGGTGCCCTGGTCAGCGGCGGTGGCAAGCCCGATCCGGGACGCTCGCGGCAGCCTCGCCGGGCGCGGCGTAACCTGGCCCACGTGTACGTGGAGCGGGCGTCACGGCTGGCGGGAGCGGTCGTGTGGAGCAATGCCCCGGAGCGGGACGGGGCGGCGCGTGTGCTGCCCGACGGGTGTATGGACCTGCTGTGGCACGAGGGGCGGCTGCTGGTCGCCGGGCCCGATACCCACGCGTACCTCACGGACGGTGTGACCGGCGCCTGGGCCGGCATCCGCTTCTACCCGGGCACGGCCCCGGCCCTGCTGGGCGTACCGGCGCACGAGCTGCGCGACCGTCGCGTCGAGCTCACGGATCTGTGGCCGGCCTCGGAGGTACGGCGATTGGCGGCACGAGTGAACGCGGCCCCCGACCCGGCGAGCGGACTCGAGGACCTCGCCCTGCGGCAGGCGGCCGGTGCCGATCCACCGGATCCGCTGCTGCGGCACGTCGTGACCGCCCTGGACGCGGGCCGGCCGGTCGCCGCGACCGCCGACGCACTCGGCCTCGGAGCACGCCGGCTGCACCGCCGTTCGCTGACCGCGTTCGGCTACGGCCCCAAGACCCTGGCCCGGATCCTGCGGCTGCGCCGCGCCCTCGCGCTGGCCCGGGACGGTGTCCCCTTCGCGGACACGGCCGCCCGGGCCGGATACGCCGACCAGGCCCATCTGGCCCGTGACGTCAGGGAGTTGGCGGGCCTGCCGCTGGGTGAGCTACTCGCCGGCCGCGGCTAGCGGAGCGAACAGGTCGACCCCGTTGCCGTCCGGGTCGAGCACGACGGCGTACCGCTGCCCCCAGAAGGCGTCCCAGGGCTTGAGTTCGCCGTGGCACCCGGCGCCCACCAACTCCTCGTACAACGAGTCCACTTCCTCCGGACTGTCGCAGCGCAGCGCCAGCGAAGCCCGGCCGCCGTCCGAGGGCGGCTGCCACTCCGGCAGGAAGGAGCGGACCGTCTCCTCGGTGTCGAACATCAGTCGCAGCCCGCCGGGCAGTCCGGCCTCGGTGTGCGGCTGGTTCTCGGCGCCCTCGGGGAAGGCGAACCCGAGCCGGCGGTAGAAGGCGACGGAGGCGGCCATGTCGGAGACGACCAGGCCGATGGCATCGAATCGTGCAGTCATGGGCCCACCGTAGGCGGGCCCGCGACGCCCGGTCTTGAAGGAATCGGACACCGGCCGGCGCGGTGTCCTCTCCGTTCGAGACGGCCCACGGGCAGGCCCGTCACGTCGCCGCCATGACGGCCACGGGCAGTCCCGGCATGGTCGTGGCGGCCGGGGTGCCGAAGCAGGCCGAACGGGCCAACCACGGCTGTTGTCGGGAACGGTAGGTTCGGACCTCATGGCACCCCGACTGCTCGTCTACACCCGCACGACGGGCTACCGGCACGACTCCATCCCGGCCGGCGTCGCCGCCCTCCGCACCCTCGGCGACTTCGAGGTCCACGCCACCGAGGATCCGGCCGCCCTCGAGCGGCCCCTGGACGACTACGCGGCCCTCGTCTTCCTCTCCACCAGCGGCGAGGTCCTCACCCCGGCCGGCCGGGAGCGGCTCGCCGCTTACGTGGAGTCGGGCGGTGGTTTCGTCGGCGTGCACGCGGCGGCCTGCACGGAGTACGACTGGCCGTACTACGGCGAGCTGCTGGGCGCGCGGTTCGCCCGGCACCCCCTCCACCAGCCCGGCAAGGCCGTGATCGAGGACCACGCCCACCCGGCGACCCGGCATCTGCCCGCCGTCTGGGACTTCACCGACGAGTGGTACGACTTCCGTACCAACCCACGTGGCAGGGTCCACGTCCTGGCCATAGCCGACGAGTCCTCCTACGAGGGCGGCGGCATGGGCGACGACCACCCCCTGGTCTGGTGCAAGCGGCACGGCGAGGGCCGCGTCTTCTACACGGCCCTGGGCCACGCCTCCGAGGCCTACGACGACCCGGCCTTCCGCACCCACCTCCTGGGCGGCATCACCTGGGCGGCCGCGCTGCCCCTGCCCTGACCCCTCAGGGTCCGTCCCTCCCCGGCCCCTGTGGGTCCCGCGCGTCCCACCCTCCGCCGGGACGCCGCCGCCCCGCTCGTGAACCGTCCCTGGGCGGCCCGCGTACGGCGGGAAAGCTCGCTCCGTCCGCCCCCGGCCCATGAGGCTGTGCCGTGCCGGATGAGACGAGCCGCCCCAGGGGGAACCCACGGGGGACGGCGGTTCGGAAAGGAAGACCGCATGAGCATGCGCAATCGGGCCATGGCGATGGTGACGGCCGTGCTGCTGGGGGCCGGGGCCACCGGAATCGCCCTGGCACCCGCCGCCGACGCCGCACCCGCGTACTTCGGTATCGACGGCGGCGGCGCCGTCGGCAACGACTGGGAGGACGAGGAGAACCTCGGCGTCGAGGCGTACGCCAAGGGCAACGCCATCGCCCTGTGGGAGACCGTCCTGTGGGCGGACGGCGCCCTGTGGGAGGACGACGAGGGCGAGTGGCGGCCCTTCAAGAAGAGCCAGATCGACGGCTCGTTCGGGCCGGAGACCGAGTCGGCCACGCAGTGGTGGCAGAGCCGGCACAAGCTGTCGGAGACCGACGGCGTCGTCGTCAGCGAGAGCTGGGACTTCGCCCAGACCCGGCTGCTGAGCATCCCGGGCAACATCGTCCAGTACAAGGGCGACGCGCAGAACGTCAACTTCAAGCGCGTGGGCGGCAAGTACCAGGTGAAGCTGAGGAACGTCGGGTCCTGGAAGAACGCCCACTACCGCATTCTCGGATGAGAACGCCGTCGCCGGGGAGCGGGGGCGGGTGGACCCGCCGCCTCACCCGCTCCTCGTCGGCAGCACCCACAGCAGCCCGGCCAGCAGCACCACGATGACCGCGAAGGAGACCAGGGCCGCCGCCCGCCACCGCCGGTACTCGGCGCCGGGCGGCGGCGTCGCCGTGTCCACCGCCTGCCCGGCCGGCTCCGCCGGCACCGCAGCGCCGTGCGGCCACGTCTGGTCCGCCAGATCCCACAGCGCCAGCAGCCGCGCCTGCTCCGCCCCCGCCACCCGGCACAGCGCCTGCACCGCACCCCTCGGCGGCTGCTTGGCCCCGCTGAGATACCGCTGCCACGACGACTTGCTGTACGCCGTCCGCCGCGCCAGCTCGGCCAGGCTCAGACCCGTGCGGTCCTTCAGCGCCCGCAGTTGCCCGACCAGGTGCCGTGCCTCCCTCGGCAGTGCGTCCGGAAGCGGCCGCCAGCGTGTCATGGTCGTCCCCCAACTGCTCGCCGCCGCCCCGCCCCGGGCAACGGCCCCTCCCCGCCGCATCGTTCGACGCCGGTCGGTTCCGGCCAGTTCCCCACCGTGACGGGCGCGCGGCGCGCGTAAGGGGTGTGCGGCTACCGGCCGGGCGACCGTCGCTCGGCGCACGGTGCGCCGGGGCGTGCTCCGCGACGGTCGGTCGGCATGCGGTGCTTCGGGGTGTACGGCGAGGCGGTGGGCGACGTCCGGCCGGATTCAGTCGGTGTCCGGCGCGCCGGGACACACCGCCACCGCGTCGACCTCGAACAGCATCCCCGGCAGCGCCAGCGAGGCGACCCCGCAGAGCGTCTGCGCCGGGAGCCGCCGGCCGAAGCGCGTGTGCAGCGCCTTGCCCAGGACCTCCAGCTTGTCGAGGTCGTGGTCCACGATGAACGTGCCGAGCCGTACGACGTGTTCGTAACCGAGCCCGACCCCCTCCAGCGCCGACCGCAGCCGGTCGAAGGCCAGTTCCACCTGCGCGGCGAAGTCGCCGGGCACGGGGGCGCCGGTGGCGTCGGAGGCGTACTGGCCGCCGATGAAGACGGTTTCGCCGGGTGCGGAGACGGCGTGGCTGTAGCCGAACGGCGTGGGGTCGTGGAGGGTGGCCGGGTTGGTGATCGTGCGCGAGTCGCGCGTCATGACCGGGCAGTCCTTTCGCGGAGTACGGCCGCCGCACACCGGCGGCGACCCTGGCACTTCTGCCAACTCCCCACGTCCGTAGGCGTATTCCACCCGCGACCACGGCGGATGGCTGTCCGCACCCGCACCGGCGACCGTGGATCGCCTGCGCTACGCCCGCGGCGGCGCCGTACTCGCCCGTTCCACCAACCGCGTCGACAACTCCGTCCGTGTGCTCTCCGGATGGTGGCCGTCCATCAGGCGCAACAGCGACCGCAGGGCCGTCGCGGCCATCTCCGACAGCGGCTGGCGGACCGTGGTCAGCGCGGGGGAGGCCCAGCGCGACTCGGGCAGGTCGTCGAAGCCCACCACACTGACGTCGTCCGGGACCCTCAACCCCCGCTCGGCCAGGGCCTCGTACACCCCCAGCGCCATCCGGTCCGAGCAGACGAAGACGGCCGTAGGCGGCTCGGGCAGGTCGAGCAGTTCCAGCATGCGGTGGCGGGCCTTGCTCTCGTCGAAGCCGGCGTGCCGGACGTACTCGGCGCGGTGCCGGACCCCGGCCGACGCGAGCGCCGAGCGGTGACCGGCGACCCGGGCGCTGCTGCACATCGTGCGCCGGTGACCGGCGATGACGGCGATGCGCTCGTGCCCCAGGGACAGCAGATGCTCCGTGGCCGTCAGACCGCCCTGCCAGTTCGCCGCGCCCACCGACGCCACGCCCTCCGGCGGTTCCTGGACCGGGTCGATCATCACGAACGGGATGCGGTGCTGCTCCAGCCAGGCGTACTGGGAGTCGCTCAGCTCGGCCAGGTTGAACAGGACCCCGGCGGAGCCCCGGGCGACCAGCTTGTCCAGCCAGCCGCGTTCCGGGCGGCCGGCCCGGGTGCGGGTCAGGGCCGCCGATACCACGACCTCCAGGCCCGCGTCGTGCGCCGCCTCCTCCACTCCGTGCAGCACCGCGCCCGACCAGGAGCTCTCGAGCGAGTGCACGACCAGGTCGACCAGCCGGGGTGCCTTCGTCGCGTCGAACCGGGGTCTGCGCACATAGCCGAGCCGGTCGAGCGCTTCGGTGACGCGGCGGCGCGTTTCGGGCGCCACGTCCTCCCGGCCGTTGACCACCTTCGACGCGGTCGGCACCGACACCCCTGCCTCGCGGGCCACGACCGCCAGCGTCGGACCGGCCGCCACGCTCGCACTCGCCGTACGGACCATCGGGAACCCACCTCTCCGGCCCGCCCGAGGGCCGTGGAAAGTTTCGACCAGCGCTGCTCACCGCGGGCCGGAGTCCGACCGGGCAGAAAGCGCTTCCTACTCTAGGTGCGGCGCAGGACGGCGGGAAGACAAGTGAATTCACGGGTTCTCGTGGGTCAAAACTTTCGAAACCCCGAACAACGCGCTCAGTCGGGTGTGCAGGTCAGCCGGAACCCGGTGAAGTCCGCCGTGAACGCCGCGTCGACGAGGTCCCGGGCGTGGACGCCCGCCATCGCACCGGTGAAGCGCAGCCGGGAACCGTGGTCGTCGGACAGCCGGCTGAAGTCCAGGGCCGGGCCGATCGCCGTTCGCGCCCCGTCCCGTACGTGCCAGAAGCGTGCCTCGGCTCCCTCGATCGTCACCCCCAGCGTCACCCCCTGCGACACGGCCGCGTCCACCGGCACCTCCACGACGGCGACCTGCCGGGTGCCCTCCTCGTCGCGTTCCACGAGGCTGAGCACCGTACGGCCCTTCGCGCCGGGCGTGCCCTGCCACTGCTGTCCGCGCTGCGGCTCGCCCTCGGGCTCCGCCCAGGTCAGGTCCAGGCTGAGGTACGCCTCGGGGTTGTACCAGAGCACCAGCCCGGCGGCCTGGGTGAAGGTGACCGGCCGCGCCTCGACGGTGACCTCGGCCTCCGCGCGGTGCTCGGTGACGCGCTGGGCCAGCAGGCTGCTCGCCCAGCGGGACTCCGGCCCGTGCCGGCCGCGCAGCCGGATCCAGCCGGGCCGGGCCGTCGTGTCGGCCCACGAGGGGTCCGGCGGCTCGCGCAGTGAGCTCCACGGCCAGGACAAGCCCTCGGGCGGGGCGGCGGGAGGCAGCGGGTGCGGCCGCGTCGGTACGTCGACTTCCACCGCCGGGTGCCAACCGCCCTGCCGCAGCCGGGGCCAGCCCTCGGCGTCCCAGGTCACCGCCTGGACCGCGGTCTCCCGGCCGAGCGGGCAGCGGCGCCCCCGCGGCGTGTGCAGCGGACGGGCCGTCAGATGGCCGATCACCCACTGCCCGTCCGGCATCTCGACCAGCTCGCCGTGCCCGGCCTTCTGCAACGGCACCTCCGGATCGTCCCGGGTGGTCAGCAAGGGCCGTTCGTCGAGTTCGTACGGCCCGGTCAGCTCCCGGCCGCGGGCCACCCGCACCCCGTGCTCCCAGCCCGTGCCGCCCTCCGCGAGCACCAGGTAGTACCAGCCGGCGCGCCGCAGCAGCTTCGGCCCCTCGATCAGCCGGTCGTGCTGGAGCAGCAGGCGCGTCGGCCCGATGGGGGCGAGCGTGTCCCGGTCCAGCTCCGTGACGACGATGCCGGCGAACCGCTGACCGCCCGGCCGGTGGTCGTTCTGGAGGTTCAGCAGCCACAGCCTGCCGTCCTCGTGGAACAGGGCCGGGTCGAAGCCGTGGCTCGCCACCCGGCGCGGCACGCTCCATTCGCCGCTCACGTCGGTGGCCGTCGAGACGTAGGTGTCCAGGTCGAAGTACGGCGTGCCGACCGAGCGAACGACGGTGTACGTCACCCAGAACCGTTCCCCGTCCCAGCTCAGCGACGGCGCCCAGATGCCCCCGGAGTCGGGCACCCCGGCCAGCGAGCCACCGGGGGCCGCGCCCCGGACGTGCCCCGCGTACTCCCAGTGGGCCAGGTCGCGGGAGCGGTGGACCGGGATCGTCGGGAACCACTCGAAGGAGCTGGTCGCCACGTAGTACCAGTCGCCGACCCGGATCAGGGAGGGGTCGGGGGCGAAGCCGCGGAGGACGGGGTTGTGCAGGACGGTCACGTGAGGGCTCCGGGAGGCGTGGGCACCCCGGGGGCCGCGGGGAGTCAGGGTCACCGGCGGCCCCCGGGAGTCAGGGAGAGGCGAGGGAGGTCACTTGAGGGCGCCGATCACTTGAGGGCGCCGAGCGTCACGCCCGACCGCCAGTAGCGGCGCATCGCGACCATCATGATCGCCATCGGGACGATGGACAGCAGCGCGCCGGTCAGCACCAGGCCCGTCAGGTCGATGCCGGACTCCAGGCGCGTGCCGGTCCAGTTGTACAGGCCCAGGTTGAGCGTCCAGTTCTCCTTGCCGCGCAGCACGGTCAGCGGCAGGAAGAAGGCGTTCCAGGTGTTGACGAAGGCCAGCAGGAACACCGTCGCGCCGCCCGTCGTCATCATCCGCAGCACGATGCTGAAGAAGATCCGCAGCTCGCCGGCGCCGTCGATCCGGGCCGCCTCCAGCAGCTCGTAGGGCACCGTGGCCTCGGTGTACACCTTGGCCAGATACACGCTGAACGGGTTGATCAGGCAGGGGATCAGCATCGCCCACGGGGTGTCCACCATGCCGAGCGCCGAGAACAGCAGATACAGCGGCAGCGTGAGCAGCGCGATCGGGATCAGGAACGAGCCCACGACACACGCGAAGATCGCGTTACGGCCGGGGAAGTCGAACCGGGCCAGGCCGTAACCGGTCGCGAGCGCGATCAGCGTGCCGCCGAGCGAGCCGACGCCCGCGTACAGGAACGAGTTGGCCGTCCACCGCAGGAAGATGCCGTCCTGGTAGGTGAACACCTGCTGCAGGTTGTCCCACAGATGCCAGCCGGAGAACCACAGGCCGTTGCTCTGGTACAGCGCCGTGCGGTCCTTGGTCGCGGCGACGATCAGCCACCACACCGGGAACAGGCTGTAGACGCTGGCCAGGATCAGCCCGACCAGCAGGAAGCGCTGACCACCCCGCCCGCGGGAGGCCACGTCCGGGCGGGGGAGGCGCCGGACGCTGCGGACGGGGGGCCGCTCGGTGGTGTGCTCGGTCAGCACCATCAGTCGGCCTCCTTCGAGGTGAGCCGGTAGAAGAGGAAGGAGGCCACGCCCAGGATCAGGGCGAGCAGCACGGACAGGGCAGCCGCGTAGTTGTAGTTGCCGGCGTTGAACGCCTGGTTGTAGATGATCATGATCGGGGTGAAGCTGTCGCTGACCGTCTGCGGAGTGATGTTCCGGAACAGCGCCGGCTCGTTGAAGATCTGGAGCATCTGGATGATCGACAGCAGACCCGTCAGGACCAGCGCCCCGCGCACGTACGGGATCTTGATGCTGCGCGCGATCCGCAGCTCGGAGGCGCCGTCGAGCCGGGCCGCCTCGAACAGCTCGCGGGGCACGCCCTGGAGCGCCGAGTAGATGATCACCATGTTGTAGCCGATGCCGTGCCAGGTCAGCAGGTTGCCGATGGACGGCCACACCATCGACGGCGCGAAGAAGTTCCAGTCGAACCCGAGGGCCTTGCCGATCGGCGTGAGCGGGCCGACGTCCGGGCTGTAGAGGTTGACCCACACGATCGCCGCGACCACGCCCGGGATCATGTACGGCACCAGCAGCAGGATCCGGAACCGGCTCGCCACCCTGGAGGTGACCGCGTCCAGGAACAGCGCCAGCAGCAGGCTGATCAGCAGCATGAACGGGATCTGGACACAGGCGAAGAGCACCACCCGCAGGATGGAGTTCATGAACGCCGAGTCCGTCAGCCCCTGGGTGTAGTTGTCGAGCCCGACGAACTCCGTCGTGGCGCCGCCGAGGCCGAGCCCGGACTGCTTCTCCGTGTACAGCGACTCGTAGACGGCGTAGCCGATGGGGAGCAGATACAGGAAGACGAAGCCGAGCTGGAAGGGCACCGTGAACGCGGCACCCTTCCAGCGCAGGGAGCGAATCATCGAATGCCTCAGCCCTTGACGCTGATACCGCGGGACTTCAGGTCCTTGACCGTCCACTCCTGCATGTGCGCGAGCAGGTCGGTGACCGTCTGCTCCTTGCTCACGACCTTGGCCCAGCCCGCCTGGAGCTCGGTGAACATCGCGGTCCAGTTGGGCCCGAAGGTCCAGTCGGTGGTGACGGTGCCCAGGCTGTCGGTCACGATCTTCTGCGCCGGCTCGTAGTTCTTGCCGAGCAGCTTCTGCGAGATCGACTCACCGACGTAGGCCTTGCTGTCCGCCAGCGCCGGCATCACGCCGTTGCCCGTCTCCGGGCTGGCCATCGTCTTGACCGCGTCCTGGTTCGTGGACATCCACAGCGCGGCCTTCGCGGCCTGCTCCTGGCTCTTGCACTGCTCGGTCACCAGGGTCACGCTGCCGGTCAGGTTGGTGCCCGCCGGTGTCTTGGGCGCTTCACCCTTGTATGTCGGCCAGGGTGCCAGGGCCCAGTCGCCGAAGGACTTGGTGAAGTTCTGCACCATGCCGGCCATCTGCCAGGTGGAGATCTGCCGGGTGGCGGTGGCACCGGTGTCGTAGCTGCGCTGCACGGCCGCGTAGTCGGCGAAGGACAGCTTGGCGTTCAGATCGTTGTCGATGATCTCCTGGATCACCTTCGCGGCCTTGAGGGTGCCCTCGTCCTGGAAGTTCACCTTCCAGGCGTCGCCGTCGATCGAGTACCAGTGCGCACCGGCCTGCATGGCGAGCACCTCCAGGGTGCTCGGGTCCTCACCGGCGTAGTTGGTGATCTTGATGTTGTGCTTCTTCAGCTCCTTGCCCGCGGCGATGAAGTCGTCCCAGGTCGCCGGGGGCTTCAGGCCGTACTTCTTGAAGATGTCTGTGCGGTAGATCGTGAACTGGGGCGCCGAGCTGGTCGGCACACCGTAGAGCTTGCCCTGCACCTGCGCACTCGCCCAGGCGCCGGTGTTGAACTTGTCCTTCTCGCCCTCGACGTAACTCGTGATGTCGGCGAGCGCGCCCTGCGACACCCAGCTCGTCACGTACTCGGCGGTGTTCTGCACCAGGCAGGGGGCGTTTCCGGCCTTCACCGCGTTGGTCAGCTGCTTCTGCATGGTCAGCTGGTCGGTGACCTTGGTGTACTTCAGCTGGATGTCCTTGTGCGAGGCGTTGAACGCCTTGACGACCGCCTCCTGGCCGTTGGCCCACCCCCAGAAGGGGAGGGTGACCGGGCCGGACTTCGACGCGGCGTCGTCGCCCGAGCCGGATCCGCCGCAGGCGGAGAGCAGACCTGTCAGTGCGATACCCGCGACTGCGGCGGAGGCGAACCTTCTCCGGGGGCTGGTGAAGTTCATCTGACCGTGATCCTTCGGAATAGGGCGTTCTCAGAACGAGAGGGCGGCGGCGGCTCGGTTGTGCTGGCCAGGAACGGCGGCCGGAAACCGTCGGCTCGCGGTTGCGGGGGGTTCGGCCAAGCGTAAGCAGAAGCTGTAGTAAGCGGTTGCAGGGACCGTAGGCGGGCAGCTCGACTCTTAGCAAGAGGTGCGCGGCAATTTGTTACGGCGGATTGTCCGCAGGGTTATCCCCGGACGCGTGGCATCCGCTCCCGCCGGGCCTCACATATCCGCAGGTCAGTGCGGTGCCGGACGCGTCGGCGCCAAGGTCTCGGCGGCCACGTTGACGAAACCTCGAACGGGCTGCAAAGACCTCGGAAAACGGTTACGTAACGACCTCTACGCGTTGTCCGTGCTATCCGTTCTCACCCGGCGGCCGCACCGAGTTGCGGACCACGACATGCGTGCCCAGCACCAGGTGGTCGCCGTCGGCGCTCTTGCGGCGACCCGCGCCGCCCTCGCGCCGGTCGACCACCGCACGCAGCGCGACGCGGCCCATCTCCTCGTACGGCACGTGCACGGTGGTCAGCTGGGGAGTGAGCTGGGACGCGAGCGGGATGTCGTCGTAGCCGACGATCGAGACGTCCTCGGGCACCCGCAGGCCCGCCGCGCGCAGGGCCTGCATGGCGCCCGCCGCGACCACGTCCGTCCCCGCGAGCACGGCGGTGAAGTCCGGAGTGTCGTGCAGGGCCGCCTCGACGGCCTCGTACCCGTGCTCGTAGTCGTACGGGCCGTGCCGGACCATGCCCGGGTCGAACGGCACGCCGTACGCCTCGAAGGCCCGCTGCGCTCCCCTCAACCGGCCCTGCGCGGTGGTCAGTTCGGCATGCCCCGGCAGGATCAGGACACGTCGGTGACCGGCCGACAGCAGGTGGCTGGCCATCGCGTAGGCGCCGCCCTCGTTGTCGTAGTCGACGGTCGTCGCCGGGACATCGCCCTCCAGCGGAGGCCGTCCCACCAGCACCAGGTGCGAGCCGGCCGCGTCCAGGGAGCGGGCGAAGCGGGCCATGCGCAGCTGGTACTCGTCGTAGTCGTAGGCCCCGCCGAGCAGGATCACCGCGGCCACGCCCTGCTGGCGCATCAGGTTCACCAGGGCCAGCTCCCGCTCCGGGTCGTCGCCGGTCGTGCCGACCAGGGAGAGCCAGCCGCGCAGCGTGGCGGCGCCCTCGACGCCCTTGGCGACATGCGCGAACGCGGCGCCGGTGATGTTGTTGATGAGGATCGCCACCGTCGGGGTGCCACCGCCGGCGAGCGAACGGGCGTGGGCGTTGGTGACGTAGTCCAGGTCCCGGACCACCTTCATCACCCTGCGGCGCAGCTCCTCCGACACCGGGTAGTTGCCGGACAGCACCCGCGAGACGCTGGCCACGGAGACGCCGGCCCGCTCCGCGACGTCGCGAATGGTCGCCCGTCCGGCGTCGCTCGTCGCCTTGCGCTGACTCACCCTTGCGGCTCCTTCACCGTTGCGGCTCGATCCGGCACCGGGGCTGTGCCCCCACCCGTGCGGAAACCGTATCCCATGGTCACTCCTGGCTGGAGGGCTTGTGGACGGTGGGCTGGAGGGCCTGCGGGACGTGGGCGCTGACCGGATGTGCTGCCCTGATGTGGGCCGGACGCGCCACCGTGTCGCGGCGGCCGAATGCCCGGCGATGACGGCCGAATGCCCCGCGATGACGGCCGGACGCGCCAGCGTGCCGACGGTCCTCCACGGTCTGCCCCCCCGAGCCGTTACGCCACCCGCGCCAGATCCGCCCGCAGCACCTCGTGGACCGGCGGCACGCCCGCCACCAGGCGCTCCAGTTCCTCCACGACGATGCGGCCGAGCCGCTCCAGTTCGTTGCCCAGGGAGCCGGCGATGTGCGGGGTGAGGAACACGTTGGGCAGCTTGTACAGCGGGGAACCGGCCGGCAGCGGCTCCGGGTCCGTGACGTCGAGGACCGCGCTGAGCCGGCCGGAGACCAGCTCGTCGGCGAGCGCGTCGTGGTCGACCAGCGCGCCGCGGGCGGTGTTGATGAGCACGCCGCCGTCCCGCACCAGGGCGAGCCGGTCACGGTCGAGCATGTGGTGGGTCTCGGGGATGTCGGGGGCGTGCAGACTCACGATGTCGCTGTGTCGGAGCAGGTCCTCCAGCGACAGCGACTCGGCACCGAGGGCGGCGGCCTCGGTCGGGCTCACGTACGGGTCGTGCAGCAGGACGGTGAGGTCGAACGGCCGCAGCAGCTCCAGCAGTCGGCGGCCCACACGGGACGCGCCGATGACACCGACCCGGCGGCCGAGGTTCCCGGTCGCCGCGGTCTGAGCGGGGCCCGGGTAGGCGTGCGTGCGACGGAAGCGTTCGCGGTGGTCGAAGGCGTCCTTGCCCACGAGCAGGATCATCGCGAGCGTGTACTCGGCGACGGGCACGGCGTTGCCCGTCACCGCGCTGGACACCTTCACGCCGCGCTCCCAGAAGGCCTCGCCGACCAGGGAGCGCACGGACCCGGCCGCGTGCAGGACCGCGTCCAGCTTCGGGGCCGCCGCGAGGGCGCCGGCGTCCAGATGCGGGCAGCCCCAGCCGGTGATCAGCACCTCGGCACGGGCCAGGGCGCCGGCCGCGGCCGGATCGGTGAAGTCCCGCACGACCAACCCGGGATCGATGTCGGCCGTGCGCCTCAGCCGCTCCATCAGCGGCGGAGGAAAGAGCAGCGGGAGGTGAACCGGGTCCATCGCGAACACGGCCCGCGGCAGCTGAGGGCTGGGCATGACACTCCTGGAGCAGAGGATGGAAACAGTTTCAGAAAGCGCCTTCTACCGTAGATCCGCCGGGAAGCGGTGGTCAATCGGCAGGGCCGGTGCGGTAGCTGCCAGCAAGTGAGGGGGCCGGGACCTCCGCCCCTCAGGGTCGGCATGCTGCCCTGCGTTGGTAATCGGTTACTGACGTTTCAGTGCGCGGAGGTGGAGGCCGGCTGCGCCACCGCCGGTACCTGAGCCCCCGGCCGACCACTTTGGCAACCGGTTCCCAAGCTTGTTGCCGAGGCAAGGTCCCACCCGCCCCTGGTCAGGGGCGCCCCACCACCCGTCGGCGGCTTGATCGCGACGGCCGAAAACAGGACTCACCGGCGCTCTGGCTGATGACACCGAGGTTACACAGTCTTTTCGAAAATTCGTCAAGGCTCTTGACGCGCCATCCCGACGGCAAGAAGCTCTGCCCCACGCACAACAACCGGTTGCCAGAGCAAGCCGGAAAAGCAAGGAGGTGGTGCGTTCATGCACCCACATGCTGGTGCTTCCCTGAGCCGCCGCCGATTCCTCGCCCTCTCCGCGGCCGGCGCCGCGGTCGGCACGGCGGCGCTGAACGGCTGCGCGATGCGGGTCTCCGGCGGCGTCAGCGGCGGCGGCGAGACGGTCACGCTGATGGTCAAGCCCGACGACATCTCCCCGGAGCTGGTCAGACAGGCCCAGAAGGACACCGGCGTCAAGATCGTCACGGTGCGCTACGACATCACCAAGCTCATCGGCATGATGACCAACGGCGCCCCGCCCGACCTGGTCCGCGGTGTCGGCGCCACCGACGCGCCCTACTTCGCGGCGCGGGACGTGATGGAGGACCTGGACCCCTACTTCGCGGGGAGTAGCGTCCTCAGGGTCGACGACCTGGACCCGGTCAACGACCTGTGGCGCTTCGACGGCCGCACCCAGGGCAAGGGCCCCCGCTACGGCATGGCGAAGGACTTCTCCCAGGACTCCATGTACTGGTACAACACCGCCCTCTTCGACAAGGCGGGCGTCGACTACCCGCCCGAGACCGAGCCGGTCACCTTCGAGGAGTGGCTGGAGAACGCCAAGCGGCTGACGCGGCGCAAGAGCGGCCAGACGACCGTCTTCGGCGGCAGCTACAACGGCGTGCTGACGCCCAACCTCCTCGCGAGTCTGACGGCGGCGGCGGGCGGGAGCCTGTTCAGCGACGACTTCTCCCGGGTGGACTTCACCACCCCCGAGGCCCGCAAGGCGCTGAACTGGTACATCGAGTACGGCCGGGCCAGGGTCGGCCCGAGCATCGTCCAGCCGGACCCCAACACCTGGGACGGCCCCACGTTCCAGGCGAACCGCATGGCCATGTCCAACTCCGGCTACTGGCTCGGCGGGCTGATCAACGCCGACAAGAAGCTGGCGCCACTGGCCCGCCTGGCCCCGGCTCCGATGTTCGAGGGCGGTCAGCGGATCAGCCCCTGCCAGGCCGGCACCGGACTGTGGATGCCGAAGAAGGCGAAGAACAAGGACGCCGCCTGGCGGGTCTTCGAGTGGTTCTTCGGCGAGGGACCGGCCAAGGCCCGCGCCTCCAGCGGCTGGGGCATCCCCACGCTGAAGTCCCTGCGCCCGCTGATGCCGGCCCAGGAGGACTACCAGAAGCGGGTGCTGAAGGTGCAGAACGCCGAGCTGAAGCACTTCTCGGTGATCGCCTACACGCCCTACGCCACGGCGGACTCGCTCTACGCCCTCTTCAACCAGGAGGCCCCGGCCGCGATGAACGGCCGGATGTCCGTCGACACCCTCGCGGGCCGCCTGAACTCGGCCATGAACGAGCAGCTCAAGCGCGGTAAGGAGCAGGTGGGATGACGGTCGACCAGATACCCGTCACGGGGCGGACCGACCCGGCCGCGAGTGCCGGTCGCGCCACACCGGCCGCCCGGCGGCCCCGGATCTCCATGACCGAGCGCAGGCATCGCGCTTTCTACCTGTTCACCGCGCCCTGGATCATCGGTTTCCTGCTCCTGACGATCGTGCCGATGGCGTACGCGCTGTGGCTGAGCTTCACCACGTACGACGGCATCTCCCCGCACTGGCGCTACGTCGGCCTCGGCAACTACACCGAGCTGTTCTCCGACCCGCAGACCTGGAACTCCCTGGGCCGCACCGGCCTGTTCGCGATCACGTCGGTGCCGCTGTCGATCATCGCCGGGCTCGGCCTCGCCGTCCTGGTCAACCGGCCCATCAGGGCGCGCGGGCTGTTCCGCACCCTGCTCTATCTGCCGGCCGTGGTGCCCCCGGTCGGTGTCGGCCTCACCTTCAAGGCGCTCTTCGACCAGAACTCCGGTGCCGCCAACGGCGTCATCACCCTGTTCGGCTTCGACGCGCTCGGCTGGCTCGCCGACCCCTACGCCCGCTACGTGCTGCTGATGAGCGTGCTGTGGGCGGCCGGAAACGTCATGATCATCTCGCTGGCGGGGCTCCAGGACGTGCCCCGGGAACTCCACGAGGCCGCCCGGATCGACGGGGCGAGTGCCTGGCGGACCTTCCGCAGCATCACCGTGCCGCTGCTGTCGCCGGTGCTGCTCTTCCAGACCGTGACCGGCGTGATCGCCTCCGTGCAGACCATCATGCCGCTGCTGCTGTCACCGGACGGCACCACGGCCGGCGTCACCGCCCTGCCGCAGTCCAACTACCTGTACATGATGCACGTCTTCTCGCAGTACTTCGCGCTCGGCCGCTACGGCTACGCCTCCGCACTGCTGTGGGTGCTCTTCGTTCTGATCCTCATCGTGACCGGACTCATCTTCAAGTTCACGTCCGGCGTGGTGTTCTACAACGTCGACCCGGAGGCGAAGAAGTGACCGCCACCAGCCTGCCCCCGAACTCCGCGCCCCGGGTGCGGGTGCGCGCCAACCGCCTCGTCCTCTACACGGTCCTCGTCGCCCTCACCGGGCTGTTCATCGGCCCCTTCGGCTGGCTGATCCTCTCCGGCCTGAAGACCCCGGCGGAACTGGCCGCCTCGCCCGTGCACTGGCTGCCCACCGACTTCCAGTGGCAGAACTTCGCCGACGCCTTCAACCTGATCGACTTCCTCGGGTACGCCCGCAACTCCCTGATCATCGCCCTGATCTACGCCGTGCTCGTCACGCTCAGCTCGGCCTGGGTCGGCTTCGGTTTCGCCCGTCTGGAAGCCCCCGGCAAGAAGACGCTGTTCGGCATCCTCATCGGCTCGATGATGCTGCCCCAGATGATCACTCTGCTGCCGACGTACCTGATCTTCGCCAAGCTCGGCATGGTCGACACGTACTGGCCGTGGGTGTTCTGGGGACTGGCCGCCGCTCCCTATCTGGTCTTCCTCTTCCGGCAGTTCTTCGCCGGGCTGCCCCGTGAGCTGGAGGAGGCCGCGATCGTCGACGGCTGCGGCTACGGCATGATCTTCTGGCGGATCTTCCTGCCGCAGTCCTGGCCGGTGCTGTCCGCGAGCTTCGTGATCGCCTTCACCTGGTCCTGGGGCGACTACATCGCCCCGCAGCTGCTGCTGTCGACCGACAAGTCGACGCTGGCCGTCGCCGTCATGACCACCTACGTGACATCGGCCGGAACGCCCGTCGCCAACCTCCAGGCCGCGGCCTCCGTGATGTACGTGGTGCCGATCCTGCTGATCTTCTTGATCGCCCAGCGCGGCTTCGTCGCCGGCATGTCCACCACCGGACTGAAGTGACCCCTCTTACCGAACCTTTTGCAAGGAGTTGCGCATGAATACGCCCCTGTCACGCCGGACGACACTCCAGGCCGCCGGTGTCATCGCCGCCGCGGGCCTGGCCGGCAGCATCGCCGGCACCGCACAGGCCGCCGCGGCGGAGGAGAACGGCACCACCAGCGACAGCGTGGTCATCCATCCCACCCTTCCGCAGGTGCCTGTCAACAACTCCTTCACGGTCAAGGTGCGGCCGCTCGGAGGCACCTGGCAGAAGCTCGGCGTCTACCTTGCCAGGCTCGCACTGATCGACGCGAACACCGGCAGCAACAAGGCCCAGAGCTCCTCCTGGGCCGCCTTCGACTTCTCCGGCACCGTCGAGGTCGAGGTCACGTACAACCCGGGCGGCGGCGAGAAGGTCCGCATCCGCCCGGACTCGTACGGCATCAAGCCCGAGGTGCTCGGCAGCACCGCGCGTTTCACCCTGGACCGGCCCCGCAACCTCGTCGTCCAGATCGACGACAAGATCTTCGACTGCCTGCACCTGTTCGCGAACCCGCTGGAGCAGGACGTGCCCGCCGAGGACGACAAGAAGGTCATGTACTTCGGGCCCGGGCTGCACACCACCACCGACCGGTTGCTGAAGGTGCCCAGCGGCACCACCGTCTATCTGGCCGCCGGTGCCGTCCTCACCTCGCAGGTGATCTTCGAGAACGTGGAGAACTCCCGGCTGATCGGCCGCGGCGTGCTCTACAACTCTCCCAACGGGGCGCTCTTCATCCGCAAGACCGAGAACGTCACCATCGACGGCGTCACGATCCTCAACCCCCGCTACGAGAACGTCCGGGTCGCCGAGTCGCAGAACCTCACCATCAAGAACCTGCGCGCCTTCAGTCACCAGGGCTGGGGTGACGGCATCCAGCTCTACTGCTCCGAGAACGTCACGATCGACGGCTGCTTCCTGCGCACCTCCGACGACTGCGTCGCTCTCTACACCCACCGCTGGGACTTCTACGGCGACACCCGCAACATCACGGTCAAGAACTGCTCCCTCTGGGCCGACGTCGCCCACCCGATCAACATCGGCGTGCACGGCAATTCCGACACCCCAGAGGTGCTGGAGAACCTGCGCTACGAGAACATCGACATCCTCGACCACCGCGAGCCGCAGGTGACCTACCAGGGCGCCATCGCCTTCATGGTCGGTGACAGCAACATCGTCCGGGACGTCAAGTTCGACAACATCCGCGTGGAGGACTTCCGCTGGGGCCAGCTCATCCACATGCGGGTCGAGTACAACCCGAAGTACAACACGTCGGCAGGCCGCGCCATCGAGTCCGTCTACATCAAGGACCTCAGCTACAACGGCAAGAACGCCGACCTCTCGATCATCGCCGGCCTCGACGCGGAGCACGCGATCAAGGACGTCACGTTCGAGAACCTCCGCGTCAACGGCAGGGTGATCGCCGACAGCACGGGCAAGCCGAAGTGGTATCTGGCCTCGGACGGCGTGCCCATGTTCGTCAACGAGCACGTGACGAACCTGAAGTTCCTCACCACCGCCGAGGCCGAGGCGGCCGCCGCGTCATGAGCACCGTCCCCGTGAGAAGCACTCCCATGAGCACCCCCGCACCGAGCCGCCGGGGCTTCCTCGGCGGCGCGGCCGCGCTGCTGCTGGTGTCGGGCGCGAGCGGCCTGCTCGCGTCCGGCACCGCCCGGGCCGCCGCCCAGGACGGCACCACCGGGCTCCGCGCCTTCACGCACCCCGGGCTGCTGCACAGCGCCGACGACCTGGCCCGTATGAAGGCCGCGGTCGCCGCCAAGGAATCCCCGGTCCACGACGGCTACCTCGCGCTCGCGGCGCACGCGCGCTCGAAAGCCACCTACACCATCCAGAACACCGGCCAGATCACCTCCTGGGGCCGCGGCCCCACCAACTTCCAGAACCAGGCGGTCGCCGACTCGGCCGCCGCCTACCAGACCGCGCTGATGTGGTGCGTCACCGGCGAGCGTGCCTACGCCGACAAGTCCCGCGACATCCTCAACGCCTGGTCGGCGTCCCTGACGGCCGTCACCGGCGCCGACGGGCCGCTCGGCGCGGGCCTCCAGGTCTTCAAGTTCGTCAATGCCGCCGAACTGCTGCGGCACAGCGGCTACGACGGCTGGGCCGAGGAGGACATCGCGCGCTGCGAGGAGTCCTTCCTGCGCGTCTGGTATCCGGCGATCTCCGGCTACATGCTCTACGCCAACGGCAACTGGGACCTGACGTCCGTCCAGTCGATCCTGGCCATCGGAGTGTTCTGCGAGGAGCCCACCCTCTTCGAGGACGCGCTGCGCTTCGCCGCCGCCGGCGCGGGCAACGGCAGCGTCCCGCACCGCATCGTCACCGACGCGGGGCAGGGCCAGGAGTCCGGCCGCGACCAGGGCCACGAGCAGCTCGCCGTCGGCCTGCTCGCGGACGCCGCGCAGGTCGCCTGGAACCAGGGCGTCGACCTGTACGCCTTCGACGACAACCGGCTGCTGAAGAACGTCGAGTACGCCGCCCGCTACAACCTCGGCGGGGACGTGCCGTTCGTCCCCGACCTGGACCGCACCGGCAAGTACATCAAGAGGTCCGTCTCCGCGGTCGGGCGTGGAAACCTGCCCCCGATCTACGAGATGGCCTACGCGCACTACGCCGGTGTCCGGGGCCTCGACACCCCCTATACCAAGGCGGCCGTCTTCCGCGGCACGGGCGGCGCCCGCGTCGTCGAGGGCAGCAACGACGACCTGCCGAGCTGGGGCACCCTCACCTTCGCCGGCACCAAGGCCCCGGCCCCGGCCGAGCCCACGGCTCCGGCCGGTGTCACGGCGGTGGGCGGCGACAAGTCCGTCACCGTGACGTGGGTGCCGTCGGCGTGGGCCGAGTCGTACACGGTCCTGCGGGCCACCGGCGCCGACGGACCGTACGAGACGATCGCGACCGGCCTCGACGAGCCGGCGTACACCGACCGTGACGCCCGCTCGGGCAGGCCCTCCTACTACCGGATCACCGCCACCAACTCCCAGGGCACCAGTGCCCGTTCGGCCTGGGCGGCGGCGGTCCCCGGGCTGCCCGACCCCTGGGAGACACGGGACGTCGGGAACGTCGAGATCCCCGGCTCGGCCGTCTTCGACGGCGAGCGGTTCGTGCTGGAGGCGTCCGGCACCGCCGACACCCACCGCCTGGCCTACCTGCCGCTGCGCGGCGACGGCACGATCACCGCGCGGATCGTGTATCCGCTCAGCTCTCAGTACTCCAAGATCGGCGTCACGATACGGGCGGGCCTGGACGCGGGCGCCGCCCACGCCGCCATGCTGATCCAGGGCCTGCCGCTGCACACCTGGAGCGGCGTGTGGTCCGTACGGCCCAAGGCGGGGGCCGGGATCAAGGGCACCGGCAGCACACCCGTGCCGCCGTCCCAGCAACAGGCGATCACGACCAGCGCCGGCTTCCCGATCTCCTCCTTCGGCACACTGCCCGAGTCGGCGACACCGCTCCAGGCTCCGTACGTCGAGGGCGCCGGCGACGGCTACCGGATGCGCATGCCGTACTGGGTCCGCGTGACCCGCCGGGGCGACCGCTGCACCGGCGCCATCTCCCCGGACGGTATCCGCTGGACCGAAGTCGGCTCCAGCGACGTCGAGTTGGGCGGCACCGCGTACGTCGGTCTCACCCTCACCTCCTGCCTCGGCATCGACGAGGAGTACGCCGAGACCGGCACCGGCGCCTTCGACAACGTCAGCGTCGTCTCCCGCACCGCCGGGGAGGTCTGGTCCGTGCCCCGCCCGGCCACCGCCGCCGGCGACCTGCGGGCCACCGCCGGCGCCGACGCGGTCGAGCTGGCCTGGACCGACCCGGACCTCTCCGCCCGCTACAAGGTGCTGCGCGCCGCCGCGGCCGACGGCCCCTACGAGACGATCGCCACCGGCATCGGCGCGGTCGGCTTCGGCACCCGAATCCGGTACGCCGACGCCACCGGCACACCCGGCACGACGTACCACTACGCCGTCGCCAAGACCAACCGCGCCGGACGCGGCCCCCTGTCGGAGTCCGCCGCCGCCACGATGCCGACACCCTCCGTGCCCCGGCTCACCTCCGCTGCCACGGCGTTCGCGAACAAGGGCGTGCCCTTCATATTCCTTCTGCGCGCCTCCCACGAACCGATCCGGTTCGCCGCGGACGGACTGCCCGACGGCCTGCGCGTCGACCGGCGCACCGGCCTGATCTCCGGAACACCCACGGAGACGGGCGAGTTCAAGGTCACCACCACGGCGGGCAACGCCGCCGGAGACGCCACCGGCACCCTCACCCTCACGGTGGGCACCCCGCCGCCCAAGCCCTGGAGCTACGGCGACCTGGGCGACGTCATCCTCGACGACCGCGCCTACGGCACCCTCGGCGTGGTCGCCGTCCAGACCCCCGGCAACACCGCCCACGAGGACGGGACCTTCGTGGTGCGGGGCGCCGGGACCGACCTCACCGTCAACAACCAGGGCATGACGGGCCAGTTCGTACGACGGCCCGTTACCGGCGACTGCGAGGTCACCGCCCGCCTGATCTCCCGCGCCGGAGCCACCGGCGACCGGGTCGGCCTGCTCATGGCCAAGTCCCTGTCGCCGTTCGACCAGGCGGCCGGGGCGATCGTCACCGGCGGCACCAGCGCCCAGCTGATGCTGCGCACGACGGTCGCCGGCAAGTCCACGTTCACGGGCAACGGGGCGGTCACCGCTCCCTGCCTGCTGCGGCTGAAGCGCACCGGGACGCACTTCACCGCATCCGCCTCGTCCGACGACGGCGCCACCTGGACCCCCCTCGCCGAGGGAGACATCCCCGGCTTCGGTGACGCCCCCTACTACGTGGGCCTGGTGGTCTGCTCCCGCAGCCCCCTGACCCGCAGCACCACCGAGTTCGACGAGGTGAGCATCACCCCCATGTAATCCTCACGGATTGGAGATGCACCGTATGAGCCGCACTTCCCCCCACACGCACCAAGAGAGCGGCGCGGTGAGCCGCCGCGGTCTGCTCAAGACCGCCGGCGGCCTCACCGCGGCCCTCGCCCTCGGCGCCACCGCCACCGCCACCACGGCGGACGCGGCCCCGGCGACCTTCACCCACCCCGGCATGCTGCACAACTGGGGCGACATCAACCGGGCCAAGGTCCGGGTCGCCGCGGGCGACAACCCCTGGCTGTCCGGCTGGAACAAACTGACCGCCAACTCCCACTCACAGTCCACTTGGACCGCCAGACCGCAGTCCGTCGTCTACCGGGGAACGGGCTACCCCGAGAATTACCAGCTCCTCTACAACGACATCGCCGCCGCCTACCAGAATGCCCTGCGCTGGCAGATCGCCGGCACCGCCGCGAACGGCGACTGCGCCGTGCGCATCCTCAACGCCTGGTCGAACACGCTCACGTCCATCCAGGGCACCGCCGACCGGTACCTGGCCGCGGGTATCTACGGCTGGCAGTTCGCCAACGCCGCCGAACTCATGCGCGGCTACGCCGGGTTCGACCTGAACAAGTTCAAGCAGATGATGCTGAACGTGTTCTACCCGATGAACAACAGCTTCCTGACCAACCACAACGACGCCTGCATCACCAACTACTGGGCGAACTGGGATCTGTGCAACATGGCCTCGGTCATGGCCATCGGGATCCTGTGCGACGACGGCGCCAAGTACGACCAGGCCGTCAACTACTTCAAGAGTGGCGGAGGCAACGGCCAGATCCAGCGGGCGGTGCCGTTCCTGTACCCGGGCGTCGAGGGCTACGACCTCGGCCAGTGGCAGGAGTCCGGCCGCGACCAGGGCCACACCATGATGGGCATGGGCCAGATGGGCGCGGTCTGCGAAATGGCCTGGAACCAGGGCGACGACCTGTACTCCTACGACGGCCGCCGCTTCATGAAGGCCGCCCAGTACGTCGCCAAGTACAACCTGAACATGAACGTGCCCTTCACCACCTACACCTGGGGCAGCGGCCAGAACTGCTCCCAGCAGTCGCAGACGGTGATCAGCTCCACCAGCCGTGGCCAGGTCCGCCCGGTGTGGGCGATGCTCCACTACCACTACGGGCGGCGCCTGCTCCTCGACGACAAGTACATCGCCCAGATGTGCTTCTCGGTCGCCCCCGAGGGCGGGGGAGGGGACTACGGCACCACCAGCGGCGGCTTCGACCAGCTCGGGTTCGGCACGCTGATGTACGCCAAATAGCGGTCAAGCCGGCTCGTGCACCGGAATACCGGTGGACCATGGGGTGCTCTGGTAGCACCGGTGCACGAGCGCGGCGAAGGGCTGGTGGGCGTATGACGGCAGTCCGGACGGACCCCGTGGTCAGGAGCCCGTACGGGGCCGTACGCGGCAGGTACGAGCAGGGAGTCGCGGTCTTCCGCGGCATCCCGTACGCGGCGCCCCCCTTCGGCCCCCGCCGCTTCCGCCCGCCCGTTCCCCTCCCGCCCTGGGACGGCGTCCGCGACGCCGTCGCCTTCGGCCCCACCCCGCCGAAACCCCCGTACTCCGAGGCCTTCGCGCACTACCTGTCCGACCCGGTCGTGCCGGGCGACGACTGCCTCAACCTCAACATCTGGACCCCGCAACCCGACCCCGGGGCCCGGCTCCCCGTCCTCGTCTGGCTGCACGGCGGCGCCCTGACCAGGGGCTCGTCCGCCGTCCCCGTCTACGACGGCCACGCCTTCGCCCGCGACGGCGTGGTGTGCGTCTCGATCAACTACCGACTGGGCGTGGAGGGCTACGGCCTGTTCCCGGACACGCCTCCGAACCCGGGCCTGCGCGACCAGATCGCCGCCCTGACCTGGGTGCACGAGGCCATCGAGGCCTTCGGCGGCGACCCCGGCCGCATCACCCTCGGCGGCCAGTCCGCCGGGGCGATCAGTATCGGCGCCCTCATCGCCGCCCCGCAGACCCAGGGGCTGGTCCGGCGGGCGGTCCTCCAGAGCGGGCCGCCCGAGGCGTCCGAGCGGGCCAAGGTACGGCGGATGGTGCGCCGTATGGCCTCCCGGCTGAAGATCCCCGCCACCGCCGAGGCCTTCGCCGCCGTCGACCGCGACCTGCTGCTGAACACCCAGGCCGAGGTGGGCAAGCTCAGCAGCCCGGTGGTCGGCGGCCCCGCCTTCGGCATCGTCATCGACGGCGACACGGTCCCTCGCGACCCCCTGGAGGCCCTCACCGAGGGCGGCGCCGCCCCGGGCGTCGAGCTGATGATGGGCTGGACCCGCGACGAGTACCGGCTGTGGCTGGTCCCGGGCGGCCTCCTGGACCGCGTCGACCGCCTCGGGGCCGTCGCCTTCGCGGGAGCCATGGCCCGCTGCCACTGCGGCAGCGAGGTCCCACGCGGCTACCGCGCCCTGCACCCCGAGGCGGGCACGGCGGAAATCGTCGGCCAGCTCGTCACCGACCATCTCCTCCGCATCCCCCTGCACCACCTGGCCGACGCCCGTACGGAACCGTCGTACGTCTACGAGTTCGCCTGGCCCTCGAACCTCCCCGACCTCGGCTCCTGCCACGCGCTGGAACTCGGCTTCGTCTTCGACACCGGGGAGGTCCCGGAGTCCCGGAAACTGGCGGGGGAGGGCGCGCCGCAGGAGCTGGCCGACGCGATGCACACGGCGTGGGTGCGGTTCGCGACGGACGGCGACCCGGGCTGGGAACGCTGGAACGCGGCCCACCCGGTGCGCGTCTTCGGGGACCGCGCACCGGACGCCGAGAACGGCCTGGCCTACACGGCGTACGGCCCCCGGGACCGCGAACTCGCCCTCTGGGCGACCGACGCGACCGACGCGACCGACGCGACCGACGCGATCGACGCGGCCGACGCCGCTGTCACGCCTGAGGAATCCACACCCGTACGACGGCTCCGCCGCACCGGCGCACTCCGCCGGCACTGACGATGCTCACGCCGACGGGGCGCATGTTCCGCTGAGCGTGGACAGGAAGGCGGTCCAGGTGGCGGGGGTGATGGTGAGGTGGGGGGTGGAGGGGGTCTTGCTGTCGCGTATGTGGACGGCGGTGGGGTGGGTTGATACCTCGACGCAGTTGCCGCCCTCGTCGCCGCTGTAGCTGGACTTGAACCACTCAGGTGCGGTGCCGCTCATGCCTCTCCCAGAAGACGGTCCAGCAGGTCCCTCGTGTCCTCGGGGGTGAGGGCCTGTGACCGCAGCATCGCACACTTCTGCGTGAGGATCGCCACCTCATCAGGGTCGGCGATGAGCTGGCTGCCGCGCTGGTTCTCCGTGTAGGCAAGCCGCTGGTGTTCGGGCGTCTCCAGCAGGACAAACGGACCGTTGAGGCCCGCGTGACTGGTTCGATTCATCGGCAGGACCTGGAACATGAGGCCCGGCAGTTCCGAGCACGCGCGCAGGTGCCGCAGTTGCTCGGCCCAGACCTCCCTGCCGCCGATGGGCGCTCGTAAGACCGGCTCCCAGACCACGAAGCAGGTGACGGGCGGGTTCTTGCCGTGCAGGATCCCCTGGCGTTCGATGCGCGCCGCCACCAACTGGGCGATCGTGTCCTCGTCGTAGAACGGCACGCGACTGCGGAACACCGCCCACGCATACGCCTCCGTCTGGAGAAGACCCGGCAGCACCTGGTTCTCGTAGGACGAGATCGAGATGGCCTCGCGCTCCCGGTCGAGGAACTCCTCCGCCCACAACGGGATGAGATCCACCTCCGGCATCTCCGACAGGGCAGCCACCAACGCCCCCTTGGTGTCCAGGAGTTGGTCCAACTGCTCCGCGAGATCCATCTTCAGGGGCCGTCTGCCCTGCTCGATGGACGCGATCTGCTGCTCGCCGACGACGAAGATCTCCCCGAGGGACTTCTGCGTGTACCCGGCCGCCTCCCGGAAGAGGGCGAGCAACGCACCCACCATCTTCATCGCCGAGGCGTTCCTGCGTGACCGTCGTGACCGTGTCGTGGTGCTCATGGCGGCGAACTCCCCACCCGCGCGCGTACTTGCACTGTTCCGCGCACGTACAACGTGGCTGTACGGGTGCGCGTTCTGTTCCATGATGGCCACGGAGTGTGACTGTCGTCCCGTGAACGACGAAACTCCACTCCTGTGCCAACTCCCGTCAGCGCGCGAGCGGTTCTACCGCCGGGAGCGCCAGTCCGTTCCGGCCGCACGCGCGTTCGCGTATGACGCGCTCATGGACTGGGGCGGGTGCGAGCGCGCGGAGGACGTGCTGCTGTGCGTGAGCGAACTGGCGACGAACGCGCTGGTGCACGGCGTGCCGCCCGGCCGTGGATTCCTGCTGAGGCTGGTGCCGTACGGCGAGGCCGGTGGCGTACGGGTCGAGGTGCACGACAGTGGCGACGGCGTGCCGGTGCCGCCCCAGCAGGACGTCCAGGAGCCCGGCGAGGGCGGGCGGGGCCTGTTGCTGGTGTCGGAGCTGGCGGACAAGTGGGGCGTGGGGGCGAGGTGTCCCGGAAAGATCGTGTGGTGCGAGTTCGAAGGACCATTTCGGGAGGGGCCCAGGATCGAAGCGGTCAACGAATACAACGCCAAAGCCGCACAGGAGCACCGGAGCGCCTTCAAGGACAAGGACCTGCCGCCGCGGCTGGACGTGAACGACATGAACACCACGTGTGCGCCATGACGAAGAGGAGAGAGGTCATGAAACGCATCACCCGGACCGCGCTTGCCGTCGCCGCCGTTCTGTCGCTCGGCTTCGGCGCCGTAGCCTTCGAAGACGACTCCTCCCAGGCGACGGAGACGAGGGCGAAGGAAAAGGGCTACGACAAACTGGTGGCGAACCAGCCGACAGGTGGATCAAGACCTGGGGGAAGGCCAGCTCGAAGGGCAAACTCATTCCCGCTCCCGGAAATGGACGGCACCTACAGCGACGGGGCCGGGACGTGCAACACCTACTACGACTTCGACGCCACCACGGGTGCCTACCTGGAGTTCACCCTCGGCATGAACCAGAGCTTTGGATCCCTGAGCGGGGCTCGGCCACTGGAACATCGCGACCAACGCCCACTGGACGAAGGACGTCATGGGTTACCGAGGCACATCCCCCCGTCTCCCGGCGGAAGCCTGCTCGACCGCGCTGCTCTCCCTCGCCGGCTCAGCGCGGACCAGTCGGCGGCTGACGAGGAAGTCCCAGACCTGCTGGGCGACGGAGGGCGGCAGGGCGGAGGCGGCGAACTCCGCCTCCGGCAGGGCACGCGGCACGGTGAACAGCTGGAGCAGGGCGATCAGGCCGTCCGGGATGAAGTACAGCCGGCCGTCGACCCGCCGGAAGGCGAACCGGCCCGGCTGGTCGGAGTCGCCGCGGCCGGTCCAGTAGTAGTACGTGTACTCCTGCACCACCTCGCGCTCCGGGCGGCGGATCACCGTGCCGTTGATGACGTAGCGCGCTTCGCGATCCGGCTGCGCCGAGCCCACGACCTTCATGATGTCCGCGCCGTACCGCTCCTGGTAGAGGTACGTGTGCGCGCAATCGGTGCCGCCCACCCACGGGCGGCCGAGATTGTTGCCCGTCAGGGTCGCCTTGGCCTCCTCCACCGCGACCAGCTCGCGCTCGCTCAACCCGCCGTCGACCTCGTCGTAGTCCAACGCCCGGGCGATATCGTGATCGGGGTACGGCATCACGTCACGCAGCCCGAACTCTTCGGGCCGCTTGGCCACGATCGCCCCGGCGGTGAGCATGAACGTGCCCAGACCGCCGAACGTCCACTTGTCGCGGTGCTCACGCAGGAAGTTGACCGACTCCATGGCTTCGTCGGCGGTCTCCGTCGGGAAGCCGGTGAACCCCATCATCTGCACACCGATCCCCGCCTGCGTCATGGCGTCGATCGTCTGCGACACCTGGGCGAGCGTGGTGCCCTTGTCGATCAGATCCAGGATGCGCTGGTTCGCGGATTCGAAGCCCACCGAGACCGAGACGCAACCACTGCGCCGTAACGTACGGCACCGCTCGGTCGACCAGTACTTCTCCAGGCGGATCTCCGCTCCCCACCGGAAGTCCAACTCTGACTCGATCACCCGCTCCGCGAATTTCAGAATGGTCGCCGGTGCAAGTACGTCCACCGAGAAATAGATGAACTTGGCGAACTTGGATATCTCCGCGACATCGGCGACCATCTTGTTGACCGGGTCCTGCCGCCACGGGCTGGTCGGACTGTCCTCGTTGAGGCCGTAGTCGCAGAACGTGCACTTGTTCCAGTAACAGCCTCGGGTGGGCGAGTAGTACACGAACGGCTCGGGGCTCAGGTATTTGTCCCACGGCAGCGTCGAGTAGTCCGGGGTCGGCAGGCCGGCGAGCTGTTCGTATGTGAACACCGGCAGTGCCCTGCCGACCCCGTGCCTCGGGTGCAGGCGGATGTTGGGATGGCCGCTCGGCAAGCGGCCCGCGTCGAGTGAGTCGAGGATCTCCACGTACGCGCTCTCGCCCTCACCCACCACGAGCGCGTCGAACACGTCGAAGATCTGGAACACGCTGCGCTTGTCCACCGCGTACTTGTTGACGTCGGCGACCTCGGTGCCGCCCGCCATCAGGAACACGTCCGGCAGTGCCTGGCGGATGAGCCGCGCCAGCCACAACGCGAACGGCAGTTGAGAGACGAAGGTGATGTTGATGCCGATGACATCGTGGCGGCCGGCGACCAGACGGGGCACGAGGACGTCGGAGTAGTACGGGGTGAACGCGTTGCTCAGCCGGGCGAGCATCGCCTCGTCCGTGAGATCCCGGACCGAGGAAACGTTGAACCTGTCGTAGGGCTGGAATTCGAATCCGTTGTGGAACTGTCCGGGCAGCCCTGCCGAGCCCAGGGTGTTCATCCAGCCGGTGATGGTCTCCACCGCGTGCTGGTACTGGGAGTAGTCGTAGAACCGCTCGGGATCCTGAAGCACCCGGACGGCCTCGGCGGTCTGCTCGGGTGACACCTGCCCGGCACGCAGCCGCATCGCGGCAACCGCCGTGGGCGACATCCGGTCGTCGAACGCGGAGGCGGCTGATGCCTGCTGGACCAGCCAGTTGTGGGGCAGGTCGGTGTATGAGTGATGGAACGCCTCGATGTTGGCGTCAATGACCGCGGCCGCGGCCTGCCCGCGCGCCCGGGCGTAGGAGTCCAGGTAGCACAGCGAGTGGTAACCGCAGGTCGGATCGGTCAGCGGTGGATAGATCAGGACCGGGCGCATGTGTTCTCCTGGGCGATATCCCTGCCGTCGAGCCGTTGGCGACGGCATCCTCGTCAAACCGATCGGGCTTCCACTCGCTCCTTGATGGTGCGGACGGCCGATTCCAGCTCGTCCGCGTCGAACCGGAGCGCATGGGCGAGCACCGTCCCACGGCCCTGCACCCGGACCGGAGTCTCCGGTTCCAGGGCCACCGCCAGCATGGTGCCGCTCATTCCCGGCACGGCCACGACGCCGTCCTTGACGGAAACCATCCCCTTGGCCTTCTCCCCCTGGTAGGAGTCGTGGGTCTCGCGCCGTACGGATCGCACGGCTGCGACATCGACGGAGACCGCCGCCAGGTGGCCGGTGCGGATCACCAGGTGTTTGCCGTCGATGTAGTGGGGGCGGGTGTGCACGCCCGCGTAGACGCCGAACAGCCACAGGACGCCGTAGATCCCGAGGACGAGCAGCCCGGCGCGCAGCCAGGGCCAGGGCACGAGCAGCTCGACGAGGAAGATCTCCAACGGCCCCATGAACATCATCAGCAGAAGGAATATCTTCTGGTTCGCCCCGTAGCGGATCACGGTGGCGTCCGCCGGGACGTCCTTGCGTCCGCGGACGAGCAGGGCGATCGACATGACTCCGCCCAGCTCATGGCGGATCAGCGTGAGCACGGGACGAGGCAGTACCGTGCCTGCCGCCTCGAGGAACGCGTCCCACCGGGGCACACCACTCCGGCGCAGTCGCCGGTAGACCACCCGGGCGGTCACGGCGAGGCCGAGCGCCAGTACTCCGGTCAGGATCTCGACCCCGGTCGCGATGAGCACGGCGTCACCCAGATCGAGCACTCCGGTCGCTACCAAGGTCAATTGGACAGCGATCACGGTGAACGTCACCCATTTGAGGACGCGCACCATTCTGCCGCGCTCGGAGTTGGCCGATGCTTTTAACCGCCGTTGAACAGATCCCATACGTTCCCTACCGATGCGCGCGGATGATGGCCTGCTACTCACTGTTCATATTTTCCTCGGCCGATACGATCCAGTCCCGCTCCACGACCAACCAACTGTCCCCCGCCAGACTCCGTTCGAAATAGGCATAGGGCAGTGCGCCGTAACCCCGCTCGCCCCATTCCTCGCCCCAGCTGTTGCGGACCCGGAAGTGACGTCCGGTGTCGTCGAAACCCACCAGCAGCGTGATGTGCATGCCCAGCGAGCGCTCTCCCTCCCCGGGCAGCGGGATGGCACCGGTCCGGAAGGAGGAGAACTGTGAGGTGTACAAGGGGAACTCACACGCCACCGGGAGCCCCGCACGCATCGCGGCACGCAACGTACCAAGGTACCGCTCTGGCGTGAGCTCCTCCTTGCGGATCCGCCAGGAGACCACGTCCGAGGTGCAGTGCGCTGCCGGACGGAGGCCGGTCTCCGGGTCGGTGTCCACGGTCTCGGCGGTCCACGGCCATGACGCCTCATCCGGCAGTCCGAACCGCCGCCAGGCGGCGATGCTGGAGTCGATGTGCGCGCCACGCCGATCGGGTTGCCCCATCAGACGGCGTGCCATCCGGTAGTTGAACAGGATCGAGGGCTCGATTTCCGCCTGCCGGGCCCGCCGGGCGAAGTAGGAGGCGAGCGCCGTGACCACGGCAGCGGTGCAGAGCGGCACCATTCCCTGGTTGATCACCGGTGGGAACCACTCGTCCAGGACCACACGGCCGGCGGGGCCGTCCCGCTCCTGGGGCCATGGTGGTGTGATGCCGGTGCCCTGCCAGTGGAACGTGACGGGGTCGCGGTCCAGGTCCCCCAGCCGCTCAGCCGCCGCTGACACGCTCGGCCGTCCGTTCGTCGTGGACCACTCGCATGACCGTGGCCAACCGCTGATCGCGCATGAGGACCGCCTCCCGGAAGGCGCGGAGGGCGTCCGGGGCGAAGTCCGCTTCCGGGCGTCGCTCCGGCAGGAAGTGGCGGTACCGGTCCTCGCCCCGGACGAGCAGCGCGCTGTCCGGCCCGTGCACCGGGCGGACCGACGGGGCCAGGTAGTCCACAGCGAAGCAGATCCGCTCCTCGGCCACGGCGCTCGGGCCGCTGCTGTGCACCGTCGTCGGCTGGTGGAGCGACGCCTGGCCCGCCTCGATCTCCACCGCGACCACGTCGTCCTCGTGTACGTCGTAGTCCGCCTGCTCACCCTGCATGAGGCCCGCGAGTGTGCGGTCGGCGAAGTCGTGCCGGAGGAGACCGGACCTGTGCGACCGGCGGCAGTACAGCATCGTGCCGTTGTCCCGGCTGGTCCTTGTCAGCGCGAGCCAGACGCGCACCGCGCTGCCCTCGGCTCCCTCCCAGCCGAAGTACGGCGCGTCCTGGTGCCAGGCCAGTCTGCTGCCGCTGTGCCCCTCGCGTACGAACAGGTTCGTCGACCAGACCAGGAGATCCGGCCCGATGAGGCTGGACGCGAGGTCCAGCAGTCGCGGGTGGTGGACGAGCCCGTCCGCCCAGCGCGCGACCAAGTGGATCTTGGGGTAGTTCCAGCGGCGCTTCAGCAGGCCACCTGCCTGGTCGGTCACCGTGCGGTAGGTCCGGTAGGCGGTCACGGCCTCCGCGACCTGGGACGGCGTCAGCACGTCGACGGGCATCAGATAGCCCTGCCGGTGAAAGAAGCTGATCTGCTCCGGACTAAGCGGGCAGGGCGACTCCGCCACGGTGCACCCCCACGGCTCGCTCGACGGTCTGCTGCCGGTTGCCCGTCAGGTAGTCCCGCATGGCGCGGAGGAGCAACCGGGCGTCATCGGCTTTGGTGTCGGGTGCGGTGGTGGCGAAGTAGCGGGCCAGGGCCGCGTGCTCGTCGTCGGGCACGGCACCTCGGATGGCGTGCAGGGCCGCACGTGCGGACCGCTGCGGGAAGTAGAGACTCGTCGCCGCGTGCAGGAATGCCTCGGCGGTTGCCGAGCCCACGACGGCGGACTCCAGCGCGGCGGCGACGGCGAAACGCAGGTTGACCATCGGCTCGGAGATGGGCGCCCCGGTCTCCTCGTCAAAGGCGATGGCGACCTCGTCGTCGGCGTCCACCTCTTCCGTGCGGTAGGCCTCGAAGATCTTGCCGACGCCCACCATGCCCCAGTGGTGGCATTCGGCCGCCCGCAGCGCGCCCATGCTGGAGGAGCCGAAGACCTTGACGCCCCGGTCGACGACATCGAGCACCTCCTTCGGCGAGACGCACAGCGTCGAGAGGAACTTGCCGTCGACGATGCCGATGGCCTTCGGCAGTTCGGGCCTCTTCAGCAATTCCGCCAGGTCGCCCCGGGCGATCGGAGGCAGGTACTCCGCGTCCAGTTCCTCGACGGCGGCCGCGAGGGGAAGGCTCGGCCCCAGGTACACAACAGCGTTCATCGGTGGTCTCCTCATCCCGCGTTCGTCGTGGCGAGGGCACGGTGCCGCGCCGAGATGTCCTGCACGGCCTGCTTCCAGGCCGCCCTCGCGCGGTCACCCAGCTTGCAGTGGTCCACCGCCCATGACTCGAGGCCGGGAACGATCACCCGCACGACGCTGACGGGGATGTGGGGTGGCGAGAAGTCGACCACGATCGCCCGCTTGATCCCGGCACGGCTCAACCGGGCCAGCATCAGCCGGACGTCGTCCATCACGTCGTCGTGCCGGTACGTGGTGAGGTCCGCGGCGTCGAGCACCTTGTCCATCGGATTCCAGATCCAGGCGCCCTTGTCGAAGGTCGACGAGCGGCGCACGTGATACATGTGCTTGGGCACGTCGGTGCCCGGCAGGGATATGTCCTCCCGCATCGCCTGGATGTCGACCACCCGGCCCTGTGCGCATTCGGTGATGGCACGGATGATCGCCACCTCGGCGTCCGGGTGGGTGCCGAACCCGCCGTGCCCCTGCGACACCGTGGGGCCCATGTCCTCGGCCGTGGCGGCCATGAAGCTCGGGATGCCGAGGTCGCTGTTGAGCTGGATCACCCGCATCTCCAGACGAGCGGCGTGGATCTTGGCGATGAGCGACTGAGCCCGCGCCGGCAGCGAACTGACGGAGACGTGCGGGTTGAGCTCCCGCAGGAAGCCGGTGATCTCACGCGACTGCGCGGGCACCGAGGACAGCCCCTTCTCCAGCACCTGACAGAGCTGGCTGCTGAGCACCTCGCTGATGGTGATCGCGTCCCTCTCGATCACCTCGCACAGCGCGTGGCAGATCGCCTCCTCGAGCGTGTTGCCCGAGGCCAGGCCGTTCGTCGTGGTGATCTTGTAGCAGGGCGCCTCGTGGAACTTCGGTGAGTAACAGGCGCCGTCCTGCGGGACGAGCACCTCCTCCTCGTTCAGCAGGTCGTACCCGAGGGTCCACGAGATCGGCAGGTCGTCGGCGTAGTAGGGGGCCAGCTCGAAGACGTACTCGCCGGGGTGCATCACGGACCTGCCCTGCGCGATCAGCTCGTCGTACGTCGCGATCGCGTCGGGGCGCCTCGGCAGCCAGGCGGAGAACCGCTCAATGCCCTCCATCACCGCCGAGGTCTTGGCGTCGATCGCGGTCAGCCCCTTGCCGTTGTAGACCGAGATGATGTCGTTGGAGCGCGGCGAGATGGCGTTGTACACGGGGATCCCGATCCGGTCCAGCCCGGTGATGTCGGCGACCCGTGTGATGCCCGCGCGCAGCAGGTGCGGCTTGACCCGAGCGTAGGTCTGCGCGCTCGTCACCTCCCGGTGGACGCCGACGCCGTTCGCCTTGGGCGCACTGGTACGAAGCTTCACCGCGTCTCCTCCCCGTCCAGCACGATGCTGGCGCGGCCGTCGCCCTCGTAGTGGTAGGTCAGTGTCAGTTGGTCTCCCGGCTTCACCGTGCGTCCGTTCGCGAAGGCCCATCCCGCGGTGAACCAGTGGCTCCGGTCGCCGCCGTCCCACGGTGCGGTGGACAGGTAGGTGGTGGGGCCGATCCGGCCCTTGAAGAAGACGATGGCTGCGTTCACCACCCCGGGCTGCGAAACGGGCACGGTCACGGTGTTCGCGAACTTCCGGACGTCGGTGTGCAGGTCGAGGTTGTACAGCGGTACGGGCTCTGACATCCGTTTCCAGTGCTGCACCTTCTCCGGGCGCTCGTAGAAGCCCGCGACCCGCTTGTTGTCCTCCTCCAGCATCGGGGAGAAGTCCATCCCGAACCTGTCCTGCCAGCGTTCGATGTGCTCGGGGAGGACTCGGTGGCGCGCCCGCATGTCCTCCGGCATACACGCGAGGTAGACATAGCTTTCGAAGGACTCGGGGATGAGCCTGGCATCCGGTGCCAGGAGCCGCCTGCGGGCGTCCTGGACGTTCTCCCAGATCACCATGTCGAGGCAGTCGTTTCCGACGATGTCGGTGGTCAGCACGGTGGCCCGTTCCGGCAGTTCCGTCGTCGTCGACCAACCGCGGATCATCGTCACCTTGTCGGCGTAGCCGTTGTGCGCGATGACCTTGGCGGCGAGGTCACCGGAGCGGGCGGGTTCGAGGGCGTAGACGTGCCGGGCGCCGGCGCGAGCGGCGGCGAGCGCGAGGATCCCGGAGCCGGTACCGAGGTCGAGGACGACGTCGTCAGGGGTGACGGTCTCCTCGATCGCCTTGATGAAGAGCCCCTTGCGCAGCGGGTCCTCCAGGATGGCGATGTTCAGGTAGGCCAGACCGTATCCCCCGATGGGGAACATCAGGTCGGTGTAACCCTCCGGGGCCTCAGTGGTGAGGACACCCGCGTTGACCATCGCGGTCAGCGTGCCGATCAGTTCCTCGACGGCGCGGTGGCCGGTGAGTCTCGGCCGCAGTCGCTGGACCCCCTCGGCCAGCGTGCGGGGCTCGTAGAACACGTCGAGCAGCGATATCGCGTGATGTCCGAACTCGAAGATCCGCCGATCGTGGTGGATGCGCACCTGATGGGCACTGTCCACCTCGACGAGGAGTTCGGGAGCGCGACGGAGCACGGTACTGGCACCTACGGTCACGTCAATCCCCCATGTTCTCTGCGTTGTTGCCTGACTGGCCCTGTGGTGCGCCCTCCGCGGCACGCACCAGTGCTCGCAGCAGAGCGGGCCGGTAGTCCCCCATGGAGCCCGGTTCCGTCGCCTCACCCGCGACGGCCAGGCCCTCTTCGGGTTCCACGACGGTGAACCCGTCCTCGCGCAGCTGCCGGACGTTTCGGCGCACAGCCGGTTTCGCCCATGTCGTGGCGTTGGTCGACGGGACCACGATCACCGGGCAGGACAGGGCCATGATCGTCGACGTCGCCAGGTTGTCCGCGATGCCGTTGGCCAGCTTGCCGACGAGGCCGGCCGTGGCGGGCAACACGATGGCGACCTGGGCCCAGTCCGCCAGTGACACATGTGAACGCGCTTGCGCGGGCAGGTCGTCCCAGTCGACGTAGACCTCGCACCCGGCGACCCGCTTGATCGAGTCAACGGTGACCAGCCGGGTGGCCATCGGGGTCAGGACGACCCGGATCCGCCGCAGCCGGAGCCGGTCCTTGAGCCACAGCAGGATGTGCGGCAGGCCCAGCACCGCGACGGAGCAGGAGCCGAACACCATGAGCTGGACCCCGCTGAGGTCCTGTCGCGTCTCGCTCATCAGCCTCCGTCCTCGATGAGGTCCACCAGATCCCGCCACCGCCCGGTGACCCTGGCCACCACCTGTTCGAGCTGGTCCGCCGAGCCGGTCCGGACGGCGGCCTGCGCGTAGTGCTCCAGCAGCCGGTCCGCGACCAGGGCAGGGAGCCGGTCCGATCCGGGGCCCTCCCCGGCACTGGCGTAGCCGGTGAGGAAGGCGCGGACGAGCGCCGGGAACCGGCCGCCACCGGTGCCCACGGCGGCCGACTCGACGAGTTCGGCGAGGAAGAAGGCGATATCCCGGTCGGGATCTCCCACCCCGGCCTCCCGCCAGCCCTGCACCACGGGACGGGCCAGCGGCACCACCAGACCGGACGAGAACCGGCCGTGCACCACGCTGTCCGGACGGGGCTGCACGCCTGCCGAGGCGGCGGCCGACGCGAGCACCCCGCCGCCGAACCCGGCCAGACCGGCACGCGCGGCATCCACCCTGTCCGTGCAGGCGGAGCCCGGGGGCAGCCAGGCCGCGTGGCCGCGGACGGGCAGGGACTCCGCTTCGGCGGCGGGTGCGGAGTGCATGCGGCCGAGAAAGGTCCCGAGGTCTTCACACGCGCTCGCCCAGTGGTCGGCGCCCGCATCGGGAGGGGCGCCGAAGAGGGCGTCGCACAGCAGGGAGGGCGTGGGCATCACGGGCCAGGCCGCCAGGTCAGGCCGGACCAGTTCGGGCAGCGCCGCCACCGCCTCGCCAGAGGTGGGAATCAGATCGGCCAGCTGCCGCATCTGGGTGGTGTCCAGGTAGTCGCCCGGCGCCACCGCCTGCTCGAACCACCGGTACCCGGCCCCGGAGCGCACGCAGCGGCGCGTCACGAACGGGCCGTCCATCGACCGCTCGGTGGCCGCCGTCGCGGCACCGGCCGTCATCGCGGGACCTCGAGCAATGGCCGGGGTGCCTCGTAGGGCCGTTCGACCGACAGGCCCTCCTGGCGGAACCGGTCGGCGATCGCCTCGACCCGGCCGTCGAGGTCGGTGACCCCTCGGGCGTGGGCGTCGGCGAGACCTTCCGCCACTAGGGCGCAGCGGTTCTCCCCGAAGCTCACCGTGCGTCCGCGCAGCTGCGGTTCCACCGCGAAGGAGATGCCGGGCAGCAACGGTTTGACGAAGCAGGGCCGGTCGTCGCGGAGCCTGTCCGCGAGTTGGGCGTGCATCTCCGGTACCACGGCCTGGTGTCCGAGCCAGTCGGACTCGCGCAGGTACAGCACACCGGCATCGCGCCGGACGTAGGCGGTCGGGTCGTTGGCCATCTTGAAGCTGAAGGGGATCCGCCGGTGGTTCACGGCCGTCGTCACGACGCGCATGACCTCCGGGGCCGCCTCCGGCCCGGCCGGCGTGAAGTAGATCCGGACCATCGTGGACTCGTCGGACTTGTGCGGCGGTCCCTCGTCCCCCACGGCCATGTACCAGCCGAGCACCGCGTAGCGTCGGCACGGCGGAAGGACCACCGAGACCGTGGTGCCGACCTCGACCGGATCGTCGTGAACCAGTTCCTCGGCAGCCGCGAGCACCGAGATGCCGTCCTTCTCGACCAGCCAGCCACCGTCCCTGGCCTCGCGGACACGCCACCCCGGCACGCGGTAGCCGGTGCCGGTGTTCGCCGCGTGGAGAAGCTCGGTGAACGCGTAGTCCTCGTGGTCCACCAGCGCCGCGACCGCCCGGCCACCCCCGACCAGCAGACGGGCGGCGGCGTCGTCTCCCGCGTAGTAGGTCAGGTAGATCAGGCGGGAGAGGTAGGAGACCACCGGGTAGTCGGGTCTCGCCTCCATGTCCCTCGGCGGGGTGAGCCTGCCGAACCGGGGGTGCCAGAACGTGCGCTCGTCGAGGATGACCACCTCGTCGGCGATCCGTCGGACGACGTCGAGGTACTCCGTCATTTCATGATCACCTTCAGTGTCGGGTCGGTGATGAGCCGCTTGCCGTACAGCAGGCACAGGTGGCCGACCTGGGTGAGCATGCCTAGTTGTTGCAGGCGCATCGCGGCCTGGAGCAGCAGGGAGACTCCGGCGTAGCGCAGGACGCGCAGTTCCATGTCCGAGGTGATCCCCGAGAGCGTGCGATAGGCGCTCAGGAAGGTGCGGGCGTTGCGTCGCGCCGTGCTGAGAGCCTCGGTGTCACCGTGTCTGCGCACCGATTCGACCAGGAACTGGCCGACCAGATAGCCGACGTCGTAGCACGGGTCCCCGAACCCGGCGAGCTCCCAGTCGATCAGACGCACGACACAGTCCGCGCCGGGCTCGCGGGGGAACAGGATGTTGTCGTCCCTGAGGTCGTAGTGGACGATCGTGTCCGGCCGCCACTGCTCGTGGAGTTCACGGAAGTGCGCTTCCAGCTCCTGCATGACCCGCAGGTAGATGTCGAAGTCGAGCCCCGCTCCGTGGGCGTACTCATAGGGCGTCAGCTGGGTGGACATGGGCACGGGGGGATGGAGCAGCCACTCCGGGAACTTGCGGTAGGCGTCCTGGACCGGCGCCTGGTGCAGGTCCACCAAGGCGGCGGCCAGGTTCACCAGGTGGCGGACATCGACTTCCGGGTCGCGCTGCGTCAGTTCACGCAGGCTGTCGCAGTCCTTGACCACGTCCAGAGCGATCGCGCGCGTACCGCTGCCGCAGGCGACCAGCCGGGGTACCGCCTGCCTGGCCCTCGGCGAAAGCTCCAGGTCCTCGAGCATGCCCAGCACGACGCGCTCGTAGTCGTTGTCCAGTTCCGTGTCGGTGTCGGGGAACTTCACCAGGCAGGCCGATCCGTCGGCGAGCTCCACCATCAGTACGACCCGCCGTGAGGCGCACCGCTCCACTCGGACCACCCGGTCCTCCGTGAGCCCCAGCATGGCCAGCGCCGTGCGGTCGGGCTGGAACTCCTCCATGACGTTTCCGGCCTGACGTGGCGCGGGGCGCCGACCCGGGCGCGGGGTGAAAAACCCCAGCGCCCGGGCGCGCAGAAGCTCGAGTGCTCCTGTACTTTCTGTCATGACCGCTGATATCAGCAGTGAGTCGCAGGCGTGACGACGACGGAGACGAAGGTGCCCTGGACACCCTCGTCCGGGTTCATCCCCACCTGCTCCTCGAGGAACTTCTGAAGCTCCTCGGAGGAAACCCCGGCCAGCTCGCTGAACGACGCGTCGATCGAGTCGACCGTGGTCGCCGAGTTCGCTTCATCGGCCTTGATCTGATCGATGAGTTCTTCGATATTTGGGGTTGGCGCGGTCATTCGATTCCTCCCCATCAGTTTTGCAACCCAGGGTGGGCTGCCAAAAAGCATCCTTGCACGGCCGCGCATGGCGAACGCATTGCCTGCGAATGAGCAACGGAATCAGGAAGCGGATTTCACTGTTCAGAAAAGGCGAGCACCCGCTGTGGATCACCCTATTCGCGCTACGCGAAAACTGGGCAAAGAAGATCGTTTGAACCTCAGACAGAATCGTCGTCGCGATGCAGGACAGCCCTGTGCAACTGTTGCAGCACAGCACCCGGTCGCACCCCGAGATTGCGGTCGAGTAGCCGCCAGCACTCCTGATAGGCGTTCAGGGCCGAGCCGATGTCACCAGTTCGGTAGTACGCGCGCATCAAATGGGCCCAGAGCCCTTCCCTCAGCGGGTGCTCGGCGAGCAGGGCTCGGATCTCCGGAATCAGGAGCCGGTGCTCCCCGAGGCGGAACTGGAGCGACAGCAGATCCTCCTGTGCCACCAGCCGGAGCGCGTTGAGGGCGTCGAGCTGCCTTCGCAGGACGTCCGCGACCGCGAGATCCGTGTGGCCGGCGTCGCCCCGCCACAGGCTCAGTGCGAGTCGCAGCGTCGCCGCGGCGTTGGCCAGCGCGCCTGCCGTGGTCTCCTCACCCGCGTGCCGCACCAGGCGCACGAAGACGTCGGCGTCCAGTTCCATGGGATCCACGCGCAGGCGATAGGACCCGCCGTCCGACGGTCCTCCGCGCTTGACCGACGACAGCCGCACCACCCCTGGGTCGGCGAAGTCGAGCGCTTTGCGCACTCGGGCGACGTAGGACCGGATGTTCGGCCGCGCGGATTCGGGAGGGACGTCCCACAGCAGGTTCCCTAACTGCGTCTGGGTCACGAACAGGTTGGCTCGCAGCAGTAAAGCGGCGAGTGCGCCCCGGACCTTGTTCTCCGAGAGCAGCTGCTCAACAGCCTCGTTGCGGTTCGGATCAAAACTCCAGACGACTACCGGACCGAGGAGGCCGAACTTCAGCGCCGACGACTGATCTGACCACACCCCCGGGCGCGTTGTCAGGTCGCCTGCTGCTTCGCGCGTCCGCGCTGATGGCAGGGCTATGCCCGGTTGACTCACGTGACTTCCCCCGGTCGTCATGGTCATCATGCCGACGGGCTCCGCAGCGGAAACGGAGCACCGTTGAAAAGCTAGCCGGCCACCCCCCCTGGGTGGCCGGGCAGTGTCAACCCGCCTCAGCCGGAGCGCTGTTGTCCCACTGAAGCTACAGTCCGCGACATTCACACCATGTAACACCGGCCACTCCGTGATCGCCACCCGTTGAATCGGACAAATGCGTTGGCCATGCGCCGCAATCCGACGCTTGAACGGCGTCGACACCGTTCGCCGTGCTTGTTTACTGACTTCGGCGTATTGGCCTCGATCTTTCCTGACGGTTTGCCGGCGGAGTCGGCAGACCGTTTCCCGTTCGGTGGTGCGATCTGGACGGATCTTCAGCCAGACCCTGTTCTGCGCGGTGCCGTGCAGGGGCAGGTGGTTCCGCGGGGCGGTCTCGCGGGCAGCCGGGACGCGGTCCGGCCTGAGCAGACCGGTCACCGCAGCCCCCACCTCAGGGTCGAGGCCCGGGGGCCGGGGCCCTTCACAGAACCGGTCGCATCAGCATCGGCACGTCGACCAACTTCCATACCCGTCGGCGCACTTGGGATCGACACCGCGGATCGCGTTCAGAGCGTCCTGGCCGCCCGCTGCGAGCGTGTCGCTCAGCCGGGAGACTGTCGGATCCAAGGCCATCGGCCCGAACACGGCCGGCTCGGCCCGCAGCATGCCGATGCCGGCCAGGCAGCCATACCGGAGCCCGGTCAATTGCCTCGACGCGAGGCTCCCGGCTTCAGGCCGGAAGCCGTCCCACCGAGTCGCGTACGACCACGTGCGTGCCCAGCAGCAGATGTTCGTCGGGCGCGCCCGGCGTGCGTTCCAGGGCCGTGCGGACGGCGAGGCGGCCGAGTTCCTCGTAGGGGACGTGGACCGTCGTCAGGGCGGGGTGCAGGTCGCGGGCGAAGGGGATGTCGTCGTAGCCGGCGAGGGAGACGTCGCCGGGGACGGTCAGGCCCGCCTCGTGCAGCGCGGTGAGGGCGCCCGCCGCGACCATGTCGGTGGCGGCCACGACGGCCGTGAAGTCGAGGTTCTCCTTGAGCGCTTGCTGCACGAGGCGGTGGCCCGCGTCGCGGGTGAAGTCGCCGTGCAGGAGGAGGGACGGGTCGGGGGTGAGGCCCCGGGCCCGGTGGGCCGCGAGATAGCCCCGCTCGCGGCCCAGGGCCGTGGTGTGGTCCGCCCGGCCGCCGAGGAACAGCACCCGGCGGTGGCCCTGGGCGAGGACGTGGGCGACCAGGGTGTAGGCGCCGCCCTCGTTGTCATACTCGATGACCGTCACCGGGGCGCCGGGGTCCAGTGGTGGTCTGCCGCAGAGGACCAGGCGGGAACCGGCCGAGGCGAGGGAGTCGGCCATGCGGTGGGTGCGTTCGCGGTACTCGGGGGTGTCGGCGGTGCCGCCGACCAGGATCACGGCGGCGGCGCGCTGGGCGCGCATCATCTCGACGAACTCCAGCTCGTGCTGGACGTCGCCCTCCGTGCTGCACACCAGGCAGAGGTGGCCGAGGCGGGTCGCCTCGCGTTCGACGCCGTGTGCCATGTGCGCGAACGACGGGCCGGTGATGTCCTCCAGCACGAACGCGAGCGTGGGCGTGCCGACGCCCGCGATCGCCTTCGCCCGCGCGTCCGCGACGTAGTCCAGATCACGGACCGCCCGCATGACGCGCCCACGTGTCGCCGCGCTCGCCGGGTACACACCGCCGAGCACTCGGGACACCGTCGACGCCGAGACCCCCGCGCGGGCCGCCACGTCCCGGATGGTGCTGCGGCTCGCGTCCCCGCTCTTCCTCGTCATGCCTGCCTCGTCTCTCCCGGGCGCCGGTCCGCACCCACCCCGCGGGAACTGCGGCAACGCCATGGCAACCGGTTCCCAGGACGGAGGCTAGCAGTGGGGAGGGGAGGGGGAGGAGGGTTGTGCGCGGACTGGTGAACCGGTGGTGGGCACGTACGCTCCTATGCCGCCCCCAGCGTCCCCGCGATGCCCGAGATCGCCTCCGGGCCCACCCGGCAGCAGCCGCCGATCAGGCGGGCACCGGACTGCTGCCAGCCCTGCACCTGGTCGGCGGTGAAGGTGGAACGGCCGGTCCAGGCGCGGGAGTCGGCGTTCCAGATCTCGCCGCTGTTGGGGTAGACGACGACCGGCTTGCCGGTGACCCGGGCCGCGGTCGCGGCGGCGGTGTCCACGTCCTCGGGCGCGCAGCAGTTCACGCCGACCGCGATCACCTCGTCCGCCTCGGCGGCCAGGGCGAAGGCCTCCTCCAGTGGCTGCCCGGCGCGCGTGCGGCCACCGGCGACGGAGTACGTCAGCCAGGCCGGCACCCCGAGCCCGCGCACGGCCCGCAGCAGAGCGGTGGCCTCGTCGGCGTCGGGGACGGTCTCCAGGGCGAGGACGTCGGGGCGGGCGGCGGCCAGCACCTCCAGGCGGGGGCGGTGGAAGCGCTCCAGTTCGTCGACCGTGAGGCCGTAGCGCCCCCGGTACTCGGAGCCGTCCGCGAGCATCGCCCCGTACGGGCCGGCCGAGGCCGCCACCCACAGCGGGCGGGAGACGCGGGCGAGCCGGGCCGCGTCCCGTGCCGACTCGACGCTGAGCGCCATGAGTTCGGCCGCCCGGTCGTGATCGATCCCGCGCTTGGCGAAGCCCTCGAACGTGGCCTGGTAGCTGGCCGTGATCGCCACGTCCGCGCCCGCCCGGAAGTAGGCGAGATGCGCCTCGGTGATCGCCTCCGGCTGTTCCGCGAGCAGCCGCGCCGACCACAGCTCGTCGCTCAGGTCGTGCCCGGCCGACTCGAGCTGGTTGGACATGCCGCCGTCGAGGACGACCGTCCCGGCGGCGAGGGCTTCGGCGAGGGTGAGGGTGCTGGTCATACGAACGACCGTAGTCGAGACCCGGCGGCGGACCCCAGCCGATTGTGTCCAGTACATGAACAGGTCGCCCAACATGTGGGATGTCGGGTTACGATCACGGCCCTCCCCCTCCGCTCGTCAGGAACGCCCATGACCGTCCCCAGCCCCGCCGAGGCCGCCGAAACCGTCGAGTCGGCCCCGGCGCCTCCTCCCCGCCGCACCTTCGGCCTGGCCGCCGCCACGGCCCTCGTCATGGGCAACATCATCGGCGGCGGCATCTTCGCCCTGCCCGCCACCGTCGCCCCCTACGGCACGATCAGCCTGCTCGCCTTCCTCGTGCTCTCGGTCGGGGCCGTGCTGCTCGCCCTGCTCTTCGGCAGGCTGGCGCGGCGCAGCCCGGTCACCGGCGGGCTGTACGTCTACCCGCGGGACGCGTTCGGCGAGTTCGCCGGGTTCCTGTCGGCCTGGTCGTACTGGACGATGTGCTGGGTCAGCATCGCCGCCCTGGCCGTCGCGGTCGTCGGCTACGTCGAGGTCCTGATACCCCTGCACGGCAACCACGCCCTCCAGGCAGCCGTCGCCATGGCCGCTCTCTGGCTGCCGGCCGCGGCGAACTTCGCGGGCACCCGCTGGGTCGGCACGGTGCAGGTCGTCTCCACCGTCCTGAAGTTCGTACCGCTGCTCCTGCTGGCCACCGTCGGCCTGTTCTTCGTCGACGCGGACAACTTCGGCCCGTTCAACGCCTCCGGCCAGAGCGTCCCCGGCGCGCTGGCCGCCTCCGCCGCGCTGCTGCTGTACAGCTTCCTCGGGGTCGAGTCGGCCGCGGTCAGCGCGGGCGAGGTCCGCGATCCCGAGCGCACGGTCGCCCGGGCGAGCGTCCTCGGCACACTGGCCTCGGCCCTGGTCTACATCCTCGGCACGGTCGCCGTGTTCGGCCTCGTCCCGCACAGCCGGCTCGTCGACTCGGGCGCCCCGTTCGCCGACGCGGTGAACGCCCTCACCGGTAGCTCCTGGGGCGGCACGGCCATCGCCCTGGTCGCCGTCGTCTCGATCACCGGCTGCCTCAACGGCTGGATCCTCATGGCCGCGCAGATGCCGTACGCCGCCGCGCGCGACGGTCTCTTCCCCGCGCCCTTCGCCCGGGTCGGCAAGGGCGGCGTCCCCGGCTTCGGCGTCTGGGCCTGCGCGATCCTCGGCACGCTCCTCATCGCCCTCAACTACACCGCGGGCCCGGACACTACTTTCCGCGTCCTCGTCCTGATCACCACGTTCACCGGCTGCGTGCCGTACCTGCTGTCGGCCGCCGCCCAGCTGTACTGGCTGGCCCGCGGCACCCGCGACCGCGTCCGCCCCGCAGGCCTGGTCCGCGACCTGATCGTCGCCGTCCTCTCCTTCGGCTTCTCGTTCTGGCTGATCGCGGGCGCCGGATACGCGGCCGTCTACCAGGGCGTGCTGTTCCTGTTCGCCGGCATTCCGGTGTACGTGTGGCTGCGGGGGCGGCGGGAGGCGGCCGCCTAGGACTCCCACAGCAGGAACGAGCTGTCGTCACCTGGACGCCGGTAACCGTCCAGGTACCGACCGGTTTCCAGCGCGTCCGCGGTGCAGTGCAGCAGCGCGGTCAGGGAACTCCACATGGGGTGGGAGGACAGGTGGGAGGCGCCCAGCTTGTCGTGCTCCTGGATGCGCTCGTGCGGCCGGGAGACGTCCAGGTGGAGCACACCGCCCGCGCCGTCGGAGGCGAAGGGGACCCACGACGGGGCGTAGGCGGGGGGAGAGCCGTCACCCCAGACCTTCGTCTTGGACCGCCAGACGGTCACGACCTCGTCGGTGCTCAGGATCTCGTAGAAGGGCGGCAGGCAGAAGCTGCCGCTGCCGTTGTGGCCCAGTAACAGGAGGGCGTGGTCGGGGTGGAGGCTCGTGCCGAGCTGCTTCTCGGCCCGGGCGATGTCCGCCGAGGTGGCCCCGGGCGCCAACTCCCGGGCGCGCCCGCGTTCCTCCAGCCAGCGTTCCACGCGCTGCCACGACTCGCCGAGCGGAGCGGGCTCCATGTGTCCTCCTGCTGGTCTCGGATGGACCTCACCGTAAGCTGACGGGATGCCTGAAGTCGCCGTGGCGGAAGCCGAGTTTCGCGAGATTTTCGATTCCGCAGCCCCCGGAAGGACGACCCTCGTACCTCTCACGCACAACCCGTTGAACGGCGTCACCGCGGGCGTGTGGCGTGTCACGGGCGGCGGCCGGTCGGCCGTCCTGAAGGTGCTGACGCGGACCAAGGAGACCAGCGTCACGTGGGCCGCCTCCAACGACCCACGGCACTGGAACTTCTGGCGCCGGGAGGCGTACGTCTACCAGTCGGGGCTCGCCCGGGTCTGGCAGCGGCACGGCATCCGCGCGCCCCGGCTGCTGGCCTGTGTCGAACGCCCCGACGGTGACCTGGCGTTGTGGCTGGAGGACGTGCCGGGCGAACCGGCGACGGCCTGGCCGCTCACCCGGCACGTCGAGCACGCGCACCGACTCGGGGCCGCGCAGGGCGCGGTGGGGGCGGGGGAGGACCGGCCGTGGCTGTCGCAGCGCTTCCTGCGCGACTACACGGCTTCCAAGACGACGGGCCAGGACCTGCTCGATGACGACGAGGCCTGGCGGCACCCCCTGGCCCGGGAGCACTTCCCGGCGGGCCTGCGCGAGGACATGGTCCGCCTCCGCCACGACCGCGAGTGGTTCCTCACGGTCATGGAGTCCCTGCCGCGCGCCTTCTGCCATCTCGACCAGTGGCCGGCCAACGTCCGCTGCGACGGCCGCGACAGTGTCGTGTTCGACTGGGCGTTCGCCGGGGACGGCGCACTCGGCGAGGACCTCGGCAACTACCTCCCCGACTCCGTCTTCGACCTGTTCGTCCCCGCCGCCGACCTCCCCGGCCTGGCCAAGGCGGCCTACGACGCCTACCTGCACGGCCTGCACGAGAGCGGCTGGCGCGGCGACGAACGGCTCGTACGGCTCGGCGTGTGCGCCTCCGCCGTGAAGTACGACTGGCTCACCGCACTGATGCTCGCCCGGGCGGACGAAGAGCAGCCGGCCTACGGCGGCCAGGGCGCCGTCCCCGCCGGACTCCGCTACCGCGAACGCGGCCTGACCCTCGCCTTCCTCGCCGACTGGGCGGCCGAGGCCCGGCTGCTGGCTCCCCAGCTCGGTTTCCCGGAGGCGCCGAGCGGCCGCTGACGGCGGACACCTGAGGCTCACTGCCGGGAGAAGGGAAGGGCATGGCCCGCGTCGTCGAGTTGTCGTACTACCCGGTCAAGGGATGCGCCGGGACATCGGTGACCGAGGCACCGCTGACACTGGCCGGACTGGCGCACGACCGCAGCTTCATGGTCGTCAGCGAAGAAGGCGTGTACCGGACCCAGCGCCGGGACCCCCGGCTGGCCGTCATCCGGCCCGCCATCACCGCCGACGGCGAACGCCTCACGCTCGGCGCACCGGGGACCGAGCCCCTTCACCTCCGTGTGGACACATCCGGCCCCCGGCAGCAGGTGGACCTGTTCGGGACCGCCTACCAGGGCATCGACCAGGGTCAGGCGGCAGCCGACTGGCTCTCGGACGTGCTGCGGGCCCGGAGCCGGCTCGTGCGCGTACCGCCGGAGCACGACCGGGTGACCGACGGCATGACACCGGGCACCTCCGGCTACGCCGACAGCTGCGCCCTGCACGTCGTCTCGCGCGCCACCCTCGACCTCCTCAACCGGAAACTGAGCGAACGCGGCGCGAGCCCGCTCCCCATGAACCGCTTCCGCCCCAACATCGTGCTCGACGGCTGGGACGAACCGCACACCGAGGACCGCGCCCGCCACCTCCGCTTCGGCGACACCGAACTGGGCTATGCCAAGCTCGCCATCCGCTGCGCCGTCACCCTGGTCGAGCAGGAATCCGGGGCCAAGGCGGGCCCGGAACCGCTGCGCACCCTCGCCGGCTACCGGCGGGCGTCCGAGGGCGGCGTCGCCTTCGGCGCGAAGTTCGCCGTGCTGCTGCCCGGCAGGGTGTCCGTGGGCGACGTCGCCGTCACGTCGTGGGGCGAGTCCGAGCTGTGAGCCTCACTGCCGCGCTCGGCCCGCGTGCCGACCGCCACGACGCCGGCTCCGGCTGCGTCGCGTCGCCATCGGTACGGCGAGGCTGACGACGAGCGCCAGCCCCAGCGCGTACGGCCACCAGCCGAAGCCGACGTCCTCCGACGCACCGGCGTTCCGGGGTGCCACGGCGCCGGACGCGGACGCCTCGGGCGCGGTGGGGGAGGGGCTCGGGACGGTTTCGGTGGTCAGGGCGACGTCGTTGCCGTCTCCCGCCCGGTAGTCGATGCGGTAGGTGGTGTCGCCGAGCTTGAGACGGGCGCCTTGCCGCAGCCCTTTGAATGTTCCCGAGATCCTGCCGTCGCCCTTGTGGTCGAGGACGGTGATCTCCCGAGCGGACCGGCCCCGGCTTCCCACGGCCGACACGTCGAGGTCCCCTGCCAGCCGTACCGTCCCCGTCACTTTCAGCGGCTTGCCGCGCAGGATCAGCGAGCCATCCGAGCTCTGCGTGTAGCCGCCGTTCACGGTGAGGCCGGTCGTGACGGCGCCTTCGTTCGTCACCGGTCCCGCGACCGTGCCCTTGCCGGTGAGCGCGGTCGCGACGCGCAGGCCCGCCGGGCCCGGGTCCAGCCGTGCCCCGGCCGCCGTGAGCCGTATGGCCTTGCTGCGAGTGAGGTTGGCGCCCTTTCGCAGGGCCAGCGTGCCCTTGGAGACGGTGGTCGTCCCGGTGTATGTGACAGCGGGACCCGTCAGCGTCGTCCTAGCGGTGCCCGACTGGGTGAGCGAGCCGCTGCCGCCGATACGGGAGAGGGTGAGGGGCCGTTTCGTGTTGCGCAGGACGAGCGAGCCGTCGTTGACGACCTTGTAGCGGGCGCCTGCCGTGTACAGCCCGCCGTCGCCGCCGCGCTTCCCGCTGCCCAGGCGCAGCACCGCCCCCTTCTCCACCGTCGTGGAGCCGTCGTAGTACTGGACGGCCGCGAACGTCACGTCGTTGCCGGGGGTTCCGGCGATGACGATGTCGCCGGCGCCGGGGGCCGAGAGGGTGTCGTGGAACCTGCCGCCGCCGATGGGGGCGCCGAGCGTCACCGGGCCGTCGTAGTCGAAGGTGAGGCGGGAACGGGAGCGGGCGGCCAGGAGGTTGATGTAGACCGTCTCGGCGGTGCCCGGCATGAAGATCTTGTCCGTGGTGCCGTCGCCCCACTGGACGTTCGCGCCCTTGATGTTGGTGCCGCGCTTGTTGACGTTCTTGCGGGCGGGCGTCCAGTTGAGGGCCGGGTCGCTGAGTGACGGGTCGCTGTCGCCGCCCCGGTCCGACCAGCTGTACTGGCCGGTCAGGATCACCTTGCCGCCGGGCCGCGACTGGACGTTGATGTCACTGCCGTACTCGCGCTGGTAGAAGTCCATGCCCATCGTGACGGTCCGGCCGAGCGGCGTGTCGACGGTCCAGGTGCCCTGGTTGAGGACCTTGCGGACGTTCGGCAGCGAGGTCGCGTACTCCGGGCGGCCGGCGTTCAGCTGCGTGCCGTTGTCGATCACCCCGGAGAAGGAGTGCGTGCCCGACAGGTCCCAGGTGCCCCACAGGAACCTCGGCTGGGTGATCAGCCCGGAGCCGCTGATGGTGCCCAGGTTGTACGCGCTCCTCAGCGACAGCCGCAGGGTGCCGTCGACCCGGATGTTGTCCTGGTTGAGGCGGAACGCCGGGGTGTTGTACGGGAAGTGGCCGATCAGTCCCGTCGTACCGCCGTCGCCGTACTGGAGCGTCGCACCGCGCTCCACCGTGACCGCCGGCGGGTCGGGGCTGGTGACGGTGACGTACGGGTGGTTCCCGCCCGGCGTCCGCACCCGCTGCCGCCGCCGGGGCTCGGGGAGCGTGAAGTCGCTGTCCCTGGTGAGGACCAGTGTCCCGCTGCCGCGCACCGTGAGTGTGCCCTCGCCCCGGAACACGCCGTCGTACGTGGTCGTCCCGGGCGGCACGGTGACGGCCGTGTCACCGGTGAGCGTCACGTCCCGGTCGGCCAGCACGTCGGCGGTGATGTCCCGTGGACCGGCGGCCACCGCCGGGGGAGCGAAGAGCAGGGAGGCGACCGCCGCGAGGACACCGGCGGCCGCTGCTGTGGTGTGGGTGAGACTGCGCACGGGAGGGGAGACGCGGGTGGCAGGCGGCCGATAACAGAAAATCGGCCGCCGGGTCCGTCCGTCCGTATCAGGGCAGTATCAGGGCTGGGTGTTGAGCCACTCATCGAAGGTGGGGCCCGCGAGCTTGGCGTGCGGGCTGGGCAGGAAACCGCCGGCCGCCGCGGTCTCGGCATCGGGCATGCCGGAGCCGTCGACCTCGACAACCTTGATGCCTCGGCGGGCACCGAGGAGTCTGGCCGCCTCGGCCATGGACTCCCTGCGGGGCCCGGCGATCTCGGGGATCGGTGTTCCGGGACCCGGCCGGCCGGGCACGTCGGGGTCGGTGGCCAGGTCGACCAGCGTTTCGGCCACGGTACGGCAGGCCACGAGCTGGGTGGGCAGGGCCGGGATGTAGGCGACGTCGCCCTGCTGCCACTCCAGGAGCTGACCGACGAATTCATGGAACTGCGCGGCCCGCAGAATGCGAGCGGGCAGCGGGCCGGACAGGTGGGCCTCCTCGTGCACCTGCTGGGCGGCGACGAAACCGGCGGTGGCCTTGTCCGTGCCGATGATGGACACGGCGACGATCCGGCCGGCTCCCGCATGCCGGCCGGCCTCGTGCAGGTTGCGGGTGGCGGTGCGGAAGAATTCCGTGGCGGCCTCCTGGTCGGAGGCGTGCCATGACGCGACGTCGATGATGACGTCGACCCCGGTGAGCGCCTCGGCCAGGCCCTCACCGGTGATGATGTCCACGCCGGTGGCGCGGGACATCGGCACGGCGTGGTGCCCCCGTTCCGCCAGGACGTCCACGACGTGGCGTCCCAGCCGCCCGGTTGCTCCTGCCACTGCGAACTTACTGGTGCTCATGGTCCATGCCCTTCGCATCGGGTCGGTCCTGACGAACACGAGACGCCGGCGCCCCGGCGCCTGTAACAGTCGCGGTCGCGTGACGCAGGCCACCGATCGGGGGTGTTACAGGACGGCCGGGACCGGCGTCCAGTGAGTGGAGCAGGACCGGGAACGGACAGGCGGGAGCCGGGTATGAGCGAGCGCAGCGAACGAACCACGGGCACAGCCGGGCCACTTGACCGTGCCGACCGGGTGGAGTCGGTGGACGCCGCCACCGAAGTGTTCGTCGCCCACCGTGATCTGCTGTTCACCGTCGCCTACGAGATGCTCGGTTCGGCCGCCGACGCCGAAGACGTCCTGCAGGAGACCTGGCTGCGATGGGTGGGCGTCGATCCGGCAACCGTGCGGGAGAAACGTGCCTACCTGGTGCGGATCGTCACCCGGCAGGCACTGGACCGGATGCGGGCCCTCGGCCGGCGCAAGGAGTCCTACGTCGGACCGTGGCTGCCCGAGCCGTTGCTGACCGCGCCGGACGTGGCCGAGGACGTCGAACTGGCCGACAGCATCTCGATGGCGATGCTGCTGGTGCTGGAGACGCTGGCGCCGGTCGAACGGGCGGTGTTCGTGCTGCGCGAGGTGTTCGATCTCGAGTACGACGAGATCGCCGAAGCCGTCGGCAGGAGCCCGGCCGCGGTCCGCCAGCTCGCCTATCGCGCACGGGCGCACGTCGCCGCGCGCCGACCACGCGGCACCGTCTCCCCGGCCCAGACCCGAGCCGCGCTCCAGGCCTTCCAGCGAGCGGTCGAAACCGGCGAGTTGCAGAGCCTGCTCGACATCCTCGCCCCGGACGTCGTCGCCCTGAGCGACGGCGGCGGAGTCAAGCACGCCCTGCTGCGGCCCATCGTGGGCGCGGACGAGGTGGCCCGCCTGCTGGCGGGCGGCTGGTGGAGGCGCGAAGCCGAAAGGTCGGTCGAGCCGGCTCAGATCAATGGCGGCCCGGGCCTGCTCGTCCGGGTCGACGGGGAGGTCGACGGCGTCGTGGCTGTGCGCGTCGAGAACGGCTACGTCACCGGGGCCTACCACGTCCGCAATCCCGAGAAGCTGTCGCGCGTGGGGCGGGAAACCGCCGTCAGCCGTTGAGCTTGATCTGTGCCGGGGCAGGCCGCCGCCGAGAATTCCCCTGGCGGCAGGGACAGGCACCACGGAAGGATCATTCGATGGCGGATGTGATTTTCTTCGATCTGGACGGCACCCTGGTCGATCATCGAAGCGCGGTCTTCGAAACGATCGGCCGGATCGTCCAGGCCGCGCCGAACGCGACGGCTCCACCGGAGGAGCTGGTGGCGTTGTGGTGGACGCTGGAGGCGCGCCACATGCGGGAATACCTGGCCGGTCAGTGCTCCTTCGCCGAGCACCACCGACGCAGGCTCCGTTCTTTCCTGCCGATGCTCGGCGAGCCGGTTCCGACAAGTCCCGGCCTTCTGGACGCCTGGATCGCCGAGCGCTACCTCACCGTGTTCGAGGAGTCCTGGCGGTGCTATCCCGATGTCCAGCCGTGCCTGGAGACCCTGAAACGGCTTCCCCGAGGGCCGCGTCTGGCTGTTCTCAGCAACGGAGACCCCGAGCAGCAGCGTGCCAAGCTCGCCCGCTTCGGCCTCCTCGCATACTTCGAAGCTGTCCTGACCCCGGCCGAGCTCGGTGCGGCCAAGCCAGCCGCCTACGCGACCGCCTGCCGGTGGATGCGGACGGACCCCGCGCAGACGGTCAACGTGGGCGACATGCTGGAAAGCGATGTCAACGCGGCCGCCCTCGCCGGGCTCACCGGCATCTGGCTGGATCGCGGCATCGACTTCGTCACCGGTGGACCATCGCCGACGGCGGACGAGACGGTGCCGCGCATCGAACGGCTCACCGACCTACCCGACCACCTGATGCGACCGCTCAGTGCCGGGCGAACTGGACACGGCTCGGCTGTACCGCGTCCGGACGAATCGCGATGCCGTCGACGGTGAGCTGTTCGCCGTAGATGTCGGTGAGCCTCAGGGCGCCGCCGCAGCCCGTGCCGTCGGGGGAGAGGAAGTAGTTGTACTCGGTACGGGTCAGCCGGCTCCATCCGCTGCCGGTCTTCACCTCCAGGCGGGCCAGCGGGTTGCGGTGGCCGAGTGCCTGGATGCCGCACCAGTGGCGGCTGGAGCCGGTCTTGTAGCGGATCGAGACGGTGTCGGACGTGCTGGGGCTCAGCAGGCTCCAGGTGATCGGGATCCGGCCGGCGGAGAGGCCGGCGAGCTTGGCGAAGGCCTCTTTGCTGAGGTCGAGTTGCCCGGGGGCGCAGGGCAGCGGGCATTCGTTGGTGACCCGGACCGTGACGGAGGCGCCGTTCGCCGCCCGGACGAGGATGTACGCCCCGCACGCCTTGGACGTCTCGTAGTCGGTGTGGTTCATCGCCGCGACCATGAGGTCGGGGCTCGGGCCGTACAGGCAGGCGCCGTCGCCGTCCGCGGCGTCGTAGTGGGTGGCGACCCCCTCGTAGGTGACCTGGGGCTGGATACGTCCCGCCAGCGGTGCCGTGCCGGACACCGGCCGCGGTGAGGACCGCGGGGCGCTGGTGGGCGAGGTCCGCGCCGACGGGGTGGTCGCGGTCGGCGTCGGGGATGCCTTGGACGGCTTCGGCTTCGGCTTCGGCTTCGGGCTCGGTTTGGCCTTCTGTTCCGGTGTCGCGGCCGGGGCACTCGACTGGTTGCCGGCGGCGGGCTCGGCAGCGGCTCGCACGGCGTTCGGCTCGCTGTCGGGGCGGAGTGCGATCATCAGGGACAGCAGAACTCCCACGGCTGCCACGGCGACGGCGAGGACGAGGGCCGTGCGCCGCTCGCGGAGGGGACGGCGGCGGGAATGGGATGCCACGGTTGCGTCCTTACGTGGTTCAGGGGAATGCGCGCTTTCGACCCACCAGTCGTCGTCGGCGCCGGAAAGGTTGCCCCCCTTTCCGCACCCGGCCGTCTTTGTCCCGTCAGACCCGTTGACCTCCTCGTGGCACACCCTTACCTTTTCGGCGTTCGTAATGACAGATGGTGTTCGAAATGTCAGACGACGTATCAGACAACGCATCAGACAACGCCGTGTGTCCCCAGTGAGAGGCAGGCCCCACCGCATGAGCCGCGACCGCGACCACGCTCTGCCCGAACCCCCCAGCCGCAGGCTGCTGCTGAAGGGCGCCGCAGCCGCCGGTGCCCTGGCCGCCGTCCCCGCCGTCCCGGGTGTGGCCCAGGCCGCCACCCCGGCCAGGACCCCGAAGCCGGCTCCCTTCGTGAACCCGCTCGTCCGCAACCGGGCCGACCCGCACATCAACCGGCACAAGGACGGCTTCTACTACTTCACCGCCACCGCCCCCGAGTACGACCGCATCATCCTGCGCCGCTCCCGGACCCTGAACGGCCTGGGCACGGCGGACGAGTCCGTGATCTGGCGCGCCCACCCCACGGGCAACATGGGAGCGCACATCTGGGCGCCGGAACTGCACCGCATCGGCGGCAAGTGGTACATCTACTTCGCCTCGGCGCCCGCGGAGGACGTGTGGGCGATCCGCATATGGGTGCTGGAGAACGCCCATCCCAACCCGTTCAAGGGCACCTGGGTGGAGAGGGGCCAGGTGAAGACGGCCTGGGAGACCTTCTCCCTGGACGCCACCACCTTCACCCACCGCGGCAAGCGCTACCTCGCCTGGGCGCAGCACGAGCCCGGAATGGACAACAACACCGGCATCTTCCTGTCCGAGATGGCGAACCCCTGGACCCTGAAGGGCCCGCAGGTCCGGCTCTCCACCCCCGAGTACGACTGGGAGCGCATCGGCTTCAAGGTCAACGAGGGCCCGTACGTCCTCAAGCGCAACGGCCGCCTCTTCATGACGTACTCCGCCAGCGCCACCGACTTCAATTACTGCATGGGCCTGCTGACCGCGGACGCCGACAGTCACCTCCTGGACCCCATGAGCTGGTCCAAGTCGCCGACGCCGGTCTTCACCAGCAACGACACCACCAAGCAGTACGGCCCCGGCCACAACTGCTTCACGGTCGCCGAGGACGGCCGCACCGACGTCCTCGTCTACCACGCCCGCCAGTACAAGGAGATCAACGGCGACCCGCTGAACGACCCCAACCGGCACACCCGTATCCAGAAGCTCGGCTGGAAGCCGGACGGAACCCCGGACTTCGGCATCCCGGTCGCCGACACGGTGAAGGCGGGTGACTGAGATGAGACGCGCGTACGCGCTCCTCCTCGCCCTGTGCCTGGCGCTGGCGGGCGCTCTCGCCACCGCCGGGGCCGCCCAGGCCGCGCCCCAGACCGTCACCAACGGCACCCAGTTCAAGGACACCTCGGGCAACCCCGTCCACGCGCACGGCGGCGGGGTCCTCAAGGTCGGCTCGTACTACTACTGGTTCGGCGAGCACCGCAACGCCGACAACACCTTCCGGTACGTCGACGCCTACCGCTCGACCGACCTGAAGAACTGGGAGTTCCGCAACCACGTGCTGACCGAGGCCAGCGCCCCGGAGCTGGCGACCGCCAACATCGAGCGGCCGAAGGTCATGTACAACGCGTCCACCGGCAAGTTCGTGATGTGGATGCACAAGGAGAACGGCACCGACTACAGCGAGGCGCGCGCCGCCGTCGCCGTCTCGGACACCGTGGACGGCAACTACACCTGGAAGGGCAGTTTCCGTCCGCTCGGCCAGCACATGTCCCGCGACATCACGGTCTTCGTCGACACCGACGGCGCCGGGTACATGATCTCCGCCGCGCGCGAGAACTACGACCTCCAGATCTACCGCCTCACCGCCGACTACACCGGCATCGCGAGCCTGGTCGCCAACCCCTGGCCGGGCGGCCACCGCGAGGCCCCGGCGCTGTTCAAGCGGAACGGCGTGTACTTCATGCTGACCTCGGGCGCCACGGGCTGGAACCCCAACCAGCAGCAGTACGCCACGGCCACGAGCATCGCCGGACCCTGGTCGGCCATGAAGAACATCGGCGACTCGACGACGTACGGTTCGCAGACCGCGTTCGTCCTTCCGGTGCAGGGCAGTTCCGGCACCTCGTACCTCTACCTGGGCGACCGCTGGGGCAACTCCTTCGGCGGGACCGTCAACGACTCACGCTACGTCTGGCTGCCGCTGACCTTCTCCAACTCGACCACGATGTCCATGTCCTGGTCGCCGGAGGTCACCATCGACACGGCCGCCGGGACCGTCTCCGGCACGAGCGCCACGTACAACACCCTCATCGCCCGCCACTCCTCCAGGTGCGCGGACGTGACCAGCCAGTCGCTCTGGGCGGGGGCCCAGCTCAAGCAGTACGACTGCAACGGCGGCACCAACCAGAAGTACTGGTTCAAGTCCGTCGGCGGCGGCTCCTACCAGCTGATGGTCAGGAACAGCTCCCTGTGCGTGCAGGAGAACGCGAGCACGGTCACGCAGGAGAACTGCAACGCCTCCGCGACGAGCCAGCAGTGGTCGCTGACCACCACCGGCTCGTACGTGAACGTCAAGTCCCGCGCGACCGGCGAGTGCCTGGACGTGAACGGCGCGTCCACCGCCGACGGCGCCGCGCTCATCACGTACACGTGCAACGGCGGAACCAACCAGCAGTGGACGCGCGGGACATGACGACCCCGACGGTCCCTAGGACAGCAGGTCGATCGCGTCGACCGCTGTCCCCGCACTGAGGAAGCCGGTCGCCCCCGACCCGCTCACCACGTCGATCCTGAGCACGTTGTACTGACTCGCGTCCGTCTTCCAGGCGGATGCCGGGACGCTGTACGTGAACGTGTGGTTGTTGCCCCGGTACGAACCGTTGGTCAGCGACCGGGTGTTCGGCTGGGTGGGCGGGGAGGGGACGGCCGAGGACCAGGCGTCGTTGACGGTGACCTGGGGCCGGCCGTTCGCGTACGCCGTCGTCACCCCGATGCGCAGGGTGTGCGCCGCGGCGGCCTGGGCGGCGGTGAGCCTGAAGTACACGAGGATGCCGCTGTTGACGTCTTCCCAGAGGTAGCAGGGGAAGGCCGCGGTCTCGCCGTCGCCGATGACGACGTTCCCGGTCCAGGACGCGGCCCGCGCGTCGGACGGATGCGCGTACGTCATCAGGTCCGCGTTCTTGAACCCGCCGGGCGTGCCGTTCCAGTCGCCGATCCGCCAGATCGCGCTCGCGCCGGACGGGTCGTTGGAGGACGGGATCGCGATCGTGTTCAGGGTGGTCGTGCCGCCCGCCGACACGCTCACCGACGTGGTGTACACCGCCAGCTCGCCCTTGAAGACCGTCAGCGTGTACGCCCCCGGCAGCACACCCGGAATGGAGAAGAAGCCGTCCGAGGAACGCGCCGAACCCCAGTACTGTGCCGCCGCGTTGGCCAGCCCCACCGTGTACGGGTACGCCGTGTTCCGGCCGGATATCCCGACGCCCGCCACCTTGCCCCGGCCGCTCGCCGGCACGTACCCGGTGATGCCGAGCGAGTCGGCCCACGGCGTGGTCAGCGTGCCCGCGAACAGTGCCGGGGAGGGCGCCCCGCCGTCCGTGAAGGCGATGACGTACGGGCCCTGGAGACCGAAGCGCTGGTCCTCGGTCTGGTTCTGGCCGTAGTAGAGGATCTCGTACAGGCCGCCGCCGTCCGCGCTCTGGTGGCGCAGCAGTGAGCGGTAGAACGGGCCGCCGGAGGCCTTCTCGTGGTTGCTGCGCACCATCCACAGACCAACGCCGCCGGCGGACCAGCCGACGTAGTCGTAGTCCATGACGCGCCGCTTGGAGTAGTGCTTGGAGCGGGTCTGCCCGTCGGACTTCCGGAACACGTCCGAGGCCTCGATGGTGGTGGGTGCGTACGTGTACGAGTCGGGCTCGTCGTTGAGGAACGCGCCCTTCTTCACGCGCACGATGTACCGGGTCGCGGAGACGGACGTGTCGGCCTTGTTGGTCCACAGGTAGACGTTGTTCTCGCCGCTGCGGGCCGCGTAGTAGTGCCTGAGCGTGCCGTGCGTGACCGAGACCAGGATCGTCGAGCCGGACTGCCTGATGCTCACGGTGGAGGCGCCGAGGCCGGACTCGATGTGCGAGTTCATGCCGCCGTAGCCCTGGTACTCCGTGCCCCGGTGGACCAGGGAGGTCAGGTCGCCGGTGGACTTGCTCACCTTGAAGACCAGTTGGGCGCCGGTGTCGACGACGTAGTTCGAGCCGTCGTCGCTCCAGCCGAAGCCGGCTGCGTGCGCCGTGCCGGTGAGGGCCGCGCCGGCGGCGGCGGTGGTGCCGAGGACGAAGGCGCGGCGGCCGACCGGTCTCTTCGCGGATTCGGGCATGGGGGGGCCTCCTTCGGGAGGTGGGGGCTGCGGGTGTGAGCGAGAGTGACAGTTGAATCGATTTCGCGAAAGGGCTTTCGTGTGTCTGGGGGCGGCATCTTCGCGAAATCGGGCCGAGGTCTAGAAAGCGCTTGCCGGAGGCGATACGTTCAGCCGCCAGGCCTTGTCGCCGTGACGGAGGAGCTGCGAGTGAGACGTTTCAACATAGCCGTGCTGGCGGCCGTGACGCTGAGCACCGCCCTGTCCGCCGTTCCCGCCCACGCGGGCGATGGGGGCCCCCCCGCGCGAGGCGGTTCGAGCGTGGAGGAGGGCGGCAGGCCGGGCCTCGCGCAGTGCACCGCCGGCGCCTGCCACTTCGACGTCCCGCCCGGCACGTACGACGTGCGGGTCGTGCTCGGCGGAAAGGCCGCGTCCGCCACGAGCGTCAGCGGCGAGACCCGCCGGTCCCTGCTCCCGGAGACGGCCGCACCGGCAGGCGAGCGCGTCACCCGCAGCTTCACCGTGAACGTCCGCACCCCCGAGGGCGAGCCCACCGGCCCCGACGGAACTCCCGGCCTCGACCTGCGGATCGGCGGCTCCGCCCCCGCCCTGGCAGGCATCAAGGTCACCCCGGCCCGGCACACCCGCCAGATCTTCCTGGTCGGCGACTCCACCGTCTGCGACCAGCCCGGCGACCCGTACTCCGGCTGGGGCCAGCAGCTGCCCCAGTACCTCGGCAAGGGCGTGTCCGTCGCCAACTACGCCGATTCCGGCGAGAGTACGGTCACGTATCTGGGGAACCCGCGGCTGTGGGCCACCGTACGGCCCCTGATCCGCCCCGGCGACCTGGTCCTCGTCCAGCTCGCCCACAACGACAAGACCACGGACGAGGCCACCTACCGGGCCAACCTGGAGACCCTGGTGGCGGGAGTCCGGGAGCGGGGCGGACAGCCGGTCCTTGTCACTCCCATCGTGCGGCGCTGGTTCAACCCCGACGGCACGCTGAACAACGGAACCGCGCTCCTGGTCAACGGCCTGGGCGTCGACCACCCGGCGGTCACCCGCTCCGTCGCGGCCGCGCAGGACGTCCCGCTGATCGACCTCACGGCGAAGACGAAGGCGCTCGTCGAGTCCCTGGGCGTGGAGGCTTCCAAGGCCCTGTACCTCTACAACGAGGCGAGGGACAACACGCACACCTCCGTGCGCGGTGCCACGGCCTACGCGGGCCTGGTCCGCGACGAACTCGTCACCCAGCATCTGGTGCCGAAGGGCAAGGTGCGGGTGGGATGAACCCCTGGGGCGCCCCGACCGGAACCGGGGCGCTCCAGGTCCAACCTGTTGTGACCTGTACGAGCACGAAAGAGACGCGATGCAGCTCCCTCCCGCCGACCGCACGACCTCCGCGTACACCGGCTACACCCGCGCCCACTGGGAGGCGGCGGCCGACGCCCTGCTCACCGCCGTCGAGCCGTACGCGACCGAGGACCGGGCGCTGTACCACCTGCCCGGCGACCGGGCCAGCTGGTCGGGCCGCCTCTCCGACGGCCTGGAGGGCTACGCCCGCACGCTGCTGCTGGCCGCCTTCCGCCGCGACGAGAAGGCCCTGGAGCGCTACGCCGACGGTCTGGCCGCCGGAGTCTCGGGCGTCTGGCCCCGCATCGATGACCGCAGCCAGCCCCTGGTGGAGGCGGCGTCGATCGCACTCGCCCTGCGGCTGACCCGGGAACAGCTGTGGGACCGGCTGGACGACGGAGTGCGCCAGCGGGCGGCGGCCTGGCTGGGCGACGCGCTCACGGCCGAACCCTGGCCCTGCAACTGGGAGCTGTTCCCGGTCACGGTGGGCGGCTTCCTGGCCGAGATCGGCCACGAGCCGGACGCGTCCCGCGCGGCGATCGACCGCGGCCTGGAGCGCATCGAGCAGTGGTACGTGGGCGACGGCTGGTACACCGACGGTGACGGCCGCAAGTTCGACTACTACAACGGCTGGGCGATGCACCTCTACCCGGTGCTGCACGCCTGGCTGGAGCGGGACGAACGCCTGCTGGACCTGTACGGCGCGCGTCTCGAACGCCATCTCTCGGACTACGCCCGCCTGTTCGGCGGCGACGGCGCCCCCATGCACCAGGGCCGCTCCCTGACCTACCGCTTCGCGACGACGGCACCGCTGTGGCTGGGCGCACTGACCGGCCGTACGCCGCTCTCCCCGGGCGAGACCCGGCGTCTGGCCTCGGGAGCACTGCGCTACTTCCTCGACCGGGGCGCGGTGGACGACCGGGGACTGCTGTCCCTGGGCTGGCACGACCCCGACGAGTCCGTCCTCCAGGGCTACTCGGGCCCGGCCTCCCCCTACTGGGCGAGCAAGGGCTTCCTCGGCCTGCTCCTGCCGCCCGGCCACGAGGTGTGGACGGCGACGGAGGAACCCGCCCCGGCCGAGCGCGCGGACTCCGTCACCCCCGTCGGCCCTCCCAACTGGCTGCTCCAGTCCACCCGTTCCGACGGCGTGGTCCGCCTCCACAACCACGGCAGCGAGGACGTCCGCTACGACCCGTACTACACGCGCCTGGGCTACTCGACCGTGACGGCCCCCTCTCCCTCCTACGACAACAGCGTGCTCGTCGGCGACGACCCGAGCCGCACCGGCATCGAACCGCTGGGCGTCGGCGAGGGCTGGGCGGCCTCGCGGCACACGGCGGGCGGGGGAGCCCGGGTGACGAGCGTGGTGCTGGCACACGGGGCGGCGGAGGTGCGGGCGCATCTGGTGACGGGCGCGGAGCCCGGGACGCCGGTGCGGATGACCGGCTGGCCGGCGGGGGAGGGCCTGCGGGCCGAACTCCTGCCCGCGGCGGGCCTCGACGACACCCTCACCGGCGTCACCGGCGAGGGCGCCACGCTCTTCGTCGCCCTGGCCCGGCTGACGGGCGAGCCGGACCCGGTCCCGCTGGCGGAGCTGGTCTCCGTGCGGGTGGACGGGGAAGGAGTGGTCGAGGTCCGCTGGAGCGACGGGGACGGGGCACGGGCCCGGCTGGACGGCTCGGGAGTGCGGGTAGCGCCGCTCACGTGACCGGTGGGACACCCGCCAGGCCGACGACATGACAAAGGCAAGGAGAGCTCTCTCTCCTTGCCACTCTCAACGTATAGCGCGCCGGGGGGCTTGCCGCAAGACCCCGGTCACGGCGCAGAATCGTCGGCCGGTGCCACAAACTGCGGACATGGGGGGACGCGTCGAATGACTGAGCACTACGTGTGGGATCTTCAAGAGATCGACGAGACGCAGGTCGCGGCCGTCGGCGGCAAGGGCGCGCACCTGGGCGGGCTCTCGCGGATCGAGGGCATCCGCGTGCCGGCCGGCTTCTGCGTGACGACGGATGCCTTCCGGCGGATCATGGCGGAAGCGCCGTCGATCGACGATCGACTCGATCAGTTGTCGCGCCTGGACCCGGACGACCGGGAGGCGGTCCGCACGCTCAGCGCGCAGATTCGTCGGACCATCGAAGGGATCGCCATCCCGGACGATCTCGCGGCGGCGATCACCCGCGCGCTCGCCCAGCACGGCGAGCGGGCCGCCTACGCCGTCCGATCCAGCGCGACGGCGGAGGACCTGCCGACGGCCTCCTTCGCCGGCCAGCAGGACACGTACCTGAACGTCGTGGGGCCTACGGCGATCCTCCAGCACGTCAGCCGGTGCTGGGCCTCGCTGTTCACCGAGCGGGCCGTGACCTACCGCCGGCGCGGCGGCATCGACCACCGTACGGTCCACATGGCCGTAGTCGTGCAGCAGATGGTCTTCCCGCATGCGGCCGGCATCCTGTTCACGGCCGACCCCGTGACGGGCAACCGGAAGGTCGCCACCGTGGACGCCGGCCTCGGCCTCGGCGAGGCCCTGGTCTCCGGCCTGGTGAACCCGGACGTCTTCAAGGTGCGAGAAGGCGAAGTCGTCGCCAAGGCGATCGCCGCCAAACAGCGTGCCGTTCACGCCCTGCCGGCCGGCGGTACGCAGGAAGTGGCGATCGATGCGCCGCGGCAGGAGCAGCCGGCGCTGACGGATGCGCAGGTCGTGCGGCTCGTGCAGCTCGGGCGGCGGATAGAAGCGCACTTCGGCCGCCCGCAGGACATCGAATGGTGCCTGGACGGCGACGACTTCCAGATCGTTCAGAGCCGGCCGATCACGACGCTGTTCCCCATCCCCGAGATGGGCGACCAGGAGAATCACGTCTACGTCTCCGTCGGTCATCAGCAGATGATGACCGACCCCATGAAGCCCCTGGGGCTCTCCATGTGGCAGCTGACGGCCATGGCACCGATGCACGAGGCCGGCGGGAGGCTGTTCGTCGACGTCACCCGGCGCCTGGCCTCGCCCGCGAGCCGCGCCGGCCTCCTCGACGTCGTCGGGCGAGGCGATCCGCTGGTCAGGGACGCGCTGGAGACCGTCCTCGACCGCGACGACTTCGTCCCGTCGCTTCCGGACGCGGGTCCCGGCGGGCCGCCGGCCGGTGGCCCGCCCGCCCCGATCGAGACCGATCCGGCCATCGTCACCGAACTGATCGAGCGCAGCCAGGCGTCCATCGCCGCCCTGGAGCGCGACATCCGGACGAAGACCGGACCGGCGCTGTTCGACTTCCTGCTGGAGACCTTCGAGGAGCACAAGCGAGTCCTCGGTGATCCGCTGAGCATGCAGGTGATCATGGCGGGGATGGAAGCCACGTGGTGGCTCAACGACACGCTGCGGGAGTGGCTGGGGGAGAAGAACGCGGCTGACACGCTCACCCTGTCCGCCCCGGACAACATCACCTCGGAGATGGGACTGGCGCTGCTCGACGTCGCGGACGCGATCCGCCCTCATCCGGAGGTGGTGGCGTTCCTCCAGGGCGTCGAGGACGATGACTTCCTGGACGAGCTGGTGAAGCTCCCCGGCGGGACCGAAGCGCGCGACGCCATCGAGACCTACCTCGACCGGTACGGCATGCGCTGCGTCGGCGAGATCGACATCACGAGGCCGCGCTGGCGCGAGCGGCCCACCACGCTCGTGCCCGTGATCCTCGACAACGTCAGGCACTTCGAGCCGGGTGCCGCCGAGCGCCGCTTCGAGGAAGGCCGGGAGAAGGCGCTGAAGCAGGAACAGGACGTGCTGTCACGCTTGCGGGCCCTGCCGGACGGGGAGCGGAAAGCCGACGAGGCCAAGCGGATGATCGACCGGGTCAGAACCTTCATCGGGTACCGGGAGTACCCCAAGTACGGCATCGTCAGCCGCTACTTCGTCTACAAGCAGGCCCTGATGCAGGAGGCCGAGCGCCTCGTGCACGCGGGCGTGCTTCCCGAGAAGGAGGACATCTTCTACCTCACGTTCCAGGAACTCCACGACGTCGTGCGCTCGAACCAGGTGGACGACCAGCTCATCCAGCAGCGCAAGGACGCGTTCCGGTCGTACCAAGCGCTCACACCGCCCCGGGTGCTCACCTCGGACGGTGAGGCCGTCAGCGGGGCGTACCGGCGCGACGATGTGCCGGCCGGTGCCCTGGTCGGCTTGCCGGTTTCCGCCGGGACCATCGAGGGGAGGGCCCGGGTCGTCCTCGACATGGCGGAGGCCGATCTCGAGGCGGGCGACATCCTGATCACGACCTACACGGACCCCAGTTGGTCGCCGCTGTTCGTCGGAATCGCGGGCCTGGTCACGGAGGTGGGCGGCCTGATGACCCACGGCGCGGTGATCGCCCGGGAGTACGGCTTGCCGGCCGTCGTGGGCGTGGAGCAGGCCACCCGGCTGGTCCGGGACGGGCAGCGGATCCGCGTGCACGGAACCCACGGGTACATCGAGATCCTGTCTTGACCGACCTGGTTAGCGTGGCCCCATGACGGTTCATCCGAAGCAGACACCGGCCGCGGGGGCCGTCTCCGCCTTCGCCGCCCTTCACCACGCCGAGGAGCCCCTCCTGCTGCCCAACGCCTGGGACTGCGCTTCCGCGCGGGCCCTGGCCGGGTAGGGGTTCCGGGCGATCGGGACGACGAGCCTGGGCGTCGCCGCGGCCGCGGGACTCCCCGACGGTGAGGCGGCGACCCGTGAGGAGACGCTCCGGCTGGCCCTCGCCCTGGGCTCGGAGCCGTTGCTCCTGTCCGTCGACGCCGAGGGCGGCTTCAGCGACGACCCGGACGAGGTGGCGGAGTTCGCGCGCGAGCTGCACGCCGTCGGAGTCGTCGGCGTCAACCTGGAGGACGGACTCGGTCCCGTCGACCGGCACGCGGCGAAGATCGCCGCGGTCAAGAAGGCCGCCCCCGGCCTCTTCGTCAACGCCCGCACCGACATCCACTGGCTCGGCGACGGCGACGCCACGGACACGTTCGCCCGGCTCGACGCCTACCAAGAGGCGGGCGCGGACGGCGTGTTCGTCCCCGGCCTCACCGATCTGCGGCAGATCGCCGCCCTGGTGCGCCGCGTGCACGCCCCCCTCAACGTCCTCTACTCGCCGGGTGGCCCCGCCGTCTCCCACCTCGCCGACGCCGGCGTACGCCGGATCAGTCTCGGCTCGCTGCTGTACCGGAGGGCGCTGGGCGCGGCCCTGGAGGCGGTGGCGGAGGTCCGGGCCGGCCGGACGCCGGCGGGGCCGACCCCGTCGTACGAGGAAGTGGCCCATCAGATCGCACCGCGGTAGGGCGCTGCGTCAGGTGCCGAGCGCGGCGGCCAGCAGCGATACGGTGGCGAGGTCCGGCAGGCTCCGCAGGCAGGCGACGACCTGGTCGCCCGCGAACGCGCGCTGCGCCGCGGTCACCGCCGGATCGACGGCGCACTCCGCCTGCACATGGATGTAGTTCAGGTCCGTGGCGAAGAGCATCGAGAACGACTCCGGGCCCGTGACCACGGCCCGGCCCCCGGCACCGCGGTAGGCCCGGGCCAGGCGCCGGGCGGAAGCGATGTCCACCTCGTTGCGGCCCGACCACACGTAGACGGCCCGCGCGAACTCCCGTTCCGCCGAGATCGGCCCGGCGTTGTCCCAGTCGAGGAGGACCGGCCCGTCCGGGCCGACCAGGACGTTCTGGGGCTGGAGGTCGAGGTGCGAGGTCACCAGGCCGTCGGGGGCCGACGGTGTCACCCAGTGCGCCAGCCGGGGCGCGGACGTGGCGATGAACCGGCCCAGCTCGTCCGCCCACGGCAGGCCGGCGTCACGCACCTTCTTGAGGACGTCCTCCCAGTCGGCCTCGTCAGGACACCGCTCGTACCAGTCGCCCGGCGTCTCGACGGCGCCCTCACCGGCCTGGTGCAGCAGCGCCATGGTCCGGCCGAACCAGTCCAGGACGTCCGGGTCGGACGCGTCCGCCCGGGTGCCGTCGACCCAGTCGTACAGCTTCACGTACGACCCGCCCGAGGAGCCGAGGCGGGAGACGTGTGCGCCCTGCCGGTCGGGGTGGAGACGGGGCGAGGCGATGCCCAGGTCCGCCGCGGAGTCCCGCAGCGCGGCCTCGCGGCGGACCTGGGCTTCGTCGCAGCCGAAGAGGAGCTCCTTCACGGCCCAGGGGGAGCCATGTCCGGAAAGCTTCCAGATCTGGCCCAGGGCGCCCCGCGTGACGGGCGTCATCGTCCAGGGGCCGGTGCCGAGCGAGTAGACCTCCGCTATGGAGTCGGCTGTGTCACGCATCGGTCGTCCTCTGTTCGCGGGGCCAGTTCCGAAGCAGTACGTGCAGGGCGTCGATCGCCCTGTCCCAGGACGCCTGTACGTCACGGGGCGCGCCGAAGGCGCCGGTGGACTCCAGGGCGCAGTAGCCGTGGAAGGTGCTGCGCAGCAGGCGTACGGCGTCGGTGAGGTCGGGTTCCTCCAGGCCGTAGGCGCGGAGCATGCCGTAGGTGACGTCGGCCGTGCGGCGCATCGCGGTGGAGTCCGTGAGCAGGTCCTGGTCGATCGGGAGCTGTGTCGCCGCGTACCGGCCGGGGTGTTCCAGGGCGTAGGCCCGGTAGGCGCCCGCGAAGGCGCCGAGCGTGTCCCGGCCGGCCTCCCGCCCCTCGACCGCCGCCGCGATCCGGTCGATCATCTCGGCGCCCGCGAGGAGGGCCATCCGGGTACGCAGGTCCTTCAGGTTCCGGACGTGGGTGTACAGACTCGCGTCCTTCACCCCGAAGCGGCGGGCCAGGGCGGAGAGGGTGACGTGGTCCAGGCCTGCCTCGTCGGCGAGGTCGGCCGCGGCGGCGACGAGGCGGTCGGGGGTGAGGCCGGCTCTGGGCATGAGGGAAGAGCGTAGTACGGGCTCAGCGGATCGGCGCGTACACCACCCCCAGCTTGTCGATCTCCCCGCCCGCGCGGCCCGTGAAGCCCGCGATCTGCCGGCCGGCGGGGGCCGTGAAGGTCTTCGCGTCGGACGTGGCGGTGCCGGCGGACAGGGTGCGGTTCTTGTCCGTCGTGAAGGACGCCGAGAAGATCCGGGTGCGGCCGTCCTTCTGGCCCTGCGTCAGCTTCACCGAGGTCAGGTGCTCACCCGGGGCCAGCGTCAGCGAGGTCGCCGTGCCGCCCGTGCCGCCGTGGGTGAGGGCCGTACCGCCGTCGTGGGTCAACGACACCGCGTCCAGACGGGTGCCGCCGCGCAGGGTGAGGGTCCGGGGAGCGGGGTTCGCCGGCAGGTCGTCCGCGTCGTTGAAGGCCGTGCCGTGCGGGCCGCCGAAGAAGTCGCTCGCGCGCAAGGACGAGTTGAGGGTGTAGGAGAAGTCGACCGTGTGCGGGAAGTGGTCGGAGAGGTGCTTGCCGTCGGAGCGGAGGAAGGACTTCCAGTCGTTGGCGTAACGGGTGGCGGTGAGGGTGAGCAGCTTGCTGCCCCGGTACAGGACCTTGTCCACGACCTCGCAGTCGTTCGTCGGCGCCGCTTCGTCACAGACCAGCGCGTCGCTGCCCTGGGCCGGGGCTGTGCCGCCCTTCACCAGCCTCACCCACGCGTCCGTCAGGCCGTTCTCGGACAGCAGGGTGCGAATGTTGTCGCCGGTGCGGGTGTACCGCGTGTTCGTGTCCCCCATGACGATCACCGCGTTGCCCGCCGAGTTCGCCTGGATGAAGTCCGAGAGCTGCTCGACGTTGGCCCGGCGGGCGGCCAGCGCGTCGTCGGTCGCGTCGGCGTTGGTGTGGACGTTGTACAGGTCGACGAAGACGCCCTCCGCGAGCCGCACCCGTGCCAGCGAAAAACCCTTGGGCGTCAGGCAGTTGGTGCCGGTGCAGTTGTTCCACTTCACCCGCTGGAAGTCCTCGAAGGAGTGGTCCGAGAGGGTGTTGAGCCCGTCACCGAAGGCAGCGCCACCGCTGGTCGCCGTGCGGTACGGGTGCTTGTCGTTGGCGTACAGCGAGGCGTGGTAGTTGAAGTCCTCCTGCACGTTCACGATGTCGTACGGCCCGAGCCGTTGCCCGATCAGCGGGGTGTTGGTCTCGGGGTCGCTGTCGCCGAGCCCGAGAGGGAGGCCCGCGATGTTGTACGTCAGCACGTTGAAGGAGCCGGAGTCCGCGGCGGCGGCGGGTGTCGCGGAGGTTGCGGTCAGTCCGGTGAGGGTCAGAGCGGCAGCGGCGAGGGTGCCGAGGAGTCGTCTCATGGTGGGGGTGTCTCCGGTCGGGGAGGCGGAGCGGGACATGAATGATGTTCAGGTTCGACGCCAACTCGGGTGATGCGCAAGGGAGACGGGGGAAACAGTGGGAGATGAAACGGCGGACCGGGGCTACGGCAACGCCCACGGTCGCAGTTTCTCCGGGTTGCGGACCGCCCAGATCCGGGTGACGTGCCCGTCGGAGACGTCGAACGCGGCCACGGTCATGACGGCGCCGGCGCGCTGGGCCACCAGGCCCGGTAGACCGTTGACCGATCGCTCCAGGAGTTCGAGCCCCGGAGCCTTGTCGGCGATGGCGGCCATGTACTGGGCGATGCGCGCGCCGCCCTCGACCGGGCGCAGGACGGTGCCGACCATGCCGCCGCCGTCGGCGGTCATCACGGCGGCCGGGTCGAGGAGACCGACGAGGGCTGCGATGTCCTTGGTCTCCCAGGCCTCTTTGACGTGCCTCACCACGTCGGCCCGGCCGGTCTCCGGCTCCGGAACGCGCGCGACGCTCACTCGCCGCCGGGCGGAGGCCGCCAGCTGCTTGCAGGCAGCGGGAGTCCGGTCGAGAACGTCGGCGACCTCGGCGAACGGGTACCGGAAGACGTCATGCAGGACGAACGCCACCCGCTCGGCGGGCGTCATCGACTCCAGGACGACGAGGAAGGCCATGGACACCGACTCGTCCAGGACGATCTGGTCGGCGGGGTCCGCAGGGCCGGTGGGGCCGGCGCCGCCGGCACGGTCCCACTCGGTGCGGTCGGGCAGCGGCTCGGGCAGCCACGCGCCGACATAGCGTTCACGGCGTGCCCGAGCCGAGCCGAGCAGGTCCAGGCAGATGCGGCTGGTCACCGTCGTCAGCCAGGCGCCGGGGGACCGGATCTCCTCCTGCCGGCCTCGTGGCAGCCCGTACCAGCGTGCGTAGGCATCCTGTACGGCGTCCTCGGCCTCGGTCACCGAACCGAGCAACCGGTAAGCGACATTGATCAGTTGGCGTCGCTCGCCGGCTATCCCATCCGTGCTGGTCCCGACAGTCCCCATGCTTCCGGCCGCCCCCTCGCCTCACCTTTCGCAGGCCCGCGTCGTCGGGCCGGTGAGACCTTATCGATCCCCCTGCCCGCGGGCGGGCAAGGGGACTGTGGCATGGCCGTCGCGCACCTCACGAGTGACGCAGCAGCTCCAGATCCGTCCCCCAGGAGTCGAGCACCCGGTCGTGGCCGGCTCGCCGTGCCGTCTCCTCGATGTCGGTGAAGAGCGCACGCTGCGTGTACGGGTCGCCGTCGGCGAGCAACCGGCGCAGTACGGGCAGGAGCCGATCCGCGTCCCACCGCCGGTCGCCCAGCGGCTGCCGTTCCAGCTCCCACTGGAGGTACTTGTTGTAGGGCCGGACGCGGCGGTGCAGGGCGAAGAGCACCTCCAGGGCGTAGGCGACGGACTCGGCGGCGTCCAGGTGGCCCATGGCGGGGCGGCCGTCGCGGTAGCTCTTCAGGGAGCGGTAGGTCTGGTTGACGTACGCGTCGAGCCAGCCGTCGACGGCGGCCCGGGCCTCGGTGGCGCCCAGCGTCCGTTTCTCGTCGAGGATCCGGGCGATGGTCCCGTCGAGCCGGTCGAGCAGTACCTCGGCGTGGACGTAGGAGTAGCGCGCGAAGTGGTCGGGGCGGCCGGGCATGCCGCGGGTGCGGAACTCCGCCAGCGGAATGACGACGAGGTCCAGGTGGGCGGAGCGGAACCAGTCCCACTCGGCGATCGGCGAGGCATGCCGGTCCCTCAGGACCACGTGCAGGTCGTAGTCGGAGTGGACCGTCGGCATGCCCTCGTGGACCCGGGAGCCGCTGAGGACCAGTCCGACGACGCCGGGATCGGCGGCCGCCCGTGCGGTGAAGGCGGCCAGTGTGTCGTCAGGAGTGTTGCCCAAGGTGATGTGCATGGTGATTTCTCCCTGCGGAACGTCAGGGGTACGGGTTGGGTTCGCGTCTGCGGTGTCCGGGACACCGCGGGAGAGATCACCTCACGGTGCGGACGCTACTCCGTCCGCACCGCCCACCGGTATCGGTTTTCGCTCACGCCTGCGGGTTCAGCCCGTTCGAGGTGACGCCCGCGCAGCGCGGTACGCCCAGGCAGTTCTCGGTGGCCGTCTTGTAGTCCGGGTGGCCTCTGGGGTATGCGGCACGGCTCCTCCTGGGGAGCACGGGTGCGACATTCCTCGGTCGCCGCGGGGAGCCTTAAGGTTGCCGGGAGTCAGGGAGCGGGGACGCGAGGGAGGCGGCATGACGCACGGGGCGGCGCGGCGCGAGGACGCCGCCGACGAGGGCTTATCCGGCACCCGTCCCCTGTGGCGGCAGCGGGACTTCGGCGTCTTCTGGGCCGCGCAGACCCTCTCCGTCCTCGGCGACTCCTTCGCGCTGATCGCCCTGCCTCTGCTGGTGCTTCAGGCCACGGGTTCGGTCGCGCGGATGGGTCTGCTGACGGCGGTGGGCGGGGCGGCTTCCGTCGTTGCGGCGGTGTTCGCCGGGGCCGTGGTGGACCGGGTGGACCGGCGCCGGCTGCTCATCGCCTGCGACCTCGTGCGCATGGGGCTGTACGGGGTGATCCCGCTGGTGTGGCTGTTCGGCCCGCAGATCTGGCTGCTGTACGTGGTGCTGCCGCTGTGCGAAGCCGTGGGCATGCTGTTCGCGGTCGGCTACGTCACGGTCGTGCGGGGCCTGGTCGGCACCGGGCAACTCACCGAAGCCAACGGCCGGTTGAACGCGACGGCCGCCGCCGCGGGTGTCCTCGGGCCGCTGTGCGCGGGCCTGGTCGCCGCCTGGTCCGGCCCGGCCGCGGCGGTCGGAGTGGACGCGGCCAGCTTCGGTGTGTCGGCCGCGTGTCTGTTCTTCGTACGGTTCCGCAAGCGCACACCGGACGAGCGGACGGGGCAGCACAAGAGGGAGCGCACCGGCCTGTGGCAGGACCTGCGCACCGGCGTCGCCTTCCTCCACGGCCACCCCGTGCTGCGCTCGCTCACCGCCCTGCTGTTCGTCTTCAGCTTCCTCACCCTCGGCCTGAACGACCTGGTCATCTACCACCTCAAGCACGACCTCGGCCACGACGACGGAACGGTCGGCACCGTCATGGCGATCGGCGCGCTCGGCACCATCACCGGCGCCCTGCTCGTGGCCCGCTTCCGTCGCCGCCTCGGCTTCGGCCCGACATGGACCGGCTCGGTCGCGGTGTGCGGGCTGGCCTTCGCGGGGCTCGGCTGGGCCCGTGACGTGCCGGTCGTGGCGGCCCTGAGCGCCGCGTTCCTCGCCTGCGTCGGCATGGCGGGAACCTGCTCGATGTCGCTGCGCCAGGAGGTCACGCCCGAGCACCTCCTGGGCCGCGTCACCTCCGCCTTCTGGACGCTCCAGTACGCGGCGGCACCGATCGGCGCGGCCGTGCTGACCTGGGCCGCGGAGGAACAGGGCACGACCCCGGTCGCCCTGGCCGCGGGAACGACCTGCGTCCTGCTCGCCGTGACAGCCCTGTTCACCCCGATCCGCGGATCGGGCCGGAACCTCACCCGTTGACCCGCGGATCGGACCGGGCCCTCACCCGTTGATCCCGCTGTAGTGCCGCAGACTCCACCGCCACAGCAGCCGCGCCCCCAGGTACGCCAGCAGCCCGAGCAGCGGTGAGGCCGCCGCCAGCCAGAACGGCACGCCCGTCGTGTGGCCGTGGCCGGTCAGGACCGCTGCCGGGAAGTAGGCGACGAACGCGAGCGGGAGACCGTAGGTCAGGAGGCCGCCCACCGCCTTGGGGAGGACGTTCAGCGGGTAACTGCCGAACGTGCCGAGGAGTTCCTCCAGCCAGCGGCCCCAGTAGTCGGCGGCCGGGAAGCGCAGGGACGCGCTGGCCACGACCGTGAAGAGGGCCGCCTCCAGGAGCATGCCGCCCAGCACGGCGGCGATCAGGTACGTGATGCGGCCCGCCGACCAGTCGAGGTCGCTGCGGGACAGCGCGCCCACCATCAGGCCCACCGCGACCGTCAGGTCCCCGATGGCGTTGGTGGGGAAGAAGGCCAGCTGGATCTGCCGGTGGACCGGCATCGGGCGCATCAGGTAGATGTCGACCCGGCCTTCCTGGATCTGCCGGCCGGCCCAGTGCATCCGCCCCAGGAACAGCACGAACAGGCCGTGCGCCAGCATGCGGGTCGCCGGGATCAGCAGCACGTCCGAGCTGTCCCAGCCGCCCATCCCGGCGAACCGGGACAACAGCACCGTGGCGAACACGATCACCGACACCTGCCAGATCGCCCCGATCGCGATCATCAGCAGGAACTCGGTGCGGTACTCCATCTGCGCGCGGAAGTTGAGCGCCGTGACGCGCCACACGATCCGCAGAGCCTTCACCGACATCTCAGCCTCCCTGCGAGATCACGCGCCGGGCGGCCCGCCGCCACAGCAGCCGGGTGAACAACGCCAGCACGACCACCCACGCGGCCTGGACGGAGAGCTGGAAGGCCGCGTCGGACAGGGGGATCCGCCCCACGTACAGCGACAGCGGCACGCTCAGCGTGGCCTGGAAGGGCAGGAAGGCGCTCATCGTCACGAACCAGTCCGGGAAGAACCACAGCGGCGCGTACACCCCGGACAGCAGGTTCTGCGCGAACAGCAGGATGAGCATCGCGGCGGTGTTGCGGACCGTCCAGAAGCACAACTGGTCGAGCACGAGCATGACGTAGTACAGGACCCACTGGCCCAGCAGCATGCTGAGCACGAACACCCCGGCCACCGCGGCCGAACGGGGCGGCTCGACGACGCCCGCGGCCAGGCAGATCACGTATCCCGTGAGCGCCCACGCGAGCCCGTACAGCTGCTCGCCTGCGGCCCGCAGGGCGTAGTAGCGCTGCGGCGGCAGCGGACGCAGGTACCAGTAGACGATGGTGCCGAAGTGCATGTGCTGGAGGACCGTGTCCCGGCCCGCGTACTGGTCCAGCTCCCGCAGCCGGGACGCCAGTACGGCCAGCACGGCGTACGTGACCGCCTGGTCGCGGCTCAGGCCGGCGGTCGTGCCGGTCTGCGCGTACAGGCCGCGCCACAACGACCAGACCAGCACCACCTGAACGGCCAGCCGGAGCGCGACGGCGGTCATCCGGGGCGGGGCGTTCAGCTCGCCGAGCGGGGTGACGCGGGCGGCGCGCCAGGCGTGCGGCACGGCCACGTCAGACCTCCCCGGCATGCACGTACGCGGCCCGCATCACGTCTTCCAGGTCCGCCTCGTCCAGGGCGATGTCCGTCACCTCGAACCGCTGGATCACGGCCTTCAGCGCCTGGTGGACGGTGGGCGCGGCGGGCCCGTCGGGGCCGAAGACGACCTGCGCGCCGCCCCGCCGCAGCAGCGTGATGCCGGGCGGCGGTACGACCTCGGCGTGCGGGTCGGCGAGCGTGGCCCGCACCTGCCAGGTCGAGCCGAACTTCTGGCGGATCTCGTCGAGCGTGCCGTCCAGGACCAGCCGGCCGTGATTGACCAGCACCACCCGCTCGGCGAGCCGCTCGACCTCCGTCATGTCGTGCGTGGTCAGCAGCACCGTACGGCCGCGCTGCTCCACCTGGTGGCGCAGGAACTCCCGCACCTGCTCCTTGACCACGACGTCCATGCCGATGGTCGGCTCGTCGAGGAAGACCACCGGCGGGTCGTGCAGCAGGGCGGCGGCCAGGTCGCTGCGCACGCGCTGGCCGAGGGAGAGGTGGCGGACGCGGGTGTCCCAGAACGACGACAGGTCCAGGAGGTCGTCGAACTCCTTGAGCCGGGCGGCGTGTTCGGCCTTCGGAACCTCGTAGATGTCCCGCAGGATCGCGAACGACTCGCGCACCGGCAGGTCCCACCACAGCTGCGTGCGCTGCCCGAACACCGCCCCGACGTTGCGGGCGTTGCGCTCCCGCTCCCGGTACGGCACCACGCCCGCGACCCGGGCCTCGCCGGACGTGGGCGTGAGGATGCCGGTCAGCACCTTGATGGTCGTGGACTTGCCGGCGCCGTTCGGGCCGAGCAGGGCGAGGAGTTCGCCCGGGGCCACGTCGAAGGTGATGTCGGAGACGGCGTGCTTGGCCACCCGCTCGGGATTGACCAGTGATCTGACGGCGCCCAGGAAACCGGGGCGGCGGACGGTGGTGTGGAAGGTGCGGGACAGCCCCCGGACCTCGATGGCGGCACTCAACCGGCTCACCAACTTCCTTGCGGGGAACGCAGGTGCGGCCGGTCGGCTTCGAGGGCCGACCGGCCGCGGATGACGTCCCGACCCTGTCGGAATGTCGATCAATTGGTCAATCGATTAATCGAGTTCTTACATCGATTTCTCACTTGGTGATCGAGAACACGAACGCGAACTCCGCCGGCTCGGCGTTCAGGAAGTACTGCGGCAGCGGACCCGGGCCGCACGACTGCGAGCCGATGCCGTGCTGCCCGTGGTCGAGGTTGACCCACACCGTGTCGCCCGGTGTGAGGTCCGTGCGGTGCCGGGCCGCGTCCAGCTGCTCGGTGGTCCAGCGCCGCGCGGTGAACCAGAACTCCGGGTCGCCCTCGATCCGCAGACCGCCGAGCTCCACCCAGCGGACGTCGGCGCGGGCGCCGTTCTCCTGCGGGCGGACGTACGGCGTCTGGAGCCGGTCCACGGTCGACTGCCAGCGGCCCACCATGGACGCCGTCCGGGTGTCCGGGTACGCCTCGCCCGGACCGCCGCCGAACCACTCGACCCGGTCGGCCTCCGACAGCCCGAAACGGACGCCGAGCCGGGGCAGCGGCACCGTCCAGTCGCCTTCCGGCGTCACGGACACGCTCAGCCGCAGCCGCTCGCCGTCGGACGTCCAGCGGTACACCGTGTCCAGGCCGACCTCGCGGGCGGCGGGCGCCACCCGGGTGCGGACCGTCAGCGCGTCGTCGCCCGCCTCGACCGAGACCAGGCGGTGCCGCATGCGGTGCAGGCCGAGCGTGCGCCACAGCATCCCGTAGCGGGTGTCGGTCTGCCACTCGGCGCCGTCGTCGTTGTCGGTCGGCGCCCGCCACACGTCCAGCCGCGGGGCGCTCACCTCGACGTCGCCGATCGACCGCAGCGCACCGGTGCGGGCGTCGAACGCGGCCGGGCCGAGGGTGAACCGGTCCCCGTCGCGTACGGGCCGGTCGGTCGCGGGGAAGGTCGGCAGCGGCCGTGCCCCCGCGGCGAACTGCCCCCAGGCCACGACGTGGTCCTTCGCGGCCCACAGCGTGTCGTCCGCGAGCAGCGCCCGCACGGTCCACTGGCGTTCGCCGCCCCGGCCGTCCACGGGCGGCTCCGGCAGCTTCACCTCGGCGCTCTCGCCCGGCGCGAGCGCCGGCACCGACAGCGAACCCGACTCGACCGTCTCGCCGTCCACCTGGCACGACCACTCGAAGGCCAGCGCGGACAGGTCGGCGAAGTCCTGCTTGTTGGTGATCCGTACGATGCCGTTCGCGCCGTCGCCCTCGATGTGGACCGGCTCGATCACCTTCTTGTACTCGACGAGGCCCGGCGACGGCGTCCGGTCCGGGAAGACCAGCCCGTCGCAGACGAAGTTGCCGTCGTGCAGCTCCTCGCCGAAGTCACCGCCGTAGGCGTAGCCCAGCTCCGCGTGCTTGACGCCGTGGTCGATCCACTCCCAGATGAACCCGCCCTGGAGCCGCTCGTACTTCTCGAACAGCTCCTGGTAGTCGGCGAGTCCGCCCGGGCCGTTGCCCATGGCGTGCGCGTACTCGCACTGGATGAACGGCAGTTCGCGGCGCTTGTGGGTGCCGCCGTCGAGCTGCTGCCCGATCTTCTCGACCTCGTCGTGGAAGGCGTACATCCGCGAGTACACGTCGGTGTCGCGGCAGTTCCAGTCGCCCTCGTAGTGCACCAGCCGCTCGGGGTCGCGGTCGTGGATCCACTCGGCCATGGCGGTGAGTCCGCGTCCGGTGCCGGCCTCGTTGCCCAGCGACCAGAACACCACCGAGGGGTGGTTCTTGTCCCGCTCGACCATGCGCGCCGCGCGGTCCAGCAGGGCCGGGGTCCAGCGGTCGTCGTCGACCGGGTTGTCCCGCCAGTCCTGCTCGGTGAAGCCGTGGGTCTCCAGGTCGCACTCGTCGATGACCCACAGGCCGTACTCGTCGCACAGGTCGAGGAAGGCCGGGTGCGGCGGGTAGTGCGAGGTGCGCACGGCGTTGAGGTTGTGCCGCTTCATCAGCAGCACGTCCTCGCGCATGGTCTCCAGGTCGAGGGCGCGGCCCTGCTCGGGGTGCCACTCGTGCCGGTTGACGCCCTTGAAGAGGACGGCCCTGCCGTTGACCTTGATCAGCCCGTCCTCCAGGACGACCGTGCGGAAGCCGATCCGCAGCGGCACCCGCTCGCCCTCGGTGGCCAGCACACCGTCGTAGAGCTTCGGCGTCTCGGCCGTCCACGGCTCGACCGCGACCGTCACCGACTCGCCGGTGGCGACATCGAGGCCCAGGGCGGGGACGGTCACCCGCCCGTCGACATCGGAGTCGACACGCAGGGTGCCCTCGCCGGTGGTGTGGTCGTACGACGCGTGCACGAAGAAGTCGCCGACGCTGCCCGCCGGGCGGTGCAGCAGCGTCACGTCACGGAAGATGCCCGGCAGCCACCACTGGTCCTGGTCCTCCAGGTACGACCCGGCCGACCACTGGTGCACGCGCACGGCCAGCACGTTTTCGCCCGGCTTCAGCAGGTGTCCGACGGCGAACTCGTGCGGCAGCCGGGAGCCCTTGAACTCGCCGAGTTCCGTGCCGTTCAGCCAGACCCGGGCGCAGGACTCGACACCGTCGAACCGCAGCACCGCCCCGCCGTCCGACGGCCAGTCGGACGGCAGGTCGAAGACGCGCAGATGGTCACCGGTCGGGTTCTCCGTCGGGACGTGCGGCGGGTCCACCGGGAAGGGGTACAGGTGGTTGGTGTAGATCGGGGACCCGAACGCCCCGTCACCCTGGAGGACCCAGTGCCCGGGGACCGTGACCTCGGCCCAGCCCCCGGCCTCGTAGCCCTCCTCGGCGAACGAGTCGTCCTCGGCGTCGATCGTCGCCGACAGCCGGAAGCGCCAGCTGCCGTTCAGGGACAGGGACCGCGCGTCCGAGGACGCGTACCAGGCGCGGGGCGGGAGGGCCCCGCTGCCCGGGGAGACGTCCTCGACATAGTCGACGGTGGTGCGGAAAGACATCGGTCTCCTTGCTCAGCCCTTGATACCGGTCTGGGCGATCCCCTGCACCAGCCAGCGCTGGAGGAAGAGGAAGACGAACACCAGGGGCAGGATGGAAAAGGCGGTGGCCATGAAGATCAGATGGAAGACGACGGTCTGGTTGGTCATGTAGTTGGAGAGGGCGACCTGGACGGTCCACGATCCCGGGTCCTGGCCGATGACCAGCGGCCACAGGAAGGAGTTCCAGCCGTTGATGAAGGTGATGGTCGCCATCGCCGCGAAGAAGTTCAGCGAGTTGGGCACCACGATGCGCCAGTACGCGCCCCAGTACCCCAGTCCGTCCACCCGCGCCGCCTCCTCCAGCTCCTTGGGGAACCCAAGGAAGTACTGCCGGAACAGGAAGCACGTGAAACCACTGAACAGTCCCGGGATGATCAGACCCCGGTAGGTGTCCACCCAGCCGAGCGACGACACCAGTACGAAGCTCGGGACGAAGGTGACCGCCGTCGGGACCATCAGGGTACCCAGGACGGCGTAGAAGACCTTGTTGGCGTGCTTGTACGGGATGCGGGCCAGGCCGTAGCCCGCGAGGGAGCACACCAGCAGGACGCCGACGGTGTGCAGGGTGGCCACGATCGCCGAGTTCCACAGGGACTGGGCGTAGGGCACCGTCTCGTCGGTGAAGAGTTCGCTGATGTTGCCCCACTGGATGTCCGTGGGGAAGAACTGCCAGTTCTCTCCGGTGATCTCGGCCTCGGTGGAGAGGGCGTTGCGGATGATCAGGTAGAACGGGATCAGGAAGAGGAAGCCGGCGATCCCGGTGGCTATGTAGAGGCCGGTGGAGCTCATCACGCCGCCACCGCGCTTGTCGCGGCGGGTCTTGCCTGGCGACGGCGCGGATTTCCGCACCTCGGGCATCGTGGTGGTCACTTGGACTCCTCCCCCCTTCCGAAGCCCATGAGCTTGCCCTGGAGCAGGGTCACGGCACAGATCAACACGGTCAGGATGACCGCGCCCGCGCTGCCGGAACCGTAGTCCTGGCTCTCGCCCAGGGCCTTGTAGTACAGCTCGACGAGGGGCGGACGGCCCCACGTGGTCTTCGACAGGAGGTTGTAGAACTCGTCGAAGGCCTGGTAGGCGGCGATGAGCAGCAGCAGGACCACCGCCGTGGACGTGGCGCGCAGCTGGGGCAGCGTGATGTACCGGAAGGTCTGCCAGCCCGGCTTGGCGCCGTCGATGGCGGCGGCCTCGTACAGCTCGTCAGGGATGTTCTGCAACGCCGCGATGAAAAGGATCATGAAGAAGCCGGACTGCAGCCACAGACGTGCGGTGACGATGACCAGCCAGTACCAGGGTGGGTTGGGGTCGGACAGCCAGGCGATGTTCTCGATCCCGAACCAGCTCAGGACCGTGTTCATCAGGCCGAAGCGGACCCCGCTGAAGATGGACATCTTCCAGATCAGCGAGGCGGCCACGTAACTGCACGCGGTCGGCAGGAAGAAGACCGACCGGAAGAACGCCCGCATGAAGCGCAGCCGGTTCACCAGCAGGGCCAGGCTCAGGGAGAGCGCCCAGGTGGTGGGCACGATGAACGCGGCGAAGACGGTGAACGTGACGAGTGAGCCGACGAAGTCGTCGTTCGTCAGCATGTACACGTAGTTGTCGAAGCCGATGAACTTGTCGGGCGTGACGGTGAAGCGTGCCTCGAAGAAGCTGAGCCAGAGGCTCCACAGGATCGGCGCGTAGACGAAGATCCCCAGGCCGATGAGGAACGGCCCGGTGAAGAGCCAGAAGTTGAAGGTGGGGCTGCCCCGCAGACCCCGCCGCGGCTTGGCCGATGAGGCCTTCGCCGCGGCGGGGCGCGCGAGGTCGCGCGTCTTGGTCGTCGACATGTCGTGGTCCGTCCCGCGGTCTATCCGAACAGCTTCTTGAGCTCGCGGTTGACGGCCGCGTCGCACTTGTCGAGGGCGGCCTCCGGGTCCATGTTCTTGCGGACGCAGTTGGCGAAGACGTCCTCGAAGGAGGTGCGCATGGCCTGGGTCCAGCCGATGTTGTCGAAGTGCCCGAACTCGTTGAAGAGCCTGACGCCCTCAGCGGCGTTGCCCGACTTGAGCTTGTCGGCGGACTTCGCGAGCGAGGTACGCGGCGGAATGTGGAAGCCGTAGGAAGTGGCCCAGTCCTCCTGGTACTGCTTCTGGTCGATCCACAGCCACTTGACGTACTCCTTGGCGGCCTCGACGTTCTTGCCCTTGGCGTTGACGAACATCGACCAGCCGCCGTTGTAGACGGACTGCTTGCCGGAGTCCGTGACCTTCGGGAAGGGGAAGACCCCCCAGTCGTCGCCGAGCGCGTCCTGGATCGCCGGCATCGCCCACATACCGCAGAACTGGATGGCACACAGGCCCTGGTTGAACGAGGAGGGGTCCCAGGATTCGGTCGGTGCGCCGAGGAGGAGGTCGCCGCTGGTGAACAGCTTGCGCATCTTCTTCAGGCCCTCGATGACGCCGTCCGTGTGGTAGGCGATCTCGTTCTTCTCGTTGAGGTGCTGGGCGCCGGCCGACCAGATCAACGTATCGTTGACGCTGTGCAGGTCGTTGCCCAGGTACAGGCCCTTGACCTTGCCGGTGGTGAGCTTGGCTGCGGCCTCCATCAGCTCGTCGAGCGTGGTCGGCACGTCGACGCCCGCCTTCTCCAGCATCGACTTGCGGTAGAAGAAGAACTGCGGGTCGTCGATCATGCGGACGCCGTATATCTTCCCGTCCACCGTGTGCGACTTGATGTCCGCCGGATTGAAGTCGTCCTTGACCGGCTCGATGATGTCGGTCAGGTCCGCCACCTGCCCGCTCTTGATCATTTGGATCTGCGGGTGGAACTCGAACAGGTCGGGCGCGTTGGCGGTGAGCAGCGTCGCGAAGAGCTTGCTCTCGAAGTCGGCGCTGGTGATCCACTGCGTGGTCACGTTCGCCTTGTCGTAGGCCTTTGCGTACTTCTTGATGGCCTGCTCGGTGCCCGCCTCGCCGTACGCGTGGAAGTACTGCACCAGGTTCTTGCCGGACCCGCCCCCGCTCGGCCGGCCGGTGTTGCTGCCGCACGCGGCAAGTCCGCCGGCGGCGGCCAGGCCCATCGCGGCCCGCAGTACGTTTCGGCGGTCCCAGTTCATGTTGCTCGATGCCGACATGCTGACGTCCTTGTCTCGAGTGCGGCTGCGGCTCTTCGGCTCACTGCCTGATGGCTCACGAGCTGGCGGCTCGCGCCAGATGGCTCAAAGAGAGGTGCGGTGCGGGACGCTAGAGCTTCGGCTAAGGCTTCGGCAAGGGGTTGGACGAAGTCTGTTCGAAGCGTTGTGTCCGGTTCGTGATTTCGAACACGTGGGAGTGGCGGAGGAGTTGCTTCCGCCGCTACGAGGGTGGAGCGACGGTGCGGCTCCGCGCGGGGGTGGTGCTTCTCGCGGGGGCGGTGCGTTTGCCGTTCTTCTGCCCGACGGACTGGAGTGCCCCTTCCAGCGCGAACGTCGCCGCGCCCAGGCACACCGGGTCGGTGGGGATCGGGGAGAGGACGATCTCGGTGGCGGCCAGCGGCCGTGGCAGCGCGTGCCGGGCGACGGCCTCGCGCACCTCGTGCAGCAGCGGTTCGCCCAGGGTGCGGGCGACCCAGCTGCTCAGCACGACGATCTCGGGGTTGAAGAGGTTCACCAGGTCGGCGACGCCGGCGCCCAGATAGCGCGCGGTCTCATGAACGGCCCGGCGTGCCACCGGGTCGTCCGCCGCGAGCCCGCGGGCCAGCGCGTCGATGGTCGCCGTCTGGTCGTCCGGGTGCAGCAGCGCGCTGTCGGGGCCGATCTCGCGCAGGTTCAGCATGATGCCGCGCGCGCCGACGTACGTCTCCACGCAGCCGTGGTTGCCGCAGCGGCACAGGCGTCCGTCCAGCACCATCGTGGTGTGGCCCCACTCCCCGGCGCTGTTGCTCACCCCGCGGTGCAGCCCGCCGCCCAGGACGAGCCCGGCACCGACCCCGGTCCCGAGGTTGACCACGACGGCGTTCCCGCGCCCCCGCGCGGCCCCGAACCACAGCTCGGCCACCGCGCTGGCACGCAGCGGGTTGTCCAGGTAGAGGGGATAGGCGATGTGCTCGGTGAGCAGGTCGAGCAGCGGTACGTCGTGCCAGTCCCAGTTGGGCGCGTACTCCGAGGTGCCGGTGGCGCGGTCCACCTGCCCCGGCACGCTCACCCCGACCCCGAGCACCCGGGCGCCCTCGATGCCGGCCTGCATGACCACCGAGCCGACGGCGGTCGCCACGTGCCCGACCACCTGCTCGGGCAGGCTCTCGCTGGGGCGGACGTCCTCCTCGGCGCGGGCCAGGACGTTCAGCCCCAGGTCGAACAGCTCGACGTGGACGTATGTCTCGGCGATGTCGACGCCGATCAGCGCGCCCCCCGAGCTGTTGACCGCCACCAGGCCCCGGGGGCGGCCGCCGGCCGAGTCCTCGAAGCCGACCTCCGTGATCATGCGGAGGTCGAGCAGCTCGCCGACGAGTGTGGCGACCGTGGCGAGGCTGAGGCCGGTGGCGGCCGCCAGCTCCTGCCGGGAGGTCGGTGACTCGGCGATGATCTGGCGCAGCACCTCGTAGCGGTTCGCGGTGCGGATGTCACGTGACGTGCGCTTCACCGGGGTGCCCATCCCTTCCCAGGCCGGCTCGGGCCGGGTCGACGTCGGCACCGGCGCGGCGCAAGGCTATGGGCTGCCGGGACTTTCGACAAGGGGTTAGGAAAGGGGTTTTATGAAGTGCGCTGCTGGTGAGGGCCGGTGGTGGCCGAACACAGCCTGCTCATGATGCCTCAGGTGGCACGCCAGGTGTGGTGTCGTCTCAGGGCGTGTGCGGAACCCGGGTGCGTGCGGAACCGGGGTGTGGACGGGGCGCGTGTGGACCGGGTGCGTCAGTCCCCGTCCTCGACGGTTCCGCTCGCGGGGCACGCCGCCGCCTCGCTCCGGGGGCTCGTGCTCGCGACGGCCGCCGCCAGTTGCTGCTGCACCGGCTCGGGCAGCGTGCTGCCGTGCACGGTGCCCACCAGGTCCCGGGCCAGATGGTGCAGCTTGGTGTTGGTGTTCTGGGAGGTCCTGACCAGCACGCTCCAGGCCGCCTCGGGGCTCAGGCTGAAGGAGGCCATCAGGATGCCGCGGGCCAGGTCGATGGTCGGCCGGGTCTGCATGGCCCGTCGCAGCTGTGCGACTTCGGTGCGGAGGTCCTGGTCGTCGTCGCCCGCCGGCGGGCCGGGCTCGTCGACGGCCGGGCGTACGGCGTCCTGGTGCGGGCCCGGCTCCGCGAACAGCTCCCGGGTGCCGGTCAGGTCGAGCAGGCGCTCGACCGCGAGGCCGCTGGAACGGACGGCGACCGTCTTGCCCTGGTCGAGGGCGCGCATGCGCAGGTCGAGCAGCGTGTTGAGCCCGGAGCAGTCGCAGAACCCGACCGCGTCCAGGCGCAGGTCGATGCCGGTGCCCGACAGCGTGAGGATGTCGTGCAGATCCGGCAGCAGTCGCCGGCTGCCCAGGTCGAGTTCGCCCCACACGGTGACGCTCATCCGGTTGCCGTCCGGTACGACGTCCATGGTCGCCATGCACGGCGGGATCTCCGCCGGCGCGCTGTCGCCCTCGGGGGGAACGGCGCCCTCCCAGGTGTGAGACCGCGCAGCGTACGCAGGGTCCGGCATGGCCCTGTTCTCCCTTGACTGTTCGCCCTGCCTCCGTTTTCCAGCGTTGCGCCTCTACCCCACACCCGTCAACCAATACATGAAACGAAGTACGTGTTTTTGAATGCGTGTACGTCTGGTCGGTAGAGTTGGGAGCATGGATGGAGTACCCGAGCCACACACCGGATGGACGTTTCTCACCAACCATGCCCGGGTGCTGGCAGCCATCGCCGACAACCACAGTGCGCGTATCCGGGACATCGCGGCCCACTGCCGGCTCACCGAGCGCGCCGTCCAGAAGATCATCGCCGACCTGGAGCAGGACGGTTACCTCTCCCACACCCGGGAGGGCCGCACCAACACGTACCGGATCGACCCCGGCAAGGTGCTGCGTCACCCCGCCGAGGCCGGTCTGACCGTGGCGTCGCTGCTCTCCCTGCTCGTCGAGGACGAGGCCGACCGCGCCACGGCCCCCGGCGGCGGTAGCCGGCCGCACGCCACGACCTGACCCTTACGCGTCCAGCAGCACGTCCCGCACGAAGGCGTTGGCGAACGTCCCATCCGGGTCCAGCTCCCGCGCCAGCGCCCGGAAATCGCCGAGCCGCGGATACAGCCCACGCAGGGCGGACGCGGGCACGGTGAACACCTTCCCCCAGTGCGGCCGCGCCCCGAAGGGCTCCAGCGCCTCCTCGACCCGCCGCACCACCGGCAGCACCGCCGGTGTGTCCTCGACCCAGGTGAAGTGCGCCGCCACGGTGTCCCGGCCGTAGGAGGGGCTCAGCCACTGGTCGTCGCCGGCGACCGTGCGCACCTCGCAGGTCTGGAGGACGGGGGCGATGGTCTCCCGGATCGCGTCGAGCGCGTGCAGCATCTCGACGGCGTGCCCGCGCGGCAGCAGGTACTCCGACTGCAACTCCGCCCCGCTGCTCGGGACGAACTCCGCCCGGAAGTGCGGCAGCCGCTCGTGCCACGGCCCCGGCACTCCGAACTGCTCGGTGCAGTTGACCGCGGGCATACCCGGCACGGGGTGCATCTTCTCGGTGGCGGGAGCGGCCCAGGGGAAGGCGGGCAGCGGCTGCTCGGAGCGCCGCTTGAGCCACACCTGCCGGAAGCCCGGCGCGCGCCAGTCGGTGAACAGGCTGACGCTGTACGCCGTCGCCATCACCGTCTCGAACGTCCCGGAGTCCAGTCCCTGGAAGGACAGTTCGGTGAACACGTGCTGCTCCACCTCGTACGCCGGCTCCAGGTCGAGGGTGAGCGCCGTGACGACCCCGAGTGCGCCGAGCGAGGTGACGGCTCCGCCGAACCGCTCCTCGTCCCGGCCTATGGTCACCGTCGAGCCGTCCGCCGTGACCAGCTCCACCTCGCGCACGACCGTCGAGAGCGGGCCGTTGAGCACTCCCGAGCCGTGGGTGCCGGTCGCGACCGACCCGGCCACCGAGATGTGCGGCAGGGACGCCATGTTGGGCAGGGCCAGGCCCTCGCCGTGCACCCGGCGGGCCAGCTCCGCGTAGCGCACGCCGCCGCCGACCCGGACGGTGCGGGCCGCCGTGTCGACGTCCACCTCCGGGGGCAGGTCGGCCAGCGACAGCAGGACGCCCTCGGCGCCCGGCTCGGCGATCTCGTTGAACGAGTGTCCGCTGCCCAGCACCCGCACCCGGTCGCTGTCCGCGACGAGCGCGCGCAGCGCGGTGAGCGAGCCCGGCCGGCGCAGTTCCTTGGCCGCGTAGGTGATGTTCCCCGCCCAGTTGGTAACGGTCCCGTTCATCGCGTCGTCCTTCCCCGAGGCAGCGGGGACCGGGAGAGCCCCCGCCGGAACCTACCCCGGCCGCCGTCCGTTGCCGCCGCCACCCCGCTCGGTCTACCGTGGAGAGGCGGTAGAGAGCGTTTTCTACCAGTGTTCCGAACGAGCCGTCCTCAGCCCTTCTCCGAGCCGGAAGGTCACCTCCTTGAGCCAGCGCCCCCAGGCACTGTTCGCCATGACCGCCGAGAACGTGCCGCAGGTCTTCCCGCCCGAGGTGCTGGCCCGGCTGCGGGAGTCCGTGGACATCGATGCGGCGCTCGTGGTGCGGGACTTCGCCGACCCGGGCGTGCGCGACGCGCTGGCCCGGACGGAGATCCTGGTGACCGGCTGGGGCTGCCCCCGGCTCGACGAGGCGGTCCTCGACGCGGCGCCCCGGTTGCGCGCCGTGCTGCACTCGGCCGGCTCGGTCAAGTCCTTCGCCACCCCCGAGATCTGGCGGCGCGGCATCGCCGTCTCCTCGGCGGCCGCCGCCAACGCGCTGCCGGTCGCCGAGTACACCCTCGCCATGATCCTGCTCGCCGGGAAGGACGCCCTCGCCGCCCGCGACCGGATGCGCACCACCCGCACCTCCTCCGGCTGGGGCGTCGTCCCCGGCATCGGCAACTACGGCCGCCGCGTCGGCGTCATCGGCGCCTCCCGCATCGGCCGCCGCGTCCTCGATCTGCTCCGCCCCTTCGATCTGCGGCCCGCCCTCGCCGACCCGTACGTCGACGAGCGGGAGGCCGCCGCGCTTGGCGTCCCCCTGCTGCCGCTGGACGACCTGCTGCGCACGTCCGACATCGTCACCGTGCACGCCCCCGAGACGCCCGAGACACACCACATGATCGGCCGCCGCGAGCTGGCGCTGATGCCCGACGGGGCGGTGCTGATCAACACCGCGCGAGGCGCCCTGGTCGACCACGACGCCCTCGTGGCGGAACTGCGCGCCGGGCGCCTGACGGCGATCCTCGACGTCACCGACCCCGAGCCGCTCCCCGCCGACTCACCCCTCTACGACGTGCCCGGCGCCTTCGTCACCCCACACCTCGCGGGCTCCCAGGGCAACGAACTGGCCCGCCTCGGACTGACGGTCGCGGAGGAGGCGGAACGGCTGCTGGCCGGGGGAAAACTGGCGTACGCGGTCGATCCGGCGGCGCTGGAGCGCGCGGCCTGAGGGAGGAGCGGGGCCGTCGGCGCCACCGACCTCGGCCTCGGCCAGGGCGACGCCCCGTGGACGCGGCCGACCCGGAGGGTCACGAGTTCTGCGTCCTCGCCCCGTCCTGCCGTGGAGTCTTCACGACACCGTCAGCTGGCTCACCGACCACCACGCTCGGCTCGGCCCACTGAAGGGTTGTGCCCGCGCTTCCGTGATGACTGCGAGCGGGAGCGGGGCCCCCGGCTACGCGGGTGGGCCGAGGAATCACGGATACGCGGTCTACAACCGGCGCGCTTCTGTGCCGTGTGTCCAACTCCCCCCGGATCCGGCTCGTCGCCCACGTCGCCAGCGACATGTCCGTCCTCGCCACCGGTCTCTGCACGAGGGGCAATGCCGGGACCGTGAGCGGACCGTGAAGCTCTTTTCTTCACGCCTGGGTCGCAGGTCTGTGACGACCTGGTGGAGGGATGAGTTCCGCACGACGATATGGACATGCCCGAACGCGCCGACAAGCAGCCCTCCGACGGGACGGATGCGCTCACCGCAGGATGCCTCCTGCTGCTCGTGCTGGTGGCGGACGTGGCGGCCGGATTCCTGGTCGTCATCCTGCTCGCGGTACGGGGGCTGGGCCGGATGGACACCGGCTCCGGGCAGACCGCAGCCGGCGCACCACCTACGGACTGGACACCACTGCTGAGCTTCGGCGCGCTGGCCCTGGCAGTGGGAGTGACGGGCGTCCTGCTGCTGCGGGTCGGGCACCGATACATCGGGGCGGTCCAACTGGCGCTCTGCGCCGTTCTTGCGGTCCACGCGCTGGGGGCATGGCCCTGACCCACGAACAATCAGTGGCGGAGTCCTCCAGCGGGTTCCGTCGCGGCCGGCTCAACGCGTCCCCGCGGATGTCGCCGGCGCCGCCTCGTGGCCACAAGTGCGCCTACGGCCTCTCGGGACAGCGACGTCGCCTCTGTCCGGCCTCCTCGCCGGCGCCGTGAAACTTCGACTGCACCCGGGGGGGACCCGGTACCGGCCTCGCACACCCATGGGCATACCGTGAGGAGTCGTACGTCCGAACCGGGAGGAGAGACGCGATGGGCAGCGGCAGCCGTACCGCGCTGGTCGAGGATCTGATGGAGCGATTCCCGCATGTCCCGCGGGAGGCCGTCTTCAAGGAGGACCTGCTCCGGGGCGGTGTGGCCTTCGACCCGTCCGCGCTCAGCGACAACGAGGGCGGTGAGGTCAAGCCGAAGTCGTACTTCATCTTCTCCTTCGACCACGGCACCCTGCCCGAGCTGGGCGAGGCCGCGCTGCGCCGACCGCCGGAGGAGATCATCCTCACCGGCGGCCCGTACGACCTGCGCCGGACCGTCGTCTCGGTGCGGGTGAACCCGGCCTCGCCGTACCGCGTCGCCGCGGGCGAGGACGGCGTGCTCGGCCTCTACCTCGACGGCAAGAGGATCTCCGACGTCGGCGTGCCGCCGATGCCCGAGTACTACCGGCACACCCTCGCCAACGGGAAGTCGGTCATGGAGGTGGCCCCGACCATCCAGTGGGGCTACCTGATCTACCTGACCGTCTTCCGGGTCTGCCAGTACTTCGGCGCCAAGGAGGAGTGCCAGTACTGCGACATCAACCACAACTGGCGCCAGCACAAGGCCGCCGGGCGCCCGTACACCGGGGTCAAGGACGTCGAGGAGGTCCTGGAGGCCCTGGAGATCATCGACCGTTACGACACGGCGAAGGCCTCCACCGCCTACACCCTCACCGGCGGGGCCATCACCAAGACGGTCGCGGGCCGCGACGAGGCCGACTTCTACGGCCACTACGCCAAGGCCATCGAGGAGCGCTTCCCCGGCCGCTGGATCGGCAAGGTCGTGGCCCAGGCGCTGCCGCGCGACGACGTCCAGCGGTTCAAGGACTACGGCGTGCAGATCTACCACCCCAACTACGAGGTGTGGGACGAGTACCTGTTCAAGATGCACTGCCCCGGCAAGGAGCGCTACGTCGGCCGCGACGAGTGGCACAAGCGCATCCTCGACTCGGCGGACATCTTCGGAGCGCGCAACGTCATCCCCAACTTCGTGGCCGGCGTGGAGATGGCCGAGCCGTTCGGCTTCACCACGGTCGACGAAGCCATCGCCTCCACCACGGAGGGCCTGCGCTTCTTCATGTCGCACGGCATCACGCCCCGCTTCACCACCTGGTGCCCGGAGCCCACGACACCCCTCGGCAAGGCCAACCCCCAGGGCGCGCCGCTGGAGTACCACATCCGCCTGCTCCAGGCGTACCGGCAGACCATGGAGGACTTCGGCCTCTCCTCGCCCCCCGGCTACGGTCCCCCCGGTGCCGGCCGTGCGGTCTTCTCGGTCAGCTCCTTCATGGACAGCCTGCCGGCGGACGAACCCACCGCTGTTTGATAACGCTTTGATGACGTCGTCCATCATCGCGGTACGGCGTTGAGTCACAGGGCGGTTGTACCCGTACGGCATACAGACGTCGGAGCCGTGGGGGCGCGCCGCCCTGTCGTGTTATCTGAACAGGGCGCTTGTCAGTTGTGTGGGTGGCGTGAAAAGCTCTTGCCCTGCCTTCGAGGTTCCCCCCAACTCCATTGCCAATACGGTGAGTTGACCTCTCTTGTGGATGCAGGAGACCTATGCCCGACCTGCCGACCCCTCAGGACGCCGCCGAGGCCGCGCTGTTCTCCGAGTGCTGGGACGCGGTCCTCGCCTACGCCGACCTGTGCACATCCGGCTCCACCGCCGCCGCGCAGCTGGGCCGCGAGGCGTTCGCACACGGCACACGTGAGGCCCGCGCGGCCGAAACGGGCCCGGTGCGAAGCGCCGGCCGCCGCGCGGCCCGACTGCCCCGGATACCCCTGCTGCTGACCGCCGTACGCACCACGGCCGCGGCGTGGGAAGAGGAGGGGCAGGGCCACAAGCTCGATCCCGACCTGCGCCTGTGGCTCAACTCGGACAAGGCCGCCCGCTACACCGGCCCGCCCCTCCAGCGCCCGCTCGCGCTGCGCGGCCTGCGCGACCTCCAGCAGGCCGACGCGGAACTGCTGTGGCTGGCCGAGGTGGAGGCGCTGCCGCTGTCCGTGGTCGCCCGCCGCCTGGGCCTCGACCCGGCCACCGCCGCCGACGAACTCCAGCAGGTGCGCACCCTGTTCCGGGACCGCTGCCACCGCAACCATCTCGACACCCCGATGGACGCCCGGTGCCGCAGCTACGCCCGGCTGCTGGACGCCGTCACCCGCTCCCCCTCCGCCGACGCCCCGGGCGACCTCTCCCGGCACCTCGCCACCTGCGTCCAGTGCGCCGAGGCCGCCGCCTGCCTGCGCCTGCACGGCGGAGGACTGCCCGGGGCACTGGCCGGTGGGCTGATCGGCTGGGGCGGCCTCGCCTACCTGGAGCGCCGCCGTCGCGCCGCCGAGGTACGGCTCGGCGCCGGCCGGCCCGACCGGGCGGAAGAGGCGACCGGAGAACCGGAGGACGGGGAGCAGAAGGCGCGCGTCGCCCGCAACGGCCTCCTCGTCGCCGCCGTCCTGGTCTCCGTCCTGGCGCTCGGCGTCTCGATGATGCCGTTCGGCGGCTCCGGCGACGACCTCGGGGCACGCGGCGACGTCGGCCGCCAGCCGGTGGCCGACCCCAACCCCGAGCCGCCCCTGCCGTCCGCCCCCGACCTGCCTCCCGCGACCTCGAGGCCGGCCGACAACGCCACCGAGAACACGGGCAAGTCGGAGAAGCCCGCCAAACCGGAAGGCAGAAACGGCCACACCGAACCGCAGGGCACCTCCTCTCCCACGGAAGACGGCGAGAGCGAGAGCCCCACCTGCCGGGTCGAGTACGACCTGGTCAACCAGTGGCCCGACGGCTTCCAAGCCACCGTCACCGTCACCAGCAGCAAGTCCCTCGACTCCTGGCGCGTGTCCTGGTCCTTCCGCGACGGCCAGCAGGTCGGCCAGATGTGGGACGCCTCCGTCTCCCAGGACGGCTCCCGCGTCACCGCCACCGCCGCCGACTACAACAAGTCGGTCCCCGCGGGCGGCGACCTGGCCTTCGGCTTCCTCGCCTCCTGGCACGGCAAGAACTCCCCGCCGTACGACTTCACGCTGAACGGCCAGGACTGCGCGAAGGCCTGACTCCCGGGCGGGGCACGTCCTCGAACCGCGGGGCTCGCCGGAACGTACGGACGCTCGTGGCCAGAGACCCGAAAGGGGCGGGGAGGGGCGGACGGACGGGCCGAGCCGCCACGCAGGGCGATCGCCGGGATGGGTGGTGCACAGCGAGGACCGGAAAGCCATCAGAAGGTGGACAGGGTTCGTCCTCCTCTGCGCAGCGGAAGATCGCCGAATGCGGCGTCGTTGGGGGTGAGCTCAGTCGTCCCCGCGCTCTTGTATTCGTGGATGAGGATGGAGCGGTGGCGCTCCGTCATATTGGTGCTGGCGCGATGAGCGGTGAGGGAGTGCAGGAAGAGAACCGTCCCGGGACGTGCCTGGACCGGTACGACCTCGTGCTCCTCGGGGTCGTGCTCGCGGTGTAGGTGGCTGCCCGGCCAGACGAGCGTCGCCCCGGAATCGGCGGCCATGTCGTCGAGGTAGGTCAGTGCCGTGACCAGCTCGGGGCGGGTGTGCTGATCGGTGTCGAAGTCGCGGTGCCAGCCCTCTTCGGCCTTCAGTCCGGTAGGGCGCAGACGGGCGAAACCCATGTGGAAGTTGATGTCGGGGCCCAGCAGCTCACCGACGACGTCGAGGATCCGCTCGTCGTGGAGCAGCGCGTACCAGTTGTCTCCGGCGAGCGGAGTGTTCACGATCTTCCAGACCGCGTACGGGTTGTAGGGGTCGAGGCGCGCCATCGGTCTGTCGAAGGCGGCGTGGATGTGCAGGCGGGGATGCTCGGCGACCGGGGGGTCGATGAGGCCGGAGAGCATCTTCTTCATCTCCGCCACTTCTTCCTCGGAGAAGATGTCCTCTACGAGATATCCGTCGCGTTCGAAGGCGGTGAGTCTGTTCACTGCGAGGCTCCTCACGAACCGGTGCTGGCGTAGCGGTTGACCCCTCGTCGCCACAGGAAGACAGCCAGGAGGAACACCAGGGGCCCTGCCAGGGGAAGTCCCCAGACGAAGGGCGAGTCGGTCTTGCCGAGGATGTAGAGGCAGGGGTAGTAGCCGACGAAAGCGAACGGGATGACGCTCGAGAACAGCGTCATCAGCCACTTCGGATAAAAACTCATCGGTAGCTGAGCGAAGCTGTCCAGGCGCCAGATGAGCATGCTCAGCATCGCGTCCTGCCGCAGCCAGAAGGACAGCGCCGTCACGGCCAGGTGCATGGCTGCGAAGACGAGCGCCGCGCTCATCAGAGCAAGCGGTATGAAGACCAGGACCGGCCCGGAAACGTCTGTTCCGCTGACGTGGAGGGCAGTCCCCAGCATGCCGGCGCCGATGACGATTTCGATCCACACGTCCGTGTCGACCTTCGAGAAGAGGATCAGTACCAGCGGGCTGACCGGACGCACCAGATAGTGGTCGAGTTCGCCGCTGCGCACCATGTCCGGGATGTCGAGCGTGCCGTAGAAAACGGTGTTCCACAGGGCGCGGGCCATCACCGTGAATCCGGTCAGGACCGCCCACTGGCTGAGGGTCCAGCCGTGGATTCCTCCCGACGCGGAGAGGGCGAGCATGAACACCGCAGTGCCGGAGACGGCCTGGACCAGTGCTCCGAAGTTCGCGAGCAGGACTTCACCGGGGTGTACCAGATGACTGCGGAAATTCATGCGGGTGGCGAGTAGCGCGATTCCCGCGGACTTCCTCATCTCCATCAGACGATCAGCCACCGGCGATCACCAGCTTCCGCAGCGCGGTGCGTGTGGCGAGCACACTCGCCAGAGTCAGCAGGGCGGCCCAGACGACCCCGGCGACCAGGAGGCGGCCGTCCACGAAGGGGTCGCGCACGAGTGTGCCGAGTGGGGTGTAGAAGCCGTGCACGAACGGCGCCCACAACACGGCGTCGCGCAGCGCGTCGGGGTAGAGGGAGATGGGCATCATCGAGCCGCCGAGCAGGAGCAGGAGTGCCTCCTGTACCTCGTTCAGGCCGTCGACACGGCGGATGAAGAACGCGGACAAACCGATCAGGTAGCTGAAATTGAAGAGGACGACGAAGGCCACGGCGGTGGTCAGCACCAGCCGCCCGGCGTAGGCGAGGTCGAGGGAGAAGGGATACAGCAGCACTCCGCCGGCGAGAACAGCGGGCATTCCGACCAGAACGGTGATGCCGAGCGATCGTCCGAGAGCGGTGGAGAACCACTGGGGCAGGAACCCGGTCGGCAGCAGCAGTTCGGTGACGATGCGTCCGTCCCTGATTTTCCTCTCGAGTTGTCGCGCCAGCGTGAGGCCCGGAAGGCAGAGCACCCAGATGGTTCCGGCTGCCGCGTATACCAAGGTCTGCTGGAGAGTGAGCCAGCCGGCCCGGGCGGAAGTGTCGTCGTTCGCGTAGACGGCGATCCACAGGGCCGCCTGGAGGCCGATCAGGAGGAGGGCGCCGACGCCCTGTGCGAACGCTCTGGTCCGGTAGTGGAAGGCCAGCTTGATCTGCATCGTGACGATGGCCAGGTGGGTTTGCCGAAGTCGGCGCAGGCTCGGCCTCAAGCGTCTCTCCGATAGAGGTCCTTGATGAGGTCTTCCAGGCTCGGGGCCTCGATCTGCACGTCGTCGATCTGCGGGTCGGAAAAGAGCGTCCCGAGCAGTTCCCCCGGCAGATCTCCCTGTGTGAACTCGAATGTGGTGGCCGTCAGGGTCCGGGCCTCGGTCCGTGTCAGGCCGGGAACGGTGGGCAACTGATGGCCCGGAGCATGCTGGATCACGAGTCTGCGCCGGCCTGCGCCGAGCGTGCGCAGTTCGTCGATCTTGCCGTCGTGTATCAGCCGACCGTTGTCGATCAGGACGATCCTGTCGCAGATGGCCTCCACGTCGCGCAGGTCGTGACTGGCCATGATGATGGTCGGCGCGAGTTCCTGCCGGGTGTCGCGCAGGATGTCGCAGATGGCCTCCCGGGCGAAGACGTCGAGACCGATGGTCGGCTCGTCGAGCAGGAGCAGGCGCGGTGCGTGCAGCAGGGTGCCCACGAGTTCCGCGCGGGTGCGGTTGCCGAGCGAGAGTTCGCGTACGGGTGTGTCGAGGTGCCGTCCGATGTCGAGGCGCGAGACGAGGTGGTCCTGCCGGCGGCGGAAGACAGCAGGCTCGATGTCGTAGACTCGCCCGATCAGTTCATAGGAGTCCTTGACCGGAAGGTCCCACCAGAGGCTGGCGCGCTGCGCCGCGAGATAGCCGAGTTCGGTGGCGAGGCGTCGGCGGTCGCGGTGCGGATCCCGGCCGTCGACCGTGACCCGGCCTGCCGTCGGTGTGAGGATTCCGGAGATGAGCTTCATGGTGGTGGACTTGCCGGCCCCGTTGAGCCCGATGTAGCCGACCGTCTCGCCGGCGTCGATCCGGAGGTCGATCCCGTGCAGTGCCGGCACCTCGCTGCTGACTCTGCGTACGAGCCGGGTGAGGCGTCCGCCCTCGGCCGGTGGCCGCCGCACACGGTAGGAGCGGTGTACGGATTCCAGCTGGACTTTCACGGGGCTGTCCTTCCCCACGTCCCGGAGCCGATGCGGTCGATCGCCGCGACCGTGTCGGAGGCAAGAGAGAAGTCAGTCGCCGCCAGGTTCGCTGTGAGATGTGCGGGTGAGGCCGACTTGGCCACTACGGGAATGCCGTGTTCGAGATGCCAGCGCAGCAGGATCTGGTGGACGCTGCGACCGTGGCGTTGGGCCGTGGCTCGCAGAACGGGGTGCTCCAGGTCGTTCTCACTGAACGGGCTGTGGCCCTGCGTCACGATCCCGAGACCGGCGTGGTGTGCGGCGAGGGCCGGGGTGAAGAGGCGTGGCCCGAAGGCGATCTGGTTCACCGCGGGAACGATGCCGGAGCGCGCGACGAGGTCGTCCACCTGGTGCGGCAGAAAGTTGCTCACACCGATGGCCCGGACAAGACCCTCCTCCCGGGCCTCGGCGAACCGCTTCCATATGGCCAGGGACCCTTCGGCATCGAGCGGCGCATGGACAAGCCAGAGGTCCAGGTACTCCACGCCGAGCAGGTCCAGGCTGCGCAGCAGGGTCTCTCGCTCGCGCCCGGCGTCTTCTTCGGGGAATTTCGTGACGACCAGGACATCACTGCGGTCGATACCGCTGGCGCGGATTCCGGCGCCCACCGCTGCTTCGTTGTCGTATCCGGTTGCCGTGTCGATGCAGCGGTACCCGGCTTCGATGGCTCCCTGGACACCGCGGCTCGCCGCCGGGCCCCGCATCTGCCAGGTGCCCAGGCTCACCGGAGGGAGCGTGAACGGCAGTGGGTCCCGGCTCACCGGCCTCCGCCCCCTGCCGACACGCTCGCGGTCCCGTTGCCCAGCCGCTCGAACGACGTGCCGACCACCTTGAGTACTTCGTGACTGGCGGTGTCCCCGAGCACCTCGAAATATCTCTTGGCGAAGTCCAGGTTCGTGTCATTGATGAAGTTGGCGGTGAAGGAGACGGTGCCGGTGATGTTGTGCACCTCATGGGCCCACCCGCTGGGCGTCACCACAATGTCCCCCGGTTCTTGCACCAGCTCGATGCTGTCCTCTCCGTACGTCCCGGCGACGCAGCAGCCCGGAGGCAGCAGCTGCCACTCCTCGGCGCGTTCGGGCGAGTGGAAGATCCACTTCTTGCGTCCTGAGCAGAGCAGGTTCCACGCCGCGCTCGCCATCGTGTCGACGTGCAGGGGGGAGCTCGTACCGGGCCCGCCGATCAGCAGCCACACCCAGTCCGGGCGGACGTCGGCAGGGAGCGCCAGCAGCCAGTTCAGCCGGCGTACCTCGCGTGGGACGAGGTTCCAGAGATCTGGTTCGAACTGCGAGACGAGCTGGTGACGCAGGTACAGTCCCCGCGGACGCTCGGCCCGCAGCTCGTCGAGGACCTCTGCGAACCGTACGGTCACCGGTCGGCGGTCGGGGGACTCCGCTTCCACGGGGCGGTCGCGGAGCTCCCGCAGTCGTGTCTCCTGCAGTGCCGCGTACACCGGCCATTCCAGGCCGGTACCGCGCAGGACGGCAGGACGGTCGCCGCGCAACCGCTCGATTGCGTCGGACACGTCAGGCATGGAAGTAGTCAACACGCCCGCCCTCCTGCGACTGCTGGGCCCAGGCCTCGCGGTGGCCCCGCAACGCGTCCGGACCGAAGGCGTGCGTGATGTCGGCCCGCGCCCGCAGCCCCTGTTCCAGGTTCTCCCGCTCGGACATGCACCGCGCCCGCTTCGCTGTCGCCTTGTCCCGGACGGCCTCGGCCGAGTCCGCGCTGCGGAAGGGCGCCTCCGGCACGGTCACCGTGCACAGGGGAGCCGCCCAACAGGTCCGGCAGGAGCTCGCCTGCACGGCGTCGCGGAACATGCCGAGCTGCTCGACCCCGGCCCGCGGGTCCACACCCCGGTCCGTGTGGCCGACGGTGAAGTCCGGGGACTGGTATTCGTACGAGGAGTACAGCGTGCCGTCGGAGCCGAGAACCAGGTACTCGTTTCCCGGGATGACCTGGACACCCAGCAGGTGCCCCAGCCGGGAACTGCCGTCCCGTTCCGGTTGGTTGAGAGCCCGGTGGAAGGAGCGGTGGAGGAAACCGTGGCTGAAGGCGAAGCGATAGCGGCCGGACTGTTCGCGTTCGCCCTCGGGCAGTCCGTGGGCGGCCACGAAGAGGTCCCAGACCCGGAGTTGCTGGTCGAAAAGCTGCCGGAAGTCGTCGTACGACTTCTCACCACCCGGCAACAGCAGGTCGAAGTCCCAGGCCAGGGCCCGGAGTGCGGTGGGCCAGCCGGCAAAGTACCGGTACAGGGCGGCCTCGTCGAGCGGCGCCGACAGGACACAGATGATGGCAACACGTGAGGCGAAGTAGTCCGGCCAGCCCTCGGCCAACCAGTCGGCGCGTTCCCGCACCCGGTCGTGCGTACCCTTGCCGCGCCGGTCGATCCGGTAGCGGTCGTGGTTGGGACCGTCGACGGAGATGTTGAGGTAGATGTCGTGCTCGACCAGGAAGTCGACGATCTTCGGGGTCAGCAGCATGCCGTTGGAGTTGACCTGGATGATCAGGTTCTCCAGCCGTGAGCCGACCTCCTTCTTCCGTTCCTCCAGAGCGAGCACGGCCTCCTTCAGCTGGTCGAACGCCAGCAGCGGCTCGCCACCGAAGAAGTAGACGGCTCGTTGCGCGGACTCCAGCTTTTCCTCGCCCGTGACGAAGAGGTCGATCGCCGCCTTCACCATGTGCGCCTGCGGGGATGCCGTCTGGTGCGGGCGGGTGCCCGGGTAAGCGCCGCCGTAGTAGCAGTAAGTGCAGCGGATGTTGCACTGTTCCGTGGGGTTGAGCATCAGGACCCGCACCCGTGGCTTGTCGATGTGCGCGTCCACGGGCAACCGGGGGAACTCCCAGCCGGGCTCGTCGAAGGGCCGGATCAACTCGGTGAGTGCGGAGAGCTCGGCGGCGGTGGGCAGCGCCGGTGCATCGTCCCCTTCGCCCTCCACCGGGCCGGACGCCTCCCAGGACGCAGCCCTGAGCAACTCCGCCTGCCGCGCACTGATCGTGTGGACTTTCCCGGTAGTGGGCGCGTAGAGGTGGAATCGGCCCTCGTGCCGGTTGCTCTCCCACATCTTGTAGATCCAGGTGAGGCCCTGGTGCCTGCGTATCGTGACGTCCTGTTCCCCGACGTTGACTCCGGTGGCGGACGACCCGTTCACGTGGTATGCGGGCTGGTCCGTCTGTCCGATCAAGTCGGTCTGCCACGCGTGCAGGCCGAGGAGATCTGTCTGTTGTGCGCCCGCGTGGATGCTCACTTCTCCCTCACCTGTCCCTGGTGATCGTCCAGCAGCGTTCGCAAGCAGCTCATGACGAGTGCCGAGATCGTCGCGCTGGTCGCACGGTTCTCCCGGTCGTCCTGAAGCGCCTCCACGATGTCCACGGCGACGACGCGCCGTGTGCGGCAGACGTGCTCCACGGCGGCGAGCAGTTCCCGCAGCCGGTACCCACCTGCCTCCGGGTGCCCGGTCGCCGGGAACTCCGTGGGATCGAGCACGTCGAGATCGATGGAGAGATACGTCGGGTTGTCGTCCACCGGTTCTGTGAAGCCGTACTCGTAGGCGCACCGCAGGGTCTCGGGCAACGGGCCGCAGGAAGCCGGCAGGTACGTCCGTACGCCGTACAGCTCGCACGCCGTGGCCGCCCCGGTCTGCAGCAGGTGCCCGAGGAAGTCGGCGTGGGTGATGTCGGCGAGGTCGGGCATCGGCCGGCTGCTGAAGTCGCAGTGGGCGTCGAAGCAGACGATGCTCACCGGTCCGTGCTCCGCTGCCAGCCCCACTCCGACCGGGGCGGAGAGGCTGTGGTCCCCTCCGATGAACACGGTGATCGCTCCGGTCCTGGTGAGCCGGCGCGTCAGGCCGGTCAGCGTCCGGTAGTACGCGCTTCTGTCCACGCGCGGGTCGATCGGCACCCCTCCGAGGTCGCCGAGGTCGAACACCCGGCGGCCGGCCAGCACGGGGCCGTTGGTCAGGGGGTCGAGCAGCCCACCCAGAGCACCGTCGTCGTCCACCTCCCAGTCATGTCCCGGAGAGAGTTTGCGGAAGATCTCCGGGCCATGACGCTGACCAGGCACCCCCGGCACTCCGGCGTCGAAGGGCAGCCCCAGGATCACAGCGTCGGCGGCCAGCGCTTCCGAGGCCACGACGTCGACGTCGACAGCAGGCAGCCCCAGGGCTCCTGCGCCGGACCGGATGACGACGTCCGTCATGAGGTCCGCCACCCGTCGGCCTGCTGTGCCGGGCGGTCGGTGACAGTGACCAGGCGAGCTCTCAGCAGTGCGGAGACGAGAGCCGACACAGCCGCCACGGGAGTGCTCGAGCGATCGGCCAGTTCTCCGACGCTGATCCGGCGTTCCCGCACGAGCACTTCGCACGCCGCGTGGTGAGCGACGGGGAGCGCAAACTCCTGGTTGCGGGCAGTGAGCACCGTCTGTTCCTCATGGATGTCGAGCAAAGGGGGCAGAACCGTGGCGAGTTCGACGATCGAGTCGGTGGACGGCCGCGCGTTCAGCACGTCCCAGGGCAAGCCGGCGCCGTCGCGGCCGCCGGCCCGTCGCCGCTCGGCGTCGAAGAAGTCCTGCACGGTGAGGTTCTTCGCCTCGCTCACGAACGCCGCGACGAGCTGCTCGGCCTGAGCCCGCTGCTCCTCTGCCGTTCCTGCCCTGGCCAGGTTCTCCCGTACCTCGACGCGGTGCAGGGTTCGGTGGGCCACCCACCTCAGCCAGTCGTAGCCGGTGGGTCGGGCGAGCGCGAAGGTCAGGTGGAGGCTCGACGCGCCGCCGCCGCGCACGGTGTGCCACCAGCCGCGTGGCACATGGATCACATCCCCCGGCTCCAGCGTCTTCTCGAACAGCACGGCTTTCGGGCAATGGCGCGGATCGCTGTCACCGTACTCCGGCAGCGGATGTTCCTCCGACGGCCCGTGCACCTGCCAGCTCTTGGTGCCGATGACCTGGACGATGAAGGTGTCCACCTCGTCGTAGTGGCTGTCGAATGCCCGGGAGTCGTCGAAGGTGACGAACATGTTGCAGGAGGTGCTCTCGCCGACGATGCGCATGACGTCGTCGGTTACGGACCGGACAGCGGGGTGGATCCGGTCCAGTGAGTCGATGATGAGGCTGGCACCGGACCGCATGAGAGCGAAGACCTGCGTCAGATCCACCACCCGGTGGCCCGCCCGGGTCACCATGTACTCGTGCTCGGGGAGATGCTTGCCCTCGGCGTACAAGGTCATTTCCGCCGGCTCCACACGGCCGCGGGTGAGGATCTCGTTCAGTTCCGCCCAGGAGAAGTGCCGCTGCACCAGCTCCGGGTCCAGGTGCTTGAATACCACCTCGGTTCCGAGCTGTTTCGCCGAAAAGTCAGGGCCGAGTTCATCTGCCAGCGCTCGACCGAGTTCCGAAGCATGTCGCGCCACTTCCTCCAAGACCCCCTACTTTCGGCGAGCGAGAAACTCACGGGCAGAGAAGCGCACACCACATCTGCGCGCATCGAAGCAGTCGGCCCCGATGCGCGCAGAATGCGGAAGTTACTTCTCGGAGTCGGCGAACATCTGGCTGAAGTCCGGCACCGACGGGCGGTGATGCGTCTTGGCGAAGGTCGCGCGAGCCCTGTCGGTCACCGAGGAAACCCGTACCTCAATCTCGGGAAATTCCTGCTCCGAAGCGCTCTCTGTGAGTTTTTCGGCCATGCCAACCTCCAGAGTGATGGCGTGAGTGGTCGCGGAGACGGTAGAACAGGATTTATGGAAGCAGCAAGGGTGTCCGTTCCCCGGAATTGGTAATTCCGAATTCCGGGCACCCTCTTCACGCCAAATCCAAGTGAACTACTCGTCGTTCCAGTGGACAGGGGTTACACTCCCGGTCTGCCAGTCGCGACGCAGGATCGCGTATCCGACGGCGTCATGGGACGCCCCGTCCTGGGTCGGCCAGGCGTCCCGGTAGTGCGCTTCCTTGGCATAGCCGCACCGTAGGAAGACCCGCTGCATCGGCTGGTTGTCATGCCGGGTGGTGCCTTCGATGCGGCGCGCCTCCGGGAATTCCTCGAACAGGTAGCGCGTCAGCCAGGTCACCGCGTGGGATCCGATGCCGTGCCCCCGATCTTCGGCTCGGAGCCGCAGATCGAACATGGGAGTGTCGTCCCCCAGGTCCATGAGTCGGAGCAGACCAGTAGTTTTCTCGTCGGCGACGATCCAGAAGCTCCTGTTCTCGTCGCTGTCGAAACGCCTCTCGGCGATCCACTGGCGTGCCGTTTCGTGGTCCACGTGGCTGATGCCGTGGAACGGCCAGATCTCGCCGGTGAGAAAACCGACCAAAGACTCGTTATCGGTGGCATGGAGGCGCCGGAAGGTGATGTCCATGCCGGTCACCTTACGGAGAACGCCCACCGTGAACCGGCCCGATCGAGCGATTGGTTGAGGGAGTTGGTGTCATCGGGTGCGAAGTGATCGAAGTGATCGAGGTGATCGCTTTCCCTGGCCCAAGTGCTCTGACGTGATCACATTCCACGACCACTGGGCGCCTTTGTGATCGCGGCAGAACGAGCGGCCTGCTCGGCGGTGCGGCTCTCCACGTTCCATGACGGTCCTCTCCTCGCCACCCGCGATCGGCAGGCCGGCGTCGCGTCGTGCAGTCGGCGCAGCACACCACTCCAGCGGACGTGCCCCGCGGTGTGGGCGAGGGCCTCCATATTCCGTGGCGCCCGAGGGCGTACGCCTCTAAGGTGGGTGCGAATCGAGCGGTGGCCGGTGGCTGCCGCCGTCGGCCGAGTGAAGAGCAGGAGGTGTGACCGATGGCTGTCGTTGAGATGGGCGCTGCCCGCATCCGGAAGTTCATCAAGTCCACCTCCGTGGCCGCCGGCTGATCCGACCGACTGTCGGGCCGGGGCCGACCTTGGAAAGGGTCACCCTTGACTTTCAGCTCTGCCGCATCCGCTTCCTCTGCGCTCGCTCCCTACGGCTGGGACGACGCGTGGGCGGATGCATTCGCCCCCTACGACACCGAAGGACTGCTGCCCGGACGCGTGATCCGGGTCGACCGCGGGCAGTGCGACGTCGTCACCGCCGACGGGGTGCTGCGGGCCGACACCGCGTTCGTCACGCCGCACGACCCGCTGCGGGTTGTCTGCACCGGCGACTGGGTCGCCGTCGAACCCGGCGGAAACCCGCGCTACGTCCGCGCGTACCTGCCGCGTCGCACCGCGTTCGTCCGCTCCACCTCCTCCAAGAGGTCCGAGGGGCAGATCCTCGCGGCCAACGTCGACCACGCCATCGTCGCCGTGCCCCTCTCCGTCGAGCTCGACCTCGGCCGTATCGAACGGTTCCTCGCGCTCGCCTGGGAGTCCGGGGCACAGCCCGTCGTCGTCCTCACCAAGGCCGACCTCGTGCCGGACGCCGGCACCGTCGCCCACCTCGTCCAGGACGTGGAGACCAGCGCGCCCGGCGTGCCGGTGGTGCCGGTCAGCGCCGTCGACGGGGACAGGCTGGACGTGGTCGCGGCCATCGTCGGCGGTGGTACGTCCGTGCTCCTCGGGCAGTCCGGCGCGGGCAAGTCGACCCTCGCCAACGCGTTGCTCGGCGAGGACGTCATGACCGTCCAGGCCACCCGTGACGTCGACGGCAAGGGCCGGCACACCACGACCACCCGCAATCTGCTCGCGCTGCCCGGCGGGGGCGTCCTGATCGACACGCCCGGACTGCGGGGCGTCGGGCTGTGGGACGCCGAGAGCGGCGTCGGGCAGGTGTTCTCCGAGATCGAGGAACTGGCCGAGCGGTGCCGTTTCCACGACTGTGCCCACGAGGCCGAGCCGGGGTGTGCCGTGCTGGCCGCCGTCGAGGACGGTGACCTGCCGGAACGGCGGCTGCACAGCTACCGCAAGCTCCTGCGGGAGAACCAGCGCATCGTCGCCAAGACGGACGCCCGGCTCCGGGCGGAGATCCGCAAGGACTGGAAGCGGAAGGGCGCGATCGGAAGGGCCGCGATGGAGGCGAAGCGCGGACCGCACTGGCGTTCGTAACCGCCCGGCGTCCGAAGCGCCGTGTCCGATTTCCGCCAGCGGCATCCCCGCCCACGGCGGAGACTGGACAGCGTGAGGGACGAAGACACGAGGGAAGACCCCAGGTACGAAGCCGTACGCAGTCGTGACGGGCGCTTCGACGGCGCCTTCTTCTTCGCCGTCGAGACGACCGGCATCTACTGTCGGCCGAGCTGCCCCGCGGTCACCCCGAAGCGGGCCAATGTGCGGTTCTTCGCCACGGCCGCCGCCGCGCAGGGCTCGGGCTTCCGGGCCTGCCGGCGGTGCCGCCCGGACGCCGTGCCCGGCTCCGCCGAGTGGAACGTCCGCGCGGACGTGGTGGGCCGGGCCATGCGGCTGATCGCCGACGGCGTGGTCGACCGGGAGGGCGTCGCCGGTCTGGCCGGACGGCTCGGCTACAGCGCGCGGCAGGTGCAGCGGCAGCTCACCGCGGAGCTCGGCGCCGGACCCGTCGCCCTCGCCCGGGCCCAGCGGGCCCACACCGCGCGCGTCCTGGTGCAGACCACCGGCCTGCCGATCACCGAGATCGCGTTCGCGTCGGGCTTCGCCAGCGTGCGGCAGTTCAACGACACCATCCGGGCCGTGTACGCGTCGACCCCGAGCGAGCTGCGCGCCGCCGCACCGAAGAACGGCCGGTCCCGTCGTGCGGCCACCCCGAACGCCGGGATCCCGCTACGGCTCGCCCACCGCGGCCCGTACCAGGCCGGCCCCGTCTTCGACCTGCTGGAACGCGAGGCCGTGCCCGGCATCGAAGAGGTCGGCGGCCCGCCCGGCGCGCGCACCTACCGGCGCACGCTCCGCCTCCCGTACGGCACCGGCATCGTCGCCGTCGATGAACGCCCCGGCACCGCACGGACCGGGTCCGGCGCCCACCCGGGCGGCTGGCTCGACGCCCGGCTGCACCTCACCGACCCCCGCGACCTCACCACCGCCGTGCAGCGGCTGCGGCGGCACTTCGACCTCGACGCCGACCCCTACGCCGTCGACGAACGCCTCGGCGCCGACCCGGCACTCGCCCCCCTGGTCGCCGCCCGGCCAGGCATGCGCTCGCCGGGCACCACCGACCCGGAGGAGCTCGCGGTACGCGCGCTGGTCGGCAGGGCGGAGGCGGAACGGCTCGTACGGCGGTACGGCAAGGCCCTCGACGCGCCCTGCGGCAGCCTCACCCACCTCTTCCCCGAGCCTGCCGTCCTCGCCGGCGCCGAACCCGGCGGCACCCTCGGCGCGCTCACCGCCGCCCTCGCCGACCACGCCGTACGCCTGGACCCCGGCGCCGACCGGGACGACGCACAGGACGCCCTGCGTGCCGTGCCCGGCCTGGACACTCGCACGATCGCCGAGATCCGCACCCGCGCCCTCGGCGACCCGGACGTGGCCCCACCCGGCGCCCACGTCCCCGACGGCTGGCGCCCCTGGCGCTCGTACGCCCTGAATCACCTGCGCGCGGCAGGGAAATGGGAGTTGTGATGACCTCGACATACTGGATGAACGTGGCCTCCCCGCTCGGGCCGCTGCTCCTCACCGCCGCCCCGGACGGTGCGCTGACCTCGCTGTCCGTGCCCGGGCAGAAGGGCGGACGTGTGGTGCGGGACGACTGGCGGCAGGACCGGGGGCCCTTTCACGAGGCCGAGGAGCAGCTCGCCGCCTACTTCGCCGGGGAACTGAAGGAGTTCCGGCTGACGTGGCGCACCGACGGCTCCGTCTTCCGGGAGAAGGTGTGGGCCGCGCTGGACGACATCCCGTACGGCTCGACCGTGACCTACGGCGAGATCGCGGCGCGCATCGGAGCGTCCAGGGCGGCCGTACGGGCCGTCGGTGGGGCGATCGGCGCCAATCCGCTGCTGGTCGTCCGTCCGTGCCACCGGGTGATCGGGGCCGACGGGACCCTGACCGGCTATGCGGGCGGCCTGGAGAGCAAGGTACGGCTGCTGACGCACGAACGGGTGCTGTAGGCCCCGAGATGCGCTGGGGCCGTTTGTCAGGGTGTGTTCTCACGACCCGAAAACGGCCCCCACCCATGCCGCCGCGATCAGCTGGCAGGTGAACAGTTCCGCCAGCACGCTGGAGCCGCCCGAGCGCATCGCCGTGCGCAGGGCGGCGACGGCGTCGGCGTGGCGGCCGAGGCGCAGGCGTTCGGCGAGGTAGATACCGGCCAGGAAGCCGGGGATCGCGCCGAGTACAGGGAGCAGGACGAAGCCGAGGGTGGATCCCGCTCCGGCGTAGGCCAGCATGCGGTGGTTGGCGCCGCTGGCACGCAGCCGCCGGGGTGGCAGTGCCCAGCGCACGCCCTGGGAGACGAACATCAGGACCGTGGCTCCCACCAGGACCCACCATGCGACGGGCTGCGGATCCTTCAGGGCCCACCACATGACCGCGGCCCACACCAGCAACGACCCGGGCACCGCGGGCAGCAGCACTCCGTACAGACCGAGCAGGATGACCAGCCCGACCAGCAGGAGGTCCCACACTCCCATCTGACCAGCCTGCCGGAACATGGGAGAAGGCGCAGGTCAGAAGCGTGGTCGTGGTCCAGACCCGCAGGTCAGCCGGTCGCGGCGGCCGCTGCGCCCCCATATCGCATGACCGTTCCACGGCTCACTCGACGTGCCGTTCGCGGGGCCGCGGAAGGCCGGTTTTTCCACAAGTCCCGTTTTCATCCGGCCCGGGCGGTGGACAATCAGGGGCATGAGCCAGCAGGGGGGAAGGCCCACCGGTCCCGAGGACGACTGGTGGGGACGGTTGTACGACGACTCCACCGGCGACACGGGCCCCGCACCCGCACCCGATTCCCTCGACGACCGCTTCGCCTCTGCGGCGGGGGCGGTGGGTGACCGGGGCGTTTCCGTCTCCGAGCCAGTGGTTCCGGCGCCTCGGGCCGGGGCCGACGACGTCATGGACAGCCCACGCGCCTCCAGCCCGGCACCGCGGCGCGCCCCCTGGGAACCACCGCCCGCGCGACCCACGGGCCCGGTGACCTTCCCGGCCGCGGCGAAACGGCAGGGACGGGAGCGGACACCCGGGGACGACGAGCGGACATCCGGGGACGACGAGCGGGCACAGACGGGCGAGCTGACGCCCGCGGGCGGTGCTGCCGGGTCGTCCGGGTCGTCCGGGTCGTCCGGGTCGTCCGGGTCCCGCAGTTCCTCGGACGGCCCGGGGGAGTCCCCCGCGACGACGATCCCCGCCTCGGGGACGCCCCCCGCCCCACCGACGGTCCCCCCGCCACCCCCGGCCCCTCCCTTCTGGCCGAGCCCCGAGACGACCCGTTCCACCGCGGCGGGCGCCCCGCCCAGGGGTCCCACAGCCCCGACAGCCGAGCCCCAGACCGACGGGACCGCACCCCCCGCCCCAGCCGATCCGCCGCCCCCACCCCCACGCCCCGCCGCCCCTCCGCCCACGCCACCACCGCCCGCCGGCCCGCCCACCCCACCACCGCCCGCCGGCCCCCGGCTCGACCAACCCGAACCCGGGTTCGAGCGCCCCGCGTCCTCGCCCCGGCCCAGTGGCTACGTCGGCTCGCGGCCTCCCACCTACGACGCCGAACCCACCGCCCTTCCGCTCGCCGACCCCGATGATCTGGACGACCTCGTCGCGGACACCGTGCTCGACGGGGCCCGCTACGGGGCCTGCACGTTGCGGGCCGTGTCCGTGCGGGGGGACTCCGCGCGGTATCGGGGGGAGCCGCGGCGGGACTCGCTGCTGACCGCGCGGTTCGGCACCGGCGAGCAGGCGTTGCTGCTGGTGGCGATGGCGACCGGGGCCCGGGCCACGCGAGGGGCGCACCGGGCCGCCGCCGAGGCCTGTCACTGGATCGGGCGGGCCGTCGGACGCAGTCACACGCGGCTCGTGGAGGACATAAGGGCGGGGCGGCGCGGCGACCTGAAGTCCGGACTGCACCGCCTCACCGACCGCAGCCTCGGCAAGCTCCGCGCCAGCGCCGCCGAACAGGGCGTCGATCCGGAGGAGTACGCGGCCGGCCTGCGCTGTCTGCTGCTGCCCGCCGACCCCGAGTGCCGCACGCGCGTCTTCTTCGGCGTCGGGCCCGGCGGGCTGTTCCGGTTGCGGGACGGCGAGTGGCAGGACATCGAACCGCAGGTCGCCGAGATCAAGGGCGAACCGGTCGTGGGGTTCGGATCGCCGCCCTCCGAGACGCCCCAGGGCGACCGGCTCACCATGGACCTCGGCATCCCGACCCCGCCCAGCCCCTACGAACCGGCCCCGGAACCACCCCGCGAGCCCTTCCGCTTCCGTACCTCCGTCGCCCGCCCGGGTGACACGCTCCTCGTGTGCAGCGGCGGCCTCGCCGACCCGTTGCGCGGCGAACCCGAACTGGGCGACTACCTCGCAGAGCGGTGGTCCCGCACCGAGCCGCCCGGCCTCGCCGCGTTCCTCGCGGACTCCCAAGTACGGGTCAAGGGTTACGCGGACGACCGTACGGCCGCGGCCGTTTGGGAGGCGTGACGGCGTCTCGTGTGACTTGATGGAACCCGGAGGGATCTCAGGAGACCGAAGGGGCAGACGAGAACCATGGCCAAACAGAACGTCGCGGAACAGTTCGTCGACATCCTGACCCGCGCCGGAGTCAAACGCCTCTACGGTGTCGTCGGCGACAGCCTCAACCCGGTCGTCGACGCCGTCCGCCGCAACTCCGCCATCGACTGGATCCACGTCCGGCACGAGGAGACCGCCGCCTTCGCCGCCGGGGCGGAAGCCCAGATCACCGGCAAGCTCGCCGCCTGCGCCGGCTCCTGCGGGCCCGGCAACCTCCACCTCATCAACGGCCTCTACGACGCCCACCGCTCCATGGCTCCGGTCCTCGCCCTCGCCTCGCACATCCCGTCCAGCGAGATCGGCCTCGGCTACTTCCAGGAGACCCACCCCGACCGGCTGTTCACCGAGTGCAGCCACTACAGCGAGCTGATCTCCAGCCCGAAGCAGATGCCCCGGCTGCTCCAGACCGCCATCCAGAACGCCGTCGGCCGCAGCGGCGTCAGCGTGGTCTCCCTGCCCGGCGACATCGCCGCCGAGCCCGCCCCGGAGCAGGCCGCCGAGACCGCCCTCGTCACATCCCGGCCGACGGTCCGCCCCGGCGACGCCGAGATCGACCGGCTCGTCGAGATGATCGACGACGCCGACAAGGTCACCCTGTTCTGCGGCAGCGGCACGGCGGGCGCGCACGCCGAGGTCATGGAGTTCGCAGGAAAGATCAAGTCACCGGTGGGGCACGCGCTGCGCGGCAAGGAGTGGATCCAGTACGACAATCCCTTCGACGTCGGCATGAGCGGACTCCTCGGGTACGGCGCCGCCTACGAGGCCACCCACGAGTGCGACCTGCTGATCCTGCTCGGCACCGACTTCCCGTACAACGCCTTCCTCCCCGACGACGTGAAGATCGCCCAGGTCGACGTCCGGCCCGAACACCTCGGCCGCCGCTCGAAACTGGACCTCGCGGTGTGGGGCGACGTACGGGAGACGCTGCGCTGCCTCATCCCGCGGGTGCAGGAGAAGAAGAACCGCCGCTTCCTCGAACGGATGCTGAAGAAGCACGCGGACGCGCTGGAGGGGGTGGTGAAGGCGTACACCCGCAAGGTCGAGAAGCACACGCCGATCCACCCCGAGTACGTGGCGTCCGTACTCGACGAAGTCGCCTCCGACGACGCCGTGTTCACCGTCGACACCGGCATGTGCAACGTCTGGGCCGCCCGCTACATCTCACCCAACGGCCGCCGCCGCGTCATCGGTTCCTTCTCGCACGGCTCGATGGCCAACGCGCTGCCCATGGCGATCGGCGCGCAGTTCACCGACCGCAAGCGGCAGGTCGTGTCGATGTCCGGCGACGGTGGGTTCTCCATGCTGATGGGCGACTTCCTGACGCTGGTGCAGTACGACCTCCCGGTCAAGGTCGTCCTCTTCAACAACTCCTCCCTCGGCATGGTCGAGTTGGAGATGCTGGTCGCCGGACTCCCGTCCTACGGCACCACCAACAAGAACCCCGACTTCGCCGCCGTCGCCCAGGCCTGCGGTGCCTACGGCGTACGCGTCGAGAAGCCGAAGGACCTCACCGGGGCCCTGAAGGACGCCTTCAAATACAAGGGCCCGGCCCTCGTCGACGTCGTCACCGACCCCAACGCCCTGTCCATCCCGCCGAAGATCAAGGCGGAGATGGTGACCGGGTTCGCCCTGTCCGCCTCCAAGATGGTGCTGGACGGCGGGGTCGGCCGGATGCTCCAGATGGCCCGCTCCAACCTGCGCAACGTGCCCCGGCTCTAGGCCGTGTTTCGAAAGTGCTGGTCACAGCTCCTCATTGATGGCCGTGACCAGCACGGTCGCTCAGTAGCGGACGGCATGCTTGTCGCATTTCGTGGCGACCGCGCGGTGGCGTTTGAGGCGATTGATCCCGCACTCCACCGCGTGGCGCTCTTCGTGGTCGGCTGGGTCGAGCTTCGGCGGACGGCCACCGGGAGAGCCGCGTTTGTTGCATCCGCCGTTGATCAGACGGTTCCGCACGGCGGCAGCCCTAGTCATCTGGCTCCGCACCTGATCGGCCGAACAAGTCCACCCCACACAGACTCAAGGAAGGAGAGCGAGTTGGCGTGATTGGGCGACAAGGACGCCTCGCGAGTCCCAGATGTCGCAATCCTCTTCATGAAAGCCGCCAGCGACGTGACGGGTGTTGACCTGGCAGGCGAGCCAGCCCGGGGCGGGCCGATCCCGCATGTGGATGGTCAGCTCAAGAGTGGCCGAGGGCATCTCTCCTAGCTCCATGATCGCGGGATATGCCGCGTCGGCCAGGAACGGCAGACTTACAAGGTCGGGCTGGCGGCCGTCGGCGAACCGCATCCAGAATGTCATGCTGGGGTCACCGCTGGGCTGTCCATGCAGCCAACCGGGCGGTTGAGCAGTCCGGTATTCGACCCGGTCTGCGACGGTGATGCCGGGCAGTTCGATCCCGGCAAGTGGATCGGAGAGGTCGTCCGGCGATGGCAGGTCCGGCATCTCCGCCAGCGACAGACTGCGACCGTCCGCCTGGTCGAAGTCGGTGAACGTCGCCACGATCCGCAGGATCTCCCGGCCGCCCTGGCACATCCGTGCCTCGCGAGTGGAGGTTCGGCGCCCTTCCCTGGCTGACTCCACCTGGATTTCGGCCGATCCCGATGAGCCCGGACGGAGGAAGAACGCCGAAGCCACCAGCGGATCCGGATGGGCAGAACGCTCTTGCAGGGCGCGAACCCCAGCGGCCATGAGATAGCCACCGTTGGGGTTACCGCTGACGGTGTTCCAGCGATCGGTGAGCTGAGCCGTGCAGCTCGTCTCACCGGCCCAGTTGAGCCGGGTGTCCTGGTCGAAATCGTGCTCGATGGTTTGCCGCATGGGACAGAAGCTACTCAACAAGCGAAACGGCTCACCAGGCAGCCAGTCTCAGGCCAAGCACATGGTGACGGTCTTGTCCTGTCGCGTGGCCAGGCCGCGCCACTGCTTGTCGCCCGGCGGAAATGCAGGAACGCCCGCAACGGCCGGCGCTCCGTGCCGAAAGGTGGCAGGTCAATACGTTCGACGGTCATGGTTGGCTCCGCTCGGGGGCGGCTGGGGCGTCGGACCTGCCCCGCCTCTCCGGCCGCCGGGAACGGGGGTGTGGTGGAGTGGGCGCCATGACCGACATCGAGATGATCACGGTGCCCCACCATCTGCGGGGGTATCCCGGTGTGGCGTTCGGCGGATACGTAGCGGGGGTGCTCGCCGGGCGGGCGGCGGCCGAGACCGTACGGGTGGACTTCCGGCGGCCGACTCCGGTGGAGGTCCCGGTGGGGCTCACGGGGGCCGCCGACGGCGGGGCCGTGCTGACCGGTGCGGACGGGGTGCTCGCGGTGGCCACGCCCGACGAGCTGGATCTCGACGTCCCCGAACCGCCCTCTTGGGACGAGGCATCGGCGGCGGCCGAGGCGTACCGTGCGGCTCCGCCGGAGGGGACTGTGGACTGCTTCGGGTGTGGACTTGACCGCACGCCCGACACCGGGCTGCGCCAGCACTGCGGAGTCGTGCCGGGACGGGATCTGGTGGCCGCGGCGTGGACGGCCGGGCCCGCGCTCGCCGACACGGAGGGGAAGCTGCGGGCGGAGCTGGTGTGGGGGGCACTCGACTGCCCCGGGAACGCGGCGGGCCGGCTGCGGGGGAGTTTGCGGGAGGGGGCGGTGACAGCCTCGCTCGCGGCACGGCTGCTCCGGCCAGTGCCGGTTTCCTCGCGGCTGGTGTCTTATGCGTGGGTCCTCTCGGAGGAAGGACGGAAGCACCGGATGGGTGTTGCCCTGGCCACGGCGGGGGGCGACCTTTGCGCGGTCGCCTCGGCGCTGTGGGTGGACCTTCGATAACACCCACGGCGTTGGCTGGGGGGTCGCGAACTGGCAGCTCAGCCACACGGGTCCGGCGGACTCGGCCGGACGCCGTGCGTGAACAGCAGACCCTCATGCCTGGGCCGGCCAGGCCCGGGCCGGGGCACGCGGATGCGGCCGAGGACAACCTGGAAATGCGGGGATTCTCCGCGCTGCTCCGCGTGATCACCAGCGACAGCGGCTTCTGGGCCTGTTCGGCCGCCAAGTGCAGCTTGGTGGTCAGCCCGCCCAGGGAGCGTCCGAGCCCGTGGTCGTCGGGCTCGGCGCCAGGTGCCGTCACGCTGCCAGCGGCGGAACAGTCCGTACACCGTCTCCCACGGCCCGTACCGTTCGGGCAGGTCCCGCCACGGTATGCCGGTCCGGGCGCGGAACCCTATCCCGTGGTTCTCCTCGAGCCGCGAGACGTGATCATCGCACGGCCTTGATCCACTTCTGCAACACGCCCTAGCTTCGGCTGCGGATCATCGACATCAGCAGCCCGTGGGTCTCGTCGTCGGCGGCGACCACAAGCCCGCGGCCTGTCTCACCGATCGGGGCGCCGTCGATCCCGGTGACAATGCAGCCGGCAGCCCGGCACAAAGCGATGCCAGCGGCGAAGTGCACACTCCTGGAGAGGTCGCGGCCATCGGTGACATACGCGGCGCGCTTGCCGGCAGCGACCCAGGCCAGCGCCAGGGTCGTGGACACGACCCGCGGCCGGAAACGCTCGACGAACTCAGGGTGGGCCAGCAGATCCACGGCCCGGAATCCCGGCGCACTCGGGAACGGCGGATCCAGGTTGACGTCCACCAGTCGGGTGGCCGGCGTGGGCGACAGCAGTGCGTCGTCGGCCCCGTCAGGCCGCACCCAGGCGGTCTCCCCGTCGGTGAAGAAGACCTCGCCGTTGAACGGATCGGCCACCGCTGCCGCCCCATCGCTCAGCGCCACGTTGACGGCCACCAGCATGTTGCCGACGGCGTAGTTCAGCGTGCCGCACAGGGGGTCCACCAGCCACTGGCGCACAGCGTCGGCGGCGCCCTGTTGCCCGCCTTCCTCGCCGAGCACCGCGTCATCGGGCCGTGCGGCACGGATGACGTCGAGGATCGTCTGCTCGGCCTCCACATCGGCGGCGGTGGCGAAGTCCCCGGCAGCTTTGTCGATGCGGGTGAGCCACTGGCCGTACATGTTGCGGACCACGTCCGCGCCGGCACGCGCCCCGGCTATCGCGACTTCAGCATCGTCGGACCTCATGTATGAGTTGATCACGTCGTGCAGACTATCGAGGCGTAGCTACCGCCCCGGCGAATCGCTGCCGATCGAGGAGAGCGCCCGCGTCCGCGGACTGCACACCGAGACGTACTGGGGGCCACGGACATCACGCTGCTGTCCGTCGGGCGGGACGGCAGGACCGTCACCGTCGTGGAGTGGGGACAGATGGGTGACTTCGGTGACGCGCCCGTGGCCGCCTTCAAGAAGACGACGACCACCGCCGTCAACAAGCTGTACCGACCGGGCGGCCACCGGAGAAGGACCGGGGCCGTCCTCCCGCCACGGGGGTCGGGAGGACGGCCCCGTACCGGCCGGGAACCCGGGGGAGACCGTCGCTCTTCGGCCAACTTCGCGGGACCGCCGCGCACCGGGGCCGACCGCCCCACCCCTTCGCCGCGTACGGAAGGATCGGCAGCCGGCCATCGGCAGTTCGTCCGATCTCCGGCGGTCAGGATCGGCCGCGGGACGTCTTCCGGCTACCCTCTTGTCCCCCTGCTCTCCGCCGCCGTACTGCTCAGGGCCCCTCTGCCCGGCCCGCCGGGCCCGGCCATGTGGCCGAACAACCGGTCGTTGACGATTCGACATGACTGCCGCGTGCCCGACGGGGCATGGATCCCCGTGAACGTGTTCGAGCAGGAGGGGAACCGACATCGGCGCGCGGGCGGGGGTCATGGAGAGGCAGGTACGAGGAGGCGGTCCCATAACGATCGGGGCCTTCTCGGCGAAAACGGTGGAGGACAAGGCCGAAGACGTCACGGAGCAGGCGCCGGCGCCTCAGTTGAGGCGCAGACTCGGGCGGGCGGACCTGCGGGCCGTGCCGGAGGCCCGCAGGGCCCTGCGGGAGCTGCTCGGGCAGTGGGGGAGGACCGCACGATCGGACGTGGCGGAACTGCTCACCAGCGAACTCGTCACCAACGCGATCGTCCACACCGACCACGACGCGGTCCTGACGGCCACCGTCGGACCCCGTGGACTACGGGTGGAGGTACGGGACTTCGTGGCCCGCAGGCCCCGGCTGCGCGTACCGGTCGCCGACGACGGTACGAACGGCAGGGGCCTGTTCCTGGTGCAGTCCCTCTCGGACGCCTGGGGAATCAGGGCGCACGGAGTGGGCAAGGCCGTCTGGTTCGAGCTGGAGGCCGAGGCGGCCTGAGCGGAGAAGAACGGAGAAAGGGGCGCGGCCCGCAGGCCACGCCCCTTCCCGGCTCTGTCTCTGTGCGGCTCGGTCAGCCGAACTGCTGCTCCAGGTCCTTGAGCTTGCGCTCCAGGGAATCGAGGCGCGGCAGCGCCATGGTGTCGTCCTCCGCGGTGAGGTCGACGGTCACCGGGTCAGCCCCTTTGCGGACCGGCTGAAGGGAGGGACGCGAGCGGACGGGCAGTTGCTCCGGTCCGGATATGGCAGGCTCCGCGGAGACCTGCGAGGAGCCGCGCTCCACCTGCACCTCCAGCTGCCGGCCGCCACCGCGGCCGAAGTGGCCTCGGTGACCGCGGCTGATCGCCTTGAGCTGGGCGCGCTCCACGCGCTGCTGGTCGCGCCGGCGCTGGCGCGCCTCGTCCTTCTTGCGCTTGTCGTCGCGCACCTCGTCGACCGCCTCGTCGAGGCTGCGCACGCCCTCCAGCAGCATCAGCGACCAGGCCCGGTACGTCTCCCGCGGGGCGCGCAGCCAGCGCACGATACGGATCTGCGGCAGCGGGCGCGGCACCAGGCCCTGCTCGCGCAGGGCGGCCCGGCGGGTCTGCTTCAGCGCGCGGTCGAAGAGGACCGCCGCCGAGAGGGACATGCCGGCGAAGAAGTGGGGGGCGCCGTCGTGGCCGACGCCCCTGGGCGCGTGCACCCAGTTGAACCAGGCCGCGGCGAGGGCGAACGTCCAGACCAGTATCCGGGAGCCGAGCGCCGCGTCACCGTGGCTGGCCTCGCGCACCGCGAGGACGGAGCAGAACATCGCCGCGCCGTCCAGGCCGAACGGGACGAGGTACTGCCAGCCGTCGGAGAGCCCGAGGTTCTGCTCGCCGAAGCCGACCAGGCCGTGGAAGGAAAGCGCGGCGGCGACGGCCGCGCAGCAGAACAGGAGGACGTAGGAGACGGTGCCGTAGAGGGCCTCCTTGCGTCTGCGACGTTCCTCGCTGCGCTCCCAGGAATCGTCCGCGCTCGTGTCCTTGACCGAGGAGCGCTTGCCGCGCGCGAGCACCGCCACCGCCGCCAGCATGCCCAGGAGAAGCACGGCGCCCGGAAGCAGCCAGTTCAGCGATATGTCGGTCAGTCTCATCTGGGTGGTCCTTGCATTGGGATAGGGCGTAACGCCCGCCATAGTGGCCCAATCCCACCGGCCCTCAGAGGGTTTCGGGGCAAGAGGCCGCCAAGGAAGTGCAAGGGAATTACCCAGGGCGGCATTCTGCTCGAACTGCCGCTTGAGGGGCGAGAGTTGAGTTCGACGAAGACTACCCGTACGGGTGGTTCACCGGAAACTTCCCGTGACCCGTGCGGAAGCTGTGAATCGGCTGCGGGCATGTGGATGCCCGGTTCTGTGATGATCTTACCGGGGAGGGGGAGGCCGGCGTCTGCTCTGCCCGTGCCCGCCCGTGGTGCCTCAACTGGCCGTGGCCAGCAGCTTGGTGACCCGGTCGGCGTCGCAGGTGCGCGGGCAGGTGGCGCAGGTGTCCTCGGGGCGCAGGGTGTAGAACATGCAGCAGCTCGCGCGGTCCCGGGTGCGCAGCGGCTCGCCGCCGGGGCCGGTCAGCTCGCGGAAGGCCGCCGTGCCCACGTACGGCTTGGTCGCGCCCGGCAGGAGCAGTTCCAGCTCGCGCATCGCGCGCCGCTCCTCGATCTCGCCGAGCGACTGGGCGACGTACCAGAGCCCCTCGACGATCTCGTCCGTCGCCATGCCCCACAGGGCCCGGCCGCGGCGCCGCATCCTGGGGCCGAAACCGGCCAGGACCGGCTCCATGTGCTCCGCGACCGCCGACCGCACCTCGGCCCGCAGCGCCTCCTCGTCCGGGACGACCCGGGCGCCGGGCAGCCCGGCGGCCTCGTCGCCGGGCAGGCAGGCGAAGCCGGCCGGACGGACGGCCATGTGGCCGACGGGGTGGCCGGGGGCGGTGCGGTCGTACGAGACGTGCGTCACGGGGTAGTGGGGCACGCGGCGGTGCAGGAACCAGGGGACGGTGATCAGGAGGCAGGCGGGCCAGGCGTATCGGTGCAGGCCGAAGCTGGCGATCACGTCGGGGCGTGCCTGCCGGCCGTAGTCCCGGCGGATCTGGGTGTCGTCCCAGGACAGGAAGGTGTCGAGCCCGGGGCCGGCTTTCGCCAGCGCGGCGGCTGTGGTCCAGTTGCCGCCCTGGGGGGCCTCGTCCTCGGCGGTCAGTTCGGTGATGGCCAGCCCCGGGAGGACCTCGGTCAGACGGGCGTACGCGCCGGAGAGGGCCGAAGGGGGCAGGGGCATGTGATCACCGGTCCGCGTCTGTTGAACGGGTCGCTTGAAGGTAAGCCTAACCTTACCCAAGATCGCTGGGATTTGAACTGGCGGCCGGTGCGCTTATGGTGCTTGACGGACGAGTAACAACCCGCCGTAATGACCCCAAGTACCGATACGTCCGGAGGAGGAGCCGAGCCGTGAAGGAGGGCGCGCAGGGCTCCGCCGGGGCGGGGGTGCCGGGTGGGCAGGTCCGGGTGCCGCAGCAGGCTGGGGTGGCGGATGCGGGTCGGGTGAGGCCTGGGACTGGTGGGGCTGCCGAGGTGGTGCGGGGGGAGCACACGCACAGCGAGCCGGACCTGCCGTCCGCTCCGCGGGGTCGGTCCGTCGTTCAGCGTTCCTCGGTGCGCGGGCAGATCGTGGACGCGCTGCGGGCCGCGCTCGTGGCCGGGGACCTCAGGCCCGGTGAGGTGTATTCGGCGCCGGTGCTGGGCGAGCGGTTCGGCGTCTCCGCGACGCCGGTGCGGGAAGCCATGCAACAGCTGGCCATCGAGGGTGCCGTCGAGGTCGTGCCGAACCGTGGGTTCCGGGTGGTCGAGCGGGGGGCTCGGGAGCTGGCTGAGCTGGCCGAGGTGCGAGCGCTGATCGAGGTGCCGGTGATGCTGCGGCTGGCCCGGACGGTGCCGGCGGAGCGCTGGGCCGAGCTGCGTCCCCTCGCCGAGGCGACGGTTCGCGCGGCGTCCTCCGGCTGCCGCGCGACCTACGCGGAGTCCGACCGGGGGTTCCACCGGGCCGTGCTGTCCCTCTCCGGGAACGAGCAGCTGGTCCAGATCGCGGAGGACCTGCACCGGCGGGCGCAGTGGCCGCTGGTGGGGAGCGGGCCGGGGATGCGGGGCCGGGCTGACCTGGTGGCGGACGCGCATGAACACACGGCGTTGCTGGACGCGCTGATCGCCGGGGATCTGGACGTGGTGCGGGCGCTGGTGGGGGAGCACTTCGCGGGTGCGGCCTGAGTGGGGGTGCGGGTCGCTTGCGCCTACGCGGTGGTGGTGGGTCGGGGCCGCGCCGGGGGGTGTCCGTCCTCGGAACGGCGCGATGGGGCCGGACGCCGACTGACGGTCCGTTGACGCGCCAACCGCTGCGGGCGGGCCCCCGACACGTCCCCTTCCCGCCGTAGGCGGGTGCGGGCACGTCGTGGCTCAGCTGCCGCAGGCCGCCGCTGCCGGCCATCGTGCCGCTAAGGGCGGCACGGGTGGGCGCTGGGGGTACCCCCTGCTCGAAGAGCTTGGGGGAGGCACCCCATGCCGTCGGGTCGCGGACCCACCCCGCCCCAGCAGCCACCGGCGGCACCTCGTCACGCCGAGCTGCGCACCCACCCGGCCCCGGCAACAACGCCGGGCACCTTCAGCGCCGTCAAGCCGTGGCCGCCCCCGCCGCCGGCGGAGCCAACTGCCGTGCCAGCCACGTCGGCACACCCCCGAGCAACCGGAACAACCGCCGGGCCTCCTCCCGCAGCCGGGACGCCTCCGGCTCGGTCTCCGTGTCGGCGAGCGACACCAGCGCCGGTGCCGTACCGACGAGATAGCCCAGCTCCTCACGGATCCGCAGCGACTCCGCGAACCCGTGCCGGGCCTCCGCCAACTCCCCCTCCCGCAACGCGAGTCCGGCCAGATGCCGCCAGGTGAAGGACAGCAGCAACGGGTCCGACTGCGCCGTCGCCCCCGCGTGCGCACGGCGATACGCGGCACGCGCCGCCTGCGGGGAACGCGTCAGGTTCTCCGCGAGCAACCCGCGACGGAAGTCCAGCAGGGCCCGCTGCGGAGCCCCCGGAGGGATCAGGGCCGCCGCACGCCCCAGCGCCGCCCGCGCCTCGTCGGCCCGGTCGCGCACCGCGAGCAGCGTCGCGGCGTAGGCCAAGTACCCGCGTTCACAAGCGGCCGCGCCCCGCTCGTCGTCGCTGTGGGCCAGGGCCTCGGCGGTGCGCAGGGCGTCCTCGGCCTCCTCCCAGCCCTGCTCCGTGTACAGACACCGTTCCACCAGCAGCGATGCGCGTTGCAGCGCCGCCGCGGGGGTGGCCGGTAGCAGCAGGGCGGCCGCGTCGGCCCAGCATGCGCGTGAGCGCAGCCGCCATACCGCGGTCTGGAGGGGATCGTCGCCGGCGGTCGTTCCGTTACCAGACATGGCGGTATGCGCCACGTTGCCCTCCCCGAGCACGCCATCGAGCTGTTGAGTGGTGGCGGCATCTCAGCACGAATCGCGGCGCCGGGCCAAGAGGGTGGGTGAAGGATTTCACAAAGTCGTGGGACTCCGGGGCGCCCCGTGTTCGGCCGGGACACCCCGCGCCTCAGCTCATCCGCAGCGCCAGGAAGAAGTCGAGCTTGTCCTCCAGGCGCGACAGATCACGGCTCGTCAACTGCTCGATGCGGCCCACCCGGTAGCGCAGCGTGTTGACGTGGAGGTGGAGTCGGGTGGCGCAGCGGGTCCAGGAGCCGTCGCAGTCCAGGAAGGCCTCCAGGGTGGGGATCAGTTCGGCTCTGTGGCGGCGGTCGTAGTCCCGGAGGGGGTCCAGGAGGCGGGCCGTGAAGGCGCGGCGGACGTCGTCCGGGACGAAGGGCAGGAGGAGGACGTGGGAGGCCAGTTCCTGGTGGCCCGCCGCGCAGACCCGGCCCGGGCGGGCCGCCGCCACCCGGCGGGCGTGGCGGGCCTCCTCCAGGGCGCCGCGCAGGCCCTCCGCCGAGTGCACGGCCGCGCTGACGCCCAGCGTGAGGCGGCCGTCGTCGTTCAGGCCGGCCGTCAGGGGGTCCCGTACGGACTCCAGGAGCGCGTCGGCGAGGACGCCGGTCTCGGAGCCGTCGTGCTCCGTCGAGACGGCGGGGAGCGGGACGAGGGCGATGGCCTCGTCGCCCGTGTGGGCCACGGCGATGCGGTCGGAGGGCTCCGGGCCCGCCGACAGGGGGTCGACGAGGATCTCCTCCAGCAGCGCCTGGGCGGCCGGGCCGCCCTCGATCTCGGCGCCGTCCCAGTCGACGCGGGCCACGACCACCTGCCAGTGCGGCGCGGCGCCGAGGCCGGGCAGCAGGACCGGGGCGGCCACCCGGAGGCGGGCGGCGATCTCGGCGGGGGCCGCGCCCGTCTGGACGAGCTCCAGGACCTCCTGGGCGAGGCGGCGGCGGACCGTACGGGCGGCGTCGCGGCGGTCCCGCTCGACCGCGATCAGCTGCGTGACGCCGTACAGCAGGTCGAGGCGCTCCTCCGCCCAGTCCCCGGCGTCCGCCTCGACGGCCAGCAGCCAGTCGGACAGTACGGTCTCGCGGGCGTCCCGGGCGGTCTGCGGGGAGCGGCCCGTCGAGCGGATCGGGAAGAGGGAGTAGGTGGTGCCGCCCAGGAGGACGCGGTGCGGGGCGCGGCGGCCCGTGCGGGTGGCGGTCAGGTGTTCCGCCGCCAGCCGGCCGCAGGCCTCGGCGGGGAGGGCGGGGCCCGACGTCTTCGGGCCCGCGATCAGGCGGCCGGTGGGGGAGAGGACCCAGGCGCGCAGGTCCAGGTCCGAGCCCAGGAGGTCCAGGACCACGTCGGGGCCGCCGCCCGCCGGGCCCGAGGTCATCATCCGGCGGTGCCGGTCGACCACGGCCGCGAGGTCTCCGGCGCGCTCACCGGAGACCTGCCGTACGACGTGCTCGGTGATCGTCGCGAACGCCACCGACTCGTGCACCGCGAAGAGCGGGAGACGGTGACGGGCGCAGGCCGCGACCAGGTCGTCCGGTACGTCTCCGAGTTCGGCCTCGCCCGCGGCGAGGGCCGTGACTCCCTCCTGCACCAGGATCCGGACGAACGGCTCCGAGTCCGTGGCGTCCCGGCGCCACGCCAGGCCGGTGAGCACCAGCTCGCCGCCCGAGAGGTAGCGGCTGGGGTCGCGCAGATCGGTGGTCATCACACCGCGCACGGTGCGGTCCAGCTCGTCCTCACCGCCGAGCAGCTTGAGGCCCAGCGCGTCGGTGTCCAGCAGTGCGCGCAGCCGCATTCTCGTCGCCGCCGTTCTTTGTCTCGAAATCCATGGTGGATCTTGCCGGTCCTGGCTGTGTCCCAGGTCACGCGGCTGTGTCGCGCGTTTCCACAGGAAAACGAGGAGGTTTCTGATGGCCTCCGTTCATACGAATCTACAAGATGCCTGTCCTGGCCAGCCAACTCCTTCATGGTTTCCGTGACTGACCCCGCCGGAGCACCGGCCTGTGTACTGACTCCACTACACGTTGACAGCACATGAACGAGCCGGGACCGCCGCACACGGATTGGCTCAATCTGAACGCCCCACAAGAAGACGAAGAAGAGAGCCGGTCATGGACTTCCTTCGCCCCGCCAGCTGGGAGGAGGCGCTCGCCGCGAAAGCCGAGCACCCCACCGCTGTGCCGATCGCGGGTGGCACCGACGTGATGGTCGAGATCAACTTCGACCACCGCCGGCCCGAGTACCTCATGGACCTGAACCGCGTCGGCGACCTCTCCGAGTGGGAGGTCGGCGAGGAGAGCGTGCGGCTGGGTGCCTCCGTGCCGTACACGACGATCATGGAGAACCTGCGCGCCGAGCTGCCGGGGCTCGCCCTGGCCTCGCACACGGTCGCCTCCCCGCAGATCCGCAACCGCGGCGGCGTCGGCGGCAACCTCGGCACCGCCTCCCCGGCCGGCGACGCCCACCCCGCCCTGCTCGCCGCGGGTGCCGAGGTCGAGGTCGAGTCGGTGCGCGGATCGCGTCGTATCCCCATCGACGAGTTCTACACGGGCGTCAAGCGCAACGCGCTGGCCCCCGACGAGCTGATCCGGGCCGTGCACGTGAAGAAGGCCGACGGGCCGCAGCAGTTCTCCAAGGTGGGGACCAGGAACGCGATGGTCATCGCCGTGTGCGCCTTCGGGCTCGCGCTGCACCCCGAGACGCGAACCGTGCGGACCGGCATCGGTTCGGCGGCTCCGACCCCCGTTCGGGCCAAGGCCGCCGAGGAGTTCCTGAACGCCGCTCTCGAGGAGGGCGGCTTCTGGGACAACGGGAAGATCATCGCCCCGTCCGTCGCCAAGCAGTTCGCGGACCTGTGCTCCGCCGCATGCAACCCGATCGACGACGTCCGGGGCACCGCGAGCTACCGCCGCCACGCGGTCGGCGTCATGGCCCGCCGCACGCTGACCTGGACCTGGGAGTCCTACCGCGGCGCCCGCCGCACCACCGAGGGAGCTGCGTAATGCGCGTCAACTTCACGGTCAACGGCCGTCCGCAGGAAGCCGACGACGTGTGGGAGGGCGAGTCCCTGCTGTACGTGCTGAGGGAACGGCTCGGCCTGCCGGGTTCGAAGAATGCCTGTGAGCAGGGCGAGTGCGGGTCGTGCACGGTCCGGCTGGACGGTGTGCCGGTGTGCTCGTGCCTGGTCGCCGCCGGGCAGGTGGAGGGCCGTGAGGTCGTCACCGTCGAGGGGCTCGCGGACTACGCCAAGCAGCGCGCCGAGGGCGGCTGCGCGACCGGCGCTTGCGGTACACCGCTCCAGAACGCCCAGCTGGGGGTCCCCCCGGGCGAAGCCTGGGGGAGAGAGGCGAAGGGCACCGACTCGCAGACCGGCGAGGGCACCGAGCTCTCCCCGATCCAGCAGGCGTTCATCGACGCCGGCGCCGTCCAGTGCGGCTTCTGCACGCCCGGTCTCCTGGTCGCAGCAGACGAGATGCTGGAGCGCAACCCGACCCCGACCGACGCGGACATCCGCGAGGCCCTGTCGGGCAACCTGTGCCGCTGCACCGGCTACGAGAAGATCATGGACGCGGTCCGCCTGGCGGCCGCCCGGCAGGGAGAGGCGGTCTGATCATGTCTTCCCCCAACGGAACGCCCACCAAGATCACCCAGGGGTCGCACACCAAGGGCGGCATCGGCGAGTCCACGCTCCGCCCGGACGGCACCCTCAAGGTCACCGGAGAGTTCGCGTACTCGTCCGACATGTGGCACGAGGACATGCTCTGGGGCCAGATCCTCCGGTCGACCGTCGCCCACGCCGAGATCGTGTCCATCGACACGAGCGAGGCCCTGGCCCTGCCGGGCGTCTACGCGGTGCTGACGTACGACGACCTGCCCACGGACGTGAAGAACTACGGGCTGGAGATCCAGGACACCCCGGTCCTCGCCCACGGCAAGGTCCGCCACCACGGCGAGCCGGTCGCGATCGTCGCCGCCGACCACCCGGAGACCGCGCGCCGCGCCGCCGCGAAGATCAGGGTCGACTACCGCGAACTGCCCGTCATCACCGACGAGGCCTCCGCGACCGCGCCGGACGCGATCCTCGTCCACGAGGGCCGCGACGACCTCCCCCAAGGACCTCCGGCAGGCTCCGGTCCAGGGGGGACCCCCATCGCCGGCCACGTCCCGCACCCCAACATCGTCCACCGCCAGCCGATCGTCCGCGGGGACGTGGAGGCGGCCCGCAAGCGGGCGGACGTGATCGTCGAGGGCGAGTACACCTTCGGCATGCAGGACCAGGCCTTCCTCGGCCCCGAGTCCGGCCTCGCCGTGCCCGAGGAGGACGGCGGCGTCCACCTCTACATCGCCACCCAGTGGCTGCACAGCGACCTGCGCCAGATCGCGCCCGTGCTCGGCCTGCCCGAGGACAAGGTGCGGATGACGCTGTCCGGCGTCGGCGGCGCGTTCGGCGGTCGCGAGGACCTGTCGATGCAGATCCACGCCTGCCTGCTGGCCCTGCGCACGGGCAAGCCGGTCAAGATCGTCTACAACCGGTTCGAGTCCTTCTTCGGGCACGTCCACCGCCACCCCGCGAAGCTCTACTACGAGCACGGCGCCACCAAGGACGGCAAGCTCACGCACATGAAGTGCCGGATCGTCCTGGACGGCGGCGCCTACGCCTCCGCCTCCCCGGCCGTCGTCGGCAACGCCTCCTCCCTGTCCGTCGGCCCGTACGTGATCGACGACGTGGACATCGAGGCCATCGCCCTCTACACCAACAACCCGCCCTGCGGCGCCATGCGCGGCTTCGGCGCGGTCCAGGCGTGCTTCGCCTACGAGGCGCAGATGGACAAGCTGGCGAAGAAGCTCGGCATGGACCCGGTGGAGTTCCGGCAGCTCAACGCCATGGAGCAGGGCACGCTCATGCCGACCGGGCAGCCGGTCGACTCGCCGGCCCCGGTCGCCGAACTCCTGCGCCGCGTCAAGGCGATGCCGATGCCGCCGGAGCGCCAGTGGGAGAGCAGCGAGGGCGCCGACCTACGGGAGCTGCCGGGCGGCCTGTCCAACACCACGCACGGCGAAGGCGTCGTCCGCGGTGTCGGCTACGCGGTCGGCATCAAGAACGTGGGCTTCTCCGAGGGGTTCGACGACTACTCGACCGCGAAGGTCCGGATGGAGGTCGTGGGCGGAGAGCCCGTCGTCACCGTCCACACGGCCATGGCCGAGGTCGGGCAGGGCGGTGTGACGGTCCACGCGCAGATCGCCCGCACCGAGCTGGGCGTCACGCAGGTGACCATCAACCCGGCCGACACGCAGGTGGGCAGCGCCGGTTCGACGTCGGCCTCCCGGCAGACGTACGTCACCGGTGGCGCCGTGAAGAACGCCTGTGAGCTGGTCCGCGAGAAGGTGCTGGAGATCGGCCGCCGCAAGTTCGGGTCGTACCACCCGGCCTGGGCCACGGCCGAACTGCTCCTGGAGGGCGGCAAGGTCGTCACCGACGGTGGCGAGGTGCTGGCCGACCTGGCGGACGTCCTCGGCGAGGACGCCGTCGAGGTCGAGGAGGAGTGGCGGCACCGCCCGACCGAGCCCTTCGACCTGCGCACCGGCCAGGGCAACGGGCACGTCCAGTACTCCTTCGCCGCGCACCGCGCCGTCGTCGAGGTCGACACCGAGCTCGGCCTGGTGAAGGTCATCGAGCTGGCCTGCGCCCAGGACGTCGGCAAGGCGCTCAACCCGCTGTCCGTGCTCGGCCAGATCCAGGGCGGCACCACGCAGGGCCTGGGCATGGCGGTCATGGAGGAGATCATCGTCGACCCCAAGACGGCGAAGGTGAAGAACCCCTCCTTCACGGACTACCTGATCCCGACCATCCTCGACACGCCGACCATCCCGGTCGACGTCCTCGAACTCGCCGACGAGCACGCCCCGTACGGGCTGCGCGGCATCGGCGAGGCACCCACCCTGTCGTCGACCCCGGCCGTCCTCGCGGCCATCCGGAACGCGACCGGGCTCGAGCTGAACCGGACTCCGGTACGGCCCGAGCACCTGACGGGTACGTCACTCTCCGAGGCCTGAGCAGGAGAGCTCCGTCCGGGGGACCGCGTCCCCCGGACCCCCTTCGTTCGTCTCGGGCCGTCCCCCGGGTCGTGCATCCCAACCCCCTATGAAACTTGGGAGTAGGCCCACATGACCCAGCAGTCACTGGAGCCGAGGACCACAGCCGAAGACGCGGGCGAAGGCACCCGCGTCCCGGCCGGACGGTCCTGGCTCGACCGGTACTTCCACATATCCCACAGAGGGTCCACGGTCGCGCGCGAAGTGCGCGGCGGCGTCACCACCTTCATGGCGATGGCGTACATCCTCCTGCTCAACCCCCTGATCCTGTCCGGCAAGGACGCGGCGGGGAACACCCTCGCGCAGCAGGGCCTGATCACCGCGACCGCGTTCGCGGCGGCCCTCACCACCCTGCTGATGGGTCTCGTCGGCAAGGTGCCGCTCGCCCTCGCCGCGGGTCTGTCCGTCTCCGGAGTCCTCGCCTCCCAGGTCGCGCCCGAGATGACCTGGCCGCAGGCGATGGGCATGTGCGTGATGTACGGCGTGATCATCATGCTGCTGGTCGTCACCGGCCTGCGCGAGATGATCATGAACGCGATCCCGCTCGCGCTCAAGCACGGCATCACCATGGGCATCGGCCTGTTCATCGCCCTCATCGGCTTCTACAAGTCCGGCTTCGTGCACCAGGGGAAGGCCACTCCCGTCACGCTCGGCCCGGCGGGCGAACTGGCCGGCTGGCCGGTGCTGCTCTTCGCCGGCACCCTGCTGCTGATCTTCATGCTCCAGGCCCGGAACATCCCCGGCGCCATCCTCATCGGCATCGTCAGCGGCACGGTCGTCGCCGCGATCCTGAACGCCGCCGGCGTCATCGCCCCCAAGCAGTGGGCCGCCGGGGCCCCCGAGCTGCACGGCGGCGCGGTGTCCATGCCCGACTTCTCGCTCTTCGGGGACGTGGAGTTCGGCGGCTGGGGCGAGGTCGGCGCGATGACCGTCGGCATGATCGTCTTCACTCTGGTGCTGGCCGGGTTCTTCGACGCGATGGCGACCATCATCGGCGTCGGCACCGAGGCGAAGCTCGCCGACGACAAGGGCCGGATGCCGGGCCTGTCGAAGGCGCTGTTCATCGACGGGGCCGGCGGCGCGATCGGCGGTGTGTCCGGCGGCTCGGGCCAGACGGTGTTCATCGAGTCGGCCACAGGCGTCGGCGAGGGCGCGCGCACCGGCCTCGCCTCGGTCGTCACCGGCCTGTTCTTCGCGGCCTGCCTGTTCTTCACGCCGCTCACGGCGATCGTGCCGCAGGAGGTCGCGTCCGCCGCCCTCGTCGTCATCGGCGCGATGATGCTGATGAACGCCCGGCACGTGGACTGGGCCGACCGGGCCACCGCCGTCCCGGTGTTCCTGACGGTCGTCCTGATGCCGTTCACGTACACCATCACCACCGGTGTCGCCGCGGGCGTCATCTCCTACGTCGCCATCAAGACCGCCCAGGGCAAGGTGCGCGAGATCGGCGCCTTCATGTGGATCCTGACGGCGGTGTTCCTCGTCTACTTCGCCCTCAACCCGATCGAGAGCTGGCTGGACGTCCACTGACGCCCCTCGCAGCCTTTTCGCCGCAACCCCAAGGAGACCGAGACAGATGCTGGACATCGCCGAGGAGCTGAACCGGTGGGTCGAGCAGGGCCGTGACTTCGCCGTGGCCACCGTGGTGGCCGTCGGCGGCAGCGCGCCCAGGCAGCCCGGTGCCGCGCTCGCGGTGGACGCCGAGGGCACGGCGATCGGCTCGGTCTCCGGCGGCTGCGTGGAGGGCGCGGTCTACGAACTGTGCGAGCAGGCGCTGCGGGACGGCGAAACCGTCCTGGAGCGCTTCGGCTACAGCGACGACGACGCCTTCGCCGTGGGCCTGACCTGCGGCGGCGTCATCGACATCCTGGTCGCCCCGGTCCGGGCCGGCGATCCGGTCCGCCCGGTGGTCGCGTCCGCGCTCACCGCCGCCGCGCATGGGGAGGCGGCGGCGGTGGCGCGGATCGTGTCGGGCCCGCGCGAACTGACGGGCCGGGCCCTGCTGGTCCGTCCCGACGGCTCCTGCGACGGCGGCTTCGGCGGCCACCCGGAACTGGACCGCACGGTCGCCGCCGAGGCGGGCGCCTTCCTGGACGCCGGCCGCACCGGCACCCTGGAGATCGGAGAGCAGGGCTCACGCTGCGGAGCACCGCTCACGCTCCTGGTCGAGTCATCCGTCCCCCCTCCCCGGATGATCGTCTTCGGCGCGATCGACTTCGCCTCGGCCCTGGTCCGCGTCGGCAAGTTCCTCGGCTACCACGTCACGGTGTGCGACGCGCGCCCCGTCTTCGCGACCCGGGCGCGCTTCCCGGAGGCCGACGAGATCGTCGTCGACTGGCCCCACCGCTACCTGGAGCGCACGGACGTCGACGCCCGCACGGTCCTGTGCGTGCTGACCCACGACGCCAAGTTCGACGTGCCCCTGCTGCAGCTGGCGCTGCGCCTGCCGGTGGCGTACGTCGGTGCCATGGGCTCCCGGCGCACCCACCTGGACCGCAACGCCCGCCTGCGTGAAGTCGGCGTCACGGAGCTGGAACTGAGCCGGCTGCGCTCCCCGATCGGCCTGGACCTCGGGGCCCGTACGCCCGAGGAGACGGCCCTGTCGATCGCGTCGGAGATCGTCGCCGCCCGGCGCGGCGGCAGCGGGGTCTCGCTGACCGGGGCCCACACGCCGATCCACCACGAGCCGGAGTCGAAGGCGGTGGGGCGGATCGGGTCGGTTGCCTGACACTGCGTCAGCCAGCCGCCGCGGCCTCCAGGAGGGAGAACGGCTCGGCCTCCGGGAGCGGGGTGACGGAGGTGAGGGAGAGGCCGGCGGCCTCGCACAGGTCCTCGAAGTCCTTGCGGGTGCGCTCCCTGCCGCCCACGTTCACCAGCATGTTGAGGTCGCTGAGATACGTGCTCCCGTCACCGTCGGCCCCGGCGACCTCGGGCAGCACCGGTTCCAGGATCAGGACTCGTCCGCCGGGCGGCAGTACGGCGCGGCAGTGGCGCAGGATCGTGACCGCCCGGTCGTCCGGCCAGTCGTGCAGGATGCTCTTCATCAGGTAGAGGTCCGAACCCTCGGGCACCGACCGGAAGAAGTCCCCGGCGACCAGGGAGCAGCGGTCCGTGAGCCCGTGCCGCCGCAGGTTCTCCGGCGCCTGGGCGAGCCCCTCGCTCGTGTCGTGGACGACGCCGGTGAGGCCGGGGAAGGCGGCGAGTACGGCGGCCAGGAGCGTGCCGTCTCCGCCGCCGACGTCCGTGACCGTGCCGAACCGGCCGAAGTCGAAGGAGTGCGGCAGCGCGGCGGCAGTCTCCGCGGTGGCCTGGCTCATCGCCGCGTTGAACTCCGCGGAGAGCTCCGGTTGCCGGGCGAGGTGGCTGAAGAAGTCCGTGTCGAAGAAGGTGTCGAACGCGATGTCGCCGGTGCGGACGCTGTCGTCCAGGTGCTCCCAGGCGCGGATGATCGCCGGGTCGGTGAACATCCGCACGAAGGAGGTGAGTGAGCCGGGGCGGCCCGGGTCGAGAAGTAAGCCCGCGGGGGCCACCGAGAAGGTGCCGAAGCTGTGTTCCCGCAGCAGGCCGAGGCCCGCCAGGGCGCGCAGCAGCCGGGTCATGGGCTGGGGTTCGGCCCCGGCGTCGACGGCGACGTCGGCTGCCGGGCGTGGTGTGTCGCCGATCAGCTCGACGATCCTCAGCCGGACGGCCGCGCGCACGGTCTGCGCGGCCATGCCGCCGAAGACGAGCCGTACGAGCAGGTCGCGGTCGGCCATGTCCGGTGCCAGGGCATGGGTGTTCGCCACAGGTCTTCCTCTCCTACGTGGTTTCGTCCGGTCAGCCGGCGGAAGTAGCCCTGCCGGCCAGGGCGGTGGGCGTGCAGCCCGCGAACGCCAGTACGTCGCGATGGAGATGGGGCTGGTCGACGTAGCCGCAGGCAAGTGCGACGTCGGCGGCGTTCCCGCCCGCGGTGAGTGCGCGGGCGGCGTGGTCGAAGCGGACCAGCATGGCGGCGCGTTTCGGGGTGAGGCCGATCTGGTCGCTGAACCGGGACCACAGCCGCTTGCGGCTCCAGCCGCAGGCGTCGGCCAGTTCGCCGACCCGTACCCGGCCCCGGCGGGCCACGATGGTGTCCCAGACGGCGGCGACCTCGGGCGTCATCGCCGGTGCCCGCGCGGCCCGTTCCGCGAGGAACTCGTCGACCAGCGTGAGCCGTTCCTGCCAGGTCGGGGCGTCGGTCAGCCGCTCCCGCAGCTGTCGCTCGTCCCGACCCCAGAGGCCCTCCAGGCCGGTGACGGACCCGTCCAGCTCACGCGGGGAGACGCCCAGCAGCGCATAGGCGGCCCGGGGCGACAGGCGCATCTCGACGCACTCGACGCCCTCGGCGCGGACCCGGGCCGGGCCGGGCGACAGCGCGGCGGCGAAGCTCGACAAGTCATGGCGCCCGTGGGCACTTTCCACCGAGAACGGGCTCTCCCCGAGCCCGATGACGACGACCACCGCCGGCTGCGGGAGCACTCGCAAGTCCAGCCCGGCGGCGGCCCGTTCACGGAAACCGGCCATCCGGACACCGTCGAGTGACATGCCGTCGCGGGGGAGGACGACGTCCCAGCCGGGCTCGCGCTCCGCTTCGTAACTGCGCATGCCTCCACGGTCGCCGACTCGGCCGCTCCTGTCTTGGACAAAAGTTCCACCCGGCGGCCGCCGGGGTGTCACGGACGTCTGAGCAAACGGTTCAGCGCGCGGCCGAACACGTACCGCGCCGAGGGCCGCAGTACGCCGTCGAAGAGCGACGGCAGCAGCCGGACCCGGATCTCCTCCCGCCAGACCACACGGGTACGCCCCCCGGGCCCCGGCCGCACTTCCAGCTCCGCCCAGCCCAGCACCACCCGGCCCCGCTTCTCCAGACGGCACATCCCCGGCGCCCCGTCCTGAGGCGGCTGCCACACCGTGACCTCCATCGGGTCGTCGAAGGACAGCGGCCCGACACCCGAGCGGGCCATGATCACCGTGCCCACGCGGGTCGGCCCGGGCGGATCCACCCTGACCGCCGTCAGCGGCACAACCTCACCGTGCCGCGGCCACAGCGTGATCCGCCGCCACGCCTCGTCGAGGGGAAGCGGGACCGTGCGTTCGAGCAGGATGTTCACCACGACACGATCGTAGGGAACCGACGGCGAGTTATCGGTACACCTTCCCCGGCTCCGCCTTCCCGGGTGCCAGTGACTGCGGCACCGTCACGAACACATAGCCCCTTCGTTCAGCGCGTCGGTGATCCCCGGCACGGCCGGCACCGTGCCGTCGTGGATGTCGTGCAGCAGGATGATCCCGTCCCGGGAGGCCTGGGCCAGGACGCGGCGGGTGATCAGGGCCGAGTCGGTCGTCTTGTAGTCCTTCGCCGTCACGGTCCACAGCACCTCGGCGAGGCCCAGCTCGCGGCAGATCTCGTGGACGGTGTCGTCGGTGCGGCCCTGCGGCGGGCGCATCAGCGGTTTTCGGACTCCTTACCCGGGACCCGCTGGGCAGTGAGTCGTCTCCAAGTGTTTGAGACAGCCGCACCACGGCACCCGCGAGAAGCCGGAGGTACGCCACACAGCTCGGGACGGAGGACATGCGCTTCCCTGGTATCGACGCCCTGTTCCACGACCCGGCCGCAGCACTCGCCGCACAGGCGCTGCCAGAAAGGGCAGCAGCATGACCTCGTACGCAGTCGTCATCCCCACCCTCGTACGGGACACCCTCGCCGACTGTCTCGCCGCGCTCGCCGCCGCGACCGGGCCGCGCCCCGAGGAGATCGTCCTCGTCGACGACCGGCCCGACCCCGAACCGGGAAAGCTGGAGCACCCGTTGAGCGTCCTCGGCGACCTGCGGGAGCGCACCACCGTGCTCACCGGGGGCGGACGCGGGCCCGCCGCCGCCCGCAACACCGGGCTGCGGGCCGTGACCGCGCCATGGACCGTGTTCCTCGACGACGACGTCCAGATCGGGCCACACTGGTGCGACCAACTGACCCAGGACCTCGCCGAGGCGTCCCCCGACATCGCGGGCGTCCAGGGCGTCATCGCCGTCCCGCTGCCCGGCGAACGCCGCCCCACCGACTGGGAACGCGGCACCGCGGGACTCGCCCGCGCCCACTGGATCACCGCCGACATGGCCTACCGCACCGAGGCGCTCAAGCAGGTCGGCGGCTTCGACGAACGCTTCCAACGCGCCTTCCGCGAGGATGCCGACCTCGCGCTGCGCGTTCTCGACTCGGGCTGGCGCATCCGGCAGGGCCGCCGCACCACCCGCCACCCCGTGCGCCCCGCCTCCCGCTGGGTGTCCGTGCGCCAGCAGCGCGGCAACGCCGACGACGCCCTCATGCGGCATCTGCACGGGCCCGACTGGTGGGACAAGGCGGTCGCGCCGCGCGGCCGGATCCGCAAGCACGCGGCGATCACCACCGCGGGCGTCGCCGCGTGCGCCCTCGCCGCCGCCGGACACGGCCGGGCCGCCGCGGCCTGCGCGCTCGGCTGGGCGGCCGGCACGGCGGAGTTCGCCCGGGCCCGCATCGCGCCCGGCCCGCGCACCCGCGACGAGGTGACGACGATGCTGGCGACCAGCGTGCTCATCCCGCCCGCCGCGACCTGGCACCGGCTGACCGGCGCCTTGCGCTACCGCCATGCCCGCGCCTGGCAGGAGGAGGTGGCCCAGTGAACCCCACGAGTCCCCCGGACCCGGCGAACCCGGTGAAGGCCGTGCTGTCCGACCGCGACGGCATCCTCGTCGAGGACGTCCCCTACAACGCCGACCCCGACCGCGTACGCCCCGTCGAGGGCGCCCGTGAGGCGCTCGACCTGCTGCGCGCACGCGGCATCCGCACCGGCGTCGTCACCGACCAGTCCGGTGTCGCGCGTGGACTGCTCACCGACGCCGACGTCCGCCGCGTCAACCACCGCGTCGACGAACTCCTCGGCCCCTTCGAGGTGTTCGCCGTCTGCCCGCACGGCCCCGACGACGGCTGCCACTGCCGCAAGCCCCAGCCCGGCATGGTGCTGTGGGCGGCAGGCCGGATCTGCACCCACCCCGCCGACCTCGTCGTCATCGGCGACACCGGCGCCGACGTGGAGGCCGCCCGCCGCGCCGGCGCCCACGGCATCCTCGTCCCCACCGCGCAGACCCGCCCCGAGGAGACCGCGGACGCCGACCACGTCGCCCCGGACCTGCTGACCGCCGTCCGGGCCGTACTGGACGGACCGCCCAAGGGCCGCGTCCTCGCCGACGAACGCCCCATCCAGGAGGCCTACACGGCCGGTCCGGGGCAGGGGAGGGGCGCGTGACCTCCTCACGCGTCTCGACAGCTTCGGCGACGTGCGAGGCCGCCGACCTCCCGGCACGACGACCGTCCGTACGAGGTAGGTGCCGGCACGGCACCCGATGAGCGCGGCTGCGGGGGCGGAGGCAGGGGGAACGCGGCAGTCTGCTGGCATGGCACAGGACCGGACAGCGAAGACAGGGACGGATGCGGGCAGGACGGCGAAGGCAGCGGACAGGGCGCCCGGGGCACCGACGACACCCCGCCTCCTCGTCCTCCGCGCCCTGGGCCTGGGCGACCTCCTCGCCTGCGTCCCCGCCTTGCGCGCCCTGCGGCGGGCCTACCCCCGGCACGAGCTCGTACTGGCCGCGCCCGCCGAGCTGGAGCCCGTCGCGGAGGCGACGGGGGCGGTGGACCGGCTGCTGCCCGCCTCCGCGCCGGGGCGGGGCGTGCCGCGTGCGCTCGACTGGAGCGGTCCGCCGCCGGACGTCGCCGTCGACCTGCACGGCAACGGACCGCCCAGCCACCGGCTCCTCATGGGGCTGCGCCCGCTGAAGCTGCTCGCCTTCGCCCACCCGGACATGCCCGAGATCGACGGTCCGCCCTGGTGCTCGGAGGAACACGAACGAGACCGGTGGTGTCGGCTGCTCCAGGCGTACGGCATCGACGCCGACCCCGGCGACCTGTGCCTGCCCCGCCCGCGCACCGCCTCCCCGGCACCCGGCGCGGTCGTACTGCATCCCGGCGCCGGGTCACCCGCCCGCTGCTGGCCCGTCGAGCGGTACGCGGCCGTCGCCAACGGGCTGCGCGCCCGGGGCCTGCGGGTCGTCGTGACCGGCGGCGCGGGCGAGAGCGACCTCGTGGCCCGGCTCGCCAAGCAGGCAGGCCTGCCCGACACCGACGTGTTCGGCGGGGGCCTCCCGTTCGGCCGGCTGTCCGCCCTCGTCGCCGACGCGTACGCCGTGATCAGCGGTGACACCGGCATCGCCCACCTCGCGGCCGCCCACGCCACGCGCTCCGTCACCCTCTGCGGCCCGGTCGCACCGAGCCGCTGGGGCCCGCCGCCCCTCCCGCGCCACCGTGCCCTGTGGTACGGCCGGGAGGGCGACCCGCACGGCCGCCGCCCGGACCCCGCGCTGCTGCGCATCACCCCCGACGACGTCCTGCGCGCCGTCGACGAACTGCCCGGCACCCGACAGCTGTGAGGAGGGGTCCCGCACGATGACCATCCGAGCCCGGACGCCACGCCCGCCGGCATCGTCAGGCCCGGCAGATGCGGATCCGGTCGTCGGGTCAGCGGCGGACGCTCAGCCCCCGCACCACCGGCACATCAGCCGGAACACGGCGAACAGCGTCGGCGGCCATATGACGGCGAACGCCCAGATCACACCCGGCTCGGAGGTGGCGATCCCGGCCACCATCAGCCCGACCGACACCGCGAGCAGGACCGCCACGGTCCAGACGCGGGGGCGGTAGGAGCCGAGGCGGGCCAGCATCCGGCCCGGGTCGGGACGGCGGCTCAGTCGCAGGGTGCGCAGTCGGCGGTCGAGGCGGCGGTCGCGGCGCAGCGCGCGTTCCATCTCGTCGAGGATGCGCTGCTCGTTCTCGGGAAGTCGGCCGATGGACACGCGCTTTCTCCTTCCGGGCGGCCGGACCGTCTTGCGTCCCGAGGGGGACGTGCGGCGGAGGACTTACAGCGGGGATGTGGAAGCGGGTGCCCCGTGAGGTCCCGGAGTTAACCGGGGACCGGCCGCGCCAGCGCCTCGACGAGCCGGTCCGCGCTGTCCGGCACGGTGCCCTCACGGAACCCGTCCCGGATCTGCCGGGCGCTCACCCGGCCGCCGGTCAGACACCAGTCCCACCAGCGGTCCAACTGCTGCACGTCCAGCCGCTCGGCGGGCACCAGCGCGGGCCAGCCGCAGGCCCGGGCCTGTGCGGTCACCTTCGCGCCGCCGGTGACGGGGTCGACGGCCAGCACCGGGGTGCCGACCCGCAGCGCGATGACCAGCCCGTGCAGCCGGTCGGTGACGACGAGGTCCAGCCGGGCCAGCACGGACTGGAGCTGCGCGGGCGTGGCACTGAGATGCCAGTCGTGCGTGTCGAGCCGCGTCTCCAGCTCCAGCCGGCCGCAGTCCTTCCCGGCCAGCCAGCGCGTCACCTCCTCGGCGACCTGCCCGTGCCGCCGCAGCTCTCCGTACTCGTGCTGCCCGTGCGTGAGGATCACCCCCACGACCGGCCGGGCGGGCGCGTCCGGGGCGCGGGCCGCGAGGTCCTCCACCGGCTCGCTGTCCGGCCCGTCCCGGGGCAGCACCCGGTGGAAGCCGGTCACGGCCGCGCTGGCGGGGTCGATCACGGAGGTGCCGACGGCGATCCGCACACAGTGCGCGAACCGCCGGTGCAGCTCCTCGATCTGCGGTCCGTGCAGCGGGCCGCACACGAACACCAGGTGGGAGTAGTCCTCCGGCCACAGCCGGTCCAGATGCAGTGCCTCCGGACGGAAGCCGGGACTCCAGGCGACGTCGTAGGGGATGCCCGTGCCCAGCAGTACGTCCTCGACCCGGCGCAGGGCCAGCACGTCCCCGGCGGTGGCCTCCCCGTCCCGGAAGCTGAACCACCCGGTCAGCAGAACCCTGCGCGGTCGCATGCCGTCTTGTGTGTGCACATGCCCTGAGTGCCCGCCCACCGGGAAGGCAATCAGGGCATTACGGGCAAACGCGACATGGTCACTGGGCGTAGAAGGTGGCGTCCGCACGGTCGGCCGCCGTGCTCACCGCCTGCACGTTCAGCAGGTACTCCCAGTGGCGGACGTATCGCCCGGGGTAGTTGTACGACTCGTACGAGACGCCCGCCGGGTCGGCCAGCCCGGCGCGCCGGTGGAAGGCGGCGTCGGACGCGAACTGCGCGCTGCCGTCGTTCTTCTCCAGCCACACCTCGAAGTTCTTGTGCCGCAGGTAGTAACCGGGGAAGTTCGCCGACTCCAGCGAGACGGTGCCGCTGCCGGCGAGGCCGGGCACGACCCGGAACTGCGAGTCGGCGAGCTTGGTGACGTTCGCCTCGATCCGGGCCCGGTAGTCGTAGTGGCGTATGAACCGGTCCGGGAAGTTGTACGAGGAGAAGCGCTGCGGGGTGACGCCGTCGGCCACGGGGATGCCGAAGTTCGGGGTGCCGTCGGCGTTCCAGTAGACCTTCTGCACACGGGTGCGGCGGTTGGGATCGTTGAGCGGGTCGCCGCTGATGTCCTTGTAGCCGCGGTCGTGGTAGACGAGGATGTCGCTCTTGCCGTCCTCTGACACGGTGAAGGAGTTGTGACCCGGACCGTACTGGCTGGTCGCGGCGCTGCTGGCGAACACCGGCGTGGGGCTCTTGCTCCAGGACGCCTGGCTGAGCAGGTTCGCGCTCGCGGAGGCGGTGAGCATGCCCAGGCAGTAGTTGCTGTCGGTGGCGCTGGCGGAGTACGTCATGAACACCTTGCCGCCGCGCTGGATGACCGCCGGACCCTCGTTGACCTTGAAGCCGACGGTCTCCCAGGAGTAGGTGGGCCGCGACAGCATCACCGGAGTGCCGGTGATCGTCCAGGGGTTCGCCATCCTCGCGAGGTAGATGTCCGTGTTGTTGTTCACGGACGGGTCGCGCTGCGCCCAGGCCAGGTAGCGCACGCCGTTCACGACGAAGGTGGTGGCGTCCAGGGAGAAGCTCTCCCACTGGGTCTTGATCTGCCCCTTCTCGGTCCAGGCGGCGGTGAGCGGGTTGGCGCCCGTGCCCTCCAGGACGTACATGCGGATCGCCCAGATGTCGTTCGTGGCGCCCGCCGCGAAGTACACGTACCACTTGCCGTCGATGAAGTGGATCTCCGGCGCCCAGATGTGGGCCCCCATCACGCCACTGGCGTGCTTGGTCCAGATGGTCGTCTCGGGGGCCGACTTGAGCCCCTGGATGGTGGTCGCCCGGCGCAGCACGATGCGGTCGTACTCGGGGACGGTAGCGGTGAAGTAGTAGTAGCCGTCGGTGTGCTTGAAGATGTGCGGGTCGGCCCGCTTCTCGGCGATCGGGTTGGTGTACGTGACACCGGGGGAGTCGGGCACGGCGGCCTGCGCGGGCGCGCCGGTTCCGACGAGGCAGGCGGCGAGGGCGACGAGGAGGGCCAGGAGCAGCCGCGGTGCATTGCGTCTCTTGCGTCTCAAGGGAGTTCTCCGGATGAGGGGGGAGCGATCAGGTGGTGGGGACGAGCTTCCACTGCTGGCAGTTGTTGTTCAGCCAGGTCCACTGCCGTACGTCGGCCCCGTTGGCCGTGCCGCAGTCGGTCACGTTGGCGACCTTGCCGGTGGACTCGTTGACGATCCGGACGTAGTCGTCGCTCGCCGTGTACACCAGCCGGTAGCGCTGGCACTTGTTGTTCAGCCAGGACCACTGCCGCAGGTCGGCGCCGTCCGCGGCGGAGCATTCGGCGGTGTCCAGCACCTTGCCGGTGGCCGCGTTGACCAGCCGGCTGGTGTCGTCGCCGAGGTCCTCGACCTTCCACCTCTGGTTGGCGCCGCCGTTGCAGCTCCACTGGTGGACGTTGGTGCCGTCGGCGCTGCTGCCGCCCGCCACGTCCAGGCACTTGCCGCTGTTGCGGTTGACGAGGGTGTACGCCGTCGGCGTCGCCGCCGTCTCGCCGGACGGACCGGGGAGCGTGCGGCCGAGGGGGACCGGGGCGCCGAAGTTCGGAGTGCCGTCGGCGTTCCAGGTGAACTTCTGGGCGCGGGTGGTGCGGGCGTTGCCGCAGCCGCCGTTCGCCGAGGAGTTGGCGTGGTAGACGATCCAGTTCTCGGTGCCGTCGGGCGAGGTGAAGAAGCCGTTGTGTCCGGGGCCGTACACGCCGGCCGCGTTGTCGCGCTGGAAGACCGGGGTCTGCTTCTTCGTCCAGGACGCCGGGTTCAGCGGGTCGGCGCCGGTGAGCTCCAGCAGCCCGAGCTTGTAGTCGGCCGTCTGGCACGAACTCGCGCTGTACGTCAGGAAGGTGCGGCCGTTCCGGTAGAGCGGCTCGGGCGCCTCGTTGACGGGGGACCCCGACCGCTCCCAGCTCAGCGTCGGGCTGGAGATGACGGTGAAGGTACTGCTCGCCAGGGTGTACGGATTGCTCATCGGCGCGATGACCAGGCTCTGTGTACCGCCGTTCACGAAACCGCTGCCGACGAGGTACAGCCGCCCGTTCGCCTGGAGCACGCTCGCGTCGATCAGCCAGCCGCCCGGCGTGAGGTTCGACCCGGTCAGCGACCCCTTGTAGGTGTAGGGACCCATCGGGTCGGAACCGGTGCTCTCCAGGACATGGGTGCGCTGCGAGTCGCAGCAGGCCACGCCGCTCCGGCCGGCGGAGTAGTAGAGGTACCAGCGGCCGTTCAGGAAGTGGATCTCCGGCGCCCAGATGTTGGTGTTGCGGGTCGCGGTGGTGTCCGACCACACCTGGACGCTGGGCGCGGTGGCGAGCCCGGCCAGGGTCGGCGACTTCCGCATCGCGAGGACGCCGGTGAACGTGGTGGTGATCAGGTAGTAGTCGCCGTCGTGGTACGTCAGCCAGGGGTCGGCGCCCTTGGCCGACTTGAGCGGGTTGGTGTAGGGGCGCCCGTCCGCCGCGGACGCCGGCTGCGTCGCCCCCGCGAGGGCGAGGAGCAGGGCGAGCACGCAGACGAGCAGGGGACCGCGGCGCCTGGCCGCAGGGGTGGTCCGGAGCATACGAGCCGCCTCTGTCCGAGTCTATGTCCGTTATTTCGAACGCAGTTCGTGAATTCGATCAGAAGATAAGTGGGCCTCTTACCTCCGTCAACGGTTTGCGCAGGCATGACGCCGGAGCCGGTCGGGTCGGTCATCGACGTGAAAACCATGTTCATCTAGCATGGGGGGCCGACGAACGCGCCGGTCGAGCAAGGAGTCCAGTGGTGGGCGAAGCGGAGGAGAGCCCGGCCGTGGAGCGCATCCGCACCCCGGGCCTGCGCAGTACGTGGCAGCGCCGGGCCGTGCTCGGCACGCTGGGCCGCTGCCGCGAGTTCGTCTCCGCGCAGGAACTGCACGCGCTGCTGGCCGACGCGGGCAGCACCGTCGGGCTCACCACCGTCTACCGCACCCTGCGCGAGCTGGACCGCGCAGGGTTGGTCGACGTCGTGCGCGACGAGGGCGGCGAGCGGCTCTACCTGGGGCGGCCGGCCGGCGAGCACCGCCACTACCTCATCTGCCGCCGCTGCGGCCGCAGCCGGCCCGTGGACGCGGAGGCCGTCGAGGAGTGGGCCGCCCGGCTCGCCGAGACCACGGGCTTCACGGAGCTGGAGCACACCCTCGAACTGAGCGGCGTCTGCGGCCCGTGCGGGCGCGGGCCGGGCACGGCGTCCTGCCCGCCGCCCCGCCCGGCCGGCCGGTCAGCCGGAGAAGCGGGCCGTACCCGTCAGGACGCGTACGTCGAGGTCGGTGACCACGTCCGCGGTGAGCCGGGCGGTGAACTCGGCGCGCACCCGCTCGACGGCGGCCGGTGACAGCCCGTCCAGCATCCGGCGCGCCCCGCTGCCGGTGGCCAGCTCCCAGCCCGTCTCCGGGGACAGCGGGGCGTCGAACCGCCGCTGTACGACCCGGGGTTCGCTCCCGCCCAGGTCCGTCAGCCAGGCCGCGAGGGTGCCGGCGGTGTCGATCCTGGCCAGCTGCTCCATCTGCGGCGGGCGGGGCAGATCGCGCTCCGTCAGGACCGCGCCCCGGAGTGCCGCTTGCCAGCCGCCGAGCGCGCCCTTCTCCCAGACCGTCACGACGAACCGGCCACCGGGACGCAGCAACCGCGTCAGCGCGGCGGAGTCCCGGTCCATGTCCGGGAAGAAGAACACCCCGAGACCGCACTGCACGACGTCGTATCCCGGGCTGGTCACGGGCCACGAGGTGACCTCGTGGTGGTGGAAGCGAATGTTCGCCAGGCCCTCCTCGCGTGCCCGGCGCTCCCCGATCGCCAGCAGTCCGTCCGCGAGGTCCACGGCGTCCACGCGGCCTGCCGCCCCTACGGCCCGCGCGGCCGGCAGCGCCGACGCCCCGGCTCCGCAGCAGGCGTCCAGCACCGACTCGCCGCCGGTCGGGGCGGCCACGTCCGCCGTCGCCTCGCCGACCGGATCCCACAGCACCCGGGACCAGCTGTGGAACTCCGCCGCTCCCGCGCTGAAGACGTCTCCGACGGTGTTCCGTCCGGTGGTCATACGCAACCGCCCCTCGTTTTCGGCCGAGTCTAGGCTCGGGGCGTCCGGGGCCGCGCGGCGATTTCCGTCAGTCCGAGGGCAGTTGGGGCAACTCCTCAGGTGCGCTCCGTGGGGCGGGAGGCGGGGCCGTGGTGGCCCGGGGGATCACATGGGTGGGCAGCACGACGTGCCGTTCGCGGTCGCCGCCGGGGTCGTTGACGAGCGCCAGCGCGAGCGCGCCGGCCTCCCGGCCGATGGCCGAAGGCGACTGGGCCACGCTGGTCAGATCGAACCACTGGGCCACCGGCTGGTCGTCGAAGCCGACGACGGACACCTGCCCGGGCACCTCGATGCGCGTCGCGCGCAGCGTCCAGATCACGGCGACGGCCACCTCGTCCTGCTCGGCGAAGACCGCCGTGGGCGGCTCCCGCAGCCCCAGCAGTCTGCCGACCGCCTCGGCGGCGCCCCGCTTGTCGCCCGGTGGGGTGGCGACCACGAGATCGTCGTCCAGGGGCAGGCCGGCCTCGGCCAGCGCCTGCCGGTAACCGACCAGCCGCTCCTGCGAGCTGAAGGCGAAGCCACCGGTGCCCACCGTCCGTACGTAGGCGATCCGGCGGTGGCCGAGGTTGAGCAGATGCCGGGTGCCGCGCAGGGCGCCGGCCACGTCGTCGACGTAGACGCTGGGCCGTCCCTCGACGTGCTGGCTGACGTACACGACCGGCATGCCGAGGCTGTCCAGCCGGGCGGTCTCCTCCTCGGTGAGGTCGAAGGAGAACACCAGCAGCGCGTCCGCGTTGCGCCGCGCGGGGAGATGCTCGAAGAACGCCGTGCGCTCGGCCATGCCGGGGATCGCATAGACCGTCAGTTCCATGCCGGCTGCCCGCAGGACGAGAGCGAGTCCCGACAGGGCCGCGCCCACGAACCACGAACTGAGCGTGGGCACGAGCACCGCGACGCTGCACGTCCTGCCCGTCACGAGGCTGGCGGCATGGCGCGAGACGGCGAAGTTCAGTTCCCGGGCGGCCTGTTCGACACGGGCGCGGACCTCCGGCGAGACCGTGGACAGGCCGCGCAGGGTGCGCGAGACCGTGGAGATGGAGACCCCGGCCCGTTCGGCGACGTCAGCCATCGTGGGGTGCCGCTGACCTGGTGGCATGCGCCGGACGCTAGCACGGGAACACTGCCGTGCACGGCACTCGGTGACAGCGCTGTCTCACCTGATTCTTGCCTTCTTACCACGGCGCGACGCATTGACTTCCCGGCTGGGCACTCCTAACGTGCAAACGTTGTCTCGACAGGTTCGAAGTCGCCCCGGAGGGACGCCTCTCATCCGCTGTGAACTGCGGTTTTTATCAGCGGAATGCCGTGGCAACGCAATCTCATGACCAAAGCCATTCCGGGGGAACAGACACGACTTCGGTATGTCACGACCAGGAGAGACAGTGAAGACCAGTACCGCCAGAGCGATTCAGTGTTCCGCAGCGCTCGCCGCCGCCGGACTCCTCCTCACCGCCTGCGGCTCGTCCGGCGGCAGCGGCTCCGGACAGTCCGCGCAGGCCGCACCGGCGTCGTTCAAGGGCCGCGGCCCCATCACATACGTCGCCGGCAAGGACACCACCGGCACCGTCCAGACGATCATCGCCCGCTGGAACAAGGCACACCCCAAGGAGAAGGTCACCTTCATCCAGCTGCCCACGGACGCCGACTCGCAGCGCCAGCAGATGATCCAGAACGCGGAGACGAAGTCCGACGCCTACACGGTGCTCGCCACCGACGTCGTGTGGACGTCGGAGTTCGCCGCCCACCAGTGGATCGAGCCGCTGCCCGCGAACCAGTTCCCGCTCGGCAAGATGCTCAAGCCGGTGGTGGAAACGGGCAAGTACCGCGGCAAGCTCTACGCCGTCCCCGGCAGCTCCAACGGCGGCCTGCTGTTCTACCGCACCGACCTGCTGAAGAAGGCCGGCGTCAGCCAACCCCCCACCACCTGGGCCCAGATGACCGCCGACTGCGCCAAGGTGAAGAAGCTCCCCGAGGCGAAGAACATGTCCTGTTACGCCGGGCAGTTCCAGAAGTACGAGGGCCTCACGGTGAACTTCGCCGAGGCCGTGAACTCCGCCGGCGGCCAGATCGTCGACGCAGGCGGCAAGCCGGACGTCGACACCCCGCAGGCGAAGAAGGGCCTGGACTTCCTCGTCCACTCCTTCAAGGACAAGACCATCCCCAAGGAGGCCATCACCTACCAGGAGGAGGACGGCCGCCAGGCGTTCCAGGCAGGCAAGCTGATCTTCCTGAACAACTGGCCGTACGTGTACTCCCTGGCCCAGAAGAGCGCCATCAAGGGCAAGTTCGCCGTCGCGCCCCTGCCTGGCCTGAACGGCCCCGGCGCCTCCAGCCTCGGCGGCTCCAACCTGGCCCTGTCGTCCTTCGCCAAGAACAAGGCCACGGCGCTGGACTTCATGAAGTTCTTCACCAGCGAGGAGAGCGCGACCTACTTCCTCAAGAACGCCTCTCTCGCCCCGCCCTACGCCGACCTCTACGACAACGCGTCCCTGGACAAGCAGTATCCGTACCTGCCCGACCTCAAGCAGTCGATCACGAAGGCCGTGCCGCGCCCGCGGGTCGTGCAGTACGGCGACGTGACCGCCGCGATCCAGAACGAGGTCTACGCCGCGCTCACCGGTAAGAAGAGCAGCGCACAGGCGCTGAAGGACCTCCAGGGGGACCTCCAGAAGCTGACGGCACAGTGAGGCCGCGGGTCATGGCCGACACCGCGATCCCGCCCGACACCGCCCCGCAGGAGCCCGGGACGGCGGCCACCCGCCGCCCCGGGCGGCCCCCGGCACCCGACGGCCCCCGGCGTCGTCCACGCTCCCGGGCCACCGCGGGCACCGGCCGCCTGGCCGCGCTCCTGGTCTCCCCGACGCTCCTGGTGCTGACGGTCGTCGTGCTCTACCCGACGCTCATGGCCCTCGACGAGTCCCTGTACGGGCCGAAGGGCCTGGACCCGAAGACCGGGTTCATCAGCAACACCGAGCCGTTCGTCGGGCTGAAGAACTACACCGACATCTTCACCCAGGCCGGCGACCGCTTCTGGAACGCCTTCTGGAACACCACCTTCTTCACCGTCGTCACGGTGTCGCTGGAGACCGTGATCGGCGTCGCCATGGCGCTGATCATGCACCGGGCCTTCCGCGGCCGGTCCCTGGTGCGGGCCGGCATCCTCGTCCCCTGGGCGATCCCCACGGCCATCTCCGGACTGCTCTGGAAGTGGATCTTCAACGCCGACGGGATCGCCAACGTCCTCCTCGGCCACCAGGTCCTGTGGACCGCCGACGGCTTCTCCGCCAAGATCGCGGTCGTCATCGCCGACGTGTGGAAGACCGCCCCCTTCATCGGGCTGCTCGTCCTGGCCGGCCTCCAGGTGATCCCGAAGGAGATCTACGAGGCGGCCCGGCTCGACGGGGCGAGCGCCCTCCAGCAGTTCTGGCGCATCACCCTCCCCTTGGTGAAGCCCGCGCTGATGGTGGCGGTGCTGTTCCGCTGCCTGGACGCGCTGCGGATGTTCGACCTGCCCTACATCCTCATCGGCGCCCAGAAGGGCTCCGTCGAGACGCTGTCGATGCTCGCGCAGAACGAGGCGTCCAACGTCCGCTTCGGACCGGCCTCCGCGTACGCGGTCCTCCTCTTCCTCTACGTCTTCCTCATCGCGCTCGCCTTCGTCCGGCTGCTCGGCGCCGACCTCATCGGGGGCGCCGGCGGGACGAAGAAGCGCAGGAGCCACGCGGTCAGGGTGCCGCGCCGCCGCGTCCGGGAGGTGACGGCATGACCCTCACGGCCAAGTGGCGGCAGTGGCTGCCCTATCTGGGCGTCGCCGTGGTGGTGGCCTACTGCCTGGCCCCGTTCTACTGGATGCTGGTCTCCAGCCTCCGCAGCACCGGCGACATCTTCAGCACCTCGCTGTTCCCCTCCACGCTGTCGTTCGAGAACTACCGGTCGGTGTTCAGCCCGGCCCAGGGCTTCACCAGGGCGCTGCTCAACAGCCTGATCGTCGCCGGCATCACGACCGCGATGTCGCTCCTGCTGGCCACGTTCACCGCGTACGCGATGGCCCGGCTGGAGTTCCGCTTCAAGCGGCTGATCCTCACGCTGATCATCGCCACCTCGATGTTCCCGGTGGTCTCGATCGTCGTCCCGCTGCTGAAGCTGTTCACCGACATCGGCTGGATCAACACCTACCAGTCCATGATCGTGCCCAGCATGTCCTTCACGCTGCCGCTGGCGGTGTGGAACCTGACCACCTTCTTCCGGCAGATGCCGGACGAGCTGGAACACGCCGCCATGGTCGACGGCTGCACCCGCGGCCAGGCCTTCCGCAAGGTCATCGTTCCGCTCGCCGCGCCGGGCATCTTCACCACCGCGATCATCACCTTCATCGCCGCCTGGAACGAGTTCCTCATCGCCCTGTCGATGACCAACAAGCCCGGCATGCAGACCGCGACCGTCGCCATCTCCAAGTTCTCGGGAGCGACGACGTACCAGACGCCGTTCGGCAGCCAGATGGCCGCGGGCGTCGTGGTGACCATTCCGCTGGTCGTGATGGTGCTGCTGTTCCAGCGCCGTATCGTCGCCGGGCTCACGGCCGGCGCGGCGAAGTAACCACCCGTCTTCCACAAGGAGCCACGTGTCCCCCACCGCACCCTGGTGGCGCAGTGCCGTCATCTACCAGGTCTACATCCGCAGCTTCGCCGACGGAAACGGCGACGGCATCGGCGACATCGCCGGCATCCGCTCCCGACTGCCGTATCTGAAGTCCCTCGGCGTGGACGCCATCTGGATCAACCCCTGGTACAAGTCGCCCATGGCCGACCACGGCTACGACGTCGCCGACTTCCGCGCCATCGATCCGCGCTTCGGCACCCTGGCCGACGCCGAGCAGCTCATCATCGAAGCCCACGAGCACGGGATCCGCGTCATCCCCGACATCGTGCCCAACCACACCTCCGACCAGCACGCCTGGTTCCAGGCGGCGTTGGCCGCCGGGCCCGGCAGCCCGGAACGCGAGCGCTACGTCTTCCGCCCCGGCCGCGGACCCGACGGCACGGAACCACCGAACGACTGGGTCTCCTGCTTCGGCGGCCCGGCCTGGACCCGGCTGCCCGACGGCGACTGGTACCTCCACCTGTTCGCACCCCAGCAGCCCGACCTCAACTGGCAACACCCCGAGGTCCGGGCCGAGTTCGAGTCGATCCTGCGGTTCTGGTTCAGCCGGGGCGTCGACGGCTTCCGCATCGACGTCGCCCACGGCCTGATCAAGCACCCGGAGCTGCCCGACCTGCCGCCCCGCGCCGAACCCGCGGTGACGGGCCCGCTCACCCGCCGCGACGAGATCCGGCAGCACCTCGACCACCCGCACTGGGACCGGGACGAGGTGCACGAGATATACCGGGCCTGGCGCAAGGTCGCCGACGAGTTCCCCGGCGACCGTTCCTTCGTCGCCGAGGCATGGGCCGACACACCGGAACGGCTCGCCGCCTACGTCCGCCGGGACGGCCTCCACACCGCCTTCAACTTCGACTTCCTCATGTGCGGTTGGGACGCCAAGGACCTGCGCGCCGTCATCGACGACTCCCTCACCATGCTCGGCGCGGTCGGCGCACCCGCCACCTGGGTCCTGTCCAACCACGACGTGATGCGCCACCCCAGCCGCTACGGCCGTACCGCCGCGCGGAGCTGGATGGCCAACGCGCGGTACGAACCCGACGGCGCCCTGGACCTCGATCTGGGCACCCGGCGTGCCCGGGCCGCCGCCCTGCTGATGCTGGCCCTGCCCGGCGGCGCCTACGTCTACCAGGGCGAGGAACTCGGCCTCCCCGAGGTCGAGGACCTGCCCGAGTCCGCCCTCCAGGACCCGATCTGGGAGCGCTCGGGCCACACCGACCGCGGCCGCGACGGCTGCCGTGTGCCCATCCCCTGGTCGGGCCAGGCAGCCCCCTACGGCTTCAGCCCCGACGGTGCGACCGCTGACCCCTGGCTGCCGCAGTCGGCCGACTGGGCAGGACTGAGCGTCGAGGCCCAGACCGGCGACCCGGCCTCCATGCTGGAGCTCTACCGCACAGCACTACGCATCCGCCGCGACCACCCCGCCCTCGGCGACGGCACCATGACGTGGCTGGACGCTCCGGAGGGCGTGTTGTCCTTCAGCCGCGAGCCCGGCTTCGTGTGCGTGGTCAACCTCTCCACCGAGCCGTACGAACTGCCCGCACACTCCGAGCTCCTCCTGGCCGGCGGCCCGCTCGAGGGGGGCGTGCTGGGGCCCGACCAGGCGGTGTGGCTGGCGGTGTAGCGGGGATCCTGGTGCCGGGTCAGGCAACGTTTGCCCTGTTGGCGACGGCGCGTAGGCGCCGGTCGTCGGCACCGGCATTGTCGGCCGCCCGCAGGGACCGCGAGTCGGCGATCGCGGCCGTCGGCGTGCGGCGGCGGGCGTACACTGCTGAGCAAATCACCATTTAATCGGTTTAACCTTGTAATCCGGGCAGGAGCGTAGCCAGAGCCGTCGGATCCGGATGTTCGGTGTGCCGGGAGGCCGGCGGCACGCTTCGCAGCGTGGTGACCCGTCACCCGTCGGCGCTCTGGGGCGACGCGGGCGGATCACACAGGCGCCAGGAGGAAGATTTTCTCGATGACCCGGCCCGATGACCCGCGCACCGCGGCGGCCCGAATGTTCGCCGAGGCCGGCGCGTTCGGCGAGCTTCTGGCCGGGATCGACTGGGCGGCGACGCCGCTCGGGCCCCCCGAGTTCTGGCCGGGGCCCCTGGTGGACACCCTGCGCCTCATGCTCACCTCCGAGCAGGGGATGGCGCTGTACTGGGGCGCTGAATTCACCACGCTGTACAACCGGGGCGCCGCACCCATTCCCGGCGCCAAACACCCCTGGGCGCTCGGCAAGCCCTATAAGGAGGTGTTCCCCGAGGTCTGGGCCCACCCCGTGAGCTCCCACTTCCACTACGTGACCGACAGCCGCAAGCCCCTGCTGATCCCGGATGAGCCGCTCATCATGGAGCGCCACGGTTTTTTGGAGCAGTGCTACTTCGACTCCGCCTTTCAGCCCGTGCTGCTGGACGACGGCACCGCCGGCGGCGTGCTGCAGATCCTCACCGAGACCACAGGCCGGGTGCTGGGCGAGCGCCGGCTGCGGCTGCTGAGCGAGACCGGCGCGCGCACCGCCGGGCTGCCCACCCCGGGCGAGGTCGCCCGCGTGGTCGCCGAGGTGGCGGGCGGCTACCCGGAGGAGATCCCGTTCCTGGGCCTGTACCTGGCCGCCGAGCCGGGGATGCTGCGGCCGGCGCCCGGGACCGACTTGCTGAGCGAGGCCGGCGGGCCGGATGTGGCGGCCTGGCTGGCGCGGGTGGCCGCCGACGGGGCCGCGGCCACGCTGCCGGCCGCGGCGTTCGGCAGCGGCAGCACGGCCGGGCAGCACGCCGCGGCTTCCCGGCTTCCGGTCGAGGAGGTGCTGGCCCTGCCACTGAACTGCGCGGGCCGAGTGGAGGGCGTGCTGGTGGTGGGCGTCAACCCCTGCTTCCCGCCGGCCGGGGCCTACCGGGACTTCCTGGAGGTGCTCGCCTCCGCCGTGGCCGGGGCGCTGTCGGCCGCGCTCGCCCACGACGAGCAGCGCCGACGGGCGGAGGCGCTGGTGGAGCTCGACCGGGCCAAGACCGCGTTCTTCGCCAACGTCAGCCATGAGTTCCGCACCCCGCTCACGCTGCTGCTGGGTCCGCTCCAGCAAGCCCTCGCCGACGAGGACCGGCCCCAGCGGCGCGAGCAGCTGGAGCTGGCCGAGCGGGGCGCCCTGCGGCTGCTGAAACAGGTCAACACCCTCCTGGACGTGGCCAGGGCCGAGGCCGGGCAGGTGCGGGGGATCTTCGAGCCGGTCGACCTGGCCGGTGCCACGGCCGAGCTGGCCGGGGTGTTCCGCTCCGCCTTCGAGGTGGCCGGGTTGAAGCTGGAGGTGGACTGCCCGCCGCTGCCCAAGCCGGTCTCCCTGGACCTGGAAATGTGGGAGAAGATCATCCTCAACCTGCTGAGCAACGCCCTGAAGTTCACCTTCACCGGCGGCGCCCGGGTGCGGGTGGCCGCGGCCGGCGACCGGGCCCGGCTGACCGTGACCGACACCGGCACCGGCATCCCCGAAGATGAGCTGCCGCGCCTGTTCGAGCGGTTCCACCAGGTCCGCGGCGCCCGCTCCCGCTCCCACGAGGGCAGCGGCCTCGGCTTGGTGCTGGTGAAAGACCTGGTGGAAGCGCACAGCGGCACCGTCACCGTGGACAGCCGGCTCGGCCAGGGCACCACCGTCACCGTGGACCTCCCCTTCACCTCCGCTTACCGGCCCCGCCGAGACCAGCCCGTCCCCAGCGCGGCGCCCCCCGGGGAAAGCGGAGGCGGCGGGCCCGGCCGCGCCGGGGCCTATGTCAACGAAGCGCTGGGCTGGCTGGAGGCCGACACCGTCCCCGCCGCGGCCACCCCCGCGGCACGCACCCCGCACGCCACCGCGACCCACGATGTCCCCCACGGCCCCGGCCCGCACGCAACCGGCCGGGCCCGCCTGCTCGTCGTCGACGACAACGCCGACATGCGCGCCTACCTCACCCGGCTGCTGCAGCCCGACTACGACCTCCTGCTCGCCGCCGACGGCCGGGCCGCCCTGGAGATGGCCCTGGCGCAGCCGGTGGAGCTGGTGCTCAGCGACGTGATGATGCCCCGCATGGACGGCTTCGAGCTGGTCCGGGCGCTGCGCGCGGACCCGCGCACCGCCCGCCTGCCCATCGTCCTGCTCACCGCCCGCGCCGGCGAGGAGGAATCCGTGCAGGGCCGGCACGCCGGCGCCGACGACTACCTGGCCAAGCCCTTCTCCGCGCGCCAGCTGCTGGCGCGGGTCCGCACCGGGTTGGAACAGTCCCGGCTGCGCGAACAGGTCCTGACCGAGACCCGCAACCAGCTGGCCATGCTGGCCTCCCTCGCCGACGCGGGCCTGCGGCTGTCCGCCACCCTCGAGCCCGGCCAGGTGCTGCAGAACGCCGGGGAGGTGCTGGTGCCCGACCTGGCCGACCAGATCAGCATCCACCTCACCGACACCGACCCCGCCGCGGCACTCGCCCCGGCGCAGTCGCCCCCGGCATACACCGCTGGTGCCCCCCTTCTTGCCCGCGAGGTACTCGCCACCGCAGCCGCCCACGCGATGCGCGGCACGCCTGCCCCCCAAGACCCGGCGCCCGCCACCGTGCTGGCCCTGCCGCTGCACTCCCACGACCAGGTCCTGGGGGCCCTCGTCCTCGCCCGGCACACCGGCGGCTACTCCGCGGTCGAACGCAAATATCTGGAAAACCTCGCCCACCGCCTGGCCCTGGCCTACGACAACGCCACCCGCTACCACACCGAGCGCCGCCTCGCCCTGACCCTGCAGCGCGCCCTGCTGCCCCACCGCCTGCCCCAGGTCCCCGGGATACGGCTGGCCACCCACTACCGGGCCAGCAACCGCGGCGCCGAGATCGGCGGCGACTGGTACGACGTGCTCGCCCTGCCCGACGGCACCATCGGCCTGGCCATCGGCGACGTCATGGGCCACGACGTGGACGCCGCCACCGTGATGGGCCAACTCCGCTCCGCCCTGCACATCCTCGCACTGGAGGGCGCCGGGCCGGCCCAGGTGCTGGCCAGGCTCGACGTCTACCTGCAGTCGCTCGCCACCGACCGCTTCGCCACCTGCCTGTACGCGGTCTACGACCCCCACCGCCACCGCCTGCGCTACGCCGCCAGCGGCCACCTGCCGCCCTTGCTGGTGGCGGGCGGGCGAACCGCCTACCTGGAGGTGGACCCCACCCCGCCGCTGGGACTGGGCAGCACCCCGGTCGACCGCGAGGTGGCGTTCCCGCCCGGCACCAGCCTGCTGCTGTACACCGACGGCCTGGTAGAGAACCGGGCGCTGTCCCTCGACGCCGGCCTGGCTGCCCTGCACGAGGCCTGCGCCACGCTGCCCACTGCCGCCCGCACCGACCCCCAGCGGATCACCGAACGGGCCCTGGCCCTGCTGAACACCCCCGGCCGGGTCGACGACGACACCGCCCTGCTCGCCGCCACCGCCGAACCATCGCGTCACCCCGCCTGATCGCGCCGGCTGACGGAAGCGCCGTACAACCGACCGCTACTGCTCGTAGTCATTGCCACAGAAACCTGGTGCGGTTCTTCCTTGGTTTGACCGACCTGTTCACCTGACGAGTTCAGCTGGTGAATTCGCCGTACGGTCGCCGGGCGGCCGTCAGCGCGCCTGCGCGGCCGGTTCCTCCGCCGCCGCGGTCGTGGTCGCCCGGCCGCCCGGGTGGCGCAGGGCGCACAGGAACCCGATGCCCAGAGCGATGGCCATGCCGTAGAACACCCACTGGTTGGCCTCGGCGAAGTCCATGCGGACGGCGCTCATGGCGTCCCGTGTCGCCTCGGCGGCGGGGCCGGTGCCGGCGGGCGGACGGGAGTCGCCGTTGCCCGTGACCGACTCGGTGATGTCGCGGGCCACGGCGTCCGCGTCGCCAGCGGGCATGCCGCGCGATCGAAGGGTCGTCACGACGTTGTCGGTCGTGACGTGTGTCAGGACGGTGCCGTAGACGGCCAGGCCCACGCTCGCCGCGAAGTTGCGCACGGTCTGGGTGATGCCGGTGACCTCGCCGTACGAGGCGCCGATGGCCCGGTTGACGGCGTCCGTCGAGGCGGGCGCGAGGACGAAGCCGATACCCGCCCCGGCGAGGGCCGCGTAGGGCCACTGGTCGTGCATGGACAGGTCGGTGAGCTTGTTCGCCCACAGGGCGAAGCCGAGGCAGCCCACCGCGGTGCCCAGCTTCAGGGCCGGGCGGGCGCCCTGCTTGTCGAGGATCCGGCCGCCCCACTGCGAGGCGATCGCGAAGCCCGCGAAGAAGTACAGCAGGAACAGGGCCGCCTGGTTCGGCGAGGCGCTCAGGGACACCTGGGCGTAGACCGAGGCGAAGAAGAACAGCGGCACGAAGGCGAGCATCGCGAAGAACAGCACCGCCGCGTCCACGGTGAACGCCTTGTCCCGGAAGACCCGCAGGTCGATCAGCGGATGCCGCACCTGGCGTTCGAAGCGGACGAACCCGAAGAGCACCGCGAGGCCGCCCGCGATGCACACCCAGGTAGCCCAGCTGTCCCAGCCCCAGGACCAGGCCTGCTGGAAGCCGAGCACGCTCAGGCCCATGCCGGCCGCGATCAGGGCGGCGCCACGGACGTCCAGGGTGCCGGACCGCCGCCGGTCGGAGAGGTGCGCCAGAGCCGTGAGGACCAGCGCCACGATCGCCACGGGCACGTTGACCCAGAAGACGGCTCGCCAGGTCCAGCCGGTGAGCCAGCCGCCCAGCAGCGGGCCGAGGGCGGTCAGGGCGCCGGAGACGCCGAAGAACAGGGCGAGGGCGCGTCCGCGTCGCTCGACCGGGAACACCGCCACCACCACGGCGAGTGCCGCGGGGAAGAGCAGGGCCGCGCCGAGACCCTGGGTGGCGCGGAACACGATCAGCCAGGTCTGCGCGGCGCCGCCCGCCGGCACGCAGCCGCACAGCACCGACGACACGACGAACACCAGCGTGCCGATCACGACGATCCGGCGAGGCCCGTAGAGGTCGGCGAGACGCCCGCCGAGAGCGAAGAACGCCGCGAGGGACAGCAGGTAGGCGTTCACCACCCACTGCATGCCGGACGACGACAGATCCAGTTCGCGGACGATGTCCGGTGCCGCGATGGACACGATGGTCTGGTCGATGAAGGTCATGGCGACGGCGAACATCATCGCCGCCAGCGCCACAGTCTGCTGCGGCACCGTTCGGGAGGGGGACGCGGGCCCGCCGCGCCCCGGGCGCGTGCTGCTCACGCACTCAGTCTGCGCCCGGCCGTGACATGACGCATCAGAAGAGTCCTCGCGCCCCAGGAGACTCTTCCCGCCTCGGGTGGCACACCGATACCCCCGAACGCGCCCCACGGCAACCCCTCGGCGCTGTGAGGACGGCCTCCTCGGCCATGTGACCACGGCCCGCCGCCGATGCCGCGTCGAAGGTGCAGGATGCGGGCACCAAGGAGGACAGGCACCCGAACGACGGAGAGGCAGACGATGGTCCCAGCGGAACCGGAACCCCAGCGGATCGGCATACCCGCCGAGTCCACTGCGGGCGAGACCAGGGTGGCGGCGACGCCGGCCACCGTGGGGAGACTTGCCGCACTCGGATACGAAGTGGTGGTCGAACCGGGGGCGGGAGCATCGTCCCGCTTCTCCGACGCGGCGTACGAGGAGGCGGGAGCCAGGCTCGGCGACCCGTGGCAGGCGGAGATCGTGCTCAAGGTGAACGGCCCCTCCAGCGAGGAGATCGGCCGGCTGCGGGACGGGGCGACGCTGATCGCACTCGTCGGCCCCGCGCTGCACCCGGAGCTGGTCGACGAGCTGGCGCGGCGGCCGATCACCGTCCTCGCGATGGACGCCGTGCCGCGTATCTCGCGCGCCCAGTCCCTGGACGTGCTCAGCTCGATGGCCAACATCGCCGGATACCGGGCCGTCGTCGAGGCCGCGCACGCCTTCGGCCGTTTCTTCACCGGCCAGGTGACCGCCGCCGGCAAGGTGCCGCCCGCCAAGGTGCTGGTGGCCGGTGCAGGGGTGGCCGGACTCGCCGCGATCGGCGCCGCCCGCAGCCTCGGTGCCGTGGTCCGCGCCACCGATCCCCGGCCCGAGGTCGCCGAGCAGGTGCGCTCGCTGGGCGGGGAGTTCCTGACGGTGGGCGTCGAGCAGGAGGTCAGCACCGACGGCTACGCGCGGGCCACCTCCGAGGACTACGACAGGCTCGCCGCGCAGCTGTACGCCGAGCAGGCCGCCGACGTCGACATCGTCATCACCACCGCCCTCATCCCGGGCCGCCCGGCGCCGAGGCTGATCACCGCCGAGGACGTCGCGCGGATGAAGCCCGGCAGCGTGATCGTCGACATGGCGGCGGGCCAGGGCGGCAACGTCGAGGGCACGGTCGCCGGGAAGGCGGTCGTCACCGACAACGACGTGACGATCATCGGTTACACCGACCTGCCCGGCAGGCTCCCGGCCCAGGCCTCGCAGCTCTACGGCACCAACGTCGTCAACCTGATGAAGCTGCTCACCCCCGGCAAGGACGGCCGGCTGGTCCTGGACTTCGACGACGTGGTGCAGCGGTCGATGACCGTGGTCCGCGACGGCGAGAAGACCTGGCCGCCGCCCCCCGTCCAGGTGTCCGCCGCTCCCGCACCCGCCCCGGCCGGCGGCACGGAACCGGCCGCGCCCTCCGCGGCACCGGCGAAGCCCGCCCGCCCCGCGTGGTCCTCGTACGCCCTCGTCGGCGCCGGAGCGCTCGCGCTGTTCCTGGTGACGGCCTTCTCGCCGAGCGAACTCATCGGCCACTTCACGGTGTTCGTGCTGGCGATCGTCATCGGCTTCTACGTCATCGGCAACGTGCACCACGCGCTGCACACCCCGCTGATGTCGGTCACCAACGCCATCTCCGGGATCGTCGTGGTCGGCGCGCTGCTCCAGATCGGGCACGGGAACACCGCCGTCACCGTGCTGTCGTTCGCCGCGATCCTGCTGGCGAGCATCAACATCTTCGGCGGATTCGCCGTCACCCGCCGCATGCTCGGCATGTTCTCGAAGGGCTGATCAGGGATGACCACAGTCACGGCCTCAGAAGCCGCCTACGTCGTCGCCGCGCTGCTGTTCATCCTCAGCCTCGCCGGGCTCTCGCAGCACCGGACCTCCCGTTCGGGAGTCGTCTGGGGCATCGCGGGCATGGTCGTCGCCCTGGCCGCCACAGTCGGTCTCGCGTCGAAGAGCATCACCGCCACCGGTCTCGTGCTGATCGTCGTCGCCACCGCCGTCGGAGGGGGCATCGGACTGTGGCGGGCCCGGGTGGTCGAGATGACCGGCATGCCGGAGCTGATCGCCATCATGCACAGTCTCGTCGGTCTCGCCGCCGCGTTCGTCGGCTGGAACGGCTACCTCGACGTCGACGCCGGCAGCCACGGCGGTGAAGAGCTCACCGGTTCGCTGCTCGGCATCCACCACGCCGAGGTGTTCATCGGGGTGTTCATCGGCGCCGTCACCTTCACGGGCTCCGTCGTCGCGTACCTGAAGCTCTCGGCACGCATCAACTCCCGCCCGCTCACGCTGCCCGGCAAGCACGTCCTCAACGTGGGCGCCCTGGTCGCGTTCGTCGCGCTCACCGTCGCGTTCGTGGCACGCCCCCACATCGGCCTGCTCATCGCGGTCACCGTCATCGCCCTCGCCCTGGGCGCGCACCTGGTCGCCTCCATCGGCGGCGGTGACATGCCGGTGGTCGTCTCCATGCTCAACAGCTACTCCGGCTGGGCCGCTGCCGCCTCGGGCTTCCTGCTCGCCAACAACCTGCTGATCGTCACCGGCGCGCTGGTCGGCTCCTCCGGTGCCTACCTGTCCTACATCATGTGCAAGGCGATGAACCGCTCCTTCATCTCGGTGATCGCGGGCGGCTTCGGGACGCCGGCGGCGGCCTCCGACGACGGCGAACACGGGGAGCACCGGGAGATCGGCGCGGAGGAGACCGCGGAACTCCTGCGCGACGCCTCCTCGGTGATCATCACGCCGGGCTACGGCATGGCGGTCGCCCAGGCCCAGTACCCGGTCGCCGAGCTGGCGCGCAAGCTGCGCGAGCGGGGCGTCGAGGTGCGCTTCGGCATCCACCCGGTCGCCGGCCGGCTGCCCGGGCACATGAACGTGCTGCTCGCCGAGGCGAACGTGCCGTACGACATCGTCCTGGAAATGGACGAGATCAACGACGACTTCGCCGCCACCTCGGTCGTCCTGGTCATCGGCGCCAACGACACCGTCAACCCGGCCGCCACCGACAACCCGGCCAGCCCCATCGCCGGGATGCCGGTGCTGCACGTGTGGGAGGCGGCCAACGTGGTCGTCTTCAAGCGGTCGATGGCCGCCGGGTACGCCGGTGTGCAGAACCCGCTGTTCTTCCGGGAGAACAGCCAGATGCTCTTCGGCGACGCCAAGCAGCGTGTGGAGGACATCCTGCGCAGCCTGGACGCCCTCGACACGCCCGTGCCGGAGATGGCCGGCACCACGCGCTGAAGGGCGACACCTGCTGCTGACCGAGCAACGGCCGCAGATGAGGCACCACCTGTGCTGTTCGAACACGGGAGGTGCCTCATCGGCGCGCCGGGACTCCGCCCGGGTCGGTGCCTCGTCGCGTCAGTCCGCGGTCTGCGCCGGGTCGGCCGTCACCCTGCGCAGCAGCGGCCTGCTGCCGCCGATCGCGGCGAGAATCGCGAGCGCGCCGACGGTCACGCAGACGGCGAGCTGGAGCGCGCCGGCGACGTCGACGGTGGCGCCGGCCGCCTCGTTGAGCTGGTAGCCGCCGAAGACGCCCATGGCGGTCGTGCCCCCGGCCAGGACGAGCAGGGGCAGGACCGTCTCGCGGACCCGTGCCCGGTCCAGCACCTTCAGCGGGGCGCCGGACAGCCGCAGCAGCCCGTAGACGCGGCGCCGGTCCAGGACGCTCGCGGCCGCGGTCAGTCCCGCGGAGGCCGTCGCCACGAGGAAGCTCAGGATCAGCGTGGCGGTGCTGACCGTGGTGATGCGGTCGGTGATGGTGGCGTCGGGGGCGGACACGTAGTCCTGCGAGACCGGGAACCGGCCCTCCCCGAGAGGCGTCAGGGCGGTGGTGGCGGCGTCGATCCGTTCGGTGCCGCCGGAGACCCGGGCGACCACGCCGGATCGGCCGAGCAGCACGCTGCCGTCGAAGTCGTCCTCGCCCACGGTGTTCACGGTCGCCTCGACGCCCGCCCGGTCCAGCAGCGCACGGGCCTCGGTGGCCGTGTGCCGGGCGTCGGCGCCGCCGTCGGTCACGACGGCGACCTGGTCGGGGTGCTGGGTGAAGCCGATGTCCAGCTGGCTGACGGAGAAGAACCCGGCGACGAAGCCCGCGAGGACCAGGCCGCTGACGGTGCGCCAGGCGCCTCGCGGGTCGTCGCTGAGCCTGCGGGCCGCCAGCAGGGTGGCCGGGCGGCGGGCGAAACGGCCCGCGATCCGGCCCAGCCGGTCCACGACCCACGGGCCGAACAGCCAGAACGCCCCGTAGAACAGCACCAGCAGCGCGATCATCTGGCGGTTCGTCATGGTTCCGCCCGCGCTCTGCATGATGTAGACGAGGGCCGCGGCGAACAGCACGAGCCGGATCATGCGCGTGCGCCGTGGGTTGGCCTGCTGGGCCACGCCGAGGGGTGACGTCGCCACCTGGCGCAGCATCGTCACCGCGCTGACCGTGAGGAGGACGGTGACGCCCAGCACCACCGCCGCGAGCCACGGCAGACCGACCCACAACTGGCCGGTGTACCAGGCGCCGACGCCGTAGGGGATCGCGGCGAGGGCGGGCAGCAGCGCCACATAGGCGAGGGCGCCCGTGAGGGCACCGGCGGCGCCCACGGCCGCCGCCTCGGCGGCGGTCATGGCGAGGATCTGCCGCGGGGTGGCCCCGGCCAGCCGCAGCGCGGCGAGCCGCTGTTCGCGCCGGGCAGCCCCGAGCCGTCCGGCCGCGGCGGCCAGCACCACGACGGGCACCACCAGCAGTACCGCGCCGAGGAGCGCCGTCTGCTGGTCGCCGACCGTGAACATGCTCGGCTTGGAGCCGGCGAAGCCGGTGATCCCGGCTCGGGCGGTCTGGCCTTCGTCGTACCAGCCGTCGCCCCCGGCCGCCTTGGAGACCGCGGGGTCGCCGGGCGCGCGTCCGACGACGGCGACCAGTTCGTCGGGGGAGGCGAGCCCCGCGGCGCCGATCGTGCCGTACCGCGCCGGTTCGGGGAGGCGGTCGGCGAGTTGCTTCGCGGGCAGTTCGCGGATCAGCTCGGCCAGGGCGGGGGAGACGTACACCTCGCCCTTCTTCGGGAAGGCGCTCAGGCCGGGCGGCGCGGGTGTGGGTCGGCGGTCCGGGAGCTGGGCGAGACTGACGACGGTGACGGGCTGGTGGCGTACATAGGTCGTGGTCATGGTCTGGACGGCGGTCGCCGACCTGGCGGATGCCGCGTCGGGGACGCGCCAGGTGGTGCGGTCGGCTCGGGCGCCGGAGCCGAGGCAGGCGGCGATCATCACCAGCAGCACGAAGGCGCCGACGGCGGCGGCACCGGCGGCGAGCAACTGGCTCTGGAGGCCGCGGCGGCCGGCGGACCGGGTGAGGTGCCAGGTCAGGGGAAGGACAGGGGAAGGCATCGAGGTCTCCGGTGGCGTGCGCGCGGGGTCAGACGACCGTGTACTGGTTGTGGCTGCTGATCCGGCCGTCACGGACCTGGAGGATCCGGCCGCAGTGGGCGGCGACGTCGGCGTCGTGGGTGACCATGACCAGGGCGGCGCCCTGCTCGCGGGTGACGGAGGTGAGGAGCCGTACGACCTCCTCGCTGGTGTTCTGGTCCAGGGCGCCGGTGGGTTCGTCGGCGAAGACGACGTCCGGTTCGATCACCAGGGCGCGGGCGATGGCGACTCGCTGGGCCTGTCCGCCGGAGAGCTGTCCGGGCCGGCGCTTCTCCAGGCCGTCCAGGCCGAGCGGCGCGAACCAGCGCTGGGCGCGGGTGACGGCCTGCCTGCGCGGGACGCCCTCCAGCATCAGCGGCAGGGCGACGTTCTCCTCGGCGGGCAGTTCCGGCAGCAGCTGGCCGAACTGGAAGACGAACCCGAACCGCTTGCGGCGCAGCGCGCTCAGCCGGTTCTCGCCGAGTTTGTCGATGCGATCGCCGCGCAGCAGCACCTGGCCGCCGTCGGGCCGGATGATCCCGGCCAGGGTGTGCAGGAGGGTGGACTTGCCGGAGCCGGACGGGCCCATGATGGCCAGCGAGTCCCGCTCGCCGACCTCGACGTCCACGCCGTCCAGCGCGGTGGTGGAGCCGTACTTCTTCGTGAGGCCGTGGCCGGCCAGGACGGTGCTCATGACTCGGTGTGCTCCCGGGTACGTGTCAGCGCTCGAACTTCCAGGTCACCCGCGGTGTCGCGGGGTCTCCCTCGACCCTGATCACGCGGACGGGAATCGAGACCCGCTCGCCCCCGGCCCGCGCCGTGCACGTCCCGGTCGCACCGGCCACCGCTTTGAGATGCGCCGGGCAGGACACCTCGCCGATGTCCTTCCCGACCCACGGCAGCGGGTGGTACCAGCCCTCGATACGGGACTGAAGGATCGTCCTCTCCACTGCCGGGTGGCCGTCCACCTTCACGTGGGGCTGCCCGGGGTAGGGGTCGACCGTGGTGTACTGCACGTCCTTGTCGGCCAGGAGGTAGGTGAGGACCCCGCCCACGGCGGCCATGGCGGCTACGCCGCCGACGGCACCGACGAGGAAACCGCGCTGCATCTCGTGCTCCTGGGGGATCGGCACATGACTCGTATCGATGATCGAGGCGATCGAGGTGATCGAGTAGAGGAAGTGATCCCACTCTCACCCGGGTACGCGGGCCCGCGCCTCGGCCATTCGGCCAGAGCACCGGGACCGCCGCCGCACCGGCCCTCGGCCGTTCGGCCGATCATCCGCCTGCGGCCGGGAGTCCCTGGGCACGCAAAAGGGCCGGCCCGGCACTGTGGGTGCCGGGCCGGCCTTCTCTCTGATGCCCCGTCTCACGGGGCACACGAACCGATCAGTCCGTGCCGGAGTCCATCGCGGCGCGGTCCAGCCACGCGTCCTCCTCGGAGACCTCGCCACGGGAGGCGATGGCCTCGGCGCCGCCCTGCGGCAGCTCAGGCATGGTTCCGATCAGCCCGGTCGCGGCTGCCTGGGAGGCGCCGATGGTCGGGCTGCCGGTGCCGATCAGACCGATGCCAGCGTACTGCTCCAGCTTGGCGCGGGAGTCGGCGATGTCCAGGTTGCGCATGGTGAGCTGGCCGATCCGGTCCACCGGGCCGAACGCGGAGTCCTCCGTGCGCTCCATGGACAGCTTGTCGGGGTGGTAGCTGAACGCCGGGCCGGTCGTGTCGAGGATCGAGTAGTCCTCACCGCGCCGCAGCCGCAGCGTCACCTCGCCGGTGACGGCCGCGCCGACCCACCGCTGGAGCGACTCGCGGATCATCAGCGCCTGCGGGTCCAGCCAGCGGCCCTCGTACATCAGCCGGCCGAGCCGCCGTCCCTCGGTGTGGTACTGGGCGAGGGTGTCCTCGTTGTGGATCGCGTTGACCAGACGCTCGTACGCGGCGTGCAGCAGGGCCATGCCCGGGGCCTCGTAGATGCCGCGGCTCTTGGCCTCGATGATCCGGTTCTCGATCTGGTCCGACATGCCCAGGCCGTGCCGGCCGCCGATGGCGTTGGCCTCCATGACCAGGTCGACAGGGGAGGAGAACTCCTTGCCGTTGATCGTCACGGGGCGGCCCTGCTCGAAGCCGATCGTCACGTCCTCGGTGGCGATGTCGACCTCGGGGTCCCAGAACTTCACGCCCATGATCGGCTCGACGGTCTCGACGCCGGTGTCCAGGTGCTCCAGGGTCTTCGCCTCGTGCGTGGCGCCCCAGATGTTGGCGTCCGTGGAGTACGCCTTCTCCGTGCTGTCGCGGTAGGGCAGCCCGTGGGCGAGCAGCCACTCCGACATCTCCTTGCGGCCGCCGAGCTCGGTCACGAAGGCCGCGTCCAGCCAGGGCTTGTAGATCCGCAGGTGCGGGTTGGCGAGCAGGCCGTAGCGGTAGAACCGCTCGATGTCGTTGCCCTTGAAGGTCGAGCCGTCGCCCCAGATCTGGACGTCGTCCTCGAGCATCGCCCGGACCAGCAGCGTGCCCGTGACGGCACGGCCGAGCGGAGTGGTGTTGAAGTACGCCCGCCCGCCCGAGCGGATGTGGAACGCGCCGCAGGTCAGCGCGGCCAGGCCCTCCTCGACCAGCGCGGCACGGCAGTCGACCAGACGCGCGATCTCGGCACCGTAGGTGTTCGCGCGGCCGGGCACCGACGCGATGTCGGGCTCGTCGTACTGGCCGATGTCGGCGGTGTAGGTGCACGGGACGGCGCCCTTGTCGCGCATCCACGCGACCGCGACGGAGGTGTCGAGACCGCCCGAGAAGGCGATGCCGACGCGCTCGCCGGCGGGCAGGGAGGTGAGGACCTTGGACATAGAAAGAGTATGTATCACTTTGCATAGTCATGCAAGCCGGGTATGCGGAATCGCGGAATCCTCGTCCTTGCCGATCCTGCTCAGGAACTCTCCGAGCCGGCCCCTCCGAACGCCCCCAGGATCCGCTCCGCCGCCAGGGTCGGCGTCAGCTCACCCTCCCGGACCCGCTGTTCCAGAACCGGCGCCAGCGCCCGCACCGCCGGGTCGGCGTGCAGGCGGCCGAGGAGTTCGTCGCGGACCATGGTCCAGGTCCAGTCGACCTGCTGGTCACGCCGCTTGGCGGCGAGGCGGCCGGTCGAGTCCAGCAGCGTGCGGTGCTGTTCGAGACGCTCCCACACCGTTTCCAGGCCGCTCGACTCGCGCGCGCTGCAGCTGAGCACGGGCGGGGTCCAGAACGCGTCCTTGCCGTGCATCAGCCGCAGCGCGCCCGCCAGTTCCCGCGCGGCGGCACGGGCGTCACGCTCGTGCGGCCCGTCCGCCTTGTTCACGGCGATCACGTCGGCCAGTTCCAGGACGCCCTTCTTGATGCCCTGGAGCTGGTCGCCCGTGCGGGCGAGGGTGAGCAGCAGGAAGGAGTCGACCATGTTCGCGACCGCGGTCTCGGACTGGCCGACACCGACCGTCTCCACCAGGATCACGTCGTAGCCCGCCGCCTCCATCACCACGATCGACTCACGCGTCGCCTTGGCGACCCCGCCCAGGGTGCCCGCGGTGGGGGAGGGGCGTACGAAGGCCGCCGGGTCCACGGCCAGCCGTTCCATGCGCGTCTTGTCGCCGAGGATCGAGCCGCCGGTACGGCTGGAGGACGGGTCGACGGCGAGCACCGCCACCCGGTGCCCGAGCCGCGTCAGCATCGAGCCGAACGCGTCGATGAACGTCGACTTGCCCACGCCCGGCACCCCGCTGACCCCGATCCGCCGGGCCCGCCCGCTGTGCGGCAGCAGCTCGGTCAGCAACTCCTGGGCCAGGGCCCGGTGCTGAGGGCGGGTCGACTCGACGAGCGTGATGGCCCGGGCGATGATCGCCCGCTTCCCGTCGAGTACGCCCTTCACATACGCGTCGACATCGATCACAGGTCGTGCCCGAGTCCGTCCGACAGTCGCTTCACCAGGTCGTACGCCGCGTCCGGGATCACCGTCCCGGGCGGGAAGACCGCCGCCGCGCCCATCTCCAGCAGCGTCGGCACGTCCTGCGGCGGGATCACCCCGCCGACCACGATCATGATGTCCTCGCGCCCCTCCTCGGCGAGCTGCTCACGCAACGCCGGGACGAGGGTGAGGTGACCGGCCGCCAGCGAGGAGACTCCGACGATGTGCACGTCCGCCTCGACGGCCTGCCGGGCCACCTCGGCCGGGGTCTGGAACAGCGGGCCGACGTCCACGTCGAAACCGAGGTCGGCGAAGGCGGTCGCGATCACCTTCTGACCGCGGTCGTGGCCGTCCTGGCCCATCTTCGCGACCAGGATGCGCGGGCGGCGGCCCTCGGCCTCCTCGAAGTCGGAGACCAGGGCTCGGGTGCGGTCCACGGACGGGGACTCCCCTGCTTCGTTGCGGTATACGCCGGAGATCGTACGGATCTGGCCCGCGTGCCGGCCGTAGGCCTTCTCCAGGGCGTCGGAGATCTCCCCGACGGTCGCCTTCGCGCGGGCCGCGTGCACCGCCAGCTCCAGCAGGTTGCCCTCGCCCGCGGCGGCCCGGGTCAGCGCGTCCAGCGCGTCCCGGCAGGCCGTCTCGTCCCGCTCCGCCCGCAACCGCCGCAGCTTCTCGATCTGCTGGGCGCGCACGGAGGAGTTGTCGACCTTCAGGACATCGATCTGCTCGTCGCTGTCCACCCGGTACTTGTTGACGCCGATGACCGGCTGCCGCCCCGAGTCGATCCGGGCCTGCGTGCGGGCCGCGGCCTCCTCGATGCGCAGCTTGGGGATGCCCGCGTCGATGGCCTTGGCCATGCCGCCCGCGGCCTCGACCTCCTGGATGTGCTGCCAGGCCCGCCGGGCGAGGTCGTACGTCAGCCGCTCGACGTAGGCGCTGCCGCCCCAGGGGTCGATGACGCGGGTCGTGCCGGACTCCTGCTGGAGCAGCAACTGCGTGTTGCGGGCGATGCGCGCCGAGAAGTCGGTGGGCAGGGCCAGCGCCTCGTCCAGGGCGTTGGTGTGCAGCGACTGCGTGTGCCCCTGCGTCGCGGCCATCGCCTCGACGCACGTGCGCGTCACGTTGTTGAACACGTCCTGCGCGGTCAGCGACCAGCCGGAGGTCTGTGAATGGGTGCGCAGCGACAGGGACTTGGCGTTCTTCGGGTCGAACTGCCGCACCAGCTTCGCCCACAGCAGGCGTGCCGCCCGCAGCTTGGCGACCTCCATGAAGAAGTTCATGCCGATCGCCCAGAAGAACGACAGCCGGGGCGCGAACGCGTCCACGTCCAGACCGGCTTCACGGCCCGCCCGGAGGTACTCCACGCCGTCCGCGAGCGTGTACGCCAGCTCCAGGTCCGCCGTCGCGCCCGCCTCCTGGATGTGATAGCCGGAGATGGAGATGGAGTTGTAGCGCGGCATCCGCTGCGAGGTGAAGGCGAAGATGTCGGAGATGATCCGCATCGACGGCTTCGGCGGATAGATGTAGGTGTTGCGGACCATGAACTCCTTGAGGATGTCGTTCTGAATGGTCCCCGCCAGCTTCTCCGGCGGTACGCCCTGCTCCTCCGCGGCGACGATGTACAGCGCCAGCACCGGCAGCACGGCGCCGTTCATCGTCATCGACACGGTCATCTCGTCCAGCGGGATGCCGTCGAACAGCTGCCGCATGTCGTAGATCGAGTCGATGGCCACGCCCGCCATGCCGACGTCACCGGTCACCCGCGGGTGGTCGCTGTCGTAGCCCCGGTGCGTGGGCAGGTCGAAGGCGACCGACAGGCCCTTCTGCCCGGCCGCGAGGTTGCGCCGGTAGAAGGCGTTGGACTCCTCGGCCGTGGAGAAACCGGCGTACTGGCGGATCGTCCAGGGCTGGTTGACGTACATCGTCGGGTACGGGCCCCGCAGATACGGCGCCGTGCCCGGGTACGTGTCCAGGAAGTCCAGGCCCTCCAGGTCACGCCCGGTGTACAGCGGCTTGACCGCGATGCCCTCCGGGGTCTCCCAGAGCAGGTCGTCACCGCCGGAGGCGTTCTTGACCGCCGTACGCCACTCGTCGGGGCCGCCGTCGGAGGCCGGGGTACCCAGCTCGATCCCGGCGAAGTCGGGGATGGAGGGGTCGGAGGGGTCGGAGGGGGCGGTCATCAGGACACTCCCATGCGGTCGAGGGTCGCGGACAGCACGGCCACGGCGTCGCAGCCCGCGAAGACGTACGCGTCGACACCGGGGTACTCCCCGGGCCGCCCGGCGAGGAAAACGTGCGAGGCACCGGCCGACCGCAGTCCGGCGGCCGCCTCCGCCGCCTGCTCCTCGTACAGGGCGTCACTGGAGCACAGCACGGCCTCCGTCGCGCCGCTCTCCTCGAAGGCGCCCTCGGTGACCGGCTCGATGCCGCCCGCCTGGAAGAGGTTCGAGGCGAAGGTGAGGCGCGCCGTGTGGGCGGCGGCCGGGCCGATCGCGGCCAGGAAGATCCGGGGCCGGGAGCCGGTCGCGGCGAGGTGGGCGTCGGAACGGGCGCGCAGCGCCTCGTACGCCTCGTCGCGGCGTACGCGCGGCAGCCCGCCGGAGGGTGCCTCGGGCGCGCTCTCGCGGACCACCGGCTTCTCCGCGAGGTACGGGAACTCGCTGACGCCGGTGATGGGTTCGCGCCGCTTGGCGAGCTTGCCGCTGCGCGCCTGCCAGGTGTCGGCCAGGTCCTGCGCGAGGTCCCCCGACCGCAGGGCCGCCGCCTGGCCGCCGAGCCGCTCGATCCGCTGGAAGAACTCCCAGCCCGCATGGGCGAGTTCGTCGGTGAGCCGCTCCACGTACCAGGAGCCGCCCGCCGGGTCGATCACCCGGGACAGATGCGACTCCTCGATGAGGATCGTGGAGGTGTTACGGGCGATACGGCGTGCGAACGCGTCCGGCAGGCCGAGGGCGTGGTCGAAGGGCAGCACGGTGACCGAGTCGGCCCCGCCCGCCCCGGCGGCCAGCGTGGCGATGGTCGTGCGCAGCATGTTCACCCACGGGTCGCGGCGCGTCATCATCACCGGAGACGTCACGACGTGCTGGAGCTGCGCCCCCGCACGCGGCGCCCCGCAGACCTCGGCCACCCGCGCCCACAGCCGGCGCGCGGCCCGCAGCTTGGCGATCGTCAGGAACTGGTCGGCGGTCGCCGCGTACCGGAACTCCAGCTGCCCACAGGCCTGTTGGACGCTCAGCCCGGCCCCGGTGAGGTGCCGCAGATACGCCACTCCCGTGGCCAGCGAACAGCCCAGCTCCTGGGCCGCCGAGCCGCCGGCCTCGTGGTACGGCAGCGCGTCCACGGTCAGCGCCCGCAGCCCCGGGTACCCCTCGGCACACAGCCGCGCGAGCTCCGCCGCCGGAGCGAAGTCGCCCTCCTGCCCGCTCCGGGCCTCATGGCCCAGCGGGTCCGCGCCCAGATTGCCGCGCGCCGCCTCCCGGGCGACACCGCGCTCCTCGTACAGCCGCAGCAACTCCCGCGCGGTGGGCCCGGGGTCACGCCCCGCGTCGAGGACGACGGGAGCGAGGTCGAGATAGACGCTGTCGAGGACCCGGCCGAGCTCCGGCACCGGAATGCCGCCTTCTCCCACTGCCAGCCACAGGGAGGTGACGCCGTTCTCCAGATCCGCGAGTACCGCGCCGCTGTCGGCCACCGTGTGCCGCTGCCGTACGTCCCAGCCGCCGAGCGTGTTCCCCTCGGCCCGGCCGCCCCGCACGAAGGGTGCGAATCCGGGCAGGCCCGGCTCGGGCGCGGTGTCGTACGCGGTGTAGAGAGGCCGGGTGCGCAGCCCGTCCTCCAGCGCGGTGGACAGGGCTTCCTCGGCCTCGGCGCCCTCCACTTCCTTGCCCGACTTGCGCAGCACACCCGCCACAAGGCGCTGCCACTGCTCATGGGGCACATCAGGGAACTCGCCGGCCAGCTCAAGCCCGTCGTCAGGCAGGACCGTCATGCTCGGATGCTAGGACACGGACACAGAGGAGCAGCAGTGGGCGAGGCTGTGACCTTTCCCTCCCCGTTTCTGTGATCTCGATCTCCTGTCCGCACGCCTCCGCCCGGGATCGTCGCCCGTGCCGACGCCGGGCGTCAATGACCCGCCGTCACAGGGCCGTTGTCCCCGTGAGCCGCCCGGCCCGTTCACGACCCCGTAGCGCCTGGAACACGGACCACACCATCGCCACCAGCGGTACCGCCACCACGGCACCGATCACCCCCGCCGCGACCGCCCCGCCGACGACCGCCAGAGCGACCACACCGGGTGCAGCCGGACGGCCCAGCTCATCACGACCGGGTGCAGGACGTGGCCCTCGATCTGTCCGATGACCACGATCAGGGCCACGACCACCAGGGCGGTGAGCGGCCCCTTCGACGCCAGTGCGACCAGCAGAATCCCGTGCGTGTCACCGGTGAAGGTCCGCCAGGCGGCCCTGGCCGCGACCCTGACCTGCTGCCGCCCCCCTCCGGGAGCTGGTCGCAGAGCCAGCGCCACTGCCGGTCGCCGGAATGGGTGAAGAAGACCGCGCGGAACAGGGCCGGGGCCAGCGCGCCGAGGACGAGGACGATGCCGCCGATGAGCGCGGCGGCGACCGCGAGCGGCCGGGGCATGAACCGGGCGAGGAGGCCGGCCACGGGGCGGAGCACGGCGGTGACGACGAGAGCGAGGAAGGCAGCGACGGCGATCCGGTGGGACTGCCCGAGCACGGAGAAGGCGACGCGGACGACGACGCCGACGGCGATGAGCCGCCAGGCGTAGGCGGCCGAGGTCCGCAGCAGGCCCGGCACGCGCGGCTCCTCCCTGATCGGGCGGCCGAGCGGTGAGGCGGGCGGTTCGGCAGGCGGGGACATCTCATGCCCGCACCACCCGCCGACCGCCGGATGGCGGAGCCGGCCCGGAATTCCCCCGAAGGCCGGTACCGGCCGGACGCGAGAGGGGAGAGGTACACGGGGCAACCGGACAAGAAGCAGCCCTACAGCAAGGAGCGTCCACACCATGGGTACCGCCGTCCACGTCCCGCAGACCCGGGACATGATCGGAGAAGAGCTCTCCGGAGACGAGGCGTTCACCGCCCTGCGCCATTACGGCGGGCTGCGGCTGCTGGCCGATTCCTTCGCACGGTTCCGTTACGCGGACGGCTTCACCAACGCGCGGGCCCTCGCCTTCCAGGTGGTGCTCGGGCTGGTCCCGTGCACCCTGGCGCTCGTCGGGCTGGCCACGTCGGTGCACACGGAGGGCGTGGGCCGGGTCATCGAGCTCACGCTCGGCCGGATCGTGCCGGGTGCCGGCGCGGAGATCGTCGAGGACGCCTTCGAAGGGACGCGGCGCACCGCGCACGGCGATGTCTGGAGCACGCTCGCCCTGTGGCTCGGTCTGGGCTTCGCGCTGCTGAACCTCGCCTCGGCCATGGGCCAGATCGAGCGCGGCGCCAACCGCATCTACGGCATCGAGCGCGACCGTCCCTTCCCGCACAAGTACGCGCGGTCGATCGTTCTCGCGCTCGCCGCCGGTCTGCCCCTGGTGCTGGGGTTCGTCGTACTCGTCGCCGGCGAGGCCGTGGCCGACGCGGTGGCGGACTCGGCCGGCTGGCAGAACAGCGGGTCGCGGTGGTGGGGTGTGCTCGACATCCCCGTGGGGCTCGCGCTGGCCTGGGTGGCCTCCGCCGTGATCTTCCGCTGGTCGCCCCGCCGCGTCCAGCCCGGCTACACCTGGCTGGCCTTCGGCTCGGCCGTGCATCTGCTGCTGTGGGTGTCGGCCACCTGGCTGCTCGCGCTGTACGTCGAGGAGAGCGGTGCCTTCGGCGCCGTGTACGGGCCGCTCACCGCCTTCATCGCCCTGCTGCTGTGGGCCAACCTCACCGCCGTCGCGCTCTTCCTCGGCATCGCGTTCGCCGCCCAGCTCGAAGCGGCCCGCGCCGGAATCAAGTCAGCCGTCCGGCCGGACCCGGGACCCGGCGCGTGAGCCCGGACGGCAGACAGCGGGCAGGGGCTTCGGGTCAGGACTGCGCGGGGCGCGGCCGGCCGGTCTTCGCCTCCGCGTGCCGGGCGGGCTCGGGTGCGGTCATGTCGAGCAGGAGCATCGCGTCGTGGTCGGGGCTGCCGGGTTCGGCGGTGTAGACGCAGAGGCGCCGGCCGGGCGTGCCTTCGAGATGCATGTTCTGACCCCTGAGGGTCAGGACGCCGACCTCCGGGTGGTGGAAGGTCTTCCGCGTCTTCTTGCGGCCGATGACCTCGTAGCGTTCCCACAGCTTGGCGAAGTCGGGGCTCTTGAGCACGAGTTCGCCGACGAGGCCGGCCAGGTCGGGGGCGTCGGGACTGGTGCCGGCCTGGGCGCGCAGCCGGGCGACGCACGCGCGCACCAGGGGCTCCCAGTCGGGGAACAGCTCGCGGGCCGTGGGGTGCAGGAAGAGGTAGCGGGCGAGGTTGCGCTGCTTGGCTGGCCAGTCGGCCATACCGGCGTACAGGGCGAGGCCGCCCGGGTTCCAGGCGAGCAGGTCCATGCTGCGGCTGACGATGTAGGCGGGGTGGGGCCGCATCGTCTCCAGGAGCAGCTTCAGGTGCGGCCGGACGGTTCGGCTCGGCGGGGGAGGCGGCTCGGGAGCGTAGTTGGCGGCCCGGGCGGCGAGTTCGCGCAGATGGTGGTGTTCCTCGTCGTCGAGGCGGAGCGCACGGGCGAGGGAGTCGACGACGCCGGGGCTCGGCCGGGTCTCCTTGCCGCGTTCCAGACGGATGTAGTAGTCGATGCTGACCCCGGCGAGGGCGGCCAGTTCCTCGCGGCGCAGGCCGGGCGTGCGGCGTACGCCCGCGCCCGGGGTGAACCCGACGCTCTCGGGGCTGGTCTGGGTGCGGCGGGCGCGCAGGAAGCGCCCCAGTTCGTCGCCGCTGGTGTGCTGCTCCGATGCCATGGACCCAGTGTCGCAACGCCGCCACCAGGGCGGTATCCGAGAGGGGGGCCCTGTCATACCCACCGCTGTTCACCCCCCGGAAGCGCCCGGTCTCCCTGGCGGGCGTGCGGGGGCGCACGGTGGGTGACGTCAAGGAACCCGCGAGAAGAGGAGAACTCCGTGCGCGCAGCCATGATGTACGGCGCCGGCGACGTCCGGACGGAGCACCGGCCCGACCCGAAGATCCAGCAGCCCACGGACGCCGTCGTGCGCACCGTCCTGTCGTGCGTGTGCGGCAGTGACCTGTGGCCCTACAAGTCCCTGCCCGCCACCGGCACCGGCCGCCCGATGGGACACGAGTTCCTCGGCGTGGTCGAGGAGACCGGCTCCGAGGTGTCCGGCATCAAGACCGGTGACCTGGTCGTGGCGCCGTTCACGTACTGCGACAACACCTGCGACTACTGCGCCAAGGGCCTGCACTTCTCGTGCCGGCGGGGCGGCCGGTACGGCTTCGACGGCGTGGACGGCGGCCAGGGCGAGGCGGTGCGCGTCCCCCAGGCCGACGGCACCCTGGTCAAGCTGCCCGTCGACGCCGACTCCGCGCTGCTGCCCTCGCTGCTGACGCTCTCGGACGTGATGGGCACCGGTCATCACGGCGCCGTCACCGCGGGCGTCGGCGACGGCGACTCCGTCCTGGTCGTCGGGGACGGCGCGGTGGGCCTGTGCGCGGTCATCGCCGCCAGGCGGCTGGGCGCGGAACGGATCGTCCTGATGGGCCGGCACGAGGCCCGCACCGAGCTGGGCCGCGAGTTCGGCGCCACCGACGTGGTCGCCGAGCGGGGTGAGGAGGGCGTGGCCCGCGTCCGCGAGCTGACCCGCGGCGACGGTGTGGACAAGGTCATCGAGGCCGTCGGCACCCTCCAGACGCTCCAGACCGCCCTGGCGGCGGTCGGGGACGGCGGCACCATCAGCCGGCTGGGCGTCCCGCAGTACGAGGAAGGCCCCCTCGGCCCGTCCACGATCATGCGGAACCTCACCCTCACCGGCGGCGCGAGCCCGGCCCGCGCCTACATCGAGGAGCTGATGCCGGACGTCCTGGACGGCACCATCGAACCGGGCCGCGTCTTCGACCGGAGTTTCACCGTCGACCAGACCGCGGACGCCTACCGGGCGATGGCGGACCGCCGCGTCCTCAAGGCGCTCATCACGTTCTGACCCATTCCCCGTTGCGGCCAGAACCTGTCCGCGACTCTCGCTACCGTGCCCACATGACGAACACCAAGCGGAGCGTCGTCGGCACGGCACCCCACCTCGGTACCCGGGCCCTCAACCGCGCCACCCTCGACCGCCAGTTGCTCCTGCGGCCGGCCCGGATCTCCGCCGCCGCGGCCGTCGAGCACCTGGTCGGTCTCCAGGCGCAGAACGTCAAGCCTCCGTACTACGCGCTCGCCGCCCGCCTCGACGGCTTCACTCCCGAGGCGCTGTCCCGGCTGATGGCCGACCGCGAGGCCGTCCGGATCGTCACGATGCGCTCCACCATCCACACCCACACCGCGGACGACTGCCTCACGCTGCGTCCGCTGGTGCAGCCCGCCCGGGACCGGGAGCTGACGAACTTCCGCAAGGGACTCGCCGGTGTCGACCTGGACCGGCTCACCGCCCTCGCCCGCGACCTCGTCGAGACCGAGCCCCGCACCATGAAGCAGTTGCGCGAGGCCCTGATCCAGGAGTGGCCCGACGCCGACCCGCAGGCCCTGTCCGTCGCCGCCCGGTGCCGGCTGCCGCTCGTGCAGGTGACCCCGCGCGGCCTGTGGGGCCGGAGCGGGCAGGTCAGTCTGACCACCGCCGAGCACTGGCTGGGCCGTCCGGCCGGACCGGCCGCCGCGCCCGACGCGGTCGTGCTGCGCTACCTCGCCGCCTTCGGCCCGGCCTCCGTGCGGGACATGCAGACCTGGGCCGGACTGACCCGCCTGCGCGACGCCTTCGAACGTCTCCGCCCGCGACTGGTGACCTTCCGGGACGAGGGCGGCGTCGAGCTCTTCGACCTGCCGGACGCTCCCCGCCCCGACCCGGACACTCAGGCCCCGTCGCGCTTCCTGCCCGAGTTCGACAACCTGCTGCTCTCCCACGCCGACCGCACCCGTGTCGTCCCGCCCGAGTACCGGGGCCGCGCCTGGCAGGGCAACATCGCCCACCGCACCCTCCTCGTCGACGGGTTCCTCGCGGGTCTGTGGCGACTGGAGGAGCAGGCGCTCGTCATCGAGCCCTTCGGCCGCCTCACCGGGGCCCAGCGGGAGGAGGTCACCGCCGAGGGGGAGCGGATGCTGCAGGTGATGCACCCGGAGACGTCGTACGACATCCGCTTCGGCGTCGTACGCAGCTGACCGGAGCAGTGCCTCAGTCCGCCCGGCCCGTCACCGCCACCGTCAGACCCAGGCCGATCATCGTGCAGCCGCCCGCCCCGCCGATCAGGGAGAGGCGGCGGTCCGAGCGGGCGAACCAGGTGCGGGCCGCCGACGCGGTCAGGCCCCACAGTGTGTCCGTGACGAGGCCGATCGAGATCGGTACGAGGCCCAACAGCAGCATCTGCAAGGGCACATGGCCCGCCGAGTGGTCCACGAACTGCGGCAGGACGGCGGCGAAGAACACCACGCCCTTCGGGTTGGTGACGCCGACGAGGACCCCGTCCAGGAGCGTCCGGAGATCGCCGCGGGCCGGTCCCGCCGTCTGTGTGCTGATCTGTGACGCCTTGAGTTCCTTGCGATGGCGGAACGCCTGCACCCCCAGGAACACCAGATACGCGGCACCCGCCAGCTTCACCGTCAGGTACACCGTCACCGATCGCTCGACCAGCGAGCCGATCCCGACCGCGACCGCCACGACCAGCAGGTAGGAACCGACCACGTTGCCGAGGGCCGTCGCCACGGCGGTGCGGCGGCCGTGGGCGAGGGCCCGGCCGGTGACATGGAGAGGGGGCGTTGCGGGCCGCTCGTGGAGGCCCGCAACGCCCCCCGGTCTTTCACCTGAGGGGTGCTCAGGAGCTTTGCCCGGTTACGAGTTGATCTGCGTCGTGACCAGGTTGGAGAAGGTGGTCAGCCGGGTGTAGATACCCGGGTAACCGGCCTGGGCGCAGCCCTCGCCCCAGGAAGTGATGCCTGCCAGGACGCCCCCGATGAGCAGGGGACCGCCGCTGTCGCCCTGGCAGGTGTCCACGCCGCCGGAGGTCTTTCCGGCGCACACCATGTCGCTCTTCACGAAGTCGGAGCCGTAGGAGTTCGCGCAGCTGGAGTCGGACACGGTCGGAACGGTCGCGGTGCGCAGCTGGTTGGAGGCGCTGCCGTTCGAGGAGGTGTCGCCCCAGCCGAGGATGCGGGCGGTGGTGCCGGCCGCGTACACCGAAGTCTGGGAGGAGGAGACGTACTTCGCCGGGGTGTACGGCATCGACGTCGACAGCGTCAGCACGGCCACGTCGTCGCCCTTGGTGACGTCGGTGTAGCTCGGGTGCATCCAGATCTTGCTGACTCTGCTGACCGTGCCGTTGGTGCCGTTGCGGTAGGTGCGGCCGCCGACGACGCGCACGCTGCTGGTCGTCTCACCGACCATGCAGTGGGCGGCGGTGACGACCTTGGTGGGCGAGACCAGCGTGCCGCCGCAGAACTGGGTCTGCGAGGCGTCCGTGATCTGCATGACGAACGGGTACGCGGTCGTCGTGGTCGTGGTACCGCCGACGATCGGCTGGGGCGCGGCGACGGCGGCGGGAGCGGCGAGCAGCGCGGTCGCGGCGGCGGCAGCGGTCGCCGTGGCGACGGCAGCGGCCTTCTTGGCACGGTCGAACCCGAACATGGGTCTCCTCGGGGAGTTGCCGGTGGGGGTCGCGCGGGTGGGTGGTGCACGGTGACCCTGACTCCGTTGTTCGGATCTCCGTGTGCCCGGCGAGCGGCACGCGACAAAGCTAGAGCCCGGAAGGGCGGCCTCCCAATGAGGGAACCCCCTAAGGGAGTTGGGCAGGGATAACCCTCGGTCGGGCCTCGTAAACCCTGGGGGACGCGGGTGGGGTCAGGTCGGGCGGCGGCCCGCCGCCAGCCGGACGATGTCCACCCGCGAACGGATCCCCAGCTTCCGGTAGACCCGGGTCAGGGTCGCCTCGACGGTCTTGACGCTGATGAACAGACGGGCCGCGATCTCCCGGTTCGTCGCGCCCTCCATCACCAGTGAGGCGACCTGACGCTCCATCGCCGCGAGGCCCTCCAGCGCGTCGAGCGCGACGGGCGGGGCGACGGAGGCCAGCTCCACCGCAGCGGGACCGGCCGCGGCGGCCGCGTCGACCTGCCGCAGCCAGGGCAGCGCCCGGCAGCGCCGGAACAGCCGGGCGGCCTCGTCGTACGACGCCGGTCCCGGCAGGGGAGTTGCGCCGCTGCGGGGGAAAGCGGCGGCCTGGGTGCGCAGACGGGCCAGCGCGAAGGCGGCCCGCGCCTCCTCGAGGCCGTAGCCCAGCCTGCCGAGCCGGTCCTGAACGGACGTCAGCCGGACCAGGGCGGCCTCGTGTTCGCCGCGGGCCGCCCGCGCCAGCGCCTCGGCCCGGTCGAGGACGGCCAGCACACTCTCCCGGCCCAGCCGCAGCGCGTGCACCCGTGCCGTGTCGATCACGTCCTGCGCCTCGCCCGGTTCGCCGATGCGGACCAGGGCCTCGGCGAGGTCGCCGTGCCAGCGGCCGCGCGCCGGGTCGTTGATGCCGAGGCCCTGCTCCAGCTCCCGCACCCGGCGCAGCGAACGGACCGCGGCCGCCGGGTCCCCGGCCACCAACTGGGCGTAGCCCAGGGCCGCCAGCGCGCGGGACAGGTACATCTGGTCGCCGTCGACCTCGGCGTGGTCGGCAGCCTCACGGGCGAGGGCCAGCGCCCGGTCGACGTCCCCGGCGGAGGCCTCCGCGAGGGAGGTGAGCATGGCCGAGGCGCCCTCGCCGATCCCGGAGTCCCGGGCGAGCCGCAGGCTCTCGCGGGCCAGGTCCAGGGCCCGGCCGCAGTGCCCGGAGCGCAGTTCCGTGTCGGCGAGGAAGCGCAGGAAGTGCACCTCGCTCTCGACCATGCCGCGCCTGCGCACCTCGCGCAGCAGCGCGGTGATGGTCGCCCGCGCCTCGGGCAGCTGGTCGCTCATGATCAGCCAGCGGAACCGGGCCGAGCCGGCGCCGTTGTGATGGCAGGCCACATACGGGTCCTGGGGTTCCTTCAGCGCCCGTTGGACGGTCTCGGGGGCACCCGGGTGGCCCATCAGGGTCTCGGTGGAGGCCTGGAAGGACAGCGCCATCAGCTCGGTGCGCCGGTCCTCGCCGCGGGCGGCCAGCTCCGCCGCGTGCGCGGCCTCCTGCCGGGCCTCGGCGAAGTCGCCCTCCACCACCAGGCCGCGCCAGGCCAGTTGGTAGTGGACCAGGGCGAGCAGCCGCGGGTCGTCGCCCGCGTCGGCCAGGACCTGCGGGAAGACGGCGTCGACCTCGCCGAGAGCCTGCCCGGCCGCCTCGATGACCACCATCCAGGCCCGCACCCGCTCCGCGGGCACGCTGGCACGCGTCAGTACGTCGCGGGCGATGTCCCGGGCGAGATCGGCCTCGCCGGCGGTGATCGCGTCCTCCGCGGCCTGGAGCCGCCGCTCGTCCGGGCCGGGCGTACTGTCCGCCGGGGTGTGCCGGGCCGCGAGCAGCCCGAGCGAGGCGGCCACGGACGGCGCCCCGCGGTCCCGGGCCAGCGCACCGGCCTCCGCGAGCCGGGCCGCCACCTCCGGGTCGGTGCCGGTGGTCGCCAGGGCGAGGTGCCGGGCCCGCTCGATCGGGTCGGAGGCCGCCGTGGACAGCGCGGCGTGCACGGCCCGCCGCTCCCGCGCCGGGGCCTCCGCGTACAGCGCGGCAGAGATCAGCGGATGCGCGAACCGTACGGCGGGACTCTCCCCCTCGGTCGCCAGCAGCCCCAGCGCCGCCGCCTGCGCGGTCTCGGCCTCGGCGTGCTCCCGGCCGGCCGCGTGCAGCAGCGCCAGCGTGGGACGGGCACCGGCACTGGCCACGAGCAGGGTGCGGCGCGCCTCGTCGGACAGCATCTCCAGCCGGCTCAGCACCAGCGCCCGCAGCGAGGTGGGCACGGGCAGCGGCTCACCGGGCCGCGGCCGGGTGGGGCTCTCCGCCAGGGCACGGCCCAGCTCCAGGGCGAAGAGCGGGTTGCCGCCGCTGGTGCGGTGGATATCGCGGATCGTGGAGCGGGACAGGGGGGTGTAGCCGCGGTGGTCGAGCAGTGCGGAGACCTGCGTACGGGACAGCGGGCCCAGCCGGACGGCGAGCGTGTCGGGCGGAGACGCGCGTAGATGGCGGTCGTACTCCTGGCCCTCGGTCCGCACCGCGCACAGCATCTGCACGGGCGTGTCGCCCAGCCGGCGGGCGGCGAAACCGAGCAGCTCGGCGCTGGCCGCGTCCAGCCACTGGAGGTCGTCGGCGACGATCAGCACCGGGCCCTTGGCGGCGAGGGTACGCAGCGCCGACAGCACGGCGAGGCGCAGCGCGAGCCCGTCGCTCTGGAGGGTGGACTCGCCGCGCCCGGTGAGCGCGGACTCCAGGGCGGTGCGCTGGGCGGCGGGCAGGGCACCGGAGACCTCGTCCAGGACCAGGCCGAACAGGTCGGCCAGCGCCAGGAAGGGCAAGTGGGATTCGGACTCGGTGGCCGAGCAGCGCAACACGGTCCGGGGCGCACCGGAGTAATCCGCGGCCAGCGCCCGCAGGACCGTCGACTTTCCAATTCCCGCGGGGCCGTGGAGCAGCACACTGCCGCCTCGGCCGAGCTGTTCACGCGCCGACGTGAACAGGTCCTCCCGGCCGATGACCACGTCGGGGCGGCTCCTGGGAGGTTCCTGGAAGTCCCGTGGCACGGTCACCGCTCCCCTCCGTGTGTCGTGTCCTGGCCAATATTAGGCAACAGCTCTTTGAAATTCGGACGGACGGCGTGGTGAGGGAAATAACAACGGAGGTTCGGGCGCGAATTCATTGGGCTCCCGAATGCGACGGAACACGACGGTGGCGCCCGGTCGGGATCCCGTCGGTATATCGAACGAGCAGGGGTAACGGAAAACATCACAAACCTACGGCAACCATCCTGCCCGGCGCGCGGCGACCACGGCCTCGCCCCGGGTACGGGCCCGCAGCTTCCGCATGGCGGACCGCAGATACCCCTTGACGGTCTCGGGCGTCACCCCCAGCCGCTCGGCCGCGACCGCGTTCGTGGCCCCCGCGGCCACGCACGCCAGCACGTCCACCTCGCGCGGCGTGAGCCGGACCCGGCCCGACGGGGTGGAATCGGCCGTCAGCAGGGCACACGCGTCGAGCAGCTCGGCCCGCAGCTTTGGATCCGCGATCTTCGGCGCCAGCGCCCGCAGGGCCGCGTGCGCCTCCCGCACCTGCTCCCGACCCGCGCCGGCCGCGCCCTCGGCGGCGAGCGTGCGGGCCTCCTCCCGCACGACCAGCGCCCGCTCCACGTCCCGCGCCGCCTCGACGGCCTCGTCCAGCATGCGCTCGCCCAGCGGCAGGGCCGTCCGCAGCGCCCCGTACAGCACCCCACACACCGAGTGCCGTACGACCACCGGCACGGCCAGCACCGAGCGCAGTCCCTCCACCGCCACCGGGGCGTCGTACTCGTGGCTGATCTGCCGCGACGCCGAGTAGTCCGTCACCACGCACGGCCGGGCGAGCACCACCGTCTTGCCGCCCAGCCCGTTCCCGGACGTCACCACCAGCGAACGCAGGGCGTGCGTCGCCGTGCCGCTCAGTTCGCTGATGCGCATCTGCCGCCCGGCCTCCATCAGGCCGCCGAAAGCGACCGGAAGGCCGGTGGCGCGCCGCAGACGGAGCAGCGCGTTCCGTATCTCGACCGCGTCGGACGCGTCTGTTGTCACCTGCTCGCCCCTTCACTGCGGCTCCTGTGCGGGCGCACCCCCCCCGTTCGGGGGTAGTGAGACCTGCATCACGGATTACACGATGGCTCAGAGCCGCCCGGCAATGGTCCGGTACCAAGGAGGACACATGACATCGGCGACGGAGGCGTTCCGCGGCGCGCGGGACTTCCTGCTGGAACACCGCGAGGACTACGGCGCGGCCTACGAGGGCTTCCGCTGGCCCCGTCCCGACTACTTCAACTGGGCGCTCGACTGGTTCGACGAGATCGCGCACGGCAACGCCCGCACCGCGCTGCACATCGTCGAGGAGGACGGCAGCGAGACCCGGCTGTCCTTCGGGGAGATGTCCGTACGCTCCGACCGGTTCGCCAACTGGCTGCGCGCCCGGGGCGTGCGCCCCGAGGACCGGATCCTCGTGATGCTCGGAAACCAGGCCGAACTGTGGATCACCGCGCTCGCGGCGATGAAACTGCGCGCGGTGGTCATCCCGGCCACCCCGCTGCTCGGCCCCGCCGACCTGCGCGACCGCGTCGACCGCGGCCGGGTCCGGCACGTCATCGCGCGTTCCGAGGACACCGGCAAGTTCACCGAGGTCCCCGGCCGCTACACGCGCATCGCCGCGGGCGGCGCCCCCGAGGGCTGGCTGCCGCTGGAGGACGCCCACGGCGCCCCGGCCGACTTCACGCCGGACGCCCCGACCCGGGCCGACGATCCGCTGATGCTGTACTTCACCTCGGGCACCACCGCCCGGCCCAAACTCGTCGAGCACACCCACACCTCGTATCCGATCGGGCACCTGTCGACCATGTACTGGATCGGCCTCAAACCCGGCGACGTGCATCTGAACATCTCCTCACCCGGCTGGGCCAAGCACGCCTGGTCCAACCTCTTCGCTCCCTGGAACGCCGAAGCGACCGTCTTCCTGTACAACTACACGCGCTTCGACGCGGCCCGGCTCATGGCCGAGATGGACCGGGCCGGGGTCAGCACCTTCTGCGCCCCGCCCACCGTCTGGCGCATGCTCATCCAGGCAGACCTGACGCAGCTGCGCACCCCGCCGCGCGAGGTCGTCGCCGCCGGTGAGCCGCTCAACCCGGAGGTCATCGAGCAGGTCCGCCGGTCCTGGGGCGTCACCATCCGGGACGGCTTCGGCCAGACCGAGACGGCCGTGCAGGTCGCCAACAGCCCGGGCCAGCCGCTCAAGACCGGCTCCATGGGCCGGCCGAGTCCCGGCTACCGCGTCGAGCTGCTGGACCCCGTCTCGGGCGCGCCGGGCGCGAGCGAAGGGGAGATCGCGCTCGACCTGTCGGACCGCCCCGTCGGCCTGATGACCGGCTACCACGGCGACGCGGACCGCACGGCGGAGGCGATGGCCGGCGGCTACTACCGTACGGGCGACATCGGCGCGCGGGACGCGGACGGCTACATCACCTACGTCGGCCGCGCGGACGACGTCTTCAAGGCGTCCGACTACAAGATCAGCCCCTTCGAGCTGGAGAGCGCGCTGCTGGAGCACGAGGCGGTGGCCGAGGCGGCCGTCGTGCCGGCGCCGGACGAGTTGCGGCTCGCGGTGCCGAAGGCGTACGTCGTCCTGGCGGCGGGCTGGGAGCCCGGCCCCGACACCGCGAAGGTGCTGTTCGAGCACTCCCGTGAGGCCCTGGCCCCCTACAAGCGCATCCGCCGCCTGGAGTTCGGCGACCTGCCCAAGACCGTCTCGGGCAAGATCCGCCGCATCGAGCTGCGTGAGGCCACGGCGGCCGGGTCGGACGCCGAGTACCGCGAGGAGGACTTCCGGTGACCTCGTACAGTCATGGGACCAGCGAGACGGCTCTGCTCGGCGACACCATCGGGGCCAACCTGGACCGGGCGGTGGCCGCCTGGCCGGACCGTGAGGCGCTGGTCGACGTGCCGTCCGGGCGGCGCTGGACGTACGCGCAGTTCGGCGCGGCCGTCGACGAACTGGCCTCCGCGCTGCTCGCCTCCGGGGTCGCCAAGGGCGACCGGGTGGGTATCTGGGCGGTCAACTGTGCCGAGTGGGTCCTGGTCCAGTACGCCACCGCCCGCATCGGCGCGATCATGGTGAACATCAACCCGGCCTACCGCACCCACGAGGTCGAGTACGTCCTCAACCAGGCCGGGATCTCCCTCCTTTTCGCCTCCCTCGGCCACAAGGGAAGCGACTACCGGGCGATGGTCGAGCAAGTGCGGGGCGAATGCGCCGAGTTGCGCGAGGTCGTGTACTTCGGCGACCCGAGCTGGGACGCGTTGCTCGGGCGGGGGACCCCCGGCGCCCGGTTCGAGGACGACGGCTTGTCCTGCGACGACCCGATCAACATCCAGTACACGTCGGGCACGACGGGCTTCCCCAAGGGGGCCACCCTCTCCCACCACAACATCCTCAACAACGGCTACTTCGTGGGCGAGTTGATCGCCTACACCGAGCAGGACCGGATCTGCATCCCGGTGCCCTACTACCACTGCTTCGGCATGGTCATGGGCAACCTCGCCGCCACGTCACACGGCGCCTGCATGGTGATCCCGGCCCCGTCCTTCGACCCGAAGGCCACGCTGGAGGCGGTCCAGCAGGAGCGCTGCACCTCGCTCTACGGCGTCCCGACCATGTTCATCGCGGAGCTGAACCTCCCCGGCTTCGCCTCGTACGACCTCTCCTCCCTGCGCACCGGCATCATGGCGGGCTCGCCCTGCCCGGTGGAGGTGATGAAACGGGTGGTCAACGAGATGAACATGGCCGAGGTGTCCATCTGCTACGGCATGACGGAGACCTCACCCGTCTCCACGCAGACGCGGCGCGACGACGACCTGGAACACCGCACCGGCACGGTCGGCCGCGTGCTGCCGCACATCGAGGTGAAGATCGTCGACCCGGCGACGGGGGTGACCCGACCGCGCGGCACGGCGGGCGAGTTGTGCACCCGCGGTTACAGCGTCATGCTCGGCTACTGGAACGAGCCGGAGAAGACCGCCGAGGCCATCGACGCGGGCCGCTGGATGCACACCGGCGACCTCGCGGTGATGCGCGAGGACGGCTACGTCGAGGTCGTCGGCCGCATCAAGGACATGATCATCCGGGGCGGGGAGAACATCTACCCCCGTGAGATCGAGGAGTTCCTCTACGCCCACCCCAAGATCCAGGACGTCCAGGTCGTGGGCGTCCCGCACGACCGCTACGGCGAGGAGGTCCTCGCCTGCGTCATCCCCCACGACCCCGCCGACCCGCTCACCCTGGAGGAACTCCAGACCTTCTGCCAGGGCCGCCTGGCCCACTACAAGATCCCGAGCAGGCTTCAGCTCCTCGACTCCTTCCCGATGACGGTGTCCGGGAAGGTACGCAAGGTGGAACTGCGGGAGAAGTTCGCGGACGGGCAGAGATAGAAGAGCTCGGGGTCGCCGTCGTCGAGACCGTGGACCAGACCGGCGGGTTGCCAGCCGGCCCTCAGGAGCAGTTGCTGCATGGGCTGGTTGGAGACGTTGGTCGAGGTGAACAGCTTGGGCGTGGTGCACGCGGCCTCGACGGCCGTGAGAAGCCGCGTGGCCACACCCTGCCGGCGTGCGGCGGGCGCGACCGTCAGCAGGGTGAGGAAGCCCTGCTCGAAGAAGGTGTACTCCAGCACGGCGTAGCCCACGGGGCCGCGCGCGTCTTCGGCCAGCAGCGCGCGGCCCTGCTCGCACCAGCGCCGGATGCCGGCGCGGCGCGCCCGGTCTCCCGCCGCCGCGATCGGGTCGGTCCCGGTCAGCGCCGTGTGGTCCGACGGCTCGGCGCGGCGCACGACGAGCGTGCCGGGTTCGATGTCGCCCATGGGGCGCATCGTGGCAGCAGTGCGGGCCGGACCGCGCGCGGATTACCGCGCTTCGGTCACAGTGGTGCGCGCATGCACACGCGGGGCCAGCGGTCCAGGCCGTGTTCGGCCTCCGTCGCGCGGATCTCGCGCAGGCCGGGGGTGAGGTCCGCCTCCGCGAGGGCGTGGAAGCCGAGGCGGGCGTAGTAGGGGGCGTTCCACGGGATCTCCGTGAAGGTGGTCAGGGTCAGGGCGGTCAGGCCCTCCTCGCGGGCGCGGTCGGCGGCGTACGCGAGGAGTTCCCGGCCCACGCCCCGGCGCGCGGCGCGCGGGTGGACCGAGAGCTGCTCGATGTGCAGGGCGCCGTCCACGGGTTCGGCGAGGAGGTAGGCGGCCGGGCGGTCCCGTTCGTCGGCCGCGCCCCAGCAGCGGCCCGCCCGGCGGTAGCGCTCCAGTACGTCGAGCGGGGGCGGTTCGTCGTCGGCGATCTCCGGCATGCCGAGGTCCCGGAAGGGAGCACCGGCGGCACGTTCGATGGCCTGGAGGGCGGGGAGTTCGGCGGCGGTCGCGGGGCGGATGCGCATGTAGTGAGTATGCGGCGCGGTGCGGAGCGGGGCCCTGTGGCTACTCTCTTCCCTCCACACCTACTTGAACCGCGAGGGGGAGCAGACTGTGCGCGACGCCGCCGTGACGCCCGAGGGCGACCGGATCCGCTGGGTCGAACTGCCGGGACAGGAACCGCCACGCGTCTACGTGCACGGCCTGGGCGCCACGTCGCCCGCCTACTTCACGGAGATCGCGGCCCACCCCCTGCTGGCCGGTCACCGCTCGCTGCTGATCGACCTGCTGGGGCACGGCATCAGCGACCGGCCGACGAGCTTCGACTACACCCTGGAATCACACGCCGACGCGCTCGCCGCGGCGCTCACCACGGCGGGCGTCACCGGGGCGGAGCTGATCGCGCACAGCATGGGCGGCTCGGTGGCCATCGTCCTGGCCGCCCGGCATCCCCACCTGGTCTCCCGCCTGGTCCTGGTCGACGCCAACCTCGACCCGATACCGCGTGCCCCCGGATCGTCGGGCAGCAGCGGGATCGCCGCCCACACCGAGCAGGAGTTCCTGGCGGGAGGGTGGGAAGAGGTCCGCGACCGGGTCGGCCCGCACTGGTGGTCCACGATGCGTCTGGCCGGCCGGGAAGCCCTGCACCGCAGCGCGGTCCACCTCGTCCGCGGCACCGTCCCCACCATGCGGGAACTCCTGCTGGACCTGAAGATCCCCCGGACCTTCCTGCTGCCCGAGGCCGACGGCCCGCTCCCGGGCACCGACGCACTCACCGCGTCCGGGGTGTCCGTCGTCGCGGTCCCGGACTGCGGCCACAACATCATGCTGGACAACCCGGAGGCCTTCGCCCGCGCCACCGCGGCGGCACTCACGGACCAGGCCCGGCCGGGCCACGCCTAGGGCCTGTCGTTTCGATCACGCCGCAGACGCGGGGTCTGGCACGCGCATCTGCGGCGTTGTCGTCGGTTGCCGACTCCCCCACGCTCGGCTTCGCTCGCGCGGGCGGTGCCCCCATCGCGTCGACGCCCTCCTCCGCCTTGCAGCCGCACGCACCAGACCCCGCTCACCGGCGCTGATCAGCGCTGTCGGTTCCCTGCGACCTGATCCAAACGACAGGCCCTAGCGGAGCGTCAGCCCGGCGCCGAGGGCCGCACGCCCGTCCCGTCACGGACCGCGTCGAGCTCGTCAGGCGGGCAGGCGCTCCGGGTCGGCGTCCTCGAAGGGCGGGTAGGTCCGGTCGCTCATGCGCTCGGCCGCGTCGATGTAGTCGGCGAGGGCGTCCCGGGACCGGGCGAGCGCGGCCATCTGGTCGTCCAGCCGGCGCAGCCGCGACCGCATCGCCGCCAGCAGTTCGGGACACCCGAGCAGCTCCGGAGCCTCTCCGACCGCGCAGGGCAGCAGATACGCGATGTCCTCCGACGATAAGCCGGCGCCGAGCAGGTGGCGGATCTGTCTCACCCGCAGTACCGCGTTCTCGTCGTACTCGCGGTAGCCGTTCGTGCCGCGGTCCGCCTCCAACAGGCCCTGGGCCTCGTAGTAGCGCAACTGATGGGCGTGGACGCCCGTCCGGCGACTCAGTTCCCCGATACGCATCGAAACCTCGCTTGACCTTCACACCGGTATCAACGTTGACGATGCTGCCATGAACAGAACCGACACACCCGTGACAGTCATCGGACTCGGACTGATGGGCCAGGCACTCGCCGGCGCCTTCCTGAAAGCCGGGCATCCCACAACCGTGTGGAACCGTACGACCTCCAAGGCCGACGGGCTGGTGGCCCGAGGCGCACGGCTCGCGCCGACAGTCGGCGACGCGGTCGCGGCAGGCTCCCTGACGATCGTCTGCGTCACCGACTACCAGGCCGTGCGGGAGTTGTTCGGCACGAGCGATGTCGAACTCGACGGCACGACGCTGGTCAATCTGACCTCGGGCGACTCGGCCCAGGCCCGGGAGACCGCCCGATGGGCCGAACAGCGCGGCGCCCGCTACCTGGACGGCGCCGTCATGGCCGTCCCGCCGGCCATCGGCACGTCCGAGGCGGTGATTCTGCACAGCGGGCCGCAGGAGGACTTCGACGCGCACAAGGCGACCCTCGACGCGCTCGGCACCGTCACCCACCTCGGTGCGGACCACGGCCTGGCGTCCCTGTACGACGTGGCCGGACTGGCCATGATGTGGAGCGTCCTGAACGCCTGGCTCCAGGGCACCGCGCTGCTCAGGACGGCCGGTGTCGGCGCCGCGACGTACGCGCCGTTCGCGCGGCGGATCGCCGCCGGTGTGGCCGAATGGCTGCCCGGATACGCCGAGCAGATCGACAGCGGCTCCTTCCCGGCCGAGGTGTCGGCCCTGAAGACCGACGCGCGGGCCATGGCACACCTGATCGAGGAGAGCGAGGCGGTGGGTGTCAACGCCGAACTGCCGAAGCTGTTCAAGGCGATGGCCGACCGCTCGATCGCCGCGGGACACGGCGGTGAGCAGTATCCCGTGCTGATCGAGGAGTTCAGCAGACCCGGGCCCGCCGACGACTGACCGGTGCGGGCCTGTCAGGGTGCCCGGTTCTCCGTGCCGGTGGCGTCCAGTGCGTCGGCCGGGGCGTTCACCGGCCGCGGTGTGCCGGTGAGGTCGAGGACGAACAGCGGGATGCCGAGGGCGTCGGCGCGGGCCCGGGCGTCGTCCGCGTACCCGGCGAGGGAGAAGTACAGACAGTCCGCCGACTCCGTCATGGCCGTCAGCCACAGGCACTCCACGTCCCGCAAGGCCGCCGGGCGCACGGCCGGATCGACCAGCGCGACGACGCCGCGTGCGGCGAGGCCGATCCCGGACGGCGGCCGCTGGTCCGCTCGCCGGACGCGCCGGTAGCCGAGCCGGCGCAGATACAGCGCGGCGGCCGTGACGGCGTCGAGCGCGGTACGGATCGTGACGGAGCGGAAGGGAGGCCCGCCGGCAGCGGCACCGTCGGCGGCCTCGGTAGAGGCAGGGGCACACTCGGCGGCGGCTGCGGCATCGCGCGGACCGGTCGCACCGCCCGTGCCCGGCGTGGCGTCCCGGTCGGCCTCCGTGTCGGCGTCGACCGCGGTGCCCCGGTCAGACCTGAGGCCGCCGTCGGCTGCAGTGTCCTGGCCCGTGCCGCTGTCCCGGCCGACCCCACCCCGCCCCTGCGCCATCGGCACCCGCAGCACCACCCCGCACGGGCACCCCACCTCCGGCCGCGGCCACTCCCCGCGTCGGCCGCAGGATGCGCACCGCACCGTCACCCAGTCGTCCTGCCAGACGCGATGGGCGACGGGCGTCACCGTCCCGTCCCGGTCGAGCCCGGGGGCGACGGGCGCTCCGCACACGCACGGGTACGACGGGGCCGTGAAGCGGTGCTCCCGTCGGCAGGACGGACAGCGCACCGGCACGCTCTCGGCCATGACCACTCCCGTACGGCGTCACATCGGGACAGCGCGTCCATCGTGCGCCGGCGGACCCCTGCCTGTCCGCCGCTTGCCGGTCTCTTGACGCCCTTCGCCCGCCCCACCTACATTCATTCCAGATAGTAGAAGTTACTTTCCGCAATACGGAAGAGCTCACCGCGGGGCGCGACGGGAGTGCGAATCCGACAGCCGAAGCAGGAGTACTCGATGGCTCGAATGACCGCTGCCCGCGCGGCAGTTGAGATCCTCAAGCGTGAGGGCGTCACCGACGCGTTCGGTGTCCCGGGCGCGGCGATCAACCCCTTCTACGCGGCGCTCAAGGCCTCCGGCGGCATCGCTCACACCCTCGCCCGGCACGTCGAGGGCGCCTCGCACATGGCCGAGGGCTACACCCGTACCCACCCGGGCAACATCGGCGTCTGTATCGGCACGTCCGGCCCGGCCGGCACCGACATGATCACGGGTCTGTACTCCGCGACCGGCGACTCCATCCCGATCCTGTGCATCACCGGCCAGGCTCCGACCGCCGTGATCCACAAAGAGGACTTCCAGGCCGTCGACATCGCCTCGATCGCCAAGCCGGTCACCAAGATGGCCGTGACCGTGCTGGAGGCCGCACAGGTCCCCGGCGTCTTCCAGCAGGCCTTCCACCTGATGCGCTCCGCCCGGCCCGGGCCAGTCCTCATCGACCTGCCGATCGACGTCCAGCTCACGGAGATCGAGTTCGACCCGGAGACGTACGAGCCGCTCCCGGTCTACAAGCCCGCGGCGACCCGCGCGCAGATCGAGAAGGCGATCGGGATGCTGAACGCCTCCGAGCGGCCGCTGATCGTCGCGGGCGGCGGCATCATCAACGCCGACGCCGCCGAATTGCTCGTCGAGTTCGCCGAGTTGACCGGCACTCCGGTCGTCCCCACGCTCATGGGCTGGGGCATCCTCCCCGACGACCACGAGCTGAACGCCGGCATGGTGGGCCTCCAGACCTCGCACCGCTACGGCAACGCGACCTTCCTGGAGTCCGACTTCGTCCTCGGCATCGGCAACCGCTGGGCCAACCGCCACACCGGCAGACTCGACGTCTACACGGCCGGACGGAAGTTCGTCCACGTCGACATCGAGCCCACCCAGATCGGCAAGATCTTCGCCCCCGACTACGGCATCGCCTCGGATGCCAAGGCCGCGCTGGAGCTGTTCGTCGAGGTGGCGCGCGAGCTGAAGGCGGCCGGCGAGCTGCCCGACCGCTCCGCGTGGGCGGCCTCCGCGCAGGAGCGGAAGGCCACCCTTCAGCGCCGTACGCACTTCGACGACATCCCGATCAAGCCGCAGCGCGTCTACGAGGAGATGAACAAGGCCTTCGGCCCGGAGACCCGGTACGTCTCCACCATCGGCCTCTCGCAGATCGCCGGCGCCCAGATGCTGCACGTCTACCGGCCCCGCCACTGGATCAACTGCGGCCAGGCCGGCCCGCTCGGCTGGACCATCCCGGCCGCGCTCGGCGTCGCCAAGGCCGACCCGGAGGCGTCCGTCGTCGCGCTCTCCGGCGACTACGACTTCCAGTTCATGATCGAGGAACTGGCGGTCGGCGCGCAGCACAAGATCCCGTACGTCCACGTCCTCGTCAACAACTCCTACCTGGGCCTGATCCGCCAGGCGCAGCGGGCGTTCGACATCGACTTCCAGGTCAACCTGGAGTTCGAGAACATCAACGCGCCCGAACTCGGCGTCTACGGAGTCGATCACGTCAGGGTCGCCGAGGGCCTCGGCTGCAAGGCGATCCGCGTCACCGACCCCGCCGAACTCGGTGCCGCCTTCGAGCAGGCCAAGAAGCTCGCCGCCGAGTACCGGGTCCCGGTCGTCGTCGAGGCGATCCTGGAGCGCGTCACCAACATCGCCATGTCGACGACCAACGACATCGGCAACGTCGTGGAGTTCGAGGAGATCGCCACCGAGCTCGGCCACGCGCCGACCTCGATCAAGCCGCTGAAGGTCTGACACGCACGAGGAGAGGGGCGGTCCGTCCATGGACGGACCGCCCCTCACGCATGGCCCAGGCGTGCTCGGACCCTCAATCAGTCCCCGCCGCCTCCGCCGCCGCCCCCGCCGCAGTAGGAGTAACCCCCGCCGCCTCCGCCCGTACCGCGCGGCGAGTGCTTGAGGAGTCCCTTGCCGCCCACCTCGACCCGGCGGATCAGGCCCGCCCGCAGGGCGAAGCGCGGCACCAGCAGCCGCAGGGCCGCCTCTCCGTGCAGCGCGACGGCGAGCAGCCGGTCGTGGTCGGTCAGGTCGCGCCTGCTCGCGGGCAGCGGGTGAAGCTGCCGAAGGTCGCGCACATCGCGGCGGGCGCCGCGCGTCGGGCCGAGCAGCGGGTAGCGCAGCAGGCCCGCCTCCGCGAGCGGGACGCGCATGAGAGCCACCGCGAGCCGGATGTCCGGGTCCTTCACCAGCGTCCGGAGTCCGGCGGGCTCGCGCAGGGACGTGTGCACCGCCTTCGCCAAGGGGGACGGCGGCCGTCCCCCGGCCGTGGCGTCCGCGATGCATTGCCGCATCGTCCCCGGCCGGTCGGCCTCCACCAGATTCCGCAGATACAGGTCCACCACGGCGACGGTGACGGCGGCCCGCGGACCGTCCCCCAGCAGTGCGATCTCGTGCGGCTCCAGCCGGACCGCCGTACCGTCGCTCATGGCCTCACCCCCGTGCCGGGGCCCGCCGCCCCCGTGCCGACGGGCCCCGTGTGTCGATAATGTGCCCGGCCCCGGGGGCAGTTGAAGCCCCCGGGGCCGGGTTCAGAGGTTCATTTGAGGGTTCCGTACGGGACGTACGACCGGTGCCGTAGGCGTGTTCACGCCTCGTGGTGCTCCGACAGCCCCGGCCAGTCGTCCGGGCCGCCGCCCTGCCACTCGACGAGGTCGTTCTCGGCGACGTCGGTGACGTACAGGTCCGCCAGCCGCAGGATCTCGGCGACGTCGTCGGCGTGCGTGGCGACGCCCAGGGGCTCCTCGCCCAGGGTGACCCGGCGGGATCCGTCCAGGGCGGGGGGATGGACCACGACATGCGGGTGCTCGGTTGGATGTGCCATGCCTTCAGGCTGCTGCGGCCTGGTCGGTTCCGCACCTTGAGACGGGCTGGCCGTCCGACGGCGCGAGGCTGGGCGCGACAGGACGTTCGCGCCGCCGGACGGGATCTGCGGGGTGGGGCTGGTACTGGTACTGGGACCGCGGCGGGTGCGACGGAGTCCGGAACGGTCTTCCCTCAGGTCGAGAAGCCCGTCCGGGTCCTTCACCACCGCACTGGCTCACACTCCGCCGCGGTCCGCGCCCTGCCCGCGTCCGTGCCCGGGGGCGACCACCCCTCATCCGGGGCGCCCCGGGCGGTCGGACGCGGTCAGGGAGTTCAGTCCTCGCGCAGGGCGCGGACCGCGTCCTCCACGCGCCGCCCGTACTCGGGGTCGGCGGCGTGGAAGTGCGCGAGGTTCTTCTCGATCACGTCGTCACGGGAGACCTGGGAGAGGCCGCCGGCGATGTTGGCGACCAGGCGGGACTTCTCCTCGCCGGACATCAGCCGGTAGAGCTCCCCGGCCTGGAAGAAGTCGTCGTCCTTGGTGTGGAGAGGGGCCTCGTGGGTGCCTGTGTGGCCGGTCACCGCCAGCGGGGCCGACAGCGGGCGGCCGGTCTCCACCGGGCCGTCGTAGGAGTTCGGCTCGTAGTTCTTCGCGTGCCGGCCCTGGAGGTTGGACGCCATGAGGCCGTCCCGGCCGTAGTTCTGGGCGGTCGTGGCCTTGGGCGCGTTGACGGCCAGCTGCGTGTGGTTGACGCCCAGGCGGTAGCGGTGGGCGTCCGCGTAGGCGAACAGGCGGCCCTGGAGCATCTTGTCGGGGGAGGGGCCGATGCCCGGCACGAAGTTGTTCGGGGAGAACGCGGCCTGCTCGACCTCGGCGAAGACGTTGTCCGGGTTGCGGTCCAGCACCAGCCGGCCCACGCGACGCAGCGGGTAGTCCTGGTGGGGCCAGACCTTGGTCAGGTCGAACGGGTTGAAGCGGTAGTCGGCCGTTTCGGCCGCCGGCATGATCTGGACGTAGAGGGTCCAGGACGGGTGCACGCCCCGCTCGATGGCCTGGAGCAGGTCCGTCTGGTGCGAGTTCGGGTCCTTGCCCGCGAGCTCGGCGGCCTGCTCGCTGCTCAGGCAGCGGATGCCCTGGTTGGTCTTGAAGTGGTACTTGACGAAGAAGGCCTCGCCCTGGCTGTTCGTCCACTGGTAGGTGTGCGAGCCGTAGCCGTTCATGTGCCGGTACGAGGCCGGGACGCCCCGGTCGCCCATCAGCCAGGTCACCTGGTGCGTGGCCTCGGGGGAGTGCGCCCAGAAGTCCCAGACGCTGTCCGGCTCCTGACGGCCCGATGGGGGTCCCCCCGCGCCCTTAAGGCGTGGGGGAGGGTCGCGCTTCTGCGAGTGGATGAAGTCCGGGAACTTGACCGGGTCCTTGATGAAGAACACCGGGGTGTTGTTGCCGACGAGGTCGTAATTGCCCTCGGCCGTACAGAACTTGACCGCGAAACCGCGCGGGTCGCGCACCGCGTCCGCGCCGCCGAGGCTGTCGGCCACGGTCGAGAAGCGCAGGAAGACCTCGGTCCGCTTGCCGGTCTCGCTGAGGAAGTCGGCGTGGGTGAAGCCGGTGACGTCATCGGTCACCTCGAAATGGCCGTAGGCGCCGGAGCCCCGGGCGTGCACCACCCGCTCCGGGATGCGCTCGCGGTTGAAGCGCGCGAGCTTCTCCAGCAGATGCTGGTCCTGGAGCAGGATCGGGCCGCCGACGCCGGCGGTGGCGGAGTTCTGGTTGTCGGCGACGGGGGCGCCGGACTCGGTGGTGAGCACGCGCTGCGACATCGTGACCTTCCGTACGAGAGGCAGCGGAAAAATGTTTCCGCTTTGTGGAGCCTAGGGTCGGGGCGATCGAGGCGTCAACAGTTTGTTGAAGCGGTGGGCATGGGTGGGTCCGGGCGGCGCCGCCCCTTTGGGCGCGACAGGACAGATGTCAGCGGCGGCACCGCCCGGGGTACGGGGGACCCTCGGGGTCATGAGGGTCTGCGAGGGTCAGATCCGGGCGCCGGAGAGTCGCTCCACGGCCCGTAGCAGCGCCGAGTGGTCCAGGCCGCCGTCGCCCTGCGCGCGCAGGCTCGCTACCAGCTGGGCGACCACGGCGCCGACGGGCAGGGCCGCGCCGACGTTGCGGGCGGCGTCCGTGACGATGCCCATGTCCTTGTGGTGCAGGTCGATCCGGAAGCCCGGCTTGAAGTCCCGGCCGAGGAAGTTGTCCTTCTTGCGGGTCAGCACGGTCGAGCCGGCAAGCCCGCCGTTGAGGACGTCCAGGGCCGCCTTCAGGTCCACGCCGGACTTCTCCAGGAAGACCACGGCTTCGGCGCACGCCTGGATGTTCACGGCAACGATCAGCTGGTTGGCGGCCTTCACGGTCTGGCCGGAGCCGTGCGGACCGCACAGCACGATGGTCTTGCCGAGTGCCTCGAAGATCGGCTTGGCCTGGTCGAAGTCGGCCTGCTCGCCGCCGACCATGATGGACAGCACGGCCTCGACGGCCCCGGCCTCGCCGCCGGACACGGGGGCGTCCAGGACGCGGATGCCCTTGTCCTCGGCCGCCTTCGCCAGGTCGACCGAGGTCTGCGGGGTGATCGAGGACATGTCGATCAGCAGGGCGCCGGACTTCGCGTTCTCCAGGATGCCGTCCGGGCCGTAGGCGATGGCCTCGACCTGCGGGGAGGCCGGCACCATCGTGATGACGACGTCGGCGTCCTTCACCGCCTCGGCGATCGAGGCGGCGGCGGTGCCACCGGCGGCGGCGAGGCGGTCCAGCTTCTCCCGCTCCAGGGTGAATCCGGTGACGTCGTAGCCCGCCTTGATCAGGTTCTCGGACATGGGGGAGCCCATGATGCCGAGGCCGATCCAGGCGACCTTGGGAAGTGCGTTGCTCATGATGAGGTGCCTTTCGGTACGGGGGTCAGCGGGGCAGCCAGCCGAAGGCCTCGGTGCTCGGGCGGTCACCCGGCTTGTACTCGAGGCCGACCCAGCCGTCGTAACCCGCCTTGTCGAGCTGGTCGAGGAGGTCTTCGAGGGGCAGCGAGCCCGTCCCGGGGGCGCCGCGGCCGGGGTTGTCGGCGATCTGTACGTGGCCGGTCTTCGCGGCGTACCGGTCGATCGCCCGCGGCAGGTCCTCGCCGTTCATGGACAGGTGGTAGAGGTCCATGAGGAAGCGGGCGTTGTCCAGCCTCGTCGCCTCGTTGACCTTGTCGACGACGTCCACGGCCGCCGGGGCGGACACCAGCGGGTACAGCGGTGACTCGGGCTGGTTGAGCGCCTCGATCAGCAGGATCGCGCCGATCCGGTCGGCGGCCCGGGCCGCGAGCACCAGGTTCTCCAGCGCGAGCGCGTCCTGCTCGGCCGGGTCCACGCCCTCGACGCGGTTGCCGTACAGAGCGTTGAGCGCCGTGCAGCCCAGGGAGGCGGCGAAGTCGGCCGCCACGTCTATGTTGGCGCGGAACCTCTCCGACTCCTCGCCGGGGATCGACAGGGCGCCGCGGTCCGGTCCCGGGAGCTGCCCGGCGTAGAAGTTCAGGCCCGTGAGCTGGACGCCGGCGTCCTCGACGGCCTTCTTCAGCGCGTCGAGCTCCGACTGCTCAGGGGTGGGCGAGTCGACCCAGGGCCACCACAGCTCGACCGCCGCGAAGCCGGCCGCGGCGGCGGCCGCGGGACGCTCCAGGAGCGGGAGTTCCGTGAAGAGGATCGACAGGTTGACGTTGAAGCGCTGGTCTGCGAATCCCATCGGGCCGCGCTCCCTTCCGTTTTATTTCGCATTGTGGAAGTTGCTTTCTGCTTAACGGAAGACTGCCGTCGGGGGTCGTGGCTTGTCAAGAGGGCGGGAGGCGAGCCTCGCGAGGCCGGTGGGTGGGGTGGGTCGCGCCGCGCGGCGACCTGACCAGCGTCTGCTTCCGCTACGTGTGGCCGGGCGCCCGACGGCACGTCCCCGTACGCCGGCGCCGGCACCCTGGGCCCGTTCCTCGCCTGGTGCACGGCGCTGGCCGTGCTGGGATCGTGGTGTGCCACTGGTTCTGGAACATCGCGTCGAAACGCCTCCCTGCCACGGTCATGGGCCCGGTCATCGGGATGGAGGCGGTGTTCGGAGCCTTCTTCTACTGATCTGGGAACAGCGCCTCCCCACCGCCCAGGAACTATGGGGCGGCCTGCTGGTCATCGGCGGCGTCTTCCTCAGCTTCCACGTCTTCGAACGCGCGGTAGCGAAGCGCGGGTCGGGGCATGCCGGTGGGATGCCTGCGGGGCATGGCCTGAAAATGTGCCTGGAACAGCTTCTCGACAAGGGCCGGCTGGAAAAGCAGGGGGACGACGTGTATTCCTCTACCCGGGCCGGCCAACTGCTGTCCACGAATGCCTACGAGATGTTCTACAGCGGGGAGCGCACGGTGAGCGTGATTCCGGCCTGGAGTGCGGGTCTCGGACTCGGTTTCCTCGTCGCCCTGCCGCTCGGTCCCATCGGACTGCTGTGCGTACGCAGTGTTCTGCGCAACGGCTTTCTGTGCGGATTCGCCATCGGCCTCGGCGCGGCGGCCATCGACGTGCTGTACGCCGGCCTGGGCCTGGCGGGTGTCGGCAAGCTGCTGGACATCCCGGTGCTGCGGACCGCTCTCGGGCTCGCCGGCGCCGTGGTCATGGCGTATCTGGGTTTCCGCTCGGTGCGTTCGGCCTTCCGGGCCAGGAGTGCGGTCGTCGACACCGAGGGCGAGACGGTGTTGCCGTGGGAGGCCTTCCGTACGGCTCTCACGGCGACGGCGGCCAACCCGGCGACGATCGGCTACTGGGCGGCGGCCTTCGCCGCCGCCACGGCGGCGAACGTCACCGGCACCCTCGCGGACTCGCTGGCCATGCTCGTCGGCGTCGGCTCCGGCACGCTGCTGTGGTTCACCACCCTCAGCATCGGGGCCGTGCTGTTCCGCCGCTACTTCACCTCCCGGATGCTCCGGGGCGTGGACCTCCTGGCAGGCGTGGGTGTCATCTTCTTCGGCGGCGTCCTCGCGTACCAGGCCATCGGCTGACCGAGCGGCGAGACCGTGTCGTGTACGGCGGTCCAGCGCGGCTCGGTCCCGTCCGCGCCGGGCCGATCGAGGTCTACGACGCGGCGGGCGCCGCCTCGCCGCTTCACCTCGGCGCCCTCGCGGCTCCACCGTGGACGCCCGGTGGCCGATGAGCATCGTTCCCACCGCACCGCGGCCTTCGGCTCCTCGCGGCGATATCGGCGCTACAGCAAGATCGACCGGTCATCTCAGCCCGCCATTCGGATCGGCTTGCGGTGCCACTCTCTCTAACCTCAAGTCCGGGCAGACGTAAGGCTCCTGTTAGGGACGAGCTTGCGACAGAAAGATCCGACCGAGGGGCCTCACGTGTCGACCAGCGTCACATACACCGCCGTGCTCGATGCGCAGCGGTCCACCGCCGAGCATCTGGCCGGCTGCTGCGAGACCGTCGGGCCGAGATCGGCACCCGCAGGGGACGACGTGCGCTGGGCTGCTTTCGGCAGGCCGTATTCGTCCTGCGCTGGTTCATCGACGGCACGCGTATGGCCCAACTCGCCCGTGACAACGGCCTGTCAACATCCACCGCCTACCAGTACCTGCACGAAGGACTCACCGTTCTGGTGGTCGGCGCACCAGATCTCGACACCGCGCTGCGACGCGCGAAAGAGGCCGGGCTGACCCATCTGAACCTGGACGGCACCGTGGTCCGCACCGACCGCGTCGCCGCCATCGGCCCCAACGGCGCGGACCTGTGGTGGTCCGGGAAACACCGGCATCACGGCGGGGACGTGCAGGTCATCTCCACCCCCGACGGCTGGCCGATCTGGGTCTCCTCGGTCCGCCCGGGCCGCGAGCACGACACCACCTGCGCCCGCCACCACGGCCTGATCGACGCCCTGAACACCCTCGCCGCTGAGCTGGGCGTCCCGACTGGTCGACCTCGGCTACGAGAACGCCGGCCGCGGCTTCCGCCACCCGGTGAAGAAGCCCGCAGGCGGCAAGCCGACCGAGGCGCAGCAGACCTGCAACAAGGTCATCCGGGGTGTCCACGGCGTGTGCGAGCGCGCCGACCCCAGCAGGATCACCGAGATCGCCGCAGCCGCCCTTGTTCTTCTGCAACTGGAGTGCGGCCGCACCATCTGACGGAGATCACGGAAGCTGGGACTTGAAAAGGGACAGCCGGCGACCGCCGTTTGGCCGCTCGACGCGCCCACCCGCAGGCGACGCCGCGCGCCGCGTCCGACGCGCAGGTGGCAGGACCAGCAGTATCTCGCAGAGGCGTGAAGGCCCTCGTCTAAGGGCTGTCCCGGAGCGGTCCGCGCGGTGGCTGAACTCTCGCACGCTTTGCATGCCCTGGGCTGCGGGGAGACCCTGGAAATGGCGAGGCTGCCGCCTGGCAGCCATGGCTCGCAGCCGTTATGGGAGGTCTCATGGCTGTCCTGGTGGAGGTCGAGTTTTCGGGAGTGACAGCGCAGCAGTACGACACTGTGGATCAGCGTGTGGGCGCGCGAGCGGAGCAGCCTCCTGAAGGGCTGCTGTTCCACACGGCGATCATCACGGACACAGGTTTGCGGGTCGTTGACCTGTGGGAGTCGACCGAGGCGTGTGATGCGTTCATCGCGAACCGGCTCCGGCCGGTCATCAGGGAGGTGGGCTACCCCGAGCCGTCGTCGGGGCCGAAGTTCTCGAATGTGCACTACCACTTCGAGCGGCGGCAGCCGGTCGGCGCCTGAGGTTCCTGAAGCGACAGGTTCCAGGGGACGGCCCCGTCGCACCGCCTCTTCACGGTTACGGGACAGCCCTTGGCTGAGGAAGTCGCTATGCCGTCGATTGCCGTGAACGGGACAGAGATCTACTACGAGCTTCGGGGCAATGGCCCATCGGTGCTGTTCATCTCCGGCGCGACCGGCGATGCCGGACACTTCGACCGAGTCGCGGACTTGCTCGCCGACGAATTCACCGTGGTCACCTACGACCGGCGTGGCAACTCCCGCAGCCCCCGCCCCAGCGGGTGGGAGGCCACCTCTGTAGCTGAGCAGGCCGACGACGCCGCAGCACTTCTCACCGCGCTCGCGCTCGCTCCCGCAGTCGTGTTCGGCAACAGCTATGGGGCGATCACCGCCCTCGACCTGCTCATCCGCCACGCCGGCGTCGTCCGCGGCGCCCTCCTGCACGAGATCACGCTCTTCTCAGTCCTGGAGAACCCGGGCGAGGCCCAGGCCGCCGTGGGGCCGGTCGTCGAAGCAGGGATGGCCGCCGGGGGGCCTCAGGCAGCCGTAGAGCACTTCATCCGATTTGCTGCGGGCGACGAGACCTGGGATCGCCTGGACCCGGACCTGCGTCACAGGATGGCCTCGAACGGGGAGACCCTTTTCGGCGTCGAGATGGGGACGTTCGAGTCCTATCATCCTGACGACGCGACGCTCACCGGCATCACCGCCCCCGCCCAGGTCTTGGTCGGCCGGGAATCACCGGATTTCTTCCACGAAGCCGCCGCCTGGCTCGCCGCCCGACTCGGGGTCGAGGTAGTGCAGACCCCGGGCGCACACACGCCGCAGTGGGATCGACCCGAGGAACTCGTCCGCACCGTCAGGCCGCTCCTGCGCGCACTCTCGTAGCTGGCCGATCGCAGAGCCCGGACACCCCGCCCGCCCTTGGAGCACGCCGGCAATCCGACCGTCGTCACACAGAGCAATCGGAGGCTACCGAGAAAGGCTCAATGTCACGAATGCCGTGGCCAACCGGGCGGGATTCGCGGGCAGGTCTACGGTTTCGCGCCGGAGCTGAAGTTCGGAGCGCCTGCACCGCCTCAACGCGCTCAAGGCGGCATTCTCCCTGGTCAACTCCACTGTCACCCTGCTGATCTTCGCCCTCATCGGCGTCAGGGTCTCAGCCCTCCTCCTCAGCACCTGACCGTCCCTGCCGCATTCCGGCGGTGGAGGACGATCGGGAACATGGAGAACGACGGAGAACAGCGGAGAGCGAGGGCGTGAACGCGAATGTGCGGGAAACGTGTCCGCGTGTCGAGGGAAACGTGTCCGCGCGCGGAACGCGCGGTGCGTGCGCAGGCGGTCCGGTCCGCCCCCGCGTCGGCTAGGGTCGCACAGGTCACGACGGTTCTGGGGGCAGTATGCGACTGAGAGTGGAGTTCACGACCGAGCCCTTCGACCTCGACGAGGCACCCGCGCACGCGCTGGTCGCCCGCGAGGTCGTGGAGGCCGCCGAACTCGACGCCGTGGACGTCGGCCCGTTCGGCAACACCGCCGAGGGCGGCGCCGACGCGGTGCTCACAGCCGTGGACGCCCTGCTCCGCAAGACCCTGCAGGCGGGCGCCACCCGGGTCTCGCTCCAGGTCAACGTGATCGAGGAGGACGAGGTATGAGCGGCGCCGGGGACGAGCCGTTCATCGCGGCCGTGAAGCCCCTGGTCGACGCCATGGGCGGCGAGATGATCCCGCCGGACGAGGCCGGCCCCGACGACGTCGTGCTGTCCTGGGAGGGCGCCGACGCCGTCGCCGTACGGCTGCCGCAGCTCGCCGACTCCCTCGATCACATCCTCGCCGCCATGGAGCGCCGCAAGGGCATGCCGCTGGCCGACCTGGACCGCAAGGCCAAGCAGGAGGTCGTACGGATACTCGAGGCGCGCGGCGCCTTCTCCGTACGGCACGGGGTGGAGACCGTGGCGAGCGCCCTGGGCGTCAGCCGCTTCACCGTCTACAACTACCTCAACCGCGAGAAGGGGGCCTGACCCGGCTCATGCCCTGACCGGGCTCGCGCCCGGTTTCGCCGCCTCGCCGGGTTTCGTCACACGGAATTTTCAACAAACTGTTGACGTGCTGTCGGAGGAGGGCGTTAGCTATCGGCACGCCCGTTCAGCACGAAGGCCGTACCCGGCCACGGAGGCTCCCGTGACTTCCACTTCCACGCCGCCGGGCCTGGCCCGGTTCAACGCCCTCGAGGAGCACGCGGCCTTCACCGCGCTCCACGAGGCGTGCGCCTCCACGGCGTGGGCGAAGCGGTTGCTCGCCGCCCGCCCCTACGCCGGCCCCGAGGCCCTGTACGCAGCGAGCGACGCCGCCATGGCGGAGCTGACGGCAGAGGACCTGGCGGAGGCGATGGCCGGCCACCCGCCCATCGGACGCCCGAAACCCGGCGACCCCACCTCGGCCCGGGAGCAGCGCGGCATGGCCGGCGCCTCCGACGCACTCAGGGCGGAGATGCTGGAGCTGAACCTCGCCTACCAGGAGAAGTTCGGCCACGTCTTCCTGATCTGCGCCACCGGCCGGACCGGCGAGCAGATGCGCGACGCGGTCAGGGAACGGATCGGCAACACGCCGGAGCGGGAGCGGGAGATCGTCCGCACCGAACTGGGGAAGATCAACCGCATCCGCCTGGCCCGACTCGTCGAAGAGGACTGACAGCAGCATGAGCACCTCCGCCACCGCATCCGTGTCCACACACATCCTGGACACCAGCGTCGGCCGCCCCGCCGAGGGCGTCGCCGTCCAGCTCTCCGCCCGCAGTGGGCGTGCGGCGGACTGGCAGGCGCTCGGCGGCTCCGCGACCGACGCGGACGGCCGGTGCAAGGACCTCCCGGCCCTGCCGGAGGGGACCACCCACGTACGGCTCGACTTCGCCGTCGAGGCGTACTTCGAAGAGAACGCGAAGGTCGCGAAGAAGCAAGCCGATGCGCAGCAGGACGCCCCCGCGAATCGGGACAGCGGCGCCGGTGTGTTCTTCCCGGAGGTGGCGATCACGTTCGCCGTCGTACCGGGCGAGCACTACCACGTACCGCTGCTGCTCAACCCGTTCGGCTACTCCGTATACCGAGGGAGCTAGCTACTCATGCCCACCATTCTGGGACAGAACCAGTACGGCAAGGCCGAGAACCGAGTCGTCAAGATCACGCGGGACGGCGCCACCCACCACATCAAGGACCTGAACGTCTCCGTGTCGCTGAGCGGCGACATGGAAGAGGTCCACTACTCCGGCTCGAACGCCAACGTCCTCCCCACCGACACCACCAAGAACACGGTGTACGCGTTCGCCAAGGAGCACGGCATCGAGTCCGCCGAGCAGTTCGGCATCCACCTCGCCCGCCACTTCGTCACCAGCCAGGAGCCGATCCACCGGGCCCGGATCCGCATCGAGGAGTACGCCTGGGAGCGGATCGAGGCCTCCGACGCCAACTCGCGGTTCATCGGCGCCGACGAGGTCAAGCACTCCTTCGTCCGCAAGGGCCAGGAGGTCCGGCTGACCCAGATCACCTACGACGGCACGTCGTGGGAGGTGGTCTCGGGCCTGAAGGACCTCGTCGTGATGAACTCGACCAACTCCGAGTTCTGGGGCTACGTCAAGGACAAGTACACGACGCTGAAGGAGGCCTACGACCGCATCCTGGCCACCCAGGTCTCCGCCCGCTGGCGGTTCAACTGGACCGACGACGACCAGCGCATGCCCAACTGGGAGCAGTCCTACGAGCAGACGAAGAAGCACATGCTCCAGGCCTTCGCCGAGACGTACTCGCTCTCGCTCCAGCAGACGCTGTACCAGATGGGCGCGCGGATCATCGACAACCGCAGCGAGATCGACGAGGTCCGCTTCTCCCTCCCGAACAAGCACCACTTCCTGGTCGACCTGGAGCCGTTCGGGCTGAAGAACGACAACGAGGTGTACTTCGCCGCCGACCGGCCCTACGGCCTGATCGAGGCGACGATCCTGCGGGACGGCTGCGAGGCGAAGATCCCGGTGGACCTCACCAACCTCTGAGGTCCCTTCCGACGTTCCCTCTTTCGGCACCCGTGGCCGGGGAACCCCTCCTCCTCGGCCACGGCACTCAAACTCCCAGGGTCCTGCCGTGCCCCCCCTCAACCTCAGCGCAAAGGACGAACCATGGCAGCAGCCCAGCGCATCGTCATCGAGAACTGTGCGATCGCGACCGTCGACGCCGACGACACCGAGTACGCCTCCGGGCACGTCGTCCTGGCCGGCAACCGCATCGAGTCGCTCGGCGCGGGCAAGGCCCCCGAGGGCATGGAGAACGTCGTCCGCCGTATCGACGCCTCCGGTCACCTCGTCACCCCCGGACTGATCAACACCCACCACCACTTCTACCAGTGGATCACCCGGGGTCTGGCCACGGACCACAACCTCTTCAACTGGCTGGTCGCGCTGTACCCGGTCTGGGCGCGCATCGACGAGCCGATGGTGCGCGCGGCGGCCCAGGGCTCGCTGGCGATGATGGCCCGCGGCGGCGTCACCACCGCCATGGACCACCACTACGTCTTCCCGCAGGGTTCCGGCGACCTGTCCGGCGCGATCATCGGAGCCGCCCGCGACATGGGCGTCCGCTTCACCCTCGCCCGCGGCTCGATGGACCGCAGCGAGAAGGACGGCGGCCTGCCCCCGGACTTCGCCGTCGAGACGCTGGACGGAGCGCTGGCCGCCACCGAGGAGACGGTCCGGCAGCACCACGACTCCTCCTTCGACGCGATGACCCAGGTCGCCGTCGCGCCCTGCTCGCCCTTCTCCGTCTCCACCGAACTGCTGCGGGACGGCGCCCAGCTCGCCCGCCGCCTCGGCGTACGGCTCCACACCCACGGCTCGGAGACCGTGGAGGAGGAGAAGTTCTGCCACGAGCTGTTCGGCATGGGCCCGACCGACTACTTCGAGTCCACCGGCTGGCTCGGCGAGGACGTGTGGATGGCGCACTGCGTCCACATGAACGACTCCGACATCGCCGCCTTCGCCCGTACGAAGACCGGCGTCGCGCACTGCCCCTCGTCCAACGCCCGCCTCGCCGCCGGTATCGCCCGCGTCCCCGACATGCTGGCGGCCGGCGTCCCGGTCGGCCTCGGCGTCGACGGCACCGCCTCCAACGAGTCCGGCGAACTCCACACCGAGCTGCGCAACGCCCTTCTCATCAACCGCCTCGGCGCCCACCGCGAGGCCGCCCTGAACGCCCGTCAGGCCCTGCGCCTCGGCACGTACGGCGGCGCCCAGGTGCTGGGCCGGGCGGCGGAGACCGGTTCACTGGAGCCGGGCAAGCTCGCCGACCTGGTCCTGTGGAAGCTGGACACGCTCGCCCACGCCTCCATCGCCGACCCGGTGACCGCCCTGGTCTTCGGCGCGGCGGCCCCGGTCACCGCCTCCTTCGTGGACGGCCGGCAGATCGTCGAGGACGGGCGGCTGCTCACGGCCGACGAGGACGCCATCGCCCGCTCCACGCGGGACGAGGCCCGGCGGCTGGCGAGGATCGCCGCGCAGGGCTGACCACCCGGATGACTCCGGCCGGGAGGGACGGCTCCCGGCTGGTGGCCGCGGACCCGAGCGGGGTCCACGGCGGCCGTCTCCGGGGCGCGCGTACACGCGTGCGCCCCGGAACGGCCACCCCCGTCCCGCATGTCCGGTCCCGCACGACCACCTGCACCACCTCCTTGACACCCACGGCCGTCAATTGGCGAAGCCGTGTAACCGACCGGAGGGAAGCCGCCGTGGCCGACCACCCCGTTGACGAAAAACTCCCCGCGCTCAAGATGGCGACAACCGGCCTCCAGCATGTGGCCGCCATGTACGCGGGAGTCGTCGCCCCACCCCTGATCGTCGGCGCGGCCATCGGCCTGACCGCCACCGACCTGACCTTCCTCACCGGCGCCTGTCTTTTCACCGCGGGCCTCGCCACGCTCCTGCAGACCCTTGGCATCTGGAAGATCGGCGCCCGGCTGCCGTTCGTCAACGGCGTCACCTTCGCCGGTGTCGCCCCGATGACCGCGATCGTCGCCTCCACCGAGGACAAGTCCGACGCCCTGCCGGTCATCTTCGGCGCGGTCATCGTCGCCGGACTCCTCGGCTTCATAGCCGCCCCCGTCTTCTGCAAGGCGGTCCGCTTCTTCCCGCCGGTGGTGACGGGCACGGTCATCACCCTGATCGGCATCTCGCTGCTCCCGGTCGCCTTCGGCTGGGCACAGGGACCCGATCCGACGGCGCACGACTACGGTTCGGGGACCAACCTGGGGCTGGCCGCCGGCACCCTCGTCGTCGTCCTGCTGCTGCGGCGCTTCACCCGGGGCTTCGTCAAGCAGATCGCCGTGCTGCTCGGCCTGGTCGCGGGCACACTCGTCGCGATCCCGTTCGGCGCCACGGACTTCGGCCCGGTCGCGGACGCGGCGGTCATCGGCTTCCCCACGCCTTTCCACTTCGGCGCCCCGCAGTTCCAGCTCGCCGCGATCCTCTCCCTGTGCGTGGTGATGGTGGTGTCGATGACCGAGTCGACCGCCGACATGCTGGCGCTGGGTGAGATCGTCGACCGCCCGGCCGACGAGAAGACCATCGCGGCCGGCCTGCGCGCCGACACCCTCGGCTCGGCGATCAGCCCGCTCTTCAACGGCTTCATGTGCAGCGCCTTCGCACAGAACATCGGCCTGGTCGCGATGACGAGGATCCGCAGCCGGTACGTCGTCGCGGCCGGCGGCGGCTTCCTGGTGCTGATGGGTCTGTGCCCGATGGCCGCCTCGCTGATCGCCGTCGTACCGCGTCCGGTGCTCGGCGGGGCGGGCGTGGTCCTGTTCGGCTCGGTCGCCGCCAGCGGCATCCAGACCCTGGTCCGGGCCGGCCTGGACAAGGACAACAACGTCTTGATCGTGGCCGTCTCCCTGGCCGTCGGCATCATCCCCATCACGGCGCCGGAGTTCTACCACGCGTTCCCGGAAACGGCGAGGATCGTCCTGGACTCGGGCATCTCCACGGGCTGTGTGGCGGCGGTGCTGCTCAACCTGGTCTTCAACCACCTGGGCAAGGACGGCCGGGACGCCCACGACGTGACCCACCCGATGGAGGCGGGTGAGGAGATCACGGGCGTCCCCAAAACAGCTCCGAACTCCGCTTAGGCTTCTGCCTCGGTCAACTCACCGTTGACCGGGGGCAGGGACGAGGGGGAGACGGACCGATGAACCACGCGACCGAGATGTTCCAGCCGTTGCAGGCGGACGATCCGCCCATGGTGGCCGGATACCGCCTGGCCGCCCGGCTCGGCGCGGGGGGCATGGGCCGGGTCTACCTGTCGCACACGCGGGGCGGCCGGCCGGTGGCCCTCAAGGTGGTACGGCCGGAGCTGGCCGACGACCCTGCCTTCCGGCGGCGCTTCCGCCGGGAGGTGGAGGCGGCCCGGCGGGTCAGGGGCGCGTACACGGCCGAACTGATCGACGCGGACGCGGACGGCGTACCGCCCTGGGCGGCCACGGTGTACGTGCCCGGCCCGTCCCTGACGGAGGCCGTGGCCCGGCGCGGACCGCTGCCGGTGCCCGCGGTGCTGTGGCTGATGGCGGGGGTGGCCGAGGCGCTGCAGGCCATCCACGCCGCGGGCATCGTGCACCGGGACCTCAAGCCGTCGAACGTGCTGCTGGCCGCCGACGGGCCGCGTGTGATCGACTTCGGCATCTCCCTGGCCTCCGACCTCACCTCTCACACCGCCACGGGCGCCACCGTCGGGACTCCCCACTTCATGGCTCCCGAGCAGGCGTCCGGAGGTGAGGTCACGGCGGCGACCGACGTCTTCGCGCTGGGCCAGACAGCGGCGTTCGCGGCGCTCGGCCGGCCGCTGTACGGGGACGGCTCCGCGGTCGGTGTGCTGTACCGGATCGTGCACGACGAACCCGACCTGTCCGTGCTGCCCGAGCAGCTCCGTCCGCTGATCGCCCGGTGCCTGGCCGCCGATCCGCAGGAGCGGGCGGACTTGGCCGAGATCGTCGAGTGGTGCCGGCAGCGGCTGGGCGCGGACGCCGACGCGGGCGCGGGCCCGGCCGTCTGGCGGGACGTCATGGGGCCGGAGGTGACGGTTCCGTCCCCGGCGGCCTTCGACGCCACCCAGGTGTCCCCGGCGACCCTCGACCCGACGCGGGTGCAGAGGCAGCCGCTGGTCGTCACGCAGCCGCAGACGCAACCGCCGGGGCCGGAGGAGAGACGGGCGCGCAGACGGCGCAACGCACTGATCACGACCGCGGCTGTGACCGCGGGGGCGCTGGTGCTGACCGGCCTGGCGTGGACGGTCGCGGACGCGGGGAGCAGATTCCGCGACTGGGTGGCGGGCGCACCGTCGACGCGCGGCCCGGAGGAGTCCGGACGGTCGTCCGCGCCCGAGTCGTCGACGGGGGCGCGCTCGGGCTCCGGGCCCGCGTCGGGGGCGGAGGCGGGCGGCGGAACTCCGGAAGCGTCCCGTCCGTCCCCGGCCGCGTCCAAGTCACCGCAGGTCATCACGCAGGCGCCGCTGCTGCTGAACGCGAAGAGCTCGCTCAGCTTCGAGAAGCCGCTCTGGCGCGACGACCGCAAGGGAGACATCCGCTTCAACTGTGAGAACCCGAGTTGCGAGCTGGAGAGCGACACCAGCGTCTTCGTCCAGATGTTCACCGACGAGGCGGTTTCCCTCGACGAGTGCCGGCTCCTGCTCGGCGGTGCCGACCGCCACCGCTGGACGCTGGCCTCGGTGGCGGCAGGCAGTCAGATCTGCGTCAAGCACTCCTCCGGGGACATCGCCCTGCTCGTGGTCCAGACGAAGTCGACCGCGCTGCCGGAGCTCGGCTCCCTCATGGTGGACATGACCGTCTGGAAGAAGGCGGCCTAGAGGCCGAACAGTCCCGGGTCCGACGCCAGCTTCCTGAAGTACTCCTGGGGGCCCGGGACCAGCTTGCGGGCCTTCAGGTCCAGCAGGCCGCCGACCGCCGTGATCTCGGCCGCCACCGTGCCGTCGGTCTTGCGGACCGTCTGCTCGATGCGGAAGGTCTTGCCCTCTCCCCAGGCGAAGGCGCAGGTCACCTCGACCTCGTCGCCCGCGAGCAGCTCCCGCTTGTAGCGGATGGTGGTCTCCAGGGAGACCGGGCCCACGCCGCTGCCTATGAGGGCGGACTGGCTGATCCCCGCGGCCCGCAGTAACGACCAGCGGGCGTGTTCCGCGTAGTTCAGGTACACGCTCTGGTTGAGATGACCCTGCACGTCGGTCTCGTAACCGCGGACGGTCACCGGGACGGAAAACGGCTCGCTCATGGGCTTCCCTTCTCGCACCGGACACTCGTGGCGTACGCAACGATCCACTGATCTTGGCATGCCCATCACGCTCGGCGCGGCGAGGCCAGGAGGTAACGGGTCCCGGTGCGCGGCTCGCTGTGCTCGCTCACCTGCCAGCCTGCCCCTTCCAGGGTGGCCGCGCAGGTCCGCAGCGCCTCGCCGTCCGGCTCGTACACGGCGACGGCCTCCGGCTGCGGGGTCTCGCGCACCCGGTAGCCCCCGTCGGCCCGCCCGGCCGGGCGGTGTCCGGCCGCCTCCAGCGCCAGTGCGGCGGCCTGCACGAGATGCGTGCGCTCCCAGCCGCACGGCCTCTCCACGGCGCCGTCCGGGTTGGTCATCCGGCGCAGCTCCAACAGCCCCTGCCAGGCGCTGTGCACCTCACGGCGCCGGGCGGGCCCGGCCTGCGGCGCCGCCTCCTCGCCGCCGACGCGGGCGGCGAACACACCGGCGGTGGCGGGGGCCTCGGCGGCGGGCGCGGGCCCCTGCATGACGCCCTGCCGCACCCGGTGGCCTTCCGGCGTCAGGAAGTGGTCGTGCGGCGGCCGGGGGTGCCGGAAGGCGAGCCCCCGCTTCACCAGCGCCGCGAGCTGTGCCTCCGTACCCCGCAGCCGGCCGGTCACCGGATCGGCGGCGTCGATGACCCGCCGCTGCGCGGCGGTCGGAGGTCGGGTCACGGCGCGCTCCTCTCCGGCACAGGCCCCGGGGCACTCGCCCCACCTGCTGGAAGGCTACGACCCGCCACTGACAATCGCGCCTACTGCCGGTACCCGCCCAGGAACCGTCCGATCCGCCCGATCGCCGCCTCCAGGTCATCGGCGTAGGGGAGGGTCAGGATCCGGAAGTGATCCGGGGTCGGCCAGTTGAAGCCCGTGCCCTGCACCACCTGGATCTTCTCCCGCAGCAGCAGGTCCAGGACGAACTTCTCGTCGTCGTGGATCTTGTGCACCTTGGGGTCGAGGCGCGGGAAGGCGTACAGCGCCCCCTTCGGCTTCACGCAGGTCACGCCGGGAATCTCGTTCAGCTTCTCCCAGGCCACGTCGCGCTGTTCGCGCAGGCGGCCGCCCGGCACGGTGAGGTCCCGGATGGACTGCCGGCCGCCGAGCGCGGCCTGGATGGCGTACTGGGCGGGCGCGTTGGCGCACAGCCGCATGGAGGCCAGCATCGTGAGGCCCTCCAGGTAGTCCTTCGCGTGCTGCCTCGGTCCCGTCACCACCAGCCAGCCCGAGCGGAAGCCCGCCACGCGGTACGTCTTGGACAGGCCGCAGAAGGTGAGCACCACCAGGTCGGGAGCGAGCGCGGCGGCCGAGTGGTGCACGGCGTCGTCGTAGAGGATCTGGTCGTAGATCTCGTCGGCGAACACCATCAGGCCGTGCCGCCGGGCGAGGTCCAGGATGCCCTCGACGATCTCCTTCGGGTAGACCGCGCCGGTGGGGTTGTTGGGGTTGATGATGACCACGGCCTTCGTGCGGTCCGTGATCTTCGACGCCATGTCGTCCAGGTCCGGGTACCAGTCCGCCTGCTCGTCGCAGAGGTAGTGGACCGCCTTGCCGCCCGCGAGGGTCGTCACGGCCGTCCACAGGGGGAAGTCCGGGGCCGGGATGAGGATCTCGTCGCCGTCCTCGATCAGTGCCTGGACCGCCATCGACACCAGTTCGGACACGCCGTTGCCGAGGAAGACGTCGTCGACGCCGACCTCCAGGCCCAGGGTCTGGTAGCGCTGGGCGACCGCGCGGCGGGCGGGGAGGATGCCGCGCGAGTCGGTGTAGCCGTGTGCCTGCGGCAGCATCCGGATCATGTCCTGGAGGATCTCCTCCGGTGCCTCGAACCCGAAGAGCGCGGGGTTGCCGGTGTTCAGGCGCAGCACGCTGTGACCTGCCTCCTCCAGCGCGTTGGCGTGCTCTATCACCGGGCCGCGGATCTCGTAACAGACCTCGCTCAGTTTGCTCGACTGCCGGAACTCCATGCGCCGTTTCCCCTCGCTGACTGGTGTTGCTTGGTTTTACCAAGTAACCGCTTGGAAAGTCCAACAACTTGTCTAGACTGCGTCGCATGCCACCTCGCCGAAGCTACGACCAGTACTGTTCCGCCGCCCGCGCCCTCGACCTCGTCGGCGACCGCTGGACCCTGCTGATCGTCCGGGAGCTCCTCGCCGGTCCCCGCCGCTACACCGACCTGCACGCGGACCTGCCCGGCGTCAGCACGGACGTACTCGCCTCGCGGCTGAAGGACATGGAGCGCGACGGCCTCGCGACCCGCCGCCGGCTGCCGCCGCCCGGCGCGGCCTACGTGTACGAACTCACCGCCCGGGGACGTGGGTTGCTGCCCGTGCTCCAGGCGCTGGGGGAGTGGGGCCAGGCGGAACTCGGGGAGCGGCGGCCGACGGACGCGGTACGGGCGCACTGGTTCGCCCTGCCGCTGCTGCGCCTGCTGGACGGGGAGGGGCTCGTCGAAGTCCGCCTGGAGGAGGGGCTGTTCCACCTGCACGCCGGTGTCGAGGAGGGGCCCGTGTACGGCGACGGGCCCGCCCCCGGGGAGCCGGACGCCCGGCTGGTCCTGGACACCGGCACGTGTACGGCGCTCAGCCGGGGAGAGCTGAGCCTGGCCCGGGCCGTGCGGGAGGGCCGGATCGAGGTGAGCGGCGAGGGCACGCTCGCCAAGGCGCTCCGCGAGGCATGACCTCGACCAAGCGCTCCGCGAGGCATGACCTCGCCAAGGCACTCCGCGAGGCATGAAAGAAGGCCCGCACCAGGCGGGCCTTCTGATGTCGTGTCAGGCGTTCGGCGGCACCCGGGGCGGCCGTCCCGCGCCGCGTGTCAGCGTGTATCCGGCGACCCCCGCCAGCGCGGCCAGCACGCCACCCATCGCCGTCCACACCCACCGGTCCGACCACCGGCCGGACGCCCAGCCGCCCTCCGGTTCGAGGCCGGCCAGGACTGCCGCGTCCTCCTGCTGATCCTCGGACTTCGTCGCGATGCCCGGCACCAGCGGCTCGGCCAGTGAGCCGTCCACCGCTGCCGAGCCCCCGATGTCCATGGAGTCGGCGCGGACCTCGGTGCCGACCGGGAGGCCCAGGTCGGAGGTGGGGACACCGGTCGCCGTCAGGCGGATGTAGTAGGTGCCGGGCAGCGGGTCGTTCGCCCACGGCTCCGACCAGGCGCGGACCGTGCGCAGCACGCAGGCCAGCTCCACGGAGGGCGCGTCCGCCGCCGCGGTGCGGGTCTGTGCCCCGTACTGGCAGGCCTGGCGGCGGCGCAGGCCGTCGTACACGTCGATCTGCCAGGTCTGCGCGGCGTGGGTGTCCGGCAGCTCCACCTTCGCTCTGACCGTGGGGCGCTGTCCGGTGTCGGCGGGGAACGACCAGTACAGGTAGTCGCCCGTGGAGCCGCTCGCCGTGGCCTGCTCCCCCTGCTCGATCTCCGTGGCCGTACGGAAGGAGGTGCCCGCCCGGGTGGGGGCCGCCGACGAGTCCTGCGACGGACTCGGCGAGGAGTCGGCGGCCGCCGGGGCGGCCGCCAGCCCGAGGGTCAGCAGCGCGGCGCTCAACACACGTACCGTTCGCATCAGTTGGTCCTCCAGACCGCGACCCGCCAGCGCGACAGCCAGCCCCAGACGAGACCGGCGAGGAAGCCGGTGAGAATCAGCGCGCCGAGCAGCCACCAGCCGCGGCCGAGGCCGAAGGAGGCCACGTCGCCCGCCCGGCTCGGGCCGTCCACGAGGTCGACCGTCAGCTCCAGCGGCAGACCGGGCGTGGTCTTCACCCCGGAGGCCGCCGAGAAGGAGTGGGTGACCGCCAGGCACAAGGTCTCCGCGGCCGGCTTGTCGCTGTCGGTGTCGTCACGCTCGGGCTCGGGGTACCTGAGCCCCGTCGAGATCACATCCGTACGGCCGTTGCCCGCCGCCTCGCCGCGCACGATCTCCCGGCCGTGCACCGTGACCGCCCGCAGCAGCACCCCGTAGCCGGGGTTCACGGCCCGGTCGGCCGCCACGCTCACCGAGGCCCGCAGCTCCTGGCCCGGCAGCACGTCCACCCGGTACCAGCGCTGCTGCCCGAACTCCTCCCGGTCCGTGTACAGCCCGGACTTCAGCGCCGGTGCCCTGGTGCACTCGGCGGCGCCCTCCACCGCCACCGGCGTCACCACCGGATCAGCCGCCCGGTCCACCAACTGGTTGACGCGGTCGGTGAGTTCGTCCTGGTGCTCCACCGAGGTGTACGTGCCGCCGGTGGCCTCGGCGATGCAGCTCAGCTGCCTGCTCAGCTCGGCCGTCGGCACCAGGCCCAGCGTGTCGATGGTGAGGCCGATGCCCTTGGCGGCGATCTCGCGGGCCACCTCGCACGGGTCGAGCGGGGCGCACGTGTCCTCGCCGTCGCTGATCAGCACGATGCGCTTGGAGCCGTCGCCGCCGTCGAGGTCGTCGGCCGCCTTCAGCAGGGCCGGGCCGATCGGCGTCCAGCCGGTCGGGGTGAGCGTGGCGACGGCCGTCTTGGCCTCGGTGCGGTCCAGCGGGCCGACCGGGTAGAGCTGCGCGGTGTCCTTGCAGCCCGTCTTGCGGTCGTCCCCGGGGTACTCGGCGCCCAGGGTGCGGATGCCGAGTTCGACCTCCTCGGGCGTCGCGTCGAGCACCTCGTTGAACGCCTGCTTCGCGGCGGCCATCCGCGACTGTCCGTCGATGTCCCGAGCCCGCATCGAACCGCTCACATCGAGGACGAGGTCGACCTTGGGGGCGTCCTGGCCCGTGGGTTCGCCGGCGGCCGCTCCGGCCGGGAAGGCGAGCCCGGCCGTCAACGCGGCGAGCAGGGCACAGACCGCTGCCACCGGCCGTTTTCTTGTGATCATCGGCGGATCTTATTGATCGCTGGTGCCGTGCTCCAAAACGGGGATCAGGCAAAAGGGTTGGGCAGTTCCGCCCACTGGTCCCCGGCCGTCTGCGGCGAGAACCGCATCAGAGTCAGCGCCTTGGTGGGCAGCGGGTCCGCGCGCAGCGCCGCGAGGTCCGGGGTGCGGGGCAGATCCTGTACGGCCGTCTCCAGCGCCTCCGTGAGCGCCGCCCCCGACCCCGCCGTGCCGGCCAGCGCTCCCGCCACCAGCGAGCCGAACAGCTTGCGCCGGAGCGTGCGTTCGTCGTCCGTGACCATGCGGGCGGGCAGATCGGGCACCGTGATGCCGTGCCGGGCGAGGCGGGCGGGGCTGACGCGGATGTCGGCCAGGTCGCGGTAGACCAGCCGCAGCGGATCGCCCGCCGGCGACAGGATCACCAGGAGGTTCTGGCCGTGCGCCTCCAGGGCCACGCCCAGCTCCAGCAGCCGCAGGCCCACGGTGAGGGTGAGACGCGCGAAGCGGGCCAGCCAGGCGGGGGAGCGGGGGAGGTCGGTGGTGGCGAGCGCCGCCACCGGCAGGACCCGTTCGCCGTCCCCCGCGTACATCTCCGGGGGCTCCCGCAGGACGGCCGCGAAGTCGGGGGAGCCGGCCGCCGCCGCGCCCAGGGTGCGGGTCATGTGCAGCAGGCCGTCGGTGTGCGCAGCCGGAGTCCCGGCGAACTCCGAGAGCACCGCGGACGCGGCGACCGAGGGCAGCGAGATGTCCCGCACCGACGATGTCAGCCGGGCACTGAGCGAGGTCTTGACGTGCGGCCCGCCGGGCAGCGCGAGCGTCCGCAGCGCCATCAGGGGATGCCCGGCGCGCCGCTCCTCGCACACCCGCTTCAGCACGTGCGCCGCCTGCCACGGATGCACCGGCAGCACCACCCGCTCCCCGTCCCGCAGATCCCGCGGCCACGCCCCCGTCACCAGGCACTCCTCCGCCCGCACCGGCACCAGCCCCAGATCCACCACCGGCCGGTGCTCGGGCCCGTAGGCGAGCTGTTCGGCCACCGAGAAACCGGGCCGGGAGCGGCAGGTGGGATGGAACGGATGCCCGTCGACGATCCGCTGCTCCCACTCCCAGTCGCGCTCCGGCCACCCGTCCGTGGCGCGTCCCTCCTGCCCCGCTCTCGACAGCGCCAACGAGGCGACGCTGTGACCGAGTTCGGCGGCGAAGGGCGCGGAGTGCGGTACGGCGAGGTCCGTCACCAGCCGGGCCGGATCGTCGTACTCCGCCTCGTCGAGCCGTACGACGGTGACGTACGCGCCGGTCGCGTACGGATCCGGCCGCGGGCCGTGCAGCCGGCGGCCGTCGGACAGGTACAGGGTCAGCCCGTCCCGGCCCTGCTCGCCGCGGGTGACCCAGGGCAGCGGATCGTGGGCGAGACCGCGCCACAGACGCGACAGCACGGCCGACCGGGCGCCGGGCAACTCGGCCTCGTACCGCGGCAGGAGACAGGGGCGCACGACGGCCAGTTCGTCGGCGACCTCGGCCTCGGCGGTGGGGGAACGGTGCACGGGCGGGCTCCTCGGGTACGAATAGGGCGTCACGGCGGGATGACGACGACACGCATACTGATCATCTCCGCCCGGAAGTCCGGAAATCCGGAAGGACCGCAGGGAACGAGTGGAACGCGTGGACCTCATGCCCCCGCCCGACGGCGACGACTCCGCCCACGGCGCATCCGCCCCGGGCGACTCCGCCCAGGACGACCCGGTCACCGGCGGCCTCGCCGAACGGGCCGACGCGTACGCCGCCGTGCCGCTGCTGAACTGCCTGCTGCGGGAGGTGGCGCGGCCGGTGAGCGAGTCGGGCGAGCACCGGGTCCACCACCTGCCCGGCGGGGACCGCCTGCTGCGCGTGCGCGGCACGCGGCGGCCCGCCGAGCCCGAGATCCGTGTGGACGGCCGCTGGCACCGTGTCGGCCACACCGAGCTGGTCAAACTCGTCGCCGAGGAACTGCGCCGGCACACCGGGCTGTCCAACCACGAACTGCCCGCCGAGATGATCGACAGCCGGGACGCCGTGGCCGCGCTGCTGGCCGCCCGCGCCCGGGAGACCCCGCCCGACGACCCCTATCTGCGCTCCGAGCAGTGCCTCCTCACCGGCCACACCCACCACCCGGCCCCCAAGGCGCGTGGTGGTGGCCCCGCCGCCGGCTGGCTGCCGTACGCGCCCGAAGCGTACGCCCGCTTCCCGCTGACCCTGCTCGGGCTGCGCGAGGACACCGTCGTCGAGGAGGGCGACACCTCGGCCCTCGACGCCCTCGGCACGGCCCCGCCCGGCTACCGGCTGCTGCCCGCCCACCCCTGGCAGCTCGACCTGGCCGGCCCGGAGCTCGCCGGCGCCTTCGCGGACGGCAGACTCCTCCGGCTCGGCACGACCGCCTTCGACACCTGGCCGACGGCCGCGATCCGCACGCTCTACGCACCCGGGCACGACCTCTTCCTGAAGTTCAGCCTGGACGTGCGCATCACCAACGACATCCGCCGGCTGTGGCGTCACGACCTGCTCGCCCTGCGCCGGACCGACACGGCCGTGTGCGCCGCCTTCGACACGTTCGAAGGCCCCCCGGCCTGGCTCGGCGACCGCGGGTACCGCACCGCCGACTTCGCCTTCGAGGCCCTGGCCGTCCTCGTCCGGGACGGCTTCGGCGGCCGTCTCCTGCCCGGCGCGACCCCGCTGCTCGCCGCGGGCCTCGTCGAGGGCTTCGACGGCAGCCCGCTCGACCGGGCCGGCGACCCCGAGGCCTGGTGGGCCGCGTACCTGGCGCAGGTCGTGCCCCCGGCCCTCACGGCCTTCGCCCGGCACGGTGTCGTCATCGAGGCGCACCTCCAGAACACCCTGGTCGCCGTGGACGCCGCCGGCACGCCCGTGCAGGCGCTGTACCGGGACGCCGAGGGCGTGAAACTGCTGCCGGACGTGGAGCGGGAAGCGGGCTGGGAGCGGCTCGTGTACTGCCTGGTCGTCAACCACCTCGGCGAGATCGCCGGCGCCCTCGTGGAACGCCACCCCGGCTTCGACCCCTGGCCCGCCGCCCGCCGCGAACTCGCCTGCCACGACGTCCCCGAGATCCCCGCCCTGCTCGCCTCACCCACCCTCCCCGGCAAGACGAACCTGCTGCTCCGCTGGACGGGCGCGGACGGCGCGGACGCGCGCTACCTGCCGTTGCCCAACCCGCTGCGCGGCGCCTGAGAGCCGTTCACCCGTCCGGACCCTCCGGCAGGGCACCGGCGGAGACTCGCGGTCAGGGTGAGGGTGGCTGTCCGTGCCGTGTCCCCCCGCGAGGAGAGGTATGACCGAGACCGACAGGGCCACCGCCCTCGCCGCCGAGGCCGGATGCGGTCAGCTTTCGGGGCACGGCGACCAGGATCCCGCCGAGACCGATCTTCGGCGCGTGGGCGCGAACCCGGACCACTGGTATCCGGTCGCCCTGTCCCGGCGGGTGCGCGGCGAGCGGGTGCTGGCGACCGCGTTCGCCGGTGAGCGCATCGCCCTGTTCCGGGGACGAAGCGGTGAGGTGCACGCGCTGGAGGACCGGTGCGCCCACCGGCAGGTGCCGCTGAGCATGGGAGTCGTGGAGGGCGAGACGCTCCGCTGCCGCTATCACGCCTGGGCCTATCGCGGTGACGGCCGCATCTCGCAGATCCCGTACCTGGCCAAGGGCGACCGCCGGCCGCCCCGCGGCGTGCGCGGCTACCCCGTCCGCGAGGCGTACGGCCTGGTCTTCGTCTTCCCGGGCGACCCGCAGCGAGCGGCGGCCACACCACTGCCCGACCTGCCCGCCTTCGGCTCACCGCGGTACCGGACCATGACGTACTCCCGGAGCGTGCGCTGCCACTACTCGTTCATGCACGAGAACCTCCTGGACATGAACCACCAGTTCCTCCACCGGGGCGTCGTCGGCAGGCTCCACCCCGAACTGCTGGGATACGCGGCCGACGAGCGGTCCGTGGAGGCCAGGTACCTGTTCACCCACACCGGGGGAAAGCGGAACCGCAGCGCCGGCCTGCTGGCCGCCGAGGGCATCGGGGGCGGCACCGCCGACGTCATGACCATCCGCACCGACTACCCGTACCAGACGCTCGATCTCGTCCCGGAGAACGCCGAACGCCCGGCCTTCCGCCTCTGGGCCGCCTATGTGCCGGAGGACGCCGAGCAGCGCACGTGTCACGCCTTCGGCCTGCTCATGATCGAGAAGCCCTGGATGCCCGGCCTGCTCCAGGTGGCCTGGCCGTTCATCAGGCGTTTCACCGAGCGGGTGTTCGCCGAGGACCGCATGGCCGTGGAAGCCGAGCAGCGGGCCTGGGACGAGCAGGGCGAGGACCGCAACCACGAGGTCTTCCCGCTGATCCTCGACGTCCGCGAGGTGCTGCGCGCGAACGGCGTCCCCCTCCGGGCCCGGGCCGCCGCCTGCGGCAGCGCCGCACCGTGCGACGGTGCGGTTCCCTGACGGCGTCCGGGGTCAGGAGTGACCTGACGCCGTAGCCGTCGGGTCCAGGTCCGGCTCAGGGACGGGCGGGGCCTCGTCGTCCATGTCGCCGCGCAGGGCGGCGATGACGAAGGCCGTCATGGAGGCCAGGCCGAGCAGCGCGAGCGGCCCCCAGATCGCCGGGACCGCCCAGAACGGCCAGGCGTTGGCCGCCTGCGCCCACAGGGTGAAGAGGGCCGCGACGGCCATGCAGACGCCGTGCCACCGCACCACGACCGCCGCCTTCGCGTGCCGCCGGTCGCCTCGCGCGAACAGGGCCCACGCCCCGCCGACGAAGGCGGGCAGACCGAACGAGAAACAGGCGAGCGCGCCGCCGAGGCGGTCCTCGGACCGGCCCACGGGCCCCTGGGACGTCTGCTGCCGCCGCCCGTCGGCGTCCCGTACCTCGACGACCTGCCCGTGCCAGATCAGGCCGACGACCTTCTCGCCCGGCGCCAGCTCCGACACGACCGGATCAGTCTGCCGGAACGTGACCTCCCAGGGCTTGCCGGAGGGCAGCAGCAGCTCCGCCACGGGCGAGGCGTTGCGCTTGCCACGGTTCGTGTCAGCCTTGCGGACCGTGAACTCCTGCTCCCACCGGCACCCCGACGCCCGCACCGGGACGGAGGCGCAGGCCGGCGCGGCACGGAACTCCCGCTCCCGGTCCAGAGCCCCGCGGACTTCCAGTGCCATGGCCACTCCGACGACGAGCGTCACGACACCCATCAACAGCCATGCCACGTTCCCCGGCCCCTGCCGTCTCCCCGACCCCATCGCGCCCCCCCCATCGCTCGCCGGATTCCGCCCGAACCGTATCCGAACCACACGCCCACGATCCGGGCTGACGGCCTCATGGAATGATGATCAGCGGCAAGGCGAGGGCAGACGACGAGGAAGCCGGTGTGACCGACGATCCCCTGAACGGAACGGCGACCGGTCCGGCACCCTGCCGCATCGTGGTGTGCCGGGACTGCTGCTGTGGCAGTGGCAAGGTGACCGGTGTCGATCACGCGGACCAGACCGAGCGGCTGCGCGCCGCGGGGCCGGTGCGGATCTCCGCGTGCCTCGACGTCTGCGACCAGGCCAACGTCATCGTCGTCCAGCCGTCCGCCGAAGGCCGGGCCGCCGGCGCCCGGCCGGTGTGGCTCGGGCTGGTCAACGACCCGGCCGCGACCGAGGACGTCGTCTCCTGGGTGCGGGAGGGCGGCCCGGGCGTCGCCCCTCGGCCCGAGATCCTCGACCTGTACGTGTTCAGCCCCCTCGCGCGACGACGCCCGGACCCCTCGTGACCCGGGAGCCGGCACGCGGAGGGCGGGACGGTCGAGAGGTGCGGCAGCTTTGTGGGGGTCGAGGCCGGCAGCGCCCCGCGCGGACCACCGACATCTTCAGGACTCCCCGCCAGGCTCGCCGGGGACGAGGTCGGGGTCGACCGTGCTGGGGCGTTCCGACCAGAACGCGGGGGCCGTCAGCCGCCACACGACCATGAGGACCACGCCCGTGAGGGCGATGCCGATGCCGATGACGAGCGGCGGACCGAGCCCGAACCACGAGACGCCGCTGTAGGAGTCGGCCGGGTCGGACATGTCCGCCACGGATTCCACCAGCAGCCACGCCAGCAGCCCGGCGCCGACCAGGGGTCCGAGGCCGATCAGGAAGAAGTCGCGGACGCTCCGGGTCAGTCGGTGCCGGTAGTAGACCGCGCACGCGACACCCGTGAGCGCGTAGTAGAACGCGATCAGCAGGGACAACGCGGTCAGGGAGTCGAAGAGGGCGTTCTCACTGACGTGGTGGAGGACGAGGTACCAGACGATGGCGATGCCGGCGACCCACCAGGTGCTCACGTCGGGTGTGCGGAACCGCGGGTGGATACGGCCGAAGCGCGCGGGCAGCGCGTGCCGGCGGGCCATGGACAGGCCCGTGCGCGACGCCGGGATGATCGTCGTCTGCGTGGAGGCGAGCGCGGACGTCGAGACCGCAAGCAGCACGACCCGGTCCCAGCCGCCCATCGCCTCCTCGGCGAGCAGCGCGAAGATGAACTCCTCCTCCGCCGCGTTCTCGGAGAGGTAGGCCGTTCCGGCGTAGGCCACGACCGCGAAACCGACCGCCACGTAGGTCACCAGCAGCACGACCGTCGACCAGACGGCCGCCCTGCCGGGGGCGGTCGCGGAGTTCTCGACCTCCTCGGTGAGGTTGACCGCCGACTCCCACCCCCAGTAGATGAACACGCCCAGCAGCAGGGCGGCGGTCAGTGACGCCCCGCCGGCTCCGAAGGGGTCGAGCCAGCCGAACGACGGCTCGACGGAGTCGAGGGTGCCGGTGTCGGCGTAGACGCGGTACAGCGCCACCACGGCGAAGGCGAGCAGGCAGACGACCTGCGCGAGGATGAGGACGTTCTGCACCCTGGCCGACACCTCGGTGCCGATCACGCAGACGGCCGTCATCATCAGGATGAGCAGCACCGTGAGCACCTGGCGCACGACGTCGTTCTCGGCCCAGTCGTCGAGGCCGAAGGCGAGCAGGGCGAAGGTCACGGCGACGTCCGCCAGCGACCCGACCACCAGGACACCCGTCATCGCGATGGCCCAGCCACCGAGCCAGCCCGCCCACGGCCCCATGGCCCGGGTGACCCACGAGAAGGTCGTGCCGCAGTCCTGGTCGGCCTTGTTGAGGTAGTAGAACGCCGACGCGATGAGCAACATGGGCACGAACGACGCGAGCATCACCCCGGGCGCGTGGATGCCGACGAGCGCCACGACCGGGCCGATGACCGCCGCCACCGAGTACGCGGGGGAGGTCGCGTTGAGCCCGATGACCAGCGCGTCGAGGAACCCGACCGCATCGGGCTTCAGGCCGGCGGACGGCGGCGGCCCCGCCTCCGTGACGTCCCTGGCCATGCTCCCGTTCTACGCCGCCTTCCGACTCCGTACCAGCAGACGCAGGAACGGGGCCGGGCAGCCAGGGACGGGGCGGGATGGCGTACCCGAGCACAGGCGCGCTGGTCAGCGCCCAGTAGAGTGCGCCTCTGTTGCCCCCGAACCCGAGGTACCGCGCAGTGACCCCCGCACCCCCCGCACCGACCGCCGCCGTGACCGTCGTCGGGCTCGGGGCCGACGGCTGGACGGGACTGCCCGGCGCATCCCGTACCGCACTGAGCGAGGCCGAGGTCCTGATCGGCGGACCCCGCCAGCTGGATCTGCTGCCGCCGGAGTGCACCGGGCAGCGCGTCGCCTGGCCCTCGCCGCTGCGCCCCGCCGTGCCCGGCCTGCTCGCCGCGCACGCCGGGCGCCGGATCGCCGTACTGGCCAGCGGGGATCCCATGTTCTACGGCATCGGCCGCGCCCTCGCCGAGGAGACCGTCGCCCTGCGCGTCCTGCCGCACCCCTCCTCCGTCTCCTACGCCGCCGCCCGGCTCGGCTGGCCGCTGGAGGACGTGGAGGTCGTCACGCTCGTCGGCCGGCCCGCCGCCCGCCTGGCCGCCGCCCTGCACCACGGTCGGCGGCTCCTCGTCCTCAGCGCGGACGCCACCACCCCCGGCGAGGTCGCCGCCCTGCTGCGCGACCGGGGCTTCGGGCCCAGCCGGATGCGCGTCCTCGAACAGCTCGGCGGTGACAAGGAACGCACGACCGACGAGGCCACCGCCGACGACTGGCCTGCGGAGCGGCCGCCCGGCGATCCGCTCAACATCGTCGCCGTGGAGTGCCGCCGCGCCCCGGACGCCCTGCGGCTGGGCGCCGTGCCCGGGCTCCCCGACGAGGCGTACGAGCACGACGGGCAGCTCACCAAGCGGCACATCCGCGCCGCCACCCTCGGCGTGCTCGCCCCCGCACCCGGCGAACTGCTGTGGGACATCGGGGGCGGCTCCGGCTCGATCGCCGTCGAGTGGATGCGTACCCACCCCTCGTGCCGGGCGGTCACCGTGGAGCGGGACCCGGCGCGCGCCGAACGCATCGCCCGCAACGCGGACCGGCTCGGCGTGCCCGCGCTGCGGGTCGTCACCGGCGCCGCGCCCGCCGTCCTCGCCGAACTCCCGCCGCCCGACGCCGTGTTCGTCGGCGGCGGTCTCACCGCGCCCGGCCTCCTGGACGCGTGCTGGGAGGCACTGCCCGGCGGCGGGCGGCTGGTCGCCAACACCGTGACGCTGGAGTCCGAGGCGCTGCTCGCCGACGCACATCGGCGGCACGGCGGCGAACTGGTGCGGCTCGCCGTGGCGCACGCCGTGCCGGTGGGAGGCTTCACCGGGTGGCGGCAGGCGATGCCGGTGACCCAGTGGGCCGTCCGGAAAACGCTCGACACCTCTTCGGGAGCAGACAGATGACCGTGTACTTCATCGGTGCCGGGCCCGGTGCCGCCGACCTGATCACCGTGCGCGGCGCCCGCACGCTCGCCGCCTGCCGGGTCTGTCTGTACGCGGGCAGCCTGGTCCCGCGCGAACTGCTCGCCGAATGCCCGCCGGACGCCCGGCTGGTGGACACCGCGCAGCTCGATCTGGACCAGATCACCGCCGAGTTGCTGCGCGCCCACGAGGAGGGGCACGACGTGGCCCGGCTGCACTCCGGGGACCCCGCCGTGTTCAGCGCGGTCGCCGAGCAGATGCGGCGGCTGGACGCGGCCGGGGTGCCCTACGAGGTCGTCCCGGGCGTCCCCGCCTTCGCCGCCGCGGCCGCGTCCCTGAAGCGGGAGCTGACCGTACCGACCGTCGGCCAGACCGTGATCCTCACCCGCGTCGCCAACCGGGCCACCGCCATGCCCGAGGGAGAGGACCTGGCCACCCTCGGCCGCAGCGGCGCGCTGATCGTGCTGCACCTGGCCGCCAAGTACGTGGACCGCGTGGTCGGCGAACTCCTCCCGCACTACGGCGCCGACTGCCCCGCCGCGGTCGTCGCCTACGCCTCCCGCCCGGACGAGCTGATCATCCGCGGCACGCTCGACGAGATCGCGGGGAAGACGAAGGAGGCCGGTGTGCTGCGCACGGCCGTGATCATGGTGGGGCGGACGCTCGGGGCGGAACAGTTCCGGGACAGTCACCTGTACTCGCCGGAGCGGGAACGCCACGTGTGCTGAGTGCGGTGAACGTGTACGGCCCCCGCCGTCAGGCCGGCGCGCTGCGCCCGACCACCGTCCCCGCCCGGTCGATGCAGATCACGTCGACCACGACCGGCGCCCCGCGCAGCACGGCCAGGGCCTCGTCGCGGGCGGTCGTGGCGACCAGGTCGCCGAGCGGCACCCCGGCGGCCAGACACGACTGGAGCGCGGCGAGCCCGGTGTTGGCGTCCGCCACCTCCGCGGCCAGCGTCTCGTCGGCGCCGCCGCGCCGGGCCAGCTCGGCGAGGAAGCCCTTGTCGACCTGGGAACGGGCCGAGTGCAGGTCGAGGTGCCCGGCGGCGAGCTTGGAGAGCTTGGCGAAGCCGCCGCAGATCGTCAGGCGGTCGACGGGGTGGCGGCGGATGTACTTCAGCACGGCGCCCGCGAAGTCGCCCATGTCGAGCAGGGCGTCCTCGGGCAGCCCGTACTCGGCCACGACCGTCTTCTCCGACGTCGACCCGGTGCATCCGGCGACATGCGTACGCCCCGCCGCCCGCGCGACGTCCACGCCCCGCCGGATGGAGTCGATCCAGGCCGAGCAGGAGTACGGGACGACGATGCCGGTCGTGCCCAGGACGGACAGGCCGCCCAGGATGCCGAGCCGGGGATTCCAGGTGGAGCGGGCGATCTCCTCGCCGTGGTCGACGGAGACGGTGATCTCGACGTCGCCCGAACCGCCGTGCCGGGCGGCGACCTCGGCGACGTGGTCGCGCATCATCTGCCGGGGGACCGGGTTGACGGCCGGTTCGCCGACGGGCAGGGGCAGGCCGGGGCGGGTGATGGTGCCGACCCCCGGGCCCGCCTTGAACACGACCCCGGACCCGGCGGGCAGCCGCCGTACCGTGACCCGGACCAGCGCGCCGTGCGTGACGTCCGGGTCGTCTCCGGCGTCCTTCACGACCCCCGCCATCGCGTGCCCGTCGCCCAGCTCCTCGACGGCCAGCGCGAACGACGGCGTCTGCCCCTTCGGCAGGGTGATCGTCACGGGGTCGGGAAACTCACCGGTCAGCAGGGCGGTGTACGCCGCCGTCGTGGCCGCCGTCGCACAGGCGCCGGTGGTCCAGCCGGGCCGCAGGCCGGTGCGCTCCAGCTGGGCCCTGCGGCCGCCCTTCACTTCGCTGCTCATGAACGGACCTGGACTTCCATGCGCGTACTGATTCTCGGCGGCACCACGGAAGCCCGCCGTCTTGCCGAACTGCTCCACGACACGCCCGGCCTGACCCTGACCAGTTCCCTCGCCGGGCGGGTGGCCAGCCCCCGCCTGCCTCCTGGCGAGGTCCGGATCGGCGGCTTCGGCGGGGTGGAGGGACTGACCACGTGGCTGCGCGAGCACCGGGTGGACGTGCTCATCGACGCCACCCACCCTTTCGCCGGGACGATCAGTTTCCACGCGGCGCGGGCCGCCGCCACCGCCCATGTTCCCCTGCTCGCCCTGCGGCGCCCCGGCTGGGTCCCCGTCGCGGGCGACGACTGGCACGACGCCCGCTCCCTGGAGGAGGCCGCGAGGCTGCTGCCCGAGCTCGGCCGGCGCGTGTTCCTCACGACCGGGCGCATGGGCCTGGCCGCGTTCGCCGCGCTGGACGACCTGTGGTTCCTCGTACGGTCCGTGGACGCGCCCGAGGCCCCGCACCCGGCCCGCATGGAGGTGCTGCTCGACCGGGGCCCGTTCACGCTCGACGGCGAACGCGAGCTGCTGCGCCGGCACCGTATCGAGGTCGTGGTGACCAAGGACAGCGGGGGAGCGGCCACCGCCCCGAAGCTGACGGCCGCCCGTGAGGCCGGACTGCCGGTCCTCGTGGTCCGCCGCCCCCCGGTCCCCGAGGGCGTCCCGCTCGTGGCCGGGCCGGAGGAGGCGGCCCGGTGGGTCGGGGAGAGGTTCCCCGGGCGCGGGTTCCCGGCGACCGGCTGAGAACCGGCCCGGCCCGGAGACGGGCCGGGCCGGCCGTTGGCCGGTGCGCGGCCCCGCCTCACATCGTGTCCGTACCCGGGCCTGGTCTCCGAGCAGGCGGCGAGCCGGCCGCCGTGACCTCTCACGCCTCCGGGTAGCGGCGCGGGGTCCACACGATCTCCTCGCCGTCACCGCGCCGTACGGCCCGGGTCTGGGAGGAGCCGACCAGCAGGATCGTGCGCATGTCGACCTCGGCAGGATCCAGATCGGACAGTCGTACGATCCGGACGCGCTCCCCGGCGCCGCCCACGTCCCGCGCCACCACGACCGGGGTGTCCGGCGCCCGGTGCTCCAGGAGCAGCTCGCGTGCCTTGCCCACCTGCCAGGTGCGGCTGCGCGAGCCGGGGTTGTACAGGGCCAGCACCAGGTCCGCCGAGGCCGCCGCGTGCAGCCGCCCGGCGATGACCTCCCACGGCTTGAGCCGGTCGGAGAGGGAAATGGCGGCGTAGTCGTGGCCGAGCGGGGCGCCCGCACGGGCCGCTGCCGCGTTGGCGGCGGTCACCCCCGGCAGCACCCGCACCGGGACCTCCGCGTACTCCTCCTGGGACGCGGCCTCCAGGACGGCCGTCGCCATGGCGAAGACGCCCGGGTCGCCGCCGGAGACGACCGCGACCCGCCGCCCGCGCCGGGCCAGATCGAGGGCGAACTCGGCGCGCTCCGACTCCACCCGGTTGTCCGAGCCGTGCCGGACCTGCCCGGGGCGCCGCGGCACCCGGTCGAGGTAGGTCGTGTAGCCGACCAGGTCGTCGGCGGCGGCCAGCGCACCCCGGGTCTCGGGCGTCAGCCACAGGGGACCGGCCGGCCCGGTCCCGACCACGACGACCTCGCCCCGCTCCCGGGCCTCCGGCCGCTCGGTGTCAACTTGGCTCGGCAGCACGGCTACCGAGAAGTACGGCACCGACTCCGCGTCCACGTCCGCCAGTTCGGCGAGCCGCTCCCCGTCCATGGTGGCCCGCTCGACATACCGGGCGTCGCCCAGCCGCCCCGAACCCTCCAGCGCGCTGCGCACCTTGGTGAAGGTCCGCCCCAGCTTCATCACCACGGCCGCGTCGGTCGAGGCGAGCCGTGCGGTCAGCTCCTCCTCGGGCAGGGTGCCCGGCAGAATGGTCAGGACCTCCTCGCCCTCGGCGAGCGGGGTGCCCAGCCGCGCGGCGGCGGCGGACACGGACGTCACACCGGGGATCACCTCGGTGTCGTAGCGGTCGGCGAGCCGCTTGTGCATGTGCATGTAGGAGCCGTAGAAGAGCGGATCGCCCTCGGCGAGGACCGCGACCGTCCGCCCCGCGTCCAGGTGCGCGGCGAGCCGGGCCGACGCCTCGGCGTAGAACTCCTCGATCGCGCCCTGGTAACCGCCGGGATGGTCGGTGGTCTCGGTCGTGACCGGGTAGACCAGCCGCTCCTCGACGTGGTCGGCGCGGATGTGCTTCGCCGCGATCGAGCGGGCGATGGAACGGCCGTGCCGGGCACTGTGGTACGCGATCACGTCCGCCTCGGCGATGACCTCCACGGCCCGTACGGTCATCAGGGACGGGTCACCGGGGCCGAGCCCGACCCCGTACAGCCGCCCCGCTGTGGACTGCTTGCCGCTCACTCTTCCTCACTCGCGATCGCGTTGAGCGCGGCGGCGGCGATGGCGCTGCCCCCGCGACGGCCGCGCACGACCAGGTGCTCAAGACCGGACGGATGTGCGGCCAGGGCGTCCTTGGACTCGGCGGCCCCGACGAAGCCGACCGGCACGCCGATCACGGCGGCGGGCCGGGGCGCCCCCTCCTCGATCATCTCCAGCAGCCGGAACAGCGCGGTGGGCGCGTTGCCGACGGCGACCACCGAGCCCTCCAGCCGGTCCCGCCACAGCTCCATCGCGGCGGCGCTGCGCGTGGTGCCCAGCTTCGACGCCAGCTCCGGCACGGACGGGTCGGACAGCGTGCAGAGCACGTCGTTGCCGGCGGGCAGTCGCTTGCGCGTCACCCCGCTGGCCACCATCTGCACGTCCGTGAAGATGGGCGCGCCCGCGCGCAGGGCCGCACGGGCGCGGGACACCACGGCCGGCGTGTAGGCCAGGTCCCGTACGAGGTCGACCATCCCGCAGGCGTGGATCATCCGGACCGCGACCTGGCTGACGTCGGCGGGCAGGGCCGCGAGGTCCGCCTCCGCGCGGATGGTGGCGAAGGACTGGCGGTAGATGGCCGCGCCGTCCTTCTCGTAGTCGTACGTGGTCACGGTGGTGTTCTCGCTGCTCTCGGTCGTCGTACGGGTCATGAGCTGATCGCCGCCAGGGCGGCGGCGAGTCGGGCGGGGTCGTTCATCGAGGTGGTCCGGGGTTCCTCGCCGTGTACGGCGGTGGCGAGCCGGTAGCCGCCGCCCGGAGCGGCGACCACGTCGACGCGGTCGCCCCGGGGGTGCCCGCAGCGGCGTTCGCACCCGGACCAGTACAGGGGCAGGCCGTGCGGGTCGACGGCGCCGAGGGTCGCGGCCGCGTCGGTCCGTACGTCCGCCTGCGACTTGGCGCATCCGGGCCTGCCGACGCAGGCGCCGACGCGCAGCCAGGGGGAGCGGGGTTCGGTGACGAGGCCGGTGGCGGCGAGGCGGGCGAGGGACTCGTCGGCGCGGGTCCCCGGTGTGGGAAGAACCACACCGCGCCATGGGGTCAGACGCAGCTCACCGGCGGCGACGTGCGTCAGTTCCCGCCACTGGCGCGCCGAGAGCCGGCCCAGCGGTACGTGCACGGAGAGGCTGTCACCGACGACTCCCGGGGGCGGTCCGTCCGTGCGGCCGGTCTCCCGGCCCCGCCGCTCGTGGCGGATGCCCTCGGCGGTCAGACGCCGGCCGACCGTATCGAGCAACTCGCCCTCGGGAAGGGCGAGTTCCTCCACACGCCAGACCTGCGCCCCGCTCGCCCGGGCCGCCTCCAGGAAGGTCTCCGCGGCCAGCAGCGCGGCCCGCGCCGCCTCCTCGGCGGTGACGCGCAGCGCATCGCCGGCCGCTCCGAGGCCGAGTCGCGCACCGTCGTCCGCCGTCGCCCGTACCGTCACATCGGCACCGAGACCGGCCACGTCACCGCGTCCGTCGTCGAGCGCGAACAGGAAACGCCCCGACAGGGCCTGGGCCGCCTCGCTCGCGCACAGGGCCGCGTCGAGGGCCGTCAGCCAGGGCCCTACGTCCAGCGCGCCCCGCCCGTCGAGACCGGACAACGGCGAGGCCACGATGTTGCGCACCCGCTCGTGCCCGCGCGAGGGCAGCAGCCCGGCGGCGTCCAGCAGCCCGGCCAACTCCCCGCCGCAGCCGCCGTCCAGACCCCGAAGCTGCACGTTGCCGCGCGAGGTCAGATGCAGATCCCCGTCGCCCAGCCGCTCCGCCGCGTCGGCGAGCGCCTGCGCCTGCCGCACGGTCAGGACCCCGCCGGGGACCCGGACTCGGGCCAGCGCGCCGTCGTCCGCCGCGTGCAGCCGCAGCGTCCCCGGGCAGGCGTCACCGCGGTCCCGTGAGACGGCTGTGGCCTGGGGCGATGAACGGAGGGCAGGCGTGGACATGGCGGCGAGCATACCTACCATCACACCCGGTGTATGCCCCGCCCTTTTCCCCCGCCCCTTACTATGCTCCTCGGTGGATCATCCGGTCCGCCGACGCCACGACGGCGACAGGGGAGGAAGTCCGGTGCGAGTCCGGCGCGGTCCCGCCACTGTGAGCCCGGCCCACACGGGCCGGGCGAGCCAGGAACTCCCGCCGTCCCACCACCCGCCCGGGGCGCGGACACCCCGAGGAAGGCCAGCCGCCGCATGCTGCACTCATCCGGGGAACGACTCCCGAACCCCCGCATCCTGCTCCTGTCGACCTCAGACACCGACCTGCTCAGCGCCCGCGCGGCCGGCGGCCCGGTCCCGTACCGCTTCGCCAACCCCTCCCGCCTCGCCCTCGACGACCTCCCCGCCCTCCTCGACGGCGTCGGCCTGGTCGTCGTACGCCTCCTCGGCGGCATCCGGGCCTGGCAGGAGGGACTCGACCTGCTCCTCGCCGACGGCCGCCCGGTCGTCGTCCTCACCGGCGAACAGGCCCCCGACGCCCAGCTGATGGCGTCCTCCACCGTCCCCATCGGCATCGCCGCCGAGGCCCACGCCTACCTCGCCCACGGCGGCCCGGCCAACCTGGAGCAGCTCGCCCGCTTCCTCTCCGACACGGTCCTGCTCACCGGCCACGGCTTCGAGGCACCGGCGGCCGCCCCCACCTGGGGCCCGCTGCCCCGGGAGGGCCGGGACACCGACGGCCCGACCGTCGCCGTGCTCTACTACCGGGCCCACCACATGAGCGGCAACACCGCCTTCGTCGGCGCCCTGTGCGACGCGATCGAGGACGCGGGCGGCCGGCCCCTGCCCCTGTTCGTCGCCTCCCTGCGCGCCCCCGAGCCGGAGCTGATCGAGGAACTGCGCGCCGCCGACGCCATCGTCACCACCGTCCTCGCCGCCGGCGGCACCAGGCCCGCCGAGGCATCGGCAGGCGGCGACGACGAGTCCTGGGACGCGGGCGCGCTCACCGCCCTCGACGTACCGATCCTCCAGGCCCTGTGCCTCACCGGCTCACGGACCGCCTGGGAGGAGAACGACGAGGGCGTCTCCCCGCTCGACGCGGCCAGCCAGATCGCCGTCCCCGAGTTCGACGGCCGCCTCATCACCGTCCCGTTCTCCTTCAAGGAGATCGACGCCGACGGCCTCCCGGCCTACGTCGCCGACCCCGAGCGCGCGGCCCGCGTCGCCGGAATCGCCGTACGCCACGCCCGGCTCCGCCACATCCGGCCCGCCGACAAGCGCCTCGCGCTGGTCCTCTCCGCCTACCCGACCAAGCACTCCCGCATCGGCAACGCGGTCGGCCTGGACACCCCCGCCAGCGCCGTCGCCCTGCTGCGCCGGCTCCGCGACGAGGGCTACGACTTCGGAACGGACGCCGAGGTGCCGGGCCTGGCCTCCGGTGACGGGGACGAGCTGATCCGCGCGCTGATCGAGGCGGGTGGCCACGACCAGGACTGGCTCACCGAGGAGCAGCTGGCCCGCAACCCGGTGCGGATCCCGGCGGCCGACTACCGCCGCTGGTTCGCCACGCTCCCCGGGGAACTGCGCACGGCGGTGGAGGAGCACTGGGGCCCGGCCCCCGGCGAGATGTTCGTCGACCGCAGCCGTAACCCGGAGGGCGACATCGTCCTCGCGGCCCTGCGCTTCGGCAACCTGCTGATCCTCATCCAGCCCCCGCGCGGCTTCGGCGAGAACCCGATCGCGATCTACCACGACCCGGACCTGCCGCCCTCCCACCACTACCTGGCCGCCTACCGCTGGATCGCCGCCCGGGCCGAGGACGGCGGCTTCGGCGCCGACGCGATGATCCACCTCGGCAAGCACGGCAACCTGGAGTGGCTGCCCGGCAAGAACGCCGGCCTGTCCGCCGCCTGCGGCCCCGACGCCGCCCTCGGCGACCTCCCCCTGATCTACCCGTTCCTGGTCAACGACCCCGGCGAGGGCACCCAGGCCAAGCGCCGCGTCCACGCCACCCTCGTCGACCACCTAGTCCCGCCCATGGCCCGCGCCGACTCCTACGGCGACATCGCGCGCCTGGAGCAACTCCTCGACGAGTACGCCCAGATCTCCTCCATGGACCCCGCCAAGCTCCCGGCGATCCGCGCCCAGATCTGGACCCTCATCCAGGCCGCCCGGCTCGACCACGACCTCGGCCTGGAGGACCGCCCGGACGACGACGGCTTCGACGACTTCCTCCTGCACGTCGACGGCTGGCTCTGCGAGGTCAAGGACGCCCAGATCCGCGACGGTCTGCACGTCCTCGGCAACCCGCCGCAGGGCGCCGACCGCGTCAACCTCGTCCTCGCCATCCTGCGGGCCCGCCAGATCTGGGGCGGCGCCACGGCCCTGCCCGGCCTGCGCGAGGCCCTCGGCCTGGACGAGTCCGCCGCGACCCGCACGACCGCCGACGCGGCCGAGGAGCAGGCCCGCGCCCTGGTCCAGACGATGGACGACGCGGACTGGGACCCGGCCGCGGTCCCCACCGAACACGGTGAACAGGTCGCCGCCATCCTGGAGTTCGCGGCCCGCGAGGTCGTGCCGCGCCTCGCCGCGACCACCGCCGAGGTCGACCACACCGTCCACGCGCTGGCGGGCGGCTTCGTCCCGGCGGGCCCCTCGGGATCACCCCTGCGGGGCCTGGTCAACGTCCTCCCGACGGGCCGCAACTTCTACTCGGTCGACCCCAAGGCCGTCCCCTCCCGCCTCGCCTGGGAGACCGGCCAGGCCCTCGCCGACTCCCTCCTGGAGCGTTACCGCACCGACAACGGAGACTGGCCCACCTCCGTCGGCCTGTCCCTGTGGGGGACGAGCGCGATGCGCACGGCGGGCGACGACGTGGCCGAGGCCCTCGCCCTGCTCGGCATCCGCCCCGTCTGGGACGACGCATCCCGCCGGGTGACGGGCCTGGAGCCCGTCCCGTACGAGGAGCTGGGCCGCCCCCGTATCGACGTCACCCTCCGCATCTCGGGCTTCTTCCGGGACGCCTTCCCGCACACCATCGGCCTGCTGGACGACGCCGTACGCCTGGCCGCCTCGCTGGACGAGCCGGCCGAGGTCAACCACGTACGGGCCCACGTCCAGGCGGACGTGGCGTCCCACGGCGACGAACGCCGCGCCACCACCCGCATCTTCGGCTCGCGCCCCGGCACGTACGGCGCCGGTCTGCTCCAGCTCATCGACTCCCGCGACTGGCGCACCGACGCCGACCTCGCCGAGGTCTACACGGTCTGGGGCGGCTACGCCTACGGCCGCGAACTCGACGGCCGCCCGGCCCGCGAGGAGATGGAGACCGCCTACAAGCGCATCGAGGTCGCCGCGAAGAACACGGACACGCGCGAGCACGACATCGCCGACTCCGACGACTACTTCCAGTACCACGGCGGCATGGTGGCGACGGTACGGGCGCTGCGCGGCACGGCTCCCGAGGCGTACATCGGCGACTCCACCCGCCCCGAGACGGTCCGCACCCGCACCCTCGTCGAGGAGACCTCCCGGGTCTTCCGGGCCCGCGTGGTCAACCCCAAGTGGATCGAGGCGATGCGCCGCCACGGCTACAAGGGCGCCTTCGAACTCGCCGCCACCGTGGACTACCTCTTCGGCTACGACGCCACCACCGGCGTGGTCGCCGACTGGATGTACGACAAGCTCACCGAGACCTACGTCCTGGACCCGGCCAACCGAGAGTTCCTCCAGCAGGCCAACCCCTGGGCGCTGCACGGCATCGCCGAACGCCTGCTGGAGGCGGAGTCCCGCGGGATGTGGGAAAAGCCCGACCCGGCCGTGCTGGAGGGGCTGCGGCAGGTGTACCTGGAGACGGAGGGGGACCTCGAGGGCGACGGGTGATCGTGCCCTCCCTGGGGCGACGAAGGCAGTGTTCCGCATATCGGGACGGCGTCTTGCATGGCATTGACGTCGGCGCTCCCGGCCCTCCATAGTGCTGCGAACACTCTTCGGGGTTCTGGCCGTAGTGCCTATCAGGGAGAACGGCATGAAGACGGATCACACCGCTAGCCTTTCCGAAGACTTCATGCTGGCCGTGTACCTGGACGGACAAGGCCGTGTTCCCGGCTCTCGGACCGGCCTCGAATTCGGTCTGAGCGCGGCGATGCTGCTGGAACTCGCTCTGGACGGCTTCATCCACACCGTCGACGGATACCTTGTCGCCGTCCGGCACGCGGAGCCGCGCGACCGCGTACTCGGAGAGGTTCTCGTGCGGATCCGCTCCTCGCGCAAACCGCGCACGGCACCGGAGTGGGTCAGGGCGCTGAGCGTCGGCGCGCACAAGCGTCTGTCGGCCGGCCTGATCGCTGACGGTGTCCTTGTTCCCGCGCCGAGGCGGTTGCCGTTGCCCGCTGCGGCCGCTCGCCGCTACGACGTCCTGCGCGGGGAGCGGCGGGAGGCCGCGGTCCGGTCTCTGGGCGGCGCGGTCCATCCCTCCGATCGCTCCGTCGCGCTGGCCGCACTGGCGAGTGCCTGCGGGGCCACGTCAGGCGGTGGGCAGGGGAGCGAGTCCGAGGCGGCGCTGCGATCCCTGAACCCGGCCTGCGCCCGGATACTGGCCGCGGCCGCCGACTGCGTGCGACTCGCGGCGCTCTCCCCCTGGACCTGAAGGCGCAGCCCGCCGTTCCCTGCCGCACCTGCCGTGGAGGGATCGGCGGAGCCGCCGGTCAACGCGGTGGGCCGACCTCGCGGAAGTCGGACTTGCGGATCCTTCCGTGGACGCCCTTCACACCGTCGACGACCTGGGAGACCGCGAAGTCACCGGCCGCGCTGAGGTACGCCATCGCCAGATGGCGGTCGATGCCGTAGTCCGTCACGAGGAGGTCCAGCGCGCAGCGCACGCAGTCGCGCATCGCCTCGTCCAGATCCTCGTCCAGCCCGATCGGCACGAGGTGGTCGTCCGTCTCGGCGAACGGCGCGACGCGGCCGTGGCCGGGCCGCAGAGCCGCACCGCCGGGCACCACCTCGAGCTTCACGGTGGCACGCAACGACGCCTCGAACGCGGTGAGGGCGACCTCGCCGTCGCCCTGCGCGAAGTGGGGGTCCCCGAAGTAGACCAGCGCGTCGTCGACCTGGACGGGAAGGAACAGCGTGGCGCCCTCGCCGAGCAGGGAGACGTCGATGTTGCCGCCGTGACGCCCGGGCGGCACCGAGTGAGGCCGCTCGCTCCCGGGTACCGCCACGCCCATCACGCCGAGGAACGGCCGCAGCGGGAAACGCAGTGAGCCGCGGGAGGGGTCGGTCCGGTCCACATCCATCCGGCCCCACGCCCCGTGGCGATCCGCGTGCGCGGTCGCGAAGGTCAGCACGGGACCGGGCAGTGACGGCATCTCGCCGGGGAGCGCGCCGAAGCCGTGCCGTGCGGAGACCAGGCCGTACGGAACCCGCGGGGTGAGGCCGAGGACGCTCACGGCGAGCAGATCGCCGGGCCGGGCGCCGGCCACCGCGATCGGACCGGTGACCAGGTGCGGCCCGTCGTCATCGAAGTCGTGCGGCATGCCGGAGTCCGCGACCTGCTGGGCGTCGTCGAGCACATCCGCGCCGCCGACGCCGTAACGGGCGAAGAACTCACGCGGGTTGCGCCCCTGATCCTCGAGGACTCCCTCGTGGCTGATCGTGTCGACCGTGACGACGGAGCCCGGCTGCACGACCGCGCACGGTGAGTCCGCCTCGCAGGGGAGGCGACCCCACAGGGTGTTCCCGGGTGTGGCCGGGACGTAGGTCGTCGACGGGATCGATCCGTGGCCGGGCTGGAGGATCGGGAAGCCGGTCGAGGCGACATCGAGGAGGGGCGAGTCGATCGCTGGCATGGCCAACCTTTCGTGGAAGGGATGGCCCGACGCTAGGAACGTCTCGTTGCCGTGGCGTTTCGCGAGGAGGTCCGCGCCGTAAAGCTGTCTCGTATGTCAACACGGCATCTCGCAATCTGCGTCGACTCGACCGGGGCTCAGAGGTCGAGGACCAGTCGGTCGCCCTGGCAGCGGCCGACGCAGATCATCATCGAGCGCCCCGCGAGGCGTTCCTCTTCGCTGAGCACGGAATCCCGGTGTTCCGGCGCACCGGCGAGCACACGGGTCTCGCAGGCGCCGCAGTACCCCTTCTCGCAGTCGTAGGACAAGCCGCTCACGGCATCGCGCAGGACCTCGATCAGGCGGCGGTCGGCCGGCACGGTGAGCGTGACGCCCGTGCGCGCGAGCCGCACCTCGAAGGACCGGTTCTCCGCGGCGTCGAACGCCGTCTCGAGGTCGTCGCCGGCGAAGCGCTCCAGGTGCAGCCGCTCGGTGAGATCCAGACGGGCGCACTCGCGCTCGACGGCCGCCAGCATCGGCGCCGGCCCGCACGCGTAGACCGCGGTGTCCGCGTCCAGCCCGCCCAGCAGCCGCGGGAGGTCCGGCAGTCCGGCCTCGTCCTGGGGGAGCAGGGTGAGCGCGTCGCCGGCGACGGCGGCGAGCTCGTCGGCGAACGCCATCGTCGAGCGGGTGCGTCCGCCGTACACGACGGTGAAGGGCGTGCCGCGTCCGGCCGCCTCGCGGACCATGGCGAGGATCGGTGTGACCCCGATGCCGCCGGCGAGGAACAGGTAGGACGGCGCCGGCGTGAGCGGGAAGTGGTTGCGCGGCCCGCGTATCGCGAACGTGGCTCCCGTGCGGGCCAGTTCGTGGAGTTCCACCGACCCGCCCCGGCCCTGGGCCTCGCGCAGGACGCCGATGCGCCACGTCGTGGCGTCGGCGGGGTCACCGCACAGCGAGTACTGACGCAGCCTGCCCGAGGGCAGACGCAGCTCGACGTGCGCGCCGGGCCGCCACGCGGGGAGTTCGCCGCCGTCCGGCAGGCCGAGGTCGACGGCGACGACGCCCTCGGCCGCGGCGTGCACCCCGGTCACCCGCAGCGGGGTGGGTGTGCTCAGTGCGCGGACCGTTCCCGCCGCCGCGGTCGCCCGGGGACCGGGTGTGAAGACCGCCGGGACCGCGTCCCAACCGGACTGGTTGCCGCGCGTCGGATAGGGAACGAGCCCTTCCTCGATCACTCGGTAGTCGGGCAGCCGGGTCAGGACCTGCGTCATCATCGCGCGGAACATGGCGCGGGCGAGGTGCGCGCCGGCACACCGGTGCGAGCCGATCCCGAAGCTGAGGTGCCGACTGGCGTCGCGGTCCAGCCGTACCCGCTCGGGGTCGGGGAACACGGCGGGATCGTGGTTCGCGGCGACCCACGGGATCAGCACCCGGTCGCCCGTGTGCATCGGGCAGCCACCGACCTCGACGTCCTCGGTGACCGTGCGGGCCATCGACTGCGACGGGGCGAAGGCGCGGAGGAACTCCTCGGTCGCGGTGTCCAGCAGATCCAGGGAGTCGATCAGCCTCTGCCGCTGCTCGGGGTGGCGGGCGAGGTGGACGAGCGTGGATCCGGTCAGGGAGGTGGTGGTGTCGACGCCGCCGGCGATGAGCAGGCCGATGACCGACACCAGCTCGTCCTCGCCGAACTCACTGCCGTCGCCTCGCCGGCCGGCCACCAGCGTGCTGACCGCGTCGGCCCGTGGTGCCGAGCGGCGCTCGGTGATCAGCTCGCGGATACGCCGGTCCATGTAGGCCAGTCCGGCGGCCCCCCGCACGGCGCGCTCGCTGCCGGCCGGCGCGGCGAAGATGTCGTGGATGGGCCCGGCCAGCTTCGCCCAGTCCTCCTCGGGGAAACCGAGCCAGTCCAGGGTGACCGCGGCCGGCAACGGGTTGGTGAGGTCACGGACGAAGTCGCAGGAGCCGAGCTCGATGAAGTCGTCCACGACGCGGGCGGCGTGGCCCTCGATCATGGGTACCAGCCGCTCGACCGCCTCCGGGGTCAGCAGCGGGTTGATCAGTTGCCGGTACTCGGTCGAACGCGGCGGGTCGAGCTCGATCGGATACTGCTCCAGCCCCGGTCCTTTGGGGATGACGATGCCGACCCCCGGCCCGCCGTGGTCGCTGCGGGCCGAGGAGAACGTCGTGTCGTCGCGGGCGATACGGGCCACGTCGGCGTACCGCGTCGTGTAGTGGAAGCCGCCATGGGCGGCGGAGCGGCCTACCGGGCAGGTCTCGCGGAAGCGCGCGTAGTAGGCGACCGGATCTGCGTTGGCCTCGTCGGAATGGTGGTCGAAGTCGCTGTCGAACTCGATGTCGGCGGACATGGTGGGCACGCTCCACGTGCTCGGACCTGTGCGCGGTGTTGTCCGGCCGCGCCACCGGATGTCTGCTGCCTCATCGGCGTCGGTCACCCTAAGGTGCCGCCGCCGCGGGTGACAACGTCTCGTGGACGGAGCTGCCGGTGCTCAGAAGGTCAGCACGGCTTTGCCGACCGAGCCGGACCGGACGGCCGCGACGGCCTCGTTGATCTGCTCGAACGGGAAGTAGGTGATCATCTTCTCGACCGGGAACCGGCCCTTGGCGTTGAGTTCGAGCAGCCGCGGCAGGAACAGCTGCGGCAGGCTGGACCCGGCGATGATGCCGGTGACGGTGCGCCCGTTGAGGATGCTGCGCCACTCGAAGCTCATCGACTCGCTGGGGCCGATGCCGATGACACCGGCGCGGCCGAGCGGCCCGAGGGCCTCCACGGCGGTGCGCAGGACGTCCTCGCGCCCGGTCGTGTCGATCGCGAAGTCGAGGCCCCCGGGGGCGAGGGCCGCCAGCTGCTCGGCGACCGCCCCGACAGAGGAGTCGACGGTGTGCGTGGCTCCGAAGCCGCGGGCCGCCTCCAGCTTGGCCGGGTTCACGTCGACGGCGGCGACGACCTCGCAGCCGCTCAGCGAGGCGGCGATGACCGCGGCCACGCCGACGGCCCCCGCCCCGAAGACCGCGATCGACGAGCCGGGGCGCGGCTGGAGCACGTTGAGCACGCCGCCGGCCCCGGTCTGGAAGCCGCAGCCGAAGGGCCCGGCCCGCAGCAGGTCCAGTGACGGGTCGATCCTCACCACCGCCCGCTCCGGCGCGACGACGTGACTGGCGAACGACGACTGCCCGAGGAAGTGGGCGTTGACCTCCCGCCCCTCGTGGGTCACCGCGGTGGAGCCGTCGGGCCGGCGCCCGGAGAAGTTCACCGCGCCGAAGTCGCGGCAGTAGGCGGGCGAGCCGGTGCGGCACAGCGCGCACGCGCCGCACGACGTGAAGGACATGGCGACGTGGTCGCCCGCGCGTACGGAGGTGACGTGGGCGCCGACCCTCTCGACGACGCCCGACCCTTCGTGCCCGAGCAGCGCGGGCGTGGGGAAGAAGCCGGCGAACTCGAGGTCGGTACCGCAGATGCCGACGCCCGCGACGCGGACGAGCACCTCGTCGGGGCGGGGTTCGGCCAGGTCCACCTCCGTCAGGACGAATGGCTGTCCGGGGTGCTCCAGGAGAGCGGCGGTGGCGCGCACAGGGCCTCCTCGTTGCCTCACATTGCGAGACTGCATATTGACATGCGCGACAAGGTCGGTCAAGGTTCGCCCTATGGCGGCTGTTGACTTTCCTTCCTCCCAGCACTTCATCGACGGCGAGTGGGTCGCGGCCCGCGACGGCGGCACACTGGACGTCCTCGATCCGGCCACCCGGCAGGTGATCACCCAGGTGGCCCGGGCGGGCGGCGCCGACGTCGAGAACGCGGTCGCCGCGGCGCGCCGCGCGTTCCCCGGCTGGGCGGCGACCAACCCCAGCGAACGCGGGGCGCTGATCCGGCGCTGGGCCGACCTGATCGTCACCGAGGTCGAGGCGCTCGCGGCCGTCGAAGCCCAGGACGTGGGCAAGCCGCTGTCCGGCGGCCGGACGAACATCTACATCGCGCACGGCATCATCGACTACTTCGCCGGTGCGGCCGACAAGCTCACCGGAGTCACGCTGCCCACCCGCAGCCCCGACTACCTGGGCTACACGGTTCCCGAGCCGTACGGCGTGTGCGCCGTCGTCATCCCGTGGAACGTTCCTGCCGTGCTCACCGCCGCGAACGTCGCGCCGGCGCTCGCCGCGGGCAACACGGTCGTCCTGAAGCCGTCCGAGATCGCGCCGCTGGCGCCGTTCGCGCTCGCCGAACTCGCCCGCCGCGCCGGTTTCCCGCCGGGGGTGGTCAACGTCGTCGCGGGCCTCGGCCCGGAGGCGGGGGTCGCGCTCACCTCGCACCCGGACGTCGACCACATCAGCTTCGTCGGCTCCACCACCACCGGGCGGGCGATCATGGGGGCCGCCGCACAGAACCTCGTCCCGGTGAAGCTGGAACTCGGCGGCAAGTCGCCGAACGTGGTCTTCGCCGACGCCGATCTCGACACGGCGATCCCGGCGATCGTCGCCTCGATCACCGAGAACGCGGGGCAGAACTGCTACGCCGGTTCCCGGCTGCTCGTCCAGGCCTCCGTGCACGACGAGGTCGTGGAGCGGGTCGCCGCCGCCATGGCCGCGGTCAAGACCGGGCCCTGGGAAGCCGACCTGGACATGGGCCCGCTGGTCAGTGCCGCGCAGTTCGCCCGTGTCAGCGGCTTCCTCAAGGAGGCACGTCGCGAGGGCGCGCGGCTGGTCACCGGTGGAGCACCGCTCGGCGACGGGTGGTTCGTCCGGCCGACCGTGTACGACCGGGTGGACGCGGGCATGCGCGTCGCCCGCGAGGAGATCTTCGGCCCGGTCCTCGCCGTCCAGTCCTTCGGCGACACCGCCGAGGCGGCCGAGCAGATGAACGCCACCGACTTCGGCCTGCTGGCCTGCATCTGGACCAACGACGTCTCCCGGGCCCTGCGGCTGGCGAAGGACGTCCGCTCCGGGCAGGTGGCGGTCAACCAGTTCCACGACGCGGGAGTGATCGGCTTCCCGTTCAACATGCAGAAGGACAGCGGCTTCAGCCGGGGCGGCGGGTACACGGCGCTGCGCGAATACACCCAGGAGAAGGGCGTGGCCATCCGGCTGCTGGCCCGCTGAGACAGGACACCATGGGTACCACCGCCGGAGCGTGGCCGGGGCCGGCCCGGGAAGGCCCCGGGCCGGCCGCCGAGCCTGCCGCGCTGGAGCGGGAACTGACCGAGGCCGTGCTCGCCGGCGCCGAGTGCTCGGACGTGCTCCGCGCGCTCCTGCGGGCGACCGGCCGGCATGTGCGGCTGCTGTCGGCCGAAGGCGTGCCGCTGGCCGCCACGGACGGCGGCGCGGGAGTGCCGGCCGCGGTGGCGGGCGGCGTGCTCGCGGACATGGCCGGACCGGTGGTCGACACGCTCGACGGGCTGCGTGCCACGGCGCTGCCCGTGCGTGCGGGGGCGACGGTGGCCGGTGTGCTGCTGACCGTCGGCCCCGACGATCCGCGCGTGCGGGCGCTGGCCCGTGCCGCCGTCACCGCGCTGCTCATCGACACCGTGCGCGCAGTGGATGGCTCCGGCGAGGTCCCGCAGCAGCACACAGCGGCCGACGTCGTCGCCGCGATGCGGTCAGGGAGGGTGAGCCCCTCGGTGTGCGCGGCGGCCGCGGGCCTGGGGATCGATCCGCAGCGAAGGCCGGCCGGTGCCGCACTGCACTACAACGGCTCCCGTCTGCGCGCCTGGTCCACGGCCCTCGCCTGGCTGGAGCACCCGGTGCAGCAGGAGGGGCGCACGGCGTGGACGGTGGTGCCGGACGAGGCCGTGCTCGCCCGCTTGCAAAGCCGCCTGCGCCTCATGACCGGCGACGAGTCCGCCGACCACGTCGTCGCGGCGAGCGGCTCCCACCCCGACTCGCTCAGAGGCCTGGCCCGGTCCTTCGCGGAGGCCGAAAGGCTGCTCGGCCTGGCCCGGGCCCGGCACGTCCCGCTGCTCACCTTCGAGAGCTGCGGGGTCGTCCAGGTACTGTTGCCCCTCCCGCGCGCGCGGCTCGAGGCGTACGCCGAGACACACCTCGGGCCGATCCGGCAGCGTCCGGAGCTGATGGCGACGCTGCGTGCCTGGCTGGCCGAGAGGGGCAGCCGGCAGAGCGTCTCCGAACTACTCCATCTGCACCGCAACTCGGTGGGCTACCGGGTGGGTCAGATCAAGAACCTCCTCGGCACGGACCCCCTGCTTCCCGCCGCCTCGGCGGAACTGCATCTGGCGCTCACGGCCCTGGACCTGCTCGCCGCCGACGACCGGCAGGTGCGCGGCGACGACGAGCCGGTGCAGGCCGGACGCTGATCCGGCATTTCGCCCTTCGCCGCGCCGCCGACCTGTGCCGCGGCGCCTTCCCCTGTACGCGCTCGCACCTGCCGCGGCCTGGGCTGTCAGCCCTACGGACAGGCGACATGGCCGCGAAACGAAGATGTAGCACAGGGGCGTTGACAGCACCGGTCGGCGGGGGCAGAGTACCTCGCAATACGTTCCACCGCCTCGCAATGCGAGACGGAGAGGATGAGGAGGCCGCCCGGTGCGAGCCATGGTGCAGACCGATTTCGGCGGTCCCGAGGCCGTGTTCCTGCAAGACGTCCCGGAGCCGGTGTGCGGACCGCGCGACGTCGTCGTCGAGGTCGCGTACTGCGGGCTGAACCGCCTGGACCTGATGCAGCTCAGAGGGCCGGGGCTGATCCCCGGCTTCCGCCTTCCCCACGTGCCGGGCATGGACTTCGCCGGAACGGTGGTGGCGACCGGATCCGCGGTCGGCTCGGTCGTCGCCGGTGACCGGGTCATCGCCGATCCCACCCAAGGGTGCGGCAGCTGCCCGCGCTGCGCGGTGGGCGACCGTGCGTACTGCGTCAGACCGCGCATCCTCGGCGGCAACGCCCCGGGCGCGCTGGCCGCATACGTCCTGGCGTCCGCGGAATCGGTCGTCCAGGTCCCCGAGTCCCTGCCGCTCGCCGCGGCCGTCACCCTGCCCACCGCCTTCGCGACGGCATGGCACGCGGTCCACACCGTCGGGTCGGTCGCCGCCGGTGAGACCCTCGTCGTGCACGCGGGCGCCAGCGCCGTCAGCCTGGCGGCCATCGCGCTGGCCAAGCGGGCCGGTGCCTCGGTCGTCGCCCTGGCCGGCAGCGACGCGAAGCGGGCCGCGGCCCGCGCGGCAGGCGCGGACCTGGTGCTGCCCAACCAGGACCCGGACTCGGTGAAGACGGTGTCGGTCTTCACCGACGGCGCGGGGGCGGACCTCGTCCTGGACCACGTGGGCACCGACACCTGGCGTACCTCACTGGACTGCCTCGGCATCCGGGGGCGTCTGCTGCTGATGGGCAACACCAGCGGCGACCAGGTGTCGTTCTCGCTCCAGGAGGTCTTCCACCGTGGCCTGAAACTGCTGGGCACCGGCGGCTACAGCTCGGCCGACTTCGTCGCCGCCACGTCGGCCTGCTTCGCCGACGGCCTGCACCTGCCCACCGCGGCCCGGTTCCCGCTCGAGAATCTGGCCGACGCCTGGGACGTGCTCGCCGCCCGCGACACCATCGGCAAGGTCGTGATCGAACCATGACCGACCTTCTGATCATCGGTGGCGACGTCGTCACGATGGACCCCGCCCGGCGGGTCCTCACCCGGACGACGATCGCCGTGTCCGGGGACAGCATCGCCGCGCTCGGCACGGCCGAGGACCTGCGCGCCCGATTCCGGGGTGCGCGGGAGATCGACGCGTCGGGATGTGTCGTGATCCCCGGCCTGGTCGACGCCCACCAGCACACGACCGTCGACCCCCTCGTGCGCAGCATGATCCCGGACCACATCGGCTCACAGGAGTCGATATTCGACTGGATCGTCCCGCTGCACGCCCACGCCGACGGTGACGACGACGAACTGGCCGCGACCATCACCGCCGTGGAGTGCCTGTCCCGGGGCATCACCACGGTGCTGGAGCCGGGCACGGTGGCCTACCCGGAACGAGTGGCGGCGGGACTGGGCGCCGCGGGTGTCCGCGCCCGGGTCGGCGGCTGGGGCTGGGACGCCAAGGACGTGCCGTTCGGCGCGCCCGCCGGCGAGGTGCTCGCCCGGCAGGAGGACATCGTCCGGTCCCTGCCGGCCACCGGGCCCGTCACCGGGTGGGTGACGCTCGTGGGCCACGACCTCGCGAGCGACGAGCTCTTCACCGGAGCGGTGAGTCTGGCCGAACGGCTCGATGTCGGACTGACCTGGCACGTCTCGCCGGGGCCCGCCGACATCGAGGCGTACGCGCTGCGCTGCGCGCGCCGGCCGGTAATCCACTTCCGCGAGCTGGGAGTACTCGGCCCGCGCCTGCTGCTGGGGCACGCCGTGTGGCTCGACGACGCCGAGGTCGACGCGATCCTGGATACGGGCACCGCGGTCGCCGCCTGCCCCGGGGCCTATCTGCGTCTCGCCCAGGGGTACACACGCGCCTCCCGCCACGCCGAACTGGTGCGGCGGGGTGGCAGAGTCGCCCTGGGTTGCGACGCGCACAACGCCGGCGACGCCCCGGACGTCCTCCTGGCGGCCTATCTGTTCGCAGGCCTGGAAAGGGACCGCGACCTGCCCGACCCGGTCCGCGCCGAACAGGCGTTCGCCCTCGCGACGATCGACGGCGCCCGGGCGATCGGCCTCGGCGAACGGATCGGCTCCCTCGAAGTGGGCAAGGCGGCCGACATCGTCGTGCTCGACACCCGCGACCCCGCCTGGATGCCCCGCGGCGACCTCGCCCGCCAGCTCGTGTGGGGCCATGTGTCGCGCACCGTCCGAGACGTGCTGGTCGACGGCCGCGTGGTCGTCCGTGACCGGCACCCGACCGGCGTCGATCTCGCTGCCGTCGCCGCGGCCGCCGCCGAGCGATCCGCCGCCCTGCTGCGGCGCTCCGGCATCACGCCCCGCTCCACCTGGCCGGCGGAGTCGGCGGCCCGCCCGTAAGGAGACCCGCCGTTGAACGTCTTCGACACATCCGAGTCGCCGCCGGCGAAGAAGCGGCGTCTGCTGCCGCACCCGGCGGTACCGCGGCCGATCGCGATGCTCACCACGCTCGTCCCGGGCGGTCACGGCCGCCGGATGGGTTTCCCGTGTGCCTCCCGCACCGGACACGACCGGGCCGTCCGCCCCGCCGACTGATCGCCACCCCACGTCACTCCCACCGCCCCGCCGGGGCGGTGCCACCCAGCGAACGGAACCACGCACATGACTGCAAAAAGCACGTTCTGGCGTCCTCGGGCCGCGGCCGGCCTCGCCCTCGCAGGAGTCCTCGCGCTCTCCGGCTGCGCCGGCAACGCGGCGACGGCCCCCAAGACGACCGGCTCGGCGAGCGCCGGCAGCGACTCCCGCCTCAAGGAGCCGGACGTCAACGGCGACGGCAAGGTCGTCATAGGTGTCCTCAGCCCCGGCGACATCAACGACCACGGCTACTACCAGAGCTTCGTCGACTCGGCGGACGCCTTCGCCAAGGAGAAGGGCTGGACGATCGTCAAGCGCGGCAGCGTGCCTCCGAGCGACGCACTCACCGCGGCACGGGCGCTGTGCCAGCAGCACGTCGACATGGTCGCGCTCGCCGCGAGTGAGCTCAAGACCGCCGTCCCCGCCGCCGAGGACCCGGTCTGCGGCAAGACCGCCTGGTACATGCCGGGGCAGGCGGGTTCCGCCCCGATCCCGCGGGTTCTGCTGTCCACCGACGACCCCAACCAAAGTATGTTCGCCGCCGGCTACGCCGCGGGCCTGAAGATGAAGGCAGCCGGCTACACCAAGGCCGGGTTCATCACCGGCACCAAGGCCGACTTCAGTGTCGCCGCCGCCAAGGCCTTCCTGGCCGGGATCCGTGAGGTCGTCCCGAAGGCCACCCTGACGAGCACCTACACCGGCGACTTCAACGACTCGGCGAAGGCCAAGGAAGCCACCCAGGCACAGATCAGCCAGGGCGCCAAGGTCATCTACCCCTACCTCGGCGGCGCGACCGACGCCGCAGCGCAGTTGGCGAACGCGGGCGGCGCGCTGACCCTCACCCCGGGCACCGACCGGTGCGACTCTGCCGGCCCGAAGTTCGACATCTCCGTGATCTTCGACCCGGGTGACTACTTCCGCGCCGCGCTGGAGGAGTTCGCCAAGGACAACCTGAAGATGGGCGCCGTGCGCGAGTGGCAGCTGGGCGCCGATCCCTACCCGACCGTCAAGATCTGCAAGGGCCAGGGCGACGAGAACCAGAAGCTCGCGCAGTTCATGAAGAAGATCGGCGACAAGGAGATCGACGCGGCGGCCGAGGTCAAGCGCCTCGGCTGACGTGCCGACACCGACGAGGAAGATCAGAGATGACATCGACGACCTCAGCGGTTCCGATCCTTGAACTGCGCGGCATCACGAAGTCCTACGGATCAGTCACGGCCTGCGACGGCGTGGACCTCAGGGTCGACGCCGGCGAGATCCACGGACTCCTGGGGGAGAACGGGGCGGGTAAGTCCAGCCTCATGAAGGTCCTGCTGGGGCTGGTCCGGCGGGATGCCGGCACCGTCCTGGTGCGCGGTGAGGAGGTCGCGCTGGACAGCCCGCAGGAAGCGGCCGAGCTGGGCATCGGCATGGTGCACCAGCATTTCAGCCTCATCAACGGGCTGACCGTATGGGAGAACGTGGCGCTCGGCGACACCGGCAAGGTGAACAAGCAGGCCATCTGTGCCGACATCGTCGAGGTCTGCGCACGATACGGGCTGCCGATCGACCCCGAGGCGCGCGTCGACGCACTCTCGGCGGGTGAGCGGCAGCGCGTCGAGTTGGTCAAGTGCCTGCGGCGCAACCCTCAGATCCTGGTCCTGGACGAGCCCACCTCGGTGCTGACCCAGGCCGAGTCGGAGGAGTTGTTCGCCGTGCTCGGCCGGGTGGTGCAGGAGGAGGGACGCGCTGTCATCCTCATCAGCCACAAGCTCGCCGAGATCGCCCGGGCCACGGACCGGGTGACGGTCCTGCGCAAAGGCGGTGTCGCCTTCCGGGTGGTCACGGCCGAGACCACGCCGCAGGTACTCGCTCAGCAGATGGTGGGCCGTGAGGTGTCGCTGGGCGAGGAGGCCGCCGCCCTCGGCCTGCTGCCGGTGCAGAAGGCACGCGCCGGCGGGGACGGGGCCCACGACCAGCGGCAGCCCGTCCTGCGCCTCGCCGGACTCACCGTCGAGCAAGGCGGCGTCAGGATCCTCGAAGACGTCGATCTCACCGTGGGCGCGGGCGAGATCGTCGCCCTCTACGGCGTCGAGGGCAGCGGCCAGGCGATGCTCGGAAACGTCCTCGCCGGACTGATCCCGCCGACCGCCGGCACCATCGAGGTCGCCGGGAGCAGCGTCGACGTGACCCGCCCCGGCGCGCTCGGGAAGGCCGGTCTCGGCATCGTGCCGGAGGACCGGCACCAAAGCGGCGTCGTCCTCGACATGAGCGTCGCCGAGAACCTGACGATGAAGTCGCTCGACAAGGTCGGCGGCCGGTTCCTGCTGCGGCGGCGGGCGATGCTCGCCGAGGCCCGCCGCCTCGCGGACGAGTTCAGCATCGTCACACCGTCGCTGGACGCGCCCGTGCGCAGCCTGTCCGGCGGCAACCAGCAGCGGGTCGTACTCGCCCGGGAACTGTCCGGTGACACGCGCGTCCTGGTGGCCGCGCAGCCCACCCACGGGCTTGACGTCGGTGCCATCGAGGACATGTATGCCCGACTGCGCAAGGCGGCCGCCGAAGGCGTCGGAGTGCTGCTCATCTCCACCGAACTCGAGGAAGTCATGGCCCTTGCAACCTGGATCGCGGTGATCTCTTCCGGGCGGATCACCGGATCACTCCCTGTCTCGGAGGCGACCTCTGAGCGGCTCGGCATGTTGGTCGGCGGTGAGGCCGCATGAGTGCCGCCCCCCTGACGGATCCGGACGACCTCGGCCGGCGTTTCCTCGCCCGGCTCCGACCGGGGCGCCGCGGCTGGCTGACAGCGGGCCTCACACTCCTGCTCGTCGCTGTCGCCGGGGCCGCGTCCGCGCTGCTGCTCATGGCGACCGGTGCCTCGCCGAGCGCTTCGCTGGACGCGATATGGACCGGGTCCCTGGCCAACACCACGGGATGGACGACGACGCTGCTCAACGTGGCGCCGCTGCTGCTGGTCGCGCTCGGTGCGTGCATCTGCGCGTCAGCCGGCACGTTCAACATCGGCCAGGAGGGGCAGGTGCTCATAGGCGGCCTGGCCGGAGCCTGGGTCGGGCTGCGGCTGGCCATGCCGGGCTCGATGCTGGTCGTCGTGGTGCTGATCGCCGCCGCGGTCGGCGGTGGCGCCTGGGCCGCGCTCAGCGCTCTGATGCTTCGCTTCCGCGGCGTCAACGTCCCGGTGAGCACCCTGCTGATGACGTTCCTCGCCATCCAGCTCGTCACGTTCGCGGTCAGCACGCCGTGGGGCCTGCAGGAGAGCGTGCAGAACTCCTCGGGAATCGCCGACGCCCAGTCCAACCCCTTGCCGGCGAACGCCCAGCTCGCGAGCTTCGGGCAGTACCCGTCGCTCCAGCTGAACACCGGCCTGTTCATCGCGCTCGTCGCCGCGGCCGGCGTCGCCCTCGTCCTGAGTCGCAGCCGGTGGGGCTTTCGGGTGCGCATGGTCGGACTGAATCCGCTGACGGCCAGGCACACCGGTATCCGCGTGGCCGCCCTCGGCGGCTTCACCCTGGCGCTGTCAGGCGCTTTCGCGGGGCTGGCGGGAGGGCTGCTGCTGGCGAGCCCGATCGGCACCAACCGGCTGCAGGCCGGGCTCTCGGACAACGTCGGATGGGACGGCCTGCTCGTCGCGCTCGTCGCGCGGAACCGGCCCCTGATCGCGATCCCGGTGTCGTTCGTGTTCGCCGTGCTGCGAGCGGGCGGAGACTTCCTCGCGGCCACCGGCGTGCCGTACTACCTCGTCGACATCGTCAAGGCGTTGCTGGTCCTCGCGTTCGTCGCGCCGCCCTTCCTCGTCGATCTCTTCCGCAGGCGCCGCGGTGCGAAGCCACCGACGGCGCCCGCCGTGTCCGTCGTCCCGACCAAGGTGAGGGCAGCCGCGTGAGCGTTCTGGACAGCACCACGACCATCCTCGCGAGCGGTGTCCGGCTGACCGTGCCGCTGGCGTTCGTCGCCTGCGGTGAGTACCTGGCCGAGCGGGCCGGCACGATGAACATCTCCGTCGAGGCGATGATGCTCGGCGCCGCGTTCACCTCCGTCGCCACCGCCAGCGCGACCGGCAGCGCCACCACCGGCCTCGCGGTCGGCGTCGTGACCGGACTCGTCATCGGCTTCGTGCACGGCAACCTCTCCCACCGCGCCCAGATCAACACCTTCGTCATCGGCCTGGTGCTGAACGCGCTCGTGCTCGGGTTGACGAGCTACCTGATCACGACGGAGCAGTTCGCCTCGCACCAGGTCGGGATGCTGTCGATCCCGCTGTTGCAGGACATCCCGCTCATCGGCAAGCCGCTGTTCTCCGAACGCTGGCCCGCCTTCCTTCTGATCCTGCTGGTGCCGCTCACCTGGTGGGTGGTGGAGCGCAGCCGCTGGGGCCTGGAACTGCGGGCGGTGGGGGAGAACCCGCAGGCCGCGGACGTCACGGGCATCAAGGTGAACCTGCGGCGCCGGCAGGCCCTGCTGTGGTGCGGCGCACTGGCCGGTCTCGGCGGCGCCTACCTCGCGGTCGGCGAGGTCGGATCGTTCAACCAGAACATGACCGCCGGGCGCGGATACATCGTCATCGCCGCGGTGATCTTCGGGGCGTGGCGGCTCGGCCGGACCATGCTCGGCTGCCTGGTGTTCGGCCTCTCCGACGCGATGCGCCTGGCGCTCCCGGCGCTCGGCGTCACCCTCAACGCCCAACTGCTCGTCGCGGCCCCGTACCTGCTCGCACTGCTCGCCATGCTGCTGTTCACCACCCAGCACCGGGAACCCGCCGCGCTCGGCCGGCCCTTCGTACGCGGGTCGACCTGACGTCTCCGCGCGCACGCGTTGTGTCCGCAGCACATCGACCCGCGGGCGCGCCCAGACCTACGCTCGAGGAAATCACACCACTCACGATGGAGGTACCGTGGCCACCGGTCTTACCACGGCCCGCTGGACTCACGTCGCGCTGCCCACCGGCGATCTCGACAAGTCGATCGCGTTCTACACCTCGCTGACTCCTCTGGTCGTGGTCGAGCGGTTCAAGGACGCCGACGGCGAGAGCGTCTGGCTCTCCAACGACAAGCAGGTCGAGACGCCGTTCGTGCTCGTCCTGGTGTCGTTCAACAAGGACAAGGGCAACCAGCAGGGTCTGCTGCACCCGTTCGCGCACCTCGGCATCGAGGTGCCGGCGCGCGAGGACGTCGACGCGCTCGCGGACAGGGCCCGCGAGCTCGGCTGCCTGCACTGGGAGCCCCGGCAGATGCCCGATCCCATCGGCTACATCTGCGCTCTGAAGGATCCCGACGGCAACGTCGTCGAGATCTCCCACGACCAGCGGGTCTTCGACACCGTCCGCGAGAAGTGGGGGTCGCACTGAAAGACACCCGCGCCGCGGTCGAGGCGTACCTCGCGGCGCTGAACGCGCACGACGCCGACGCCGTGGCCGCCTGCGTGGCCGAGGACTTCGTCAACGAACACACGTCGTCGACGGGAATCAGCCGCAGGGGCCGCGCCGAGTACCGCGCGGCGCTGACCGGGTTCCTGGAGGACTTCGGGGACCTGCACTACGCAGCCGAGCGCTTCCTCGTCGACGGCGAGGCGGCCGCGGTGCCGTACGTCATGACGTTCCGGATGCGTTCGGCGGGTGGCCGTCCCGTGCGCGTCCGCGGGGTCTTCCTGTTCACCGTCACCGACGGTCTCATCACGCGCCGCACGGACTACTGGGACAGCGGCGAGGTGCAGCGGCAGCTCGCCTGACGCCCCCCGGCCGACTGCCCGCAACCAGCCCTGAACACCCCGTCCGCCTCTCGTGCGGACGGGGTTTCGGCGTATCGGCTTCGGGCCGGCGTTTCGCTCTGCATGATGCTGTCTCGTATTACTTGACACGACTCCGTCTCGCATTGAAAGATGCCGTCATGCAAGTGGTGACGACACAGGCCGGCCTGGGCCGGATCGAGGACGGGGCTGTCGCCCTGCTGGACACGCCTTTTCCGCACGTAGGCGCGGTCCTCGAGCAGGAGGGCTCACTGCTGAGCCTGGCGTCCTGCGCGGTGCGCGGGCGGGTCCCGCTCGACGAGGTCACGCTCATGGCGCCCCTGGGCCGTCCCCGCGCGGTGTGGGGCATCGGGCTCAACTACGAGTCGAAGGCGGCCCGGACCGGCCGGGGACTGCCCGAACAGCCGATCCTGTACCTGGCCGCGTCGTCCGCCGTGCCGGTGCCCGGCGCGCACGTGGTGATCCCGCAGACCGTGACCGAACCCGACTACGAGGGGGAGATCGCGATCGTCGTCGCGCGCCGGCTCCACCAGGCGTCCGAGTCGGAGGTCTGGCCGGCGATCGCCGGCATCACCGCGGCCAACGACATGACGGCGCGTGATGTCATGCGCGCCACGGGCACGCCCGCCCTCGCCAAGAGCTACCCGGGTTTCACGCCGCTGGGCCCGTCGCTCCGCACTCCCGACGACCTCGGCGACCGCGACGCCATCCGCCTACGGACCCGGGTCAACGGCGAACTCCTGCAGAACGACACGAGCGCCGGGATGATCTTCCCGGTCCCCGATCTGCTCAGCAGGCTGTCGTGGTTCACCGCACTCGAACCCGGCGACGTCGTCCTCACCGGAACCCCGGCCGGCACCGGCCAGGACCGTGCGTGCTTCCTCGCCGACGGCGACGAGATACGCGTCGAGGTGGACGGCGTGCTGCCCCTCGTCACCCGCGTGGTGCGTCCCGCGTGACGCCTCACCGCGCGACCACCCCGTAGACCCAGCCGGTCAGCCGACCGCCCCTCACCCCTGGAGCCCACAGCGATGTCCAACTCGTCCGAGTCGTCCTACGACCTCGTCCTGGCCGGCGGTACCGTCATCGACCCGGCGTCGGGCACCAACGCCCGTCTCGACGTGGCGGTCACCGGTGACCGCATCGCCGCGATAGGGGAGGGGCTGGCGGCGAACGCGGCCCGCACGATCGACGTCACCGGCTCCACCGTGCTGCCGGGCCTCGTCGAGGGCCACACCCACATCTTCCAGTACGTCTCCGCCGTCGGCGCCCCGGCCGAGGAGGCCCATCTGCGCCGCGGCGTCGTCGCGGCGGCCGACGCCGGCACGGCCGGCGCCTCCACCTTCGCGGCCTTCCGCAAGCTGGTGGTCGAGGCGAACCCGCTGCGCATCGTCAACTTCCTCAACGTCTCGGTGCTCGGCCTGATCGACTTCCGGTTCGGCGAGCTGCTGAACCCCGACACCCTGGTCCCCGAGGACGCGCTCGCGACCGCCGAGGCCCACCCCGACATCGTGCGCGGCTTCAAGATCCGCCTGTCCGAGGACGTCGTCGGAGAGAACTGGGAGCCGTTGCTGAAGAAGTCCGTGGCGCTGGCCGAACAGGCCGGTCTCCCGCTGATGCTGCACATCGGCGAGACCGCGGAGCCGCTGCCCGTCGTCCTCGACTACCTGCGCCCCGGCGACATCGTGGCGCACTGCTACACCGGCAAGCCGCACGGGATTCTCGACGGCGACCGCGTGCAGCCCGCCGTCACCGCGGCCCGGGAGCGCGGCGTGCTGTTCGACTCCGCCCACGGCAAGAGCAACCTCAGCTTCGAGGTGGCGCGCCGCGCCATCGCCGACGGATTCCTCCCCGATGTCCTCAGCTCCGACACCAGCGCGCGCAACTGGCGCGGCCCGGTGTTCGACCTGCTCACCAGCATCTCCAAGCTGGTCGCGCTCGGCGCGCCGCTCGAGGAGTGCATCAGACGGGCCACCGTCGCGCCGGCCCGGCTGCTCGGGCTCGACACCGAGGGCTACGGGCGCCTGGAGGCCGGCGGGCGGGCCGACGTCACGGTCGTCAACTGGACCGAGGAGGTCACCCTGCCCGATGCCGCGGGCAACACGATCGTCGCGCCGCGCCTGGAACCGACCGTGGTGCTGCACGGCGGCACCGAGGTCGACATCGTGCCGTGGCGGGGCCTGCGGTCGGCCTGACACACCCACACATCCCGCCCGGGGAGGATCCGATGACCGCTGGTGACGTCCATCTGCTGCGGCGCCGGCTGCGCGCGGCCCTGCATCCTCATCGCACGGCCGGGGGGCCCGCCGTCGGTACGTTCGTCAAGCTGGCGTCGCCCGACGTGGTGGAACTGGCCGAGGCGGCCGGGTTCGCGTTCGTGGTCGTGGACCTCGAACACTCCACGCTCTCCGAGCGGGACGCCGTCGACCTGGTGCGCCACGCGGACGTGTGCGGCCTGCCGGCCCTGGTCCGCGTGCCCGAGGTGGACGCCGCCGCCGTCAACCGGCTGCTGGAGGCCGGTGCGGCGGGAATCCAGCTGTCCATGCTCACCCGGGTCGACCAGGCCGAGGCACTGGTGGCGGCCACCCGGTTCGCGCCGGCCGGCCGCCGGTCGGTGAGCCTGGCCAACCGGGCCGCCCGGTTCGGTGCGGTCCCCCCGGCCGGGTTCCTGCGAGCCGAGCGGGACGACCCGCCGGTGCTCGTCGGCCAGATCGAGACGGCGCGGACGGATCCGTTGCCGGATCTCCTCGCCGCTCTCGACGTGTGCTTCGTCGGCAGCACCGACCTCGCAGTCGACCTGGGCCTGCCCGCGGACCCGGCGGTGCTGCGCGCCGCCGTGGACCGGGTGAGGGACGCTGCCGGCTCGGCGGCGGTGGCGTTCGGCGGCTGGGCGCCGGCCCGGGGCGCCGCGGCCGACCTGGGTCTCGGCGACGCCGGCTACCTGGTCGTCGGCTCGGACCTGCAGATGTTGGCGGCCGGACTGAGAGCGGCCGTCGGAGAGGAAAACCAGTGAGCACACGCAACGCAGCCCTGTTCAGCACCGTCGTCAACTGGGACGAGCTGCCGGTGACCCAGGTGAGGCCGGGGGTCCGCCGTCGCGTCTACGCGACGGACGAGGTGATGATCTGCCACCACGAGCTCGAGACCGGCATGACGCTCAACCCGCACCGGCACGAGGACTTCGACCAGTTGGTCCATATCGCCGAGGGGCGTGCGAACTACTACGTGGACGGTGTCGCGCACGACATGCGCGCCGGCTCGTTCCTGCTCGTTCCCCGCGGCAGCGAGCACTACGTGGAGCCGACGGAAACCCCCTGCGTGAACATCGACTTCTTCGTCCCGCCGCGGGCCGACCTGCTGCCCTGACCGGCGTACGGGCTTGCCGCGTAAGCGTCCGGCCCCCACGGGGATCCCGTGGGGGCCGGACGAACGTGCGGGCACCGCGGCCGGTCAGCCGCCGTTGGGTCCGTCCTCGGAGGTGCCCAGCCGCTGCGACAACGCGCGGGCGGTCTCCAGCAGTGCCTGGGCCATCGGCGACTTGACGTCGTCGGAAACGGTCGCCGTCGTGCCGACGATCGCCAGCGTTCCGCTGATCGTGTCGCCCTCGAAGATCGGTGCCGCGACCGTGCGGACCCCGTTGACGGTGGGGGAGTTGACCGACAGGCCGTGCTGCCGGATGGCTTCGAGCTCCTCGGTGAGCTCGGTCGACTTGCGGACCGCGCGCGGCAGCGTCGGTACCTGCTCAGGGGGCAGGAACGCGAGGAAGACGCGTCCCTGTGCCGAGGACGTGAGGTTCAGGCGCGAGCCGACCCGGACGCTGATGCGCACCATGTGGTCGGTGTTGTCCACCGAGCGCACCACGGTCGCCGACTCGCCGTCCCAGACCGACAGCACGATCGTCTCGTCGATGCGCCTGACCAGTTCCTCCATGTACGGCTCGGCGGCGGCGACGATCGGCAGGCCGGCCCGCGCGGCCGTGGCGAGCGTGAGCACCTGGGGGCCGAGGGAGTACAGCGACGTACGCTCGTCGTACCGCAGCAGGTTCGCCGCCCGCAGTGCCTTCGTGTAGCGGTGCGCGGTCGCCTTGCTCGCCCCGAGACGCGCGGTGATCTCGTTGAGGCTCATGTGCGGCTTGCCAACCGTGAACGAGCCGAGGATCAGCGCCGCACGCTGCACCGTCTGGATGGTCGGCGCTGTCCTGTCCGGGCCGTCCTGCTCGCCGGTGCCGCGCTGCGCCTTCGTGGGCATGGATTCCTCGCTCCTGTCCGTGGTCGGTCATAAGACACTAAACGAAACGCCATATCGAATAAAGTAATGGTAAGGCGGAGGGCAACCGGGAGTGAAGGGTTTCGGGGTTCTCATCCACGGCGAGCCGGAGGTCTACGCATCGGAGGAGTGCCCCGGCGTGATCGAGCGCGCCGGGTCGAGCAGGGCGGCGATGTGGTTGACGGCCAGGGCCGCTTCGCCGAAGCCGATCGAGATGAGGCTGACCTTGCCGTCGTAGTCGGCGATGTCGCCGGCCGAGAAGACACGCTCCCGGCTGGTGCGCATCGTGGGGTCGACGAGGATGCGCCGACGGCGCAGCTCCAGCCCCCACTGCTCGATCGGGCCGAGATCGGCGATGAAGCCGAGCGCGGCCACGACGGACTGGGCGGGCAGGGTGATCCGGTCGCCGTCGGAGCTCGCGACCACGACCTCCGACACCGGCCCGTCACCGGAGATCTTCTCGACCTCGTACGGAGTCAGGACCCGCACGGAGGACGCGTGCACCTGCTCGACGGTGCGTTCGTGGGCGCGGAACCGCGTACGCCGGTGCACCAGGGTCACCGACGAGGCGATCGGCTCCAGTGACAGCGCCCAGTCGAGCGCGGAGTCCCCGCCGCCGACCACGACGACGTCCTGTCCGGCGAGCTCGTTCAACCGCGGTACGAAGTACCGCAGCCCCCGGCCCAGGTACTCGGAGCCCACGGGGAGCTCGCGGGGGATGAAGTTGCCGATGCCCCCGCAGACGAGCACCGCGGCCGCGGTGATCCGCGCGCCGGCGTCGGTCGTGGCGACGATGCCCTCGCCCGTGTCGTCCAGCCGGGTCACCCCGTGCCCGAGCAGGTAGGCGGGGTTCCACCGCCCGGCCTGCTCGGCCAGCCGGTCCACCAGGTCCTGGCCGCGGACGGCGGGGAAGCCGGCCACGTCGTAGATGAGCTTCTCGGGGTACAGCGCGGCGATCTGGCCGCCCACTTCGGGCAGCGCGTCGGCGACCGCGACGCTCAGGCCGCGGAAGCCGGCGTAGTACGCGCCGTACAGCCCTGTCGGGCCGGCGCCGATGACGAGCAGGTCGACGGAGACCTCGGGGCCGGTGGCCGCGGCCGGGAGGCCGGTCACGCGCCCACCTCCGGGTGGTCGTGGCCGGCCTTGCCGACCTTGCGTGCCCCGCCGGGCGAGCCGAGCGGTTCGGTTCCGAGAGTGAAGAACTCGGCGTTGATGCGCTCGAACTGCTTGCTCTCCTCCGGCAGGTCCTCGTGGTGGAAGATCGAGATCTGCGGGCAGACGGGTTCGCAGCGCCCGCACTCGACACATTCGTCGGGCTGGATGTAGAGCATCCGGTCGCCCTCGTAGATGCAGTCGGCCGGGCACTCCTCCATGCACGACTTGTCCATGACGTCGATGCAGGCCTGCGTGATGACGTACGGCACGAGCTTGTTGCCCTTCACACGGTCGCACAGCATGCGAGACGGTGTATTTTGATGTGGGACAGGATGATGGCCGTGCCGGGCCGGGGTGTCAACCATGAGACGAATGCTTGACACCTTGAGAATGCTGGGGGAGTCTGATGCGACATACGAGATGGCGTCTCACAGCACGCCACTCGGGTCGGGACTTGTGAGAGGCAAACTCCCCATGGGAAGCAATCCCCGGACCGTCCCAGCGCCGATGATCGTCGAGGACTGGGACCAGCTCACCTTCCGGGTCAACCGCGAGGCCTACCGCAGCGCGGAGATCTTCGCCCGGGAACGCGGCTGGGTGTGGATGCACACCTGGCTCTACCTCGGGCACGAGACCGAGATCCCCAACCCCAACGACTTCAAGGTCCGCACGCTCGGCGGCCGGCCGCTGATCTTCTGCCGGGACAGCGCCGGCGAGGTGCACGCGTTCCTGAACTCCTGTCCGCACCGCGGCACCGTGCTGTGCCGCGAGAACGAGGGCTCGACCAGGCTTTTCCAGTGCTTCTACCACGCCTGGACGTTCCGCAACAACGGCGAGGTCGCCGCGATCCCCGACGCCGGGGCGTACGAGTCGAGCGACGAGTTCCGGGCGTCGATGGGGCTGCGCGGCGTGCCGCGCCTGGAGACCCACGAGGGGTTCGTCTTCGTCTCCTTCGACCCCGATGTTCCGCCACTGCTCGACTACCTCGGCGACGCGGCCGACTACATGACGATGATCGAGCAGCAGCACGCCGGCGGCATGACCACACTGCCCGGCACCCAGCTCTACAGCGTGCGCGGCAACTGGAAACTCGCCGTCGAGAACGCCATGGACGGATACCACTTCGCGCCGACGCACAACACGTTCGTCGGCTACCTGCGCGAGAGCGGCTACGCCGTCACCGACGACAACCAGTACGCGTACAACCTCGGCAACGGTCACGGGCTGCTCGTCCTGACCGGGCACGGCGGACGGATCAGCATGATCTGGGAACCACGCTTCGGCGAGGACGAGCGGGTCCGCACCGAGGCCCACCGGGCCGAGATGACGCGGCGGCTGGGGGAGAAACGGGCGCACTACGTGGCCGACGAGAGCCACATCCTGTTCGTGTTCCCGAACCTGCTGCTGTTCGACATCGAGGGGCTGTCGATCCGGCAACTGGAGCCGGTGGCGCCCGACCAGACCGACGTCCGTGCCTGGCAGCTCGTCCCGCGCGACGAGGACCCGGACACGCGCGCCCTGCGCATGAAGACCGTCGTCAGCTTCGTCGGCCCGGGCGGGCTCGCGACGCCGGACGACATCGAGGCGTACGAGGCGGTCCAGCGCGGCATCCAGGCCACGGCGGGCACCGCCGCGCCCGAACTGGACTACAGCGACATGTCGCGCGGCATGGCCGACGAGGCCAAGGGCGTGCAGGGCAGGTCCATCGACGAAGGCGCGATGCGGGGATTCTGGCGGCACTGGATCGAAGCCACAGGGATCGACGACGGCATCGAGGTCAACGGCGAGCGACCGACGTCCTTCCTCACGGGGAGGGACGTGCGATGACCGCGATCGTCAACCGCGGCGCCGTGCGGTGCGCCGGACGCACCGTCACCCGGCAGGAGGTGGAGGACTTCCTCTACGCCGAGGCGGACATCCTCGACCACTGGGACTACGACGGCTGGCTGGCCCTCTTCGAACCCGGCGCCCGCTACGAGATCCCGACCACCGACCACCGCCCCGGCTGGTCCCCGCACGAGACCGGATCGTTCGTCGACGACGACTGGGACCTGCTGAACGCACGCGTCAAGCGACTGAAGTCCCGCAAGGCGCACGCCGAGAACCCGCACTCGCGCACACACCGGCTGGTGTCGAACGTGCGGCTGTCCGAGGGAGACACGGAGGATTCCTTCCGGGTGGCGGCGTCGTTCGTGGTGCACCGTGCCCGCGACGGGCACTTCGACGCCTACGTCGGGTGGTACGACCATCTGCTGGTGCCCACCGAGGACGGACTCCGTTTCCGGTTGCGGCGCTCGGTCCTCGGCCACGAGTCGCTGGCGGCAGGCGCCCGGCTCAGCTTCATCCTCTAGCCGGAGCGGAAGGCGACCCGATGATCCGACACACCTTGTCCTTCCGTTTCGCCGACGGAGCCGACCAGGCCACACGGGAGTCCGTACTGGCCGAGCTGCGCACCTTCCCGGACCGGTACCCGGCCATGCGCGGCTTCGTCCTCGGCGAGAACATCAGCACCCGCGACCGGACCTTCACCCACACGATGGCCGTCGACTTCGACAGCCAGGACGATCTGCTCGCCTATCTCGGCAGCGAGTCCCACGAGAGCTTCGTGCGCACGCGCTGGCGCCCGGTGATCGACCGGCAGGCCATCACCTCGTTCGAGTTCGCCGAGCGTCCCTCGCTCGCCCCAGGAAGGACACCGCCGGTGAGCACACGCCCGCACGGCCCGTACGGCATGGAGTACGCCCGGATCGAGGTTCCGGACATGCAGGCCACGATCGACTTCCTCGAGTACCACGTCGGGCTGCAACTGGAGCAGCGTACGGACGAGTACGCCTACCTTCGCGCCGACATCGAGCACCACGCGATCGAGCTGATCCACGCGCCCGAGCGCACCGACGGCTGGACGACCGCGGTCGGCTACAGCGTGGAGAGCGAGGAGGTCCTCGAACAGCTGCGCAAGAGCGTCGCCGACGCCGGCCTCGAGATCCTGGACCTCCAGGAGCGGCAGCGGGAGCTGTGCGACAACGGCTTCGCGGTGCGGGACCCCAACGGCCTCGTCGTCGAGCTGTTCACCGAGTTCCAGGAGTACGCCGAGCCGCCGCACATCGAGATCCGGCCGCTCGACCTGGTGCACCCCTTCATCGCCACCGCGAAGTACGAGGAGACGCTGGACTTCTACCAGAACGTCCTGAGGTTCCTGCCCTCCGACTACGTCGTCGGCTCGACCACGTTCTTCCGCGGCGAGGACCGCTACCACCACAGCCTCGCGATCCAGAACAACAAGGAGCACTTCACCGCGCACCTGTGCTTCGCGATGAAGAGCCTCGACCACGTCATGCGGATGCGCGCCCGGGCGCTGTACAAGGGTGCGCCGATCGCCTCCGACATCGTCAACCACTCGGCCTCGACGTCGATCGCGTTCTACCTGCACGACACGCGCTTCGGCCCGCGGTACGAACTGTGCGACCGGCACCGCGTGTTCACGCCGGAGGAGCACGAGACGCACCGGCCCCGCAGGATGCCGGCCGACCCGCGCAACATCGACGTGTGGCGTCCGGCCGCCGACGACTGGGGACGTTTTTGAGACAGCGGCTTCTCGACGTCCTGCACCTGCTCGACGCGACCCCCGCCCCCCGCGGTCAGGAGCGGACGGCGGCCCACCGGCTGCGCGGCTGGTGCGCGGACCGGTGGCCGCACGTCGAGTGGGAGGTGCTGGAGCACGGCCCCGCGGGCGGCAGCCTTCTCGCCACCCACGGGGCCGGGCCGTTGCTGTATTCCCACCTCGACACGTCGCTGGACGACGGAGACGCGTCGTACCGGTTCGTCACCGGCAACGCCACGCCGGTCGGCCCGCTCACCGTGGACGACGACGCGGTGGCCGGCTTCGGCCTCGGGGTCGCCCGCGGGCCGGCGGCCGCCGCGCTGGTCGCCTTCGCCGAGGCGGGCGCTGGGCGGCTGCTGCTCGCCGGCTCCGGGACGCACCGCCGCACCGGCGGGACCACCGGCCTGGAGGCCTACGCCGACGCGTACCCGCTGCCGCGGTCGGCGATCGTGGCCAAGTGCGGCCCGCCCACGCTGCTGTGGCACGAACCGGGCGCGCTCTACCTGACTGTCCGGGTGACCGGCCGCTCCGGGGCGGCGATGATGGCGGAGTCCGCCACGCCGGCCGGCGGAGTCGTCCTCCAGGCCGGTGTCGTCCTGGACGAGCTGGCCCGCTGGCGCGCGGACTACCTGGCCGCCGACCCGCGGGTGGGGCAGACCGGCCGGGCGTGCGGTATCGGCGCGATCAGCGGGGGGTGGCCGGACAAGCCGGACCTGCTGCCGGCCCAGTTGCGGATCGATCTGTACGTCGTCGCCGGAGACCGGGTCGAGCCGGCCGTGCTGGCGGCCGAGCTGGCCGACCGGCTGCGGGCGCGGTGCGCTGAGTCGGTGCTACGGGACTGCGCGGTCGACGTGGAGGTCGAACCGGTCGCGCCGGCCGCGGCCACGGCCGCCGACGCCCCGGTGGTGACGGCCGCCCGGGCGGCCTGGCGCGACGAGTTCGGCGCGGCGCCGCCGCCGGTCACCGGCTGGACGGGATCCACCGACGGCGTCGTACTGCGTGCCCGCGGCGTGGACACCGTGCGCCTCGGCCCGCAGGCGAAGCCGGCCGTCGAGGATCCGCGTCGCGATGAACTGTCGTTGGCACAGCTGACGGCCTACGCGCGCATCTACCGCCGGTTGCTGACCGAACTGCCGGCGTAGCCAGGGCGGCGAGATCGACCTGGAGCTGATCCCGCGGGGCACCCTCGCCGAGCGGCTGCGCGCCGGGGGTTGGCAGACGCTGCCGGGAGAATGTGCTCGAGGTCGAGTCGGCTCGAGCGTGTGGTGGTCGGCTCGCGAGCTCGCGAACGCGTGGCGCTCTGGGCCGACCGGGTTGACGTGATCGTGCGAGCTGGGACGCCGGGTACGGCGTCAGCGTGCGGGGCCCCGCTCCACCAGAGGATGGTTCGTGGCCTCCCCGTCGCCTCTGGCCGTACCCACCTGGCCAGGTCGCACAGGGAGCTGGCCTCACGGGCTCGGACCACGCACAGGATGCGTGTCGCCGCCCCGGGGTTGAGTACGCGGGGGACCAGTGCGCCCAAGACCGTTCGGGCGTGCGGCTGATCGGGCTCACCCTTGCTCAGCCTTCAGGAACGGTTGCGGCATCGGGGCCTTCTCCAGCCCGGCCGGAGTCGGCACCGATCCGGTCTGCTCGGGGACGTCTTCGCAAAGAGTTCGTCGGCGCCCGGCGGACTGACTCAGCCGCGGACGCCGACGAGCGTGACCGACCGTCACCGAGAGGGTGCGACGTCACACGCCCCAGTCGTCGTTCACCGTGACGGCGTCGGCGATGCGGAAGCGGCCACCGGGCACCGGCGGTGTGGTCGGCTCACCCATTTCGACGACGTGCTTGCCGAACCTGGGGGCCAGCGGGCGCCCGACGTCACGCTTGAGCCACAGACGCAGCAGGTGCCGGCGGCGCTCCGGCTCCGGGTGGTCGGTGTAGCTGGTGCGCGAGTGCAGGGCGGCGTAGTTGAGAAGCCACTGCACATCCCCCGGCTGGAAGTCCATGTCGATCGGCAGACCGGGTTCCTGCGAGATCTCGTCGAAGAGGGCGATCGCCGCCGCCTGGTCGGGCGTCAGTTCGGGAACGCCGGGGTACTCCTGGGCGCTGAAGATCATCGAGCTGCCGGCGTAGGTGCTGAAGACGCCGTCGACGTAGCTGATGATCGGTGAGGTGTACGTCAGCTCAGGGGAGTCGGGGTCCTGGCGCCGCCAGTCCCAGTGGTAGGTGTCGAAGAGCCGCGGAGCGAGATCCGGTCGCAGGCGCAGCATCTCGTTGTAGATCGTGGTGCCGCTGACCAGGCTGGAGGCTCCGCCCTCCTTGGCGCCGCGCAGGCACATGAGGGCGACGACGTCGGAGCTGTCCGAGTGGAACGGCAGCCGGTCCCGCACGCGGGAGGGCAGCGCGCCCTCGTCGGCCATCGTCTTGTTCGACGTGGCGATCACGTGGTCGAGCAGATCGCCCCTCTGGTTCTGCCCGATCGGCTGGCCGAGGTGCAGGCCCATGATGAAGAAGACGGCGGCGGCCATGGCGTCGCCGTACTCCTCGGTGCGCAGGCCGCGCACCAGGACGAAGCCCCGGCCGGCGTCCATCTGGCCGGCGCACTCGTCGTTGAGGGCACGACAGGCGTCGAACGGGTAGTCGGCGGTGGTGACGGTGCGCAGGTCGGGGTCGTCGGCGACGAAGCGCCGGCCCAGGTCTTCCAGCTCGGCACGCTCGGCGTCGCTGAGGACGTAGATCCACTCGGTGGATTTCGACAGCTCGTCGCCGCGCCAGGCGGACGGTCCGGAGATCGGCTCGCGGCCGACAGTGGTGGTCACGGTGATGCACTCCTCGAAGAGGTGATGGAAGTTCCGTCGGCGAAGACACGACGGACGACGAAGGTTGTGGTGCGACAGGGGCTCGTCGCGCGGCGACGAACGGCACTCGGAACCCTCAGAAGGGGGTCTGAGGCTCGCCGGCGGCCGTACCTGGGCGCAGTCCCTCCCGGGGCGGGAAGTAACTGAGCGGTTCGTCGTAGGTCCGGCGGCCAGCGCACGACACGAGCAGGACGCCGATCAGGGCGACTGTCCTCATGCTGGTCCCGTCCTTTCGAGAAGTGCCCCCACGATAGGCGAGGACTGAGCCTTGAGCAATATGCGAGACGCCATCTCGTCAAGCAGTATGTCGATGGTAGGCCTTGTTGGCGATGCTCCAGCTGTCGTCGACGTGGACCAGCAGGAAGACGTCGGTGAAGGTGTCTGTGCCGTGCCGGAGCGTCATGGTCGCGGTCGCTACGGTGCCGTGGACGTCGATGCTGTCGACGCGGCGCGAGCGGGTCGGTTCGTCCGGCGCCGACCGACCGTGGAAGAGGGCGCAGTACTCGTCCAGGGACCACGAGACGAACGCGCCGTCCCGGATTCCTTCGATGTGGGCAGTGGGCAGGAACGCGTCGCGGAAGTGGACCGGGTCGCCGGTGGCGTGTCCGCGGATGTAGGCGCGGAGCGGTTCGAGCACGGCGTCCGCCACCGCGGGGGCCGTAACGGCGGCCCCGATGTCAGCCCCGGGATCGGCGGGGATGCCGGCCAGCCCGGCCGCGCTGCTCAGCGGGATGTTCGTCGCGCCGGCCAGCAGAGCCATGTCCTTGGCCAGCGCGCCGATCGTGAAGTCGGCCGGGCCGGCGGCCGGCTCGCTGTCGAGGAAGGAGCGCTTGCGGGCCACCAGCCCGCCGAGCTGGCCCATTTCGAGGATGTCCAGGACTTCGGCGCGGGGCAGGCAGAGGGCCTCGGCCTGCCGCAGTGAGTCGCGCAGCGCGAGGACGGCGCCGGCGAGGCTGTTGTTGGCGATCAGCTTGAGCGCGGCGGCGGTGGACGCCTCGTCGACGCGGCGCACGGTGCCGAGTGCCTCCAGAACCGGTCGGACCCGATCGAGCGCCTCCTGACCGGCGGCGAGAATCCGCAGGGCACCGGCCAGGACAGCCGGCACGGAGCCGAGCACGGGAGCGTGGACGTAGGACGGCCCGAGTTGCCGGGCCAGCTCCGACGCCTCGGCGGGGGGCGATGGTGCTGGTGTTCAGCACGATCGTGTCCGCCCGCAGCGAGTCCTGGACAGTGTCCAGGACCTGCCGGCAGGCCGGGCCGTCGGACAGCGCCAGGAGTGCGACGTCGGCCTTCGCCACAGCCTCGTTCGGATCCCTGGTCGTGACGACGGCCCCTGAAGCGCGCCCGGAGCGTGTCCAGCCGACGACGTCCCACCCCTGGGCGATGAGTCGGGTCGCGATGGCTTCGCCCATACGTCCCAGGCCGAGGACTGCGATGGTGTGCGGTGTGGTCATGCCTGCCACCGTGGTGCCCCGCGGTGCCTGCGACAAGCGCAAGTCCCGCAGGGTACCCCTGCGGGAACCGCATATCAGCTGGTCATACTGGTCCCATGGATCTGACGGTGTGGCGGACCTTCGTGACCGTGTGCCGGACGGGTTCGCTGTCGGCGGCGGCCGCCGAGCTCCATCACACGCAGTCGGCCGTCTCCCGGCAGATCGCCGGTCTCGAGCGGCAGCTCGGTGTGCCTTTGATGGAGCGTCATGCGCGCGGTGTACGTCCGACGCCCGCCGGTGAGGTGTTCCGGCGCCATGCCCTGGCCACGCTCAACGAGGCCGACCGTGCCGTTCGCGCCGTACGAGACGTTCATGACGGGGTGGTCCACCGGCCGCTGGCCATCGGTGCGACACCGTCTCTGGCCGCGGGGATCGTCCCCGAGGCCATCCGGAGCCTGCTGGAGCGGACCGGATCCCCCCGGTGGAGCCTGCTGCCCGGCCTGAGCACACCACTGCACCACCGCGTGATCACCGGCGATCTCGACATCGCCGTGGTCACCGATGCGCCACCCGGGCTGCCCCATGACCCGCGGGTCGACCGACGCTTCCTCGGCCTTGACGAGATGGTCGTCGTCCTGCCCGCCGACCATCCGCAGGCCGGGTGCGGCCCGGTGCACATACGAACGCTGGCCGACCAGACCTGGGTCGAGGACAACGACGGCTCCGCGGCGCTCCTGCGCCAGCACGCCGCCCGCGCCGGAGTCAGCGCCCGCATCGACCTCACCGCGGCCGATCTGCTCGGCAAGCTGGCCCTGGTCGCGACCGGCCACGCCATCGCACTGATCCCCGGGGTGCTGACGTGCGCGCTGCGGAGCGACGTCACCGCCGTGGCCCTCGTCGATCCCCCGACCCGCGGCATCTACACCATCACACCGCGCCGCGACCCCCACCCCTCCGCAGCGCCCCTGCGCGACCGGCTCGCCACAGCCTTCGCCTCGCTCCGTCCCTGAGCACCGGGAATGAAGTGCGCACCTCGCCGGTTATCACGCTCGGTTACTATGCTCACTTCATGCCGGAGGCCGGAAAACAAGGGGCGCACCGTCATTGGCAGGCGGCGGGAGACGAAATGCGGCGCAGTCGCAGGCACGCTGAGTGACTGTAGTGAGCACTCAGTCGGCATGCCAGATGGCGATCTCGGCTCCAAGATCCGACCTGTGCGTGCCCGTCCCTTCGCAGGCACTGCGCCAGGCCACTGACAGCGAGACGGCTGCGCGGGCAGTGGCTGCCCGCCCCCGGGCCGTGACGGTCCCACCTGGCACAGGTTGAAAAGACCGTCCAGCCGTGTCCAGGCCAATCCAGGGCAGGCGCGTAGTGCCGGCTCAGGGGCTCACAGTCCGGGGGAGTCGGCAGAGTCGGTGAGAGCTGTGTGAGGGCAGGCTGCCCGCCTGCGCGGGGGTCACGCGTCCTTGACCGTCCGATGCTGATCATCGGCTTCATCGCGGCCCTGATCGCGGCCGGGTGCGTCGGCTCCGGGGCACGGACGCTGCGCAGCCTGTTGGGCGACAAGGCCGCGAAGAAGTGGCGAACCGCGCCTCCCAGCCCGCCTGGCCAGTCACCAGAATGGGAGACCGCATCGCCCGCCGAGGCCGCGGCCTGATCCGCGGAGTCCTGCCCTTCGTGGGGGGAAACGCCTACGAGTCCGAGCCGGGCCACGAAGACTGGTTGGCCCGCGGTACCCCCGACCTGGACCCGGTCGGCGTCCAGACGGGCCTGGCCATGCCGAGCGGCCTCTGAAGAGCCGCCGCCGGAACGGGCGGTGAGCGTGGAGCGGTGAGTGCCGCAGTGCAGCGGTGCTCTCAGAACGGCCGCACTGAGAGACGCACGCGTATGGATGGCGGACTGTGACGCATGGAGCCTCCGAGTCGATCTACGTACGCTGCAGTTCTGTGGCGCCGGGGGCGCCCGTCTCCCATTTAGAGCAGAGAGCGGCTACTCATGATCAAGGTCGGAATTGTCATCGCCAGCACCCGCCCGGGACGCGTCGGGGAGGACGTGGGCCGGTGGGTGCTCGACGTCGCCGAGCGGCACGGCGGCGCCGCCTACGAGTTGGTGGACCTCAGGGACTACGACCTGCCGCACCTCGACGAGCCCGTACCCGCGCTGCTGGGCGGTTACAGCCAGCCCCACACACGCCGCTGGGCCGAGAAGGTCGGCTCCCTCGACGCCTTCGTGTTCGTCACGCCCGAGTACAACCACAGTGCCCCGGGGGTGTTGAAGAACGCTCTCGACTTCCTGTACGCGGAGTGGAACGACAAGTCCGCGGGCTTCGTCGGCTACGGCATGGAGGGCGCCGGCCGCGCGATCGCGCACCTGCGCAACACCATGGCCGCGATCGGCATCGCCGACGTGCGCCATCACGCCGCCCTGCTGATGCACCACGACTTCGTCGACTTCAAGGAGCTCAAGCCGCAGCCTCACCAGGAAGACGCGGTGATCAAGATGCTCGACGACGTCGTCTCCTGGGGCACCGCGCTGCGGACGCTGCGCGACAACTGACCCACGCCCGACCCTTGATGCCCCGGCAGGTACCTGCCGGGGCATCAAGCTGTCGGTGCCCCGGAGCACTTGGTGCTGGAGATTTTCAAACCAAGGCGTCGGTTTAATTTCCGGATCCTTGCCATGAGTGACCGAATCACTCCGCCATGCGACCGACGTAGCATCGCCGTAACTCGAATGTTCGATCGAGTTCATATGACGCGAATGGCTGCCTGTATGTCCTCTTTTGCCCACAAAGTGGGCCGGTTTTTGACTGGCTGACACCCAGGTTGTGAGGGTCGTTGCGGTCTCCTTGGGGAGCGGCTGGTCGAGTGGTCGTGCGTACGCCTCTGGCCTGTTTCCTCAGGTCGGAGCGCACTGAGGTCGAGTGCCGCCCGGCGGATGCGTGCGCTCCCTTTTTGGTGGTGGGCTGATGCATGCGTCGACTGCTTGATCGTTGACAAACAAACTTTGCGGTTTGTAATCTCAACCGCTGATCAGCTCTCAGTAACCGTGTCAAGGTGCAGGAGTAGTAGATGCAGCAGAGATCGGCCCATCGCTACCAACACCGAATACCCCCGCAGCAACCCGTCCGGCGAACAAGCCCCGCCCCGACAGCAGTGCAGGACCGCGACACGGACAGCAGACGCGCGACGCTGCGCGTGCTCGTGGTGGAGAACGAGACACGCGCTGCCGACTGTCTCCTCAACGGACTGCGTCGGCACGGGTACGAAGCCGAGAGCGTGGACACCGGTGCCAAGGCTCTCCAGGCTCACCGGCACGCTGACCTGCTGCTGCTCGACCTGGACCTGCCCGACCTGGACGGGCTCGAGGTGTGCAAGGGAATCAGGGCTTCCTCGGACACCCCCATCATCGCCGTCACCGCCCGCAGCAGCGAACTCGACCGGGTCCTCGGCCTGCGGGCCGGAGCTGACGACTACATGGTCAAGCCCTACGGTTTCCCGGAGTTACTGGCCCGTATCGAGGCCGTCATGCGTCGGGTCCGTCCGCAGTCGCGCACGATGGAAGTCATCACCAGCGGCCCGCTGTACATCGACAGGCGCACCCGGGAGGTCCGCCTGGACGGTCGGCAGGTAGAGGTGACTCGCAAGGAGTTCGACCTCCTCTATCTGCTCGCTTCACAACCCGAGGACGTCATCTCCCGCAAGCAGCTCATGGCCGAGGTCTGGGACGACATCCGGTCGCGGCCCGGCCGCACCATCGACACGCATGTCAGCAGCCTGCGCGGCAAGCTCGGTTCGAGCAGTTGGATCACCACCGTTCGCGGAGTCGGGTTCCGCTTCGGTCGTTCTGTCACGGTCGCGCCGGTCTCCGTCCCGGAAGGCCGCTGACCGTCTCTTTGCTGTCCCATCTCTGTCGGGCCCCACGACCAGACCACGGCCGCGCGTGAACGAAGCGCGCCGTGGCTCGTGGAAGACAAAGCCGGCCGTGCGTCACCGGCCTTCGGTCAACTCTCTCTCCCTGACATCGAGTAATTCCGCTCAATGTCCGGTGTCATCCGTCGCGCTATCGGAGCCTATGATTCCGGATTCGTTGGCGTTGACCTGCCATTTTGCAATTGTCTGACGGTTCGGTGACCTCGACCTGTTCTTTCCCAAGTCTCCTGACATTCCCTGACGGAGACCTGAATAGGAGCCTGTTGACTCGTGGGTATCGCAGGGGGCAAGCTCTTTCGTGGAATTCGATGAACCTTGATGAGTTCCTGCGTGATTGAGCGTCAGACATTGCTGCGGTAGCCGCGGCATTCCCTTTCATGGATTTCGTGGATTTCATGGATTGCTGCCCCCGCTAAGGAGAGGTATATGGACGCTTCGGTGATCATCTCCGGAGCCGGCCCGGCCGGGCTCACGCTCGCCGGTGAACTTCGGCTCGCAGGAGTCGAGGTCATCGTGCTGGAGCGGCTCGCCGCACGGACCGGGGAGTCTCGTGGACTGGGCTTCACCGCGCGCACCATGGAGGTCTTCGACCAGCGGGGTCTGCTGCCCAGGTTCGGCGACATCGAGACCAGCACGCACGGCCACTTCGGCGGTCTGCCGGTGGATTTCGGTGTGCTGGAGGGCGCTTGGCAGGCAGCCAAAAGCGTGCCTCAGTCCGTCACGGAGACCAAACTCGAGGAATGGGCCACCGAGTTGGGCGCGGACATCCGACGGAGCCATGAACTTCTCTCCTTCACCGACCACGGTGACGGCGTCGAGGTCGAGGTCCGTGGCCCCGACGGCGTTCACACGCTGCACACCGGCCACCTGGTGGGATGCGACGGGGGCCGCAGCCGCGTACGGAAGCTGGGCGGCTTCGACTTCCCGGGTTCGCCCGCGACGCTGGAGATGTTCCTCGCCGACGTCAGGGGCCTCGACCTCGAACCACGGATGATCGGCGAAACGCTGCCCGGCGGCATGGTGATGGTCGGCCCACTGCCCGGTGGCATCACCCGCCTCATCGTGTGCGAACGCGGTACACCGCCCCAGCGGCGGGCCGCCCCGCCCACGTACGAAGAGGTCGCAGCAGCCTGGAAGCGCCTCACCGGCACCGACATCTCGCATGGCGAGCCGGAGTGGGTCAGCTCGTTCGGCGACGCCGCCCGCCAGGTGACCGAGTACCGGCGTGGCCGCGTCCTGCTTGCGGGCGACTCCGCACACATCCACCTGCCGGCCGGCGGGCAGGGCATGAACACCAGCATCCAGGACGCGGTGAACCTCGGCTGGAAGCTGGCCGCCGTCGTCAACGGATGGGCGAACCCCGGCCTGTTGGACACGTACCACCACGAGCGGCACCCGGTCGGTGAGCGGCTGCTGATGAACACCCGCGCCCAGGGACTGCTTTTCCTCAGTGGCCCGGAGGTGCAGCCGCTGCGTGATGTCGTCACGGAACTCATCGGGTACAAGGACGTCAGCCGCCACCTCGCCGGCATGGTGAGCGGACTGGAGATCTCCTACGACCTGGGCGCCGGCGGCCACCCGCTGCTGGGCCGGCGCATGCCGCATCTGGAGCTGATCGCGGACACCCGAAAGACCAGCAGCACCGAACTGCTGCATCCCGGCCGGGGCGTACTGCTCGACCTGGAGGACAACACCAGGCTCCGCGACCGGGCCGCCGCCTGGTCGCATCGGGTGGACATCGTCACCGCCATGCCGCACGGGCTCTCGGAGAACAGTCCGCTGCACGGCACGGCGGCCGTCCTGATCCGCCCCGACGGCCATGTCGCCTGGGCCGCACCCGGCACCCATCACGATCTGCCGATGGCCCTGGAGCGCTGGTTCGGCAGCCCCTCGACGGGACGCGCGGTGTAAGTGCGTGCCCCACCACCCCGCTCCCTCGCCCAAGGATGAGAGAAGAAGAATGCACAGCACCCTGATTGTGGCGCGGATGGATCCCGCGTCCAGCGTCGACGTGGCCAGGCTCTTCAGCGAGTTCGACGCCTCCGACATGCCGCATCGCATGGGAACCCGGCGCCGCCAGTTGTTCTCCTTCCGCGGCCTGTACTTCCATCTGCAGGACTTCGACGCGGACAACGGCGGTCAGCTCATCGAGGAGGCCAAGACGGATGAGCGCTTCGTCCGGATCAGCGAGGACCTGAAGCCCTACATCGAGGCCTATGACCCGGCGACCTGGCGCTCACCGGCCGACGCGATGGCCACCCGCTTCTACGACTGGACGGCGTCCTCGTGAACGCGTCCGCCGACATGACGGGGGGCGACCTCTGATGGGGCGCAGGGTGGCGATCACGGGAATCGGCGTGCTTGCCCCGGGCGGTACGGGCGCCAAGAACTTCTGGAGCCTGCTGAGCGAGGGCCGCACCGCAACCAGGCGGATCACCTTCTTCGACCCCTCGCCGTTCCGGTCACAGGTCGCGGCCGAATCCGACTTCAATCCCGAACTGCACGGGCTGAGCCCGCAGGAGATCCGGCGGATGGACCGCGCGGCCCAGTTCGCGGTGGTCACCGCCCGCGAGGCACTCACGGACAGCGGCCTCGACCTGGCCGGTTTCGATCCGCACCGTACCGGCGTGACCATCGGCAGCGCGGTCGGCGCGACCATGGGACTCGACGACGAGTACCGCGTCGTGAGCGACGGCGGCCGGCTGGATCTGGTCGACCACAGGTACACCCCCCAGCACCTCTACAACCACTTCGTCCCGAGCTCGTTCTCGGCCGAGGTCGCCTGGGCGGTCGGCGCCGAAGGCCCCAACACGGTGGTCTCCACCGGCTGCACCTCGGGCCTCGATTCCGTCGGGCATGCCGTCGAGCTGATCCGCGAGGGCACGGCCGACGTGATGATCGCCGGTGCGACGGACGCGCCCATCTCGCCGATCACCATGGCGTGTTTCGACGCGATCAAGGCGACCACGCCGCGCAATGACGACCCGGAGCACGCCTCCCGGCCCTTCGACGGCACCCGCAACGGGTTCGTCCTCGGTGAGGGCTCCGCGGTGTTCGTCCTGGAGGAACTGCAGGCCGCCAACCGGCGCGGTGCGCACATCTATGCAGAGATCGCCGGCTTCGCCTCCCGCTGCAACGCCTTCCACATGACCGGACTGCGGCCGGACGGACGCGAGATGGCCGAGGCGATCAGGGTGGCGCTCGACGAGGCACGGATGAATCCCGAGGCCATCGACTACATCAACGCTCACGGCTCGGGCACCAAGCAGAACGACCGGCACGAGACCGCCGCGTTCAAGCTCAGCCTCGGCGAGCACGCCCACCGCACTCCCGTGAGCTCCATCAAGTCGATGGTGGGCCACTCCCTCGGCGCGATCGGCTCGATCGAGATCGCCGCGTCCGTACTGGCGATGGAGAACCACGTGGTGCCACCCACCGCGAACCTGCACACCCCCGACCCGGAGTGCGACCTCGACTACGTGCCGCTGACCGCTCGCGAGCACACCACCGACGCCGTCCTCACGGTCGGCAGTGGATTCGGCGGTTTCCAGAGCGCCATGGTGCTGGCCCGTCCCGACAGGAGGAAGGCGTGAGCGTCGCCACAGCGATCACCGGCATCGGTATCGCCACCCCTACAGGCATCGGCGTGGCGGATTACTGGAGCGCGACCCGGGTCGGCAAGAACGCCATCGGACGCATCACCCGCTTCGACCCGTCTCAGTACCCCGCCAGTCTGGCCGGCGAGATCGAAGGCTTTGCCGCCGAGGACCACCTGCCGGGCCGGCTGATACCGCAGACCGACCGGATGACCCAGCTCGCTCTGGTGGCCGCCGACCTCGCCTTCGAGGACGCCGGGGTCGCACCGGGCGAACTCCCCGAATACGACATGGGCGTTGTCACGGCCAGTACCTCGGGCGGCTTCGAGTTCGGCCAGAACGAGCTCAAGAAGCTGTGGAGCCAGGGCAGCCAGTACGTCAGTGCGTACCAGTCGTTCGCCTGGTTCTACGCGGTCAACAGCGGTCAGATCTCGATCCGCAACGGCATGCGGGGCCCCAGTGGTGTGGTCGTCAGCGACCAGGCCGGCGGCCTCGACGCCATCGCCCAGGCGCGGCGCCAGATCCGCAAGGGCAGCAAGCTGATCCTCTCCGGCGGCTTCGACGCGTCGATCTGCCCCTGGGGCTGGGTGGCGCAGCTCGCAGGCGGCCGTATCAGCACCAGCCGGACGCCCGAACGGGCTTATCTGCCCTTCGACGCCGAAGCCTGCGGCTATGTGCCGGGTGAGGGCGGGGCGTTGCTGGTCCTCGAGGACGCCGAGGCCGCCCGCGCCCGCGGCGCACAGCACATCTACGGCGAGATCTCGGGCTACGGGGCGACCTTCGACCCGAGGCCCGGCAGCGGCCGTGAGCCCGGTCTGCGCCGGGCCATCGAGCTGGCACTGTCCGACGCCGGGCTCGAACCCGGCCAGATCGACGTGGTGTTCGCCGACGCCGCGGGCACCGCGGAACTGGACCGAGCCGAGGCGGAGGCGATCACCGCCGTCTTCGGCGCGGGCCGGATCCCGGTCTGCGCGCCCAAGACGACGACCGGACGCCTGTACTCCGGTGCCGGTCCGGTGGACGTCGCCGCAGCGGTGCTCGCCATGCGGGACGGCCTGATCCCGCCGACCACGAACGTTGTGCCGTCGCCGGAGTACGACATCGACCTGGTCCAGCAGCCGCGCACGGCACGCGTACGCGCGGCTGTCGTCCTCGCCCGCGGCTACGGCGGCTTCAACTCCGCTCTCGTCGTACGGGACGCCGCGTAGGCCCCGGCTGCGGCTGCCGATCGTTTCAGAGAACCGATGAAGGGATGGACATGTCCAAGCGGGAATTCACCGTCGCCGATCTCAAGCGCATCCTGCTCGAGGGAGCGGGCGCGGAGGACGGCGTCGACCTCGACGCCGACATCCTCGACACCTCCTTCGAGGACCTGGGCTACGAGTCGCTGGCCTTGCTGGAGACGACCGGGCGCATCGAGCGCGAGTACGGCATCTCCCTCGACGACGACCTCGTCGCCCAGTGCCCCACCCCCCGAGGGCTGATCAGTACCGTCAACGCCTCGCTCCAGGACTCCGTCTCGGCCTGACACCTCTTCGGCGGTCGCCGCCCGGGCTCCCGGGCTCCCGGGCCGACGCGGCGGCCGCACCTTTTCCGTAACGACCTTCCATGGGAGAAGAGATGTCACAGCAGGCACAGCGGGTCGCCCTCATCACCGGAGCCACCAGCGGAATCGGCCTCGCCGTCGCCCGGCTTCTGGCCACACAGAACCACAAGGTGTTCATCGGCGCGCGCAACGCCGAGAACGTGGTCGCGACCGTCAAGCAGCTCCAGGACGAAGGGCTGGAGGCCGACGGTGCCGTCCTGGACGTCCGTTCCGCTGACGACGTGCGCGCCTTCGTCCAGGCCGCCCTGGACCGTTTCGGCACCATCGACGTCCTGGTCAACAACGCCGGCCGCAGCGGCGGCGGCGTCACCGCGGACATCGCGGACGAGCTGTGGGACGACGTCATCGACACCAACCTCAACAGCGTCTTCCGGATGACCCGCGAAGTGCTCACCACGGGCGGACTGCGCCACAAGGACCGCGGCCGGATCATCAACATCGCGTCCACGGCCGGCAAGCAGGGCGTCGTCCTCGGCGCCCCCTACTCGGCCTCCAAGCACGGCGTCGTCGGCTTCACCAAGGCGCTCGGCAACGAACTCGCGCCGACCGGCATCACCGTCAACGCGGTCTGCCCGGGATATGTCGAGACACCCATGGCCCAGCGCGTACGGCAGGGCTACGCGGCGGCGTACGACACCACGGAGGAAGCGATCCTCGAAAAGTTCCAGGCCAAGATCCCGCTGGGCCGCTACTCGACCCCCGAGGAGGTCGCGGGCCTGGTCGGCTACCTGGCCTCGGACACCGCCGCCTCCATCACCGCGCAGGCGCTCAACGTCTGCGGTGGCCTCGGGAACTTCTGACCGACCGACGGACAAGGACCACGCCATGACCAAAGAGGTCGAGCACGAGATCACCGTGCAAGCCCCCGCCACCGAGGTGTACCGCCTGATCGCCGAGGTGGAGAACTGGCCTCGGATCTTCCCGCCCACCGTGTACGTCGACCATCTCGAGCGCGGCGTGCACGCGGAGCGCATCCGGATCTGGGCCACCGCCAACGGCAAGGTCAAGAACTGGACTTCGCGCCGCACCCTGCACCCGGAAGAGCTGCGCATCACCTTTCGCCAGGAGGTGTCGGCACCGCCGGTCGCCTCCATGGGCGGTACCTGGATCATCGAGCCGCTCGGCGACACCGCGTCCCGGATCCGGCTGTTGCACGACTACCGGGCCGTGGACGACGATGCCGAGGCCCTGCGGTGGATCGACGAGGCCGTGGACAGCAACAGCCGTTCCGAGCTGGCCGCGCTGAAGAGCAATGTCGAACTCGCCCACGCCACGCAGGAGGTGACCTTCTCCTTCGAGGACACTGTGCGGGTGGCCGGTTCGGCCAAGGACGTCTACGACTTCGTCAACGACGCGGGCCGGTGGCAGGAGCGGCTGCCGCACGTGGCCACCGTACGCCTCGACGAGATCTCCCCTGGCCTGCAGATCCTGGAGATGGACACCCGCGCGAAGGACGGCTCGACGCACACCACCAAGTCGTACCGGGTGTGCTTCCCGGACCACAAGATCGCGTACAAGCAGGTCACCCTGCCGGCGCTGATGACGCTGCACACCGGTTACTGGACGTTCACCCAGCACGAGGACGGCGTCGCCGCCACCTCGCAACACACCGTCGTGCTCAACACGGAGAACATCACGAGGGTTCTCGGCCCGGAGGCCTCAGTCGCCGAGGCCAGGGAGTACGTCAAGAACGCCCTGAGCACCAACAGCCGCGCCACGCTGGGGTACGCCAAGGCCTACGCAGAGCAGCAACGCTGACCATGGCGGGTCACTTCAGGCAAACCCAGGTGATCGTGGTCGGCGCCGGACCGGTCGGGCTGATGCTCGCCGGCGAACTCCGGCTGGGCGGGGCGGACGTGCTCGTCCTGGAGCGCCTGACCGCGCCCACCACGGAATCGCGGGCCTCCACCCTGCACGCCCGCACCATGGAGATCCTGGACAGCCGCGGTCTCCTCGACGAGCTCGGGGCGGTGCCCAACGACGTCATGGGGCACTTCGGCGGCATTCCGCTCGACCTGACACTCCCCGGCCCCTACCCCGGGCAGTGGAAGGTCCCGCAGGCCCGCACCGAGGAACTGCTCCACCGCTGGGCGACCGGTATGGGCGCGGTAGTCCTGCGCGGCCACGAGCTGCGCGGACTTCAGGTGACCCCCGACCACGTCGAGGCGGAGGCAACCGGCCCGAACGGCAGGGTGCGGCTGAGGGCCAAGTGCCTCGTCGGATGCGACGGTGAGAACAGCACCGTACGGCGCCTGGGCGGATTCGCGTTCCCCGGCGCCGACGCGACACGGGAACTGATCCGCGCCGACGTGGCGGGGATCGACATTCCGGCGCGCCGTTTCCAGCGGCTGGACAAGGGGCTCGCCATCGCCGCTCGCCGTCCCGACGGAGTGACGCGCGTGATGGTGCACGAGTTCGGCAGACGGGCCGAACCCCGCCGCGCAGAGCCCGAGTTCGAGGAGCTCGCCGGCGTCTGGAAGCGCGTCACCGGCGAGGACATCAGCGGCGGAACCCCCCTGTGGGTCAACGCCTTCGGCGACGCCTCCCGGCAGGCGGAGCAGTACCGCGACTTCCGGCTCTTCCTCGCGGGCGACGCCGCCCACCAGCAGATGCCGGTCGGCGGCCAAGCCCTCAACCTCGGTCTGCAGGACGCCGTCAACCTGGGCTGGAAACTGGCCGCCCAGGTCGACGAGCGGGGCCCCGACGGGCTGCTGGACAGCTACCACACCGAGCGGCACGCGGTCGGCGCGCGGACCCTGAGCAACATTGCCGCACAGGCCCTGCTCCTGCTCGGTGGACCGGAGGTGGATGCCACCCGGGACGTCCTTCGCGAGCTCATCGACCGCGACGGCGTGCGCGAGCACCTGGCAGGAATGATCTCCGGCCTCGACGTCCGCTACGACGTCGGCCCCGGCGACCACCCGCTGCTCGGTGCCCGCCTCCCGCACGCGGAACTGAACTGCGACAGGGGGAGCACCACCACCACGGCGTTGCTCAGAAACGGCCGTGGCGTACTGCTCGACCTGTCGGGCGACGAGGCACGCGGGGACCGGCTTCGCGCCACCGCCGCCCCATGGGCTGGTCTGGTGGACACCGTGTCCGCGGCCCGGCTGCCGGGCGGCGGTGTGTTGCAGGACGCCGGCACCGTCCTCGTACGCCCCGACGGACACATCGCGTGGACCGGCTCCGGCAGCGAAACGGATCTCACCACCGCCCTGCGCCGCTGGTTCGGTGTACCGGCGGTGTCAGCAACGGCCAACACGTCCAGGAAGCGGAGAGAACAGATGGAAAGGCTCACCGGAAAGACAGCGCTCGTCACAGGATCCAGCAGGGGCATCGGCCGGGCGACCGCCATCCGTCTCGCGCAGGAGGGCGCGCTCGTCGCCGTTCACTATTCCTCGGACAAGGAGGCCGCCGACGAGGTCGTCGCCACGATCGAGAAGGACGGCGGCCGTGCCTTCGCGGTCCAGGCGGAGCTGGGCGTTCACGGCGACGTCCACAAGCTCTTCCTGGGCCTGGAGAACGGCCTGAAGGAACGCACCGGCAAGGCCGAGCTGGACATCCTGGTCAACAATGCCGGTGTCATGGGCGGAGTGGCACCCGAGGAGACGACGCCTGAGCAGTTCGACCGGCTGATGGCCGTCAACGCCAAGGCGCCGTTCTTCATCATCCAGCGAGCCCTCAAGATCATTCCCAATGGCGGGCGCATCATCAACATCTCCTCCGGGCTCACCAAGGTCGCCAACCCGCAGGAGATCGCGTACGCGATGAGTAAGGGCGCTGTGGAGATGCTCGCCCTGCACTATGCCAAGGCGCTGGGCCCGCGGGGCATCACGGTGAACACCGTGGCGCCCGGAATCACGCGCAACGGCAACCCGGCCTTCGACATCCCCGAGGTCGTCGAGCAGATGGCGGCCCTGTCCGCCTTCAACCGCGTCGGCGAACCCCAGGACGTCGGGGACGTGGTGGCCTTCCTCGCCACCGACGACGCACGCTGGATCACCGGCGCCTTCGTCGATGCCAGCGGCGGCACGCTGCTCGGCGGCTAGGGCCTGTTGCGAAAGTGCCGCCTGCCGCGCGACGCCCGGCACGCACTCTCGCCGCACCGGCCGAAAGCCCGAGTACGCCCAGTACGAGGGCTTCCGGCCGGCACGCCGAGAGCACGCACCGGACGCCGCGCGGCCGCCCCGCGCCGTTCGGTGCGTGCTCTGGGGATTCCCCCTGCTCGAAGAGTTTGGGGTGCCGGGCGTCGCAGGGCAGGCGAGGCTTTGGCAACAGGCCCTCCGAGCCCTCCAGGCCCTCCCCGGGCCCCTCCGCGCCGATGGCTGGCCGCGCGCTCACTCCCGCCCCACGACAACCGCGGTGGAAAAGGACCATGACGGATTCGACGAGAACTCGGTCAGGCGGCCAGGCAGCAACCGACGGGCGATGGAGCCCCGCTCTGTGGGGGCTTCTGTTCGTCCTGGCAGGGAACATGCTCCTCGACGCCCTCGAGGTCTCGGTCGCGATCGTCGCCCTGCCCTCCGTCGGAGAAGACCTCGGGATCGCGCCGACCCGGCTGCACTGGGTGGTGAGCGGCTTCGCCGTCGGGTTCGGTGCCCTGATGCTGTTCGGCGGCAGGGTCGTCGCCCTGCTGGGCCGCCGCCCCGTCTACCTCGCCGCACTGCTCGTCTTCGCCGTGACCTCGCTGGCGGCAGCGCTGGTCGACAGCGCCGCGCCGCTGGTCGTCACCCGCCTCGTCAAAGGCTTCTGCGCCGCTCTGACCGCGCCCACCGGGATGGCCATCATCGTGACGGCCTTCCCCGAAGGACGGGCTCGCAGGCGCGCGGTGTCGGTCTACACCCTGTTCGGCGCCAGCGGGTTCTCCGCGGGGCTGCTGCTGTCCGGGCTGCTCACGGAGGTGAGCTGGCGCTGGACCTTCGCCTTCCCCGCTCCGATCGCCCTGCTGCTCTTCGCCTTCGGCCTGCGGCTCATCCCGCGCGACGACCCCGAGAAGCGCCCGGCCCGCCGGTATGACACGGTCGGCGCCCTCACCTTGACAGGCGCCACGCTGCTCCTGGTGTACGCGATCACGTCCGTACCCGAAGCAGGATGGGACGATCCGCGCACGGCGGGCGCGTTCACCGCGGCGGGTCTGCTGCTCTGGGTCTTCGTGCGCACCGAACGAACTGTCCGGCAGCCGCTGATGCGGCTCGAGTTGCTCGCCGACCACCGACTGGTCCGATCCGCGCTCGGAGCCGCCGCACTCAACGGCTCCTATCTGGGACTGCTCTTCCTGAGCACCCTCCACCTCCAGCGGAACGCGGGCTGGACGCCCCTGCAGACAGCGCTGGCCTGTCTCCCCGCGAGCGCGCCCCTCGCCGTGTCCGCCCTGCACTCCGGACGCATGGTCAGCCGTTTCGGCCCGGCCCGGCTCATAGCGCTCGGCGCCCTCTTCCCGCCGCTCGGGTACGCACTCTTTCTGCGGGTGGACACCCCCGTGCGGTACGTGAGCGATGTGCTGCCCACCATGCTGCTGGTCGGCACGGGCTTCGTGCTGTCCTTCACGGCCCTGCACGTGCAGGCCACCTCCGCGGTCCCCGCCGAACAGCAGAGCGCGGCGAGCGGCCTGTACCAGACGGCAGTCCAGATGGGCGCCGCGCTGATGCTTGCCCTGGTCGCCGCACTGCGGACAGCGGGGGCCCGCCACGGCGTCGTGCTCGTCACCGCCGTCGGCGTGCTCGCTCTCGCCGTCGCCCTCGCCGGCGTACGCCCACGCGCCACCCGCACGCCACCTCCGACACCCACATGACCCTGATCAGGGAGGGGGAAACGCGATGACCACGTTGCAGGAACGTCTGGACGAACTCAGCGCCATCAAGGAGGAAGCCCGCAAGGGCCCGGACCCGGCCGCCACCGAGCGGCAGCACGACAAGGGCAAACTCACCGCGCACGAACGGATCGGACTGCTCCTGGACGAAGGCTCCTTCAACGAGATCGAGCCGCTGCGCAGACACCGCGCGACCGGATTCGGAATGGAGGACAAAAAGCCGTACGGCGACGGCGTCATCACCGGGTGGGGCACCGTGCACGGCCGGACGGTCTTCGTCTACGCGCACGACTTCCGCGTCTTCGGCGGTGCCCTGGGCGAGGCCCACGCCACCAAGATTCACAAGGTGATGGACCTGGCGGAGACCGCCGGGGCCCCGCTGGTGAGCCTCAACGACGGCGCGGGCGCCCGGATCCAGGAGGGCGTGACCGCGCTCGCGGGCTACGGCGGCATCTTCCAGCGCAACACCCGCGCGAGCGGTGTCATCCCGCAGATCTCCGTGATGCTCGGCCCGTGTGCTGGGGGCGCGGCCTACTCACCGGCCCTGACCGACTTCGTGTTCATGGTCCGCGAGACATCGCAGATGTTCATCACCGGTCCCGACGTCGTGCGCGCGGTGACCGGTGAGAAGATCACCCAGAACGGCCTCGGCGGTGCCGACGTGCACGCCGGCACATCGGGCGTGGCGCACCTCGCGTACGACGACGAGGAGAGCTGCCTGGAGGACGTACGGTTCCTGCTCTCCCTGCTGCCTTCCAACAACCGTGAACTCGCCCCCGTGGTGCCGAGTGAGGACCCTGCCGACCGCCCGACCGACGCGTTGCTGAAGCTCGTCCCGGCGGATCCCGGCCGGTCCTACGACGTCCGCGAGGTGATCGAGGAGATCGTCGACGACGGCGAGCACTTCGAGATCCATCCGTCCTGGGCGACCAACATCGTGTGCTCGTTGGCCCGCCTCGACGGCCACGTGGTGGGCATCGTCGCCAACCAGCCCGCGGCCATGGCCGGAGTGCTGGACATCGAGGCCTCCGAGAAGGCCGCCCGCTTCGTCCAGTTGTGCGACGCCTTCAACATCGCGCTGATCACCCTGGTGGACGTACCCGGCTTCCTGCCGGGAGTCGACCAGGAGCACAACGGGATCATCCGACGCGGGGCCAAGCTGCTGTACGCCTACTGCAACGCGACCGTGCCCAGGATCTCCCTCGTGCTGCGCAAGGCGTACGGCGGCGCCTACATCGTCATGGACTCCCGTTCCATCGGCGCGGACATCGCCCTTGCCTGGCCCACCAACGAGATCGCGGTCATGGGCGCGGAAGGCGCGGCCAACGTCATCTTCCGACGAGAGATCAACGCCTCCACGGACCCCGACGCCACACGGCGGCACCGCATCAAGGAATACAAGACCGAGCTCATGCACCCCTACTACGCGGCCGAGCGGGGACTGATCGACGACATCATCGACCCGCGCGACACGCGCACGGTGCTGATCGCCTCCCTCGCCATGCTGCGCACCAAGCACGCCGACCTGCCGTCGCGCAAGCACGGCAACCCTCCGCAGTGACGAACAGGAAAACGCCTGATGCAGAGCTCAGTTCCCCGCGTCAGGTCATTGTCAGACTTAGGTCAATTTCCTTGCCCCGTGTCCCCGGGGACAGGAACGTGAATACGCGCCATTCCAAGGACCGCAGATTCATTCATCGGGGAGACTCCACGTGACAGAGAATCAGACCGTGCTGGTCACCGGGGCGACAGGGAATGTCGGGCCGTCCGCCCTGTCCCAGTTGCTTCAGGCCGGCGCCACGGTCCGGGCCTTGCTGGTCAAGGACGATCCGAACGCCGACCGGGTGCCCGACGGCGTCGAGGTCTTCCACGGCGACCTCGCCGAGCCGGACAGCCTCGACGCCGCCCTCGACGGCGTCGACGCCGTGTTCCTGATGTGGCCCTTCTTCAGCCTGCCGGTCGACACCACGCCCGAGGTTCTGGCCAAGATCGAGCAGAACGCACGCCGCGTCGTCTTTGTGTCGTCGGTCGGTGTGCACATCGGTCTGGAGCGGCGGGACAACAACTGCCACGCCTACCTGGAGGAACTGATCGAGAAGACCTCCCTGGAGTGGACCTTCCTGCGCACCACCGGCTTCATGGCCAACGCCCTGGGGTTCGCCGGGCAGATCCGCGCGTCCGGCGCTGTGCACTTTCCCTACGGAGCGGCCGCCAGGACGTCGGTGCACGAGGCGGACCTGGCAGCCGTGGCGGTGCGCGCGCTGCTCGAGGACGGGCACGCCGGCCAGAAGTACCTGGTAACAGGTCCCGAAGTGATGACCCAGAGGGAGCAGGTCCGCATCATCGGCGAGGTGCTCGGCCGCTCCCTCGCCTGGCAGGACGTGCACGCGCAGGAGGCCCGTGCCCAGATGGTCGCCTCCGGCTGGCCGCCCGCGTACGCGGACGGCGCTCTCGACTACTTTGCGCAGCTGACCACGGAGCCGGAGGTCGGCAGTTCGGTGGTGGAAGAGGTCACCGGAAAACCGGCCCGCACCTTCCGTGAGTGGGCGGTCGACAACGCCGCCCGGTTCCGCTGAGCTCTTCCCCCCCGGAGTGGACACATGACAACAGCGAGCGCGGCCGGCGACCCGGTCGGCTACGTCATCTTCGAGCAACTGCATGTCGACGGGCCCGGCACGGCAGAGGAACTGGCCGGCATCCTCGCCACCGAAGTACGCACGTGGGTACGGCACATCGACGGCTTCGTCTCCGCGCGCATTCACCTGAGCCTCGACGGCACCCGTGTGGTCAACCGTGTCGAGTGGACGAGCGAGGAGCACTTCCGCGCATCGCTGGGACGCGGTCCCGACGACAGCCCGCTGCGTACGCTCCCGGACCGGCCGGGTGTCCTGTCCGTCACGGCCTTCGCGGGCACTCCCGCCACAGGCATCGAAGGACCCGCCGCGACAGAACGCCCGGGAATCCTGTGCGTCGCGACACGCCACGTCAAGGACCACGAGGTCGCTGAGGACCTGGCCCGCCTGCTGCACGACTCGGGAGGATGGAAGCGCGAGCACCCCGGATTCGTCTCGGCGACACCGTACATAGGTGTGGACGGCACGACGTACGTCAACTACCCGCAGTGGGTGAGCCAGGAGTCCTTCCGCGCCTACATGGACGATCCCCGCAACGCCGGCGGGCAGCACGCCGTCGCCGCACTGGAGAGCGCACCGCCCGACATCGTCATGTGTTCCCTGCTCGAGCAGATCGACGCCGCACCACGGCCTGAACCCCGCGGCTCGTACAGCACCGGCTCACTGGAGAAGGACCGGGTGTCGCCGCTCGACCAGGTGAGACTGTTCGAGAAGAAGTACGACCCCACGACCACCGACATCATCGGGCGGCTGCCGATCGAGCCCGGGTGGCGCTGCCTGGAACTCGGTTCGGGTGCCGGGTCGATGGCGTACTGGCTCGCGGACGAGGCCCACCAGGGCAGCGTGGTGGCCGTCGACATCGACACCAGCCATCTCGACGCGACCCGCGCCCCGAACCTGACCGTTCTCCAGGCGGACATCACCCGGCAGGAGTTCCCGCCGGGCTCCTTCGACCTCATCCTCGCGCGGGCCGTTCTCGAACACCTCCAGGACCCCGACGAGACGCTGGCCCGCGTACTGCGCTGGCTGGCACCCGGTGGCTGGCTGGTCGTCGAGGACTTCTACTTCCTGCCGGACAAGGACGCCCCCACCGCGGTCGGCCGCTCGCTGCTGACCGCCTACGTCCGGCACATGGAAGCGCACGGTGCCGACATGCGGTGGGGCCGCAGGCTGCCGGCGGCGCTCGCCCGGGCCGGGCTGACCTCGGTGGACATGCGCATCACCCCCGCGGGTCCCGGCCAGTCCGCCGTGGACGACGAACTGATCGCACTGCGCATGCGTCAGGAGGGTCACACGCTCGTCGACAGCGGCCAGGTGACCGCAGCGGAACTCGCGGAGTTCCTCGAGCTGCTCGGCACGCCCGGCGGGCGTGACATGACGACGCTGATGGTCTCCGCATGGGGCCGACGGCCCGTGGCGTGACGACATCGTGAGCTCTTTCGGGAAAGGAACCCATGGACCAGCCCTATGACTTCGAATCGATCTACCAGGGCCCGGCTCTGGTGCAGTACAAACAAGCCGTCGTCCCATGGGACATCGGCGAACCCCAGCCGGCCGTCACAGCCCTGGAGCGAGCGGGAAAGATTTCCGCCGACGTGCTCGACGCCGGGTGCGGGGTCGGCGACAACGCCGTGTACCTGGCCGGCCGCGGTTATCGGGTCACCGGCTTCGACTACGCGGCAACTGCGCTGCGCCAAGCCGAACAGCGGGCCGACGCGCTCGGGGCCGAAGTGGAGTTCGTCCAAGCCGACGCGACGCGGCTGGACAACCTGGCGCAGAAATACACCACGGTGCTGGACAGCGGTTTGTACCACTCACTCGCACGGCAGCAGCGCGCACAGTACGCGGCAGCGCTGCCGAAGGTGTGCCTGCCGGAAGCACGCCTGCACCTGCTGTGTTTCTCCGACGAGGCCGAGGACGATTTCCCGGACCCGCATCGCATCAGTGAGGCTGAGCTGCGCACCACCTTCACCGGGGCATGGCGCCTCGACGAGCTGCACCGCGACACCTACGTCACGGCGTTCACCAGGGAGTACGTCGAGAAGCAGGCAGGAGGCGAGCAGTTCCCCCACCTGGACACCCGAGCGCTCACCTTCGACGGAGCGGGCCGGCTGACGCGCCCGATCTGGCGTCTGACAGCCGTTCGGCTGTGACCTGACCAGTCACATAACCTGACGCGATGGACGTACTCAGTCAGGTGACAGACGCGATGCGCACCGGCCGGCCGCGTTTTGTCCGAGTCGAGGGACACCACCCGTGGAGGCGACGCATCCGACCCGTGCCCGGCACGGCGTTCCATGTCCTCTTACGGGGCTCCTGCCGGCTGGTTCCCCCCGCCGGCGATCCGGTCGTGCTCGGGGTGGGGGATGTGGTGCTCCTTCCCAACGGGCACGGCCATGGGATCGCCGACAGCTGCGCCGCCCCGCTTCAGGACTCGGATCCCGGCCTGGACGAGGAGTTCGGCGAGAATGTGCGGACGGTGACCCTGGGGTCTGCCGAGCCGGGCGGGTCGGCGGCCCCCACGGTGCTGCTCAGCGGCGTGTTCCCACTCGACCAGAGCTGGTGCCACCCGGTGGTCAACGGCCTGCCCGACGTCGTCCACGTGCCGGCCCAGCTCAGGCGGGAGCCGCCGCTGCGGGTCGTTCTCGACCTGCTGCGGGAGGAGTCGGAGGGCGCCGGGATGGGCGCGGACTCGGTGATCTCCTCGCTGCTGGACACGCTCCTGCTGTACACCCTGCGGGTGTGGTACCAGGAGCACGGAGTCGGCCGTGGCTGGGGACCGGCGCTGAACGACGTGGCGATCAGCAGGGTTCTGTGCCGTATCCACAATGACCCCGGCGAGAACTGGACGGTGGAGGGCCTGGGCGAGGAAGCCGGCCTGTCCCGTTCGGCGTTCGCCCGACGGTTCACCGAACTCGTCGGTCAACCGCCCCTCAGCTACCTCACCTGGCTCCGGATGAACATGGCGGCACAGCGGCTGCGCGACTCCGAAGAGCCCCTGGGCGCCATCGCGCAACGGGTCGGCTATGCCTCCGAGTTCGCGTTCGCCGCAGCGTTCAAGCGGCTGTACGGAACGGCGCCGGGCACGTATCGCAGACAGGAGCGGTCCATCATGGCGTGACACCGACCCGGGCGGCGGTCGAGCCGCCCACAGGGGCGGCCGTCCGGTGACGGCCGTCCGCCGACGGCTGTTCGCCGGTGTCCGGTTTCCGGCGGCCTGCGGGCCCACTGATCAACAATGGTGTCACCTGACCTGCTTGTGACCAGAAGGACCTGACCATGCAACCGAACGCCCGGACCCCGCGCCGCGTCGAGTTCGTACTCGATCTCATCTGCGTCCACTCCTACATAGCCTTAACCCGCTTCTCCCGTGCCGTGAAGCGGTACCGCGACTCCGGGGGCGAGGCCGAGGTCGTCTTCCGCCCCTACCAACTCGCGCCCGAGACGCCGCCCACCGGCAGGCCCCTCTTCGAGGTCCACAAGGAGTCCTTCGGTGAGGAGAAGGCCCGAGCCATCGCGCAGGACACCGGCTTCGGAGCCGAGGACGGGCTGAGCCTGAACTTCGAACGCGCCGTGTACACCAACACGTTCGAGGCGCACCTGCTGCTCGCCGACGCGGCCGGCCAGGGCCTGGGCGAGGCCATGGCCGAGCGGCTCTTCCGCGCCTACCTGACGGACGGACTGAACATCGGCGATCCCTCCACCCTCGCTCACCTGGCCGACGAGATCGGCGTCGTACGCAGTGAGGACGGAGCCACGGCCCTGCGTGCCGAACTGGACGGCGTGCGCAGGCTCGGCGTCGGCGCCGTGCCCCTCGTCCTCTTCGACGGCGGTCCGGCCCTGAGCGGAGCGCAGCCAGAGGCCGTCTATCTCCACGCCCTCAACACGCCGCCGGCTCCGTCCGCCCGACGCTGAACACGGACACCTCCACCTCCTGGCCGCGGTCCTGACTCCGCCCTCGGCGCGGACGTCAGGACCTACGTGTGGGCGGACGGGGGGTCCGGCTCGGCAATGGCACTCCTGAGCTCTGGGTGATGCCGACCAAAGCGCGCAAGGGTGATGCGGCCGACCTGAAGGGCGTCAAGGTCGACGACTACACCGTCTCGGGCGGTGCAGCCCACCCGCCGGCACCCCGTACTACGTGGACATCAAGTTCGACAACGGGTCGGGCGAGGATTTTGACTGCGCCGCCGCGGAGGGAGGGCACCTCCTCAGAAGGAGGCGACTTGGAGCAGCTTTACGTCAGAAAGCCGTGGCCGTTCACCCCTTGCCCCGAGAGCGACGACGCAGGAGACGTGAACTCCGATGGTCTTCTGGGCCAGGGCGAGTCAATGACCACGTGCGCCCTGTTCGTCGCATGCCCTCCTCGGCGGCCGAGGAGCTGAAGCGTTTCGAGGCGTTTCCGCCGGTGAAGGTGGAGCTCCCATGGGGGAAACCGGAGGCGGAGGGACAGCGGAGGAAGTTCTCCCTGCTGCTCACCACACGATTGGCTTCCACGTGCTCCGGCACACCTATGCCTCGATCGTGCTGGAGGCGGGAGGGTCCGTCGTGACCGTGGCGCGGTTGCGGGCACTCCTCGCCGGCGATCACCCTCGGTTACTATGCTCACTTCATGCCGGAGGCCGGAAGCAAGGGGCGGACGGCCATTGACGGGACTGCTGGGGAGGCAGGGAGATCTGCATGCCGGTCGAAACTTCCCAGATTCTCCCCAGGGCTGACGATGCGCGATTCCCGCTGTTCGGCACCTCCGGGAACGGCCATGGATTGCAAGGCCTAACAGGTGGGTGACCTAAGGAAATGATGAGAGAGGTCACTGCGACCCGCTACATAGAACCTCTGCGATCCGGCGGCTCCGTCCCCGGGATCGTCGAGGCGGACGACCTCGGCACGTACGTCGTGAAGTTCACCGGCTCCGCGCAGGGCCGCAAGGCGCTGGTCGCCGAGGTGATCGTGGGGGAGCTGGCCCGCGCGCTCGGGCTGCGCTTCCCCGAGCTGGTGCTGGTGCACTTCGACCCGGTGATCGCGCGGGACGAGCCGCATCAGGAGGTGCGGGACCTGCACGCGGCCAGCGCGGGCGTGAACCTCGGCATGGACTACCTGCCGGGCGCCCGGGACTTCACGCCGGAGATCGCGCGGGTCTTCCCCGTCGATCCCCTGGAGGCGGGCAGGATCGTCTGGCTCGACGCCCTGACCGTGAACGTGGACCGGACGGTGCACAGCTCCAACCTGATGGTCTGGCCCACCCTCGGCGTCGCGCCCCCGCGCCTGTGGCTGATCGACCACGGCGCCGCGCTCGTCTTCCACCACCGCTGGGAGGGCACCGACCCCGCCAAGGCCTACGACTTCCGGCACCACGCCCTCGGCCACTACGGGCCCGACGTCCGGGCCGCCGACGCCGAGCTCGCGCCCAAGGTGACCGAGGAGCTGCTGCGCCGGATCCTCGCGGAGGTCCCGGACGCCTGGCTCGCGGACGAGCCGGGCTTCGCCGGCGCGGAGGAGGCACGCGAGGCGTACGTGTCGTACCTCCACGCGCGCGTGCGGGCCTCCGAGGCCTGGCTGCCCACCGACTTCCCCAGCCGGGAGGAGCTCGCCGCCGAGCAAGCCCTCCGGGCGGCGCGGAACCAGCAAGGACGCCCCGCGTGGCTCAGGCAGGTCCCCGACCTGCACGGCAAGCCCGCGGCCGAACAGGATTGGTCGGTGCACCTCGGATGAGTGGCCGTGTCGAGATCGAGTACTGCACCCAGTGCCGCTGGCTGCCCCGCGCGGCCTGGCTGGCGCAGGAACTGCTCACGACCTTCGAGTCCGAGCTGACGGAACTGGCCCTGAAGCCGGGCACGGGCGGGGTGTTCGTCGTACGCGTCGGCGACGAGGTCGTCTGGGACCGCCGCGAGCAGGGTTTCCCCGAGCCGACGGCCGTGAAGCGGGCCGTACGCGACCGAGTGGCCCCGGGGAAGCCCCTGGGCCACTCGGACAAGCCGTCCGCCGAGCCGTCCGCGGACTGAGTCAGCCCTTGAGCTGCTCGTACGCCGGGAGCGTCAGGAAGTCGGCGTAGTCCTCGTCGAGGGAGACCGTCAGCAGCAGGTCGTGTGCCTGCTGCCAGTTGCCGGCCGCGAAGGCCTCCTCGCCGATCTCGGCCTTGATGTTCGCGAGTTCCTCGGTGGCGACCTTGCGGGCCAGGTCGGCGGTGACCTTCTCGCCGTTGTCGAGAACGACACCCGCGTTGATCCACTGCCAGATCTGGGAGCGGGAGATCTCGGCGGTGGCGGCGTCCTCCATCAGGTTGAAGATCGCGACCGCGCCGAGTCCGCGCAGCCAGGCCTCGATGTAACGGATTCCGACCTGCACGGCGTTGACCAGGCCCGCGTACGAGGGCTTCGCGTCCAGGGAGTCGACGGCGATCAGGTCGGCCGCCTTGACGTCGACGTCCTCGCGCAGGCGGTCCTTCTGGTTGGGCTTGTCCCCGAGGACCTTGTCGAAGGACTCCATGGCGATCGGCACCAGGTCGGGGTGGGCGACCCAGGAGCCGTCGAAACCGTCGTTCGCCTCGCGGTCCTTGTCGGCGCGGACCTTCTCGAAGGCGACCTTGTTGACCTCCGCGTCCCGGCGGGACGGGATGAACGCCGCCATGCCGCCGATCGCGTGCGCGCCGCGCTTGTGGCAGGTGCGGACGAGGAGTTCGGTGTACGCGCGCATGAACGGGGCCGTCATCGTCACCGCGTTGCGGTCCGGCAGGACGAACTTGGCGCCGCCGTCCCGGAAGTTCTTGACGATCGAGAACAGGTAGTCCCAGCGGCCCGCGTTCAGCCCGGAGGCGTGGTCGCGCAGCTCGTAGAGGATCTCCTCCATCTCGTACGCGGCCGTGATCGTCTCGATCAGCACGGTCGCGCGGACCGTGCCCTGCGGAACGCCGACGTACTCCTGCGCGAAGACGAAGACCTCGTTCCAGAGGCGGGCCTCCAGGTGCGACTCCGTCTTGGGGAGGTAGAAGTACGGGCCCTTGCCCAGGCCCAGCAGGCGCTTGGCGTTGTGGAAGAAGTACAGGCCGAAGTCGACGAGTGCGCCGGGCACCGGGGTGCCGTCCGCGTCGACGAGGTGACGCTCGTTCAGGTGCCAGCCGCGCGGGCGCATGACGACCGTGGCGAGTTCCTCGTTCGCCTTCAGGGCGTACGACTTGCCCGACTTCGGGTCCGTGAAGTCGATGTTGCGGGTGTAGGCGTCGATCAGGTTGAGCTGGCCGAGGACCACGTTCTCCCAGGTGGGCGCGGAGGCGTCCTCGAAGTCCGCGAGCCACACCTTGGCGCCCGAGTTGAGGGCGTTGATGGTCATCTTGCGGTCGGTGGGGCCGGTGATCTCGACGCGCCGGTCGTTCAGGGCGTCGGGGGCCGGGGCGACCTTCCAGGAGTCGTCGGCGCGGATCGCGGCGGTCTCCGGGAGGAAGTCGAGCGTGGAGGTGCGGGCGATCTCGGCGCGGCGCTCGGCGCGGCGGGCGAGGAGCTCGTCACGCCGGGGCGTGAACCGCCGGTGCAGCTCGGCCACGAAGGCGAGCGCCGCTTCGGTGAGGACCTCCTCCTGCCGGGGCAGGGGCTCGGCGTCGACGATGGCCAGCGGGGACGGCGCTGGTGCGGACATGAACTGTCACTTCCTTCAGCGAGCTACGAAGACGAACCGGCGGTTCGGCACCGGGTGCCAGTCTTCCCGGATACGGCGTTCGGCGCCCGCGCGGAGCCCTCGGGCGCTTCTGAACAGTGGATACTAGTTTCCTCATGGTGGAAGTTCAATCGTCTGTTGATGTCGAGATTCTCTGGGTCGAGGCAAGGTGGCGCTCCGTGCCACCCCGCTCACTCAAGGTGGGTCAGATCGGCCTCCGTGTCGATGTCGAAGGGCCGGGCCACGTCCCCGCACTCGACGAGCGTGATCCCCGGCTCGTGCTCCTTCAGGTAGGCGCGTGCCCCCCGGTCCCCGGTAGCAGTCGCTGCGATGCCGGCCCAGTGGGCGGCACCGAACAGCACCGGATGGCCACGCACTCCGTCGTACGCGGCCGACACCAGTGACCCCTCGCCCTCGTACGCCCCGAGCACCCGGGCCACCGCCTCCGGGCCGATACCGGGCTGGTCGACGAGCGAGACCAGGGCGGCCGCCGCGCCCGTACCGGCGAGCGAGTCCAGCCCGGCCCGCAAGGACGTCCCCATGCCCTGCTCCCATTCGGGGTTACCGACAAGTACGCATCCCGGCAGTGAGGCTCGTGCCCGGACCTCGTCCGCCCGTGCGCCCAGCACCACATGGACCCGCTCGCAGCCGCCCTCGCGCAACACCCGCACCGCGTGCTCCACGAGGGGGCGTCCCCGGTGGGTGAGCAGCGCCTTGGGACGCCCGCCGAGCCGCCGCCCGCCCCCGGCGGCGAGCAGCACCCCCGCAACCGCACGCGCCCTGTTCGTCGTCTCCCGTGTCGTCATGGGTCCTGCATACCGCACGACCTCGGGCCGAGAAGTTACGCAGCGGAGCAAGTCGATGACGCAATGGACTGGCGCCTGGTGGCCCGCGTCGTTTACTGTCGCCCGCACCGACCGGCCGGGCGGCCGGCCGGTGCCCGGTGTGGGGGACTTCGCGTCGGAAGGGCACGCGCACGACGGAGTGCGAGGGGGAGGACTGTGTTGCGGAGCGTTGAGCAGAGGCGGCAGGGGCCTGTGACCGGCGGCGACGAGGATCCGCGCGTGACGGAGCTGCGCTCCGCCGTCGCCCGGCTGCGTCGCCGGCTCGCCGCCCATCCCGGAGAATTCGCCGACCGGACCATCGCCGAGGAGGAACTGGCCGCCCTCGACGCGATGGCGGCCGACGGCACCCCCGAGATCCCGAGGCTGCGCCGCTCCCTCCTGCTGATCGCGGGCGCGATCGGCTCGGTGAGCGCGCTGGCCCCGGACCTGGCGGAGGTCCGCCGCGCCGTGGACCTCTTCGGCGGGCCGGTGCGGGGGCAGGGCTAGGGCAGGGGTCGACTGGGCTGGGGCGGGCTCGTCAGAGCCGGGCTCAGGTCACCGTAGCTCGCGTGCGAGGGCCGGGGCTCTTGCGGTCCGGGCTCCAAGTGGCCGGTGGGGCACGTCGATCTGGCGGGCCCGGCGTGCGACGGCCGTGTCGACGGGGCGCGAGGGTTCGCGGGGCCGCGTCCATCGGGCGACCCCGGGTGCGGCGGCCGTGTCGACCGGATGCCAAGGGTCTGCGGGGTCACGTCGATCGGACGACCCCGGCGTGCGGCCGCCGTGCCGCGTGCGCTGTGGGGTCCGCCCGGTCGTGTCGCAAAGCGCTTCAGGATCTACCCGGGCCGTGTCGCAAGGTGCTCCGGAGTCCGCCGGTCGTGTCGCGGGATGATCCGGCGTCCGCCCGGGCCGTCTCGCGGGACGATCATCGCGTACTGCGGCCGCGTCGCGAGTCGCTCCGGAGCCGCTGGCCCGCGGGGCGCCGTGGAGTCCGCCCGGCTGTGTCGTGGGACGATCCGGCGTCCGCCGGGTCTATCGCGAGGCCCCCTGAGTCCCGCCCGGCCGGCGCCCCGCGCCCGTCCAGCCCGTGGGCGTCAATCCCTCATGGGAGTCAATCCCTCACGCGGGGCTCTGGCTGGCCAGGGCCTCGGAGAGTTCGCCGGCGACCTGCTGGAGGACCGGCACGATCTTCTCCGTCGCCGCCTCCGTGACCCGGCCCGCCGGGCCGGAGATGGAAATGGCCGCGGCGGTGGGGGAGTCCGGCACCGAGACCGCCAGGCAGCGGACGCCGATCTCCTGCTCGTTGTCGTCGATCGCGTAGCCCTGGCGGCGCACGTCCTCCAGCGCCGCGAGGAACCCGTCGGGCGTCGTGATGGTCTTCTCCGTCGCGGCGGGCATGCCCGTACGGGTCAGCAGGGCGCGCACCTCCTCCGGCGGGAAACCGGCGAGCAGGGCCTTGCCCACGCCCGTGGAGTGCGGCAGCACGCGCCGGCCGACCTCCGTGAACATGCGCATCGAGTGCTTCGACGGCACCTGCGCCACGTAGACGATCTCGTCCCCGTCCAGCAGCGCCATGTTCGCCGTCTCGCCGGTCTCCTCGACCAGCCGGGCGAGATAGGGCCGTGCCCAGGTGCCCAGCAGCCGGGAGGCGGACTCGCCGAGGCGGATCAGGCGCGGGCCCAGCGCGTACCGGCGGTTGGGCTGCTGTCGTACGTACCCGCAGGCCACAAGCGTGCGCATCAGGCGGTGGATGGTCGGCAGGGGCAGCCCACTGCTCGCGGACAGCTCGCTCAGGCCGACCTCGCCACCCGCGTCCGCCATCCGCTCGAGCAGGTCGAAGGCGCGCTCCAGGGACTGGACCCCGCCGTTGGCGGAGGACCGGGCGGAGTCGGTGGTGCTGGCGCTGGACGTCGGCACGGCGCGTTCCTTTCGGGACTGGCGGAAGAGCAGAAGCCTACCCGGCAGTCGGTTGACTCCCCGCTTGTACGTAGCTACGTTCTGCGTACTGGAAGTCTAATTCCGCTTTGTGGAAACGTCCAGGTGTGGTTGCGTGGAGGGTGCAGTGGTCAGTGTGCCCTTGACGGCGTGGAAGAGGGAGTGAAGACTTCTTCAACAGAAAGTTGAATTCCATTTCGTGGAAGTAAGTGGAACTAAGGGGTTCGGGTGTCCGACGCTGAACTGGTGCTTCGCTCGACGCGTGTCATCACTCCCGAGGGGGCGCGCGCCGCATCGGTCGCGGTCGCCGCCGGCACGATCACGGCCGTCCTCCCGTACGACGCACCCGTACCGGAGAGCGCCCGCCTGGAGGACCTGGGCGACCACGTCCTGCTGCCCGGCCTGGTCGACACCCACGTGCACGTCAACGACCCCGGCCGCACCGAGTGGGAGGGCTTCTGGACCGCCACCCGCGCCGCGGCGGCCGGCGGCATCACCACCCTCGTCGACATGCCCCTCAACTCCCTCCCGCCCACCACGACCGTCGCGCACCTGCGGACCAAGCGGCAGGTCGCCGCCGACAAGGCGCACATCGACGTCGGTTTCTGGGGCGGCGCCCTGCCGGACAACATCAAGGACCTGCGCCCGCTGCACGAGGCCGGCGTCTTCGGCTTCAAGGCGTTCCTGTCGCCGTCCGGCGTGGACGAGTTCCCGCACCTGGAGCGGGATCCGCTCGCCCGCACCATGGCCGAGATCGCCGCCTTCGACGGCCTGCTCATCGTGCACGCCGAGGACCCCCACCTCCTCGCCTCCGCTCCCCAGCAGCCCGGCCCCAGGTACGCCGACTTCCTCGCCTCCCGGCCCCGGGACGCCGAGGACACCGCCATCGCCCAGCTCATCCGCGAGGCGAAGGCCCTCCACGCGCGCGTGCACGTCCTGCACCTGTCCTCCAGCGACGCCCTGCCGATGATCGCCGAGGCGCGGGCGGAGGGCGTCCGCATCACCGTGGAGACCTGCCCCCACTACCTGACTCTCACCGCCGAGGAAGTCCCCGACGGAGCCAGCGAGTTCAAGTGCTGCCCGCCGATCCGCGAGGCCGCCAACCAGGACCTGCTCTGGCAGGCGCTGGCCGACGGCACCATCGACTGCGTCGTCACCGACCACTCCCCGTCCACCGCCGACCTGAAGACCGACGACTTCGCCACGGCCTGGGGCGGCATCTCCGGGCTCCAGCTGAGCCTGGCGGCGGTGTGGACCGAGGCCCGCGAGCGCGGGCACGGCCTGGAGGACGTGGTCCGCTGGATGTCCACGCGGACGTCCGAACTCGTCGGGCTCGACGACCGCAAGGGCGCCATCGCGGCGGGCCGCGACGCCGACTTCGCCGTCCTCGCCCCCGACGAGACCTTCACCGTCGACCCGGCGGCCCTCCAGCACCGCAACCACGTCACGGCCTACGCGGGCCGGACCCTGTACGGCGTCGTGAAGTCCACCTGGCTGCGCGGGCAGCGGATCGTCGCGGACGGCGAGTTCACCGAGCCGAAGGGCCGACTTCTCACCAGGCAGCCGTAGACCTCCCCGCACCCGTCCACACCGGCCGACTCCCGAAAGGCACCTATCCCGTGACGGCGATTCCCAGCTTCACCGGCGACGCGAACCCCTACGGAGGCGGCGACCCGTACGCGGACTACCGCACCGCCGACTTCCCCTTCACCCAGTACGCCAACCTCGCCGACCGGCGTCTCGGAGCCGGTGTCATCGCCGCCAACGACGAGTTCTTCGCCCAGCGCGAGAATCTGCTGGTGCCCGAGCGCGCCGAGTTCGACCCCGAGCACTTCGGGCACAAGGGCAAGATCATGGACGGCTGGGAGACACGCCGCCGCCGGGGCGCCTCCGCCGAGCACCCCTGGCCGACCACCGAGGACCACGACTGGGCGCTGGTCCGCCTCGGCGCCCCGGGCGTGGTCCGGGGGATCGTCGTCGACACGGCCCACTTCCGCGGCAACTACCCGCAGGCCGTGTCCGTCGAGGGCACCTGCGTGCCGGGCTCCCCGTCGCCCGAGGAACTCCTCGGGGACGACGTGAAGTGGACGACCCTGGTCCCGCGCACCCCGGTCGGCGGCCACGCGGCGAACGGTTTCTCCGTCGCGGTCGAGCAGCGCTTCACCCACCTGCGGGTCAAGCAGCACCCCGACGGCGGCATCGCACGCCTGCGCGTGTACGGCGAGGTCGTCCCGGACCCCGCGTGGCTGGAGGTGCTCGGCACCTTCGACGTCGTCGCCCTGGAGAACGGCGGCCAGGCCGAGGACGCCTCCAACCTCTTCTACTCGCCCGCCACCAACACCATCCAGCCGGGCCGCTCCCGCAAGATGGACGACGGCTGGGAGACCCGGCGCCGCCGCGACCAGGGCCACGACTGGATCCGCTACCGGCTGGCCGCCCAGTCCCGGATCCGCGCCCTGGAGATCGACACCGCGTACCTCAAGGGCAACAGCGCCGGCTGGGCCTCGGTGTCCGTGCGCGACGGCGAGGACGGCGAGTGGCGGGAGCTCCTGCCCCGCACCCGCCTCCAGCCCGACACCAACCACCGCTTCGTCCTCCCGGCCCCGGCTGTCGGCACGCACGCGCGCGTGGACATCTTCCCGGACGGCGGCATCTCCCGGCTGCGGCTGTTCGGCTCCCTGACGGAGGACGGTGCGCGGCGCCTCGCGGCGCGTCACCAGGAGCTGGGCGGCTGAGCCGGACCCGCCCCAGGGCGCACCGGCCAAGACAGCACCGGTGCGCCCCCTGCCTCACGCCGCGTGCCCGCCGTCCACGGCGAACTCCGCACCGGTGACGTACGTCGCCCCGGCGAGATACGCCACCATGGACGCCACCTCGTCCGCCGTCCCGAACCGCCCCAGCGCCGTCATCGCCGCCTGGCCGGCCGCGTACGGCCCGTCCGCCGGATTCATGTCGGTGTCGATGGGTCCGGGAAGGACGAGGTTCGCCGTGATCCCGCGCCCGCCCAGCTCCCTGGCCAGGGCCTTGGTCATACCGGCCAGGGCCGCCTTGCTCGTCGCGTAGAGCGTCCCGCCGGGCCCCGGCACGCGCTGGGCCATGCAACTGCCGATCGTGATGATCCGCCCGCCTTCGGCCATGTGCGCGGCGGCGGCCTGCGAGGCCAGGAAGACCCCCCGTACGTTGACGGCGAGGACCCGCTCCACGTCCGCGAGCGACAGGGTCTCCAGCGGCCCGAGCACCCCCACGCCCGCGTTGTTCACCAGGACGTCGAGGCCGCCCAGCGCCTCGGCAGTCGCCGTCACGGCACCGGCCGCCTCGGCGGCGTCGGCCGCGTCCGCGCGCACCGCCACCGCCCGGCGCCCCAGCGCCTCCACGGCCCGCACGACGTCCTCGGCCGCCTCCTTGCCGTTCACATAGCCGACCGCCACGTCCGCGCCCTCCCGGGCCAGCCGCAGGGCCGTCGCCGCTCCGATGCCGCGGCTCGCACCGGTCACGAGAGCCCTCTTGCCGTCGAGGGTTCCTTGAGGATTGCTGAGAGTTCCTTGAGAAGTCATGTGTCCATCCCAGCGCCGGGGCAGCCGGGACGCTGGCGGTGAACGGACATGGAGGCCCACTGCCGGGAGCGGACAGGCGAACGGGGCCCGAGGGGCGCCGTACGGCCCAGCGATGAGTTGCGGGTGCGGAGGGGGTCTGAACCCATGACAACAGGCCCCTTCCGTTCCGGGACAGAAAGGCACCCGCCATGGGCAAGCTCCTCTCCACCCTCTTCGTCACCCTCGACGGCGTCTACCAGGCCCCCGGCGGCCCGCACGAGGACACCCGCGGCGGCTTCACCCACGGGGGCTGGAGCTTCCCGTACGCCGACGAGGACTTCGGCCGGTTCATCAGCGAGGTCTTCGCTCGTCCGCGCGCCTTCCTGCTCGGGCGCCGGACGTACGACATCTTCAGCACGTTCTGGCCGAAGGTGACCGACCCCGCCGATCCGGTCGCCTCGAAACTCAACTCACTGCCGAAGTACGTCCCGTCCTCGACCCTCACGGACCCCGAGTGGGCGGGCACCACCGTGCTCACCGGCGACCTCGCCAAGGAGGTCAGGGCTCTGAAGGAGCGCACCGACGGTGAGATCCAGGTGCACGGCAGCGGCGCCCTCGTCCGGTCCCTGCTGGCGCTCGACCTCGTCGACTCGCTCCATCTGCTGACCTTCCCGGTCGTGCTCGGCGCCGGGTTCCGGCTGTTCCCCGAGGGCGCCGTACCGACCGCCTTCCGGCACGCCGGAGGCAGCGTCACCAGCACGGGCGTCTCGATCCGGACGTACGAGGTGGCGGGCCGCCCGCAGTACGGCGAGTACGCACTGCCGGAGAACGCGTGAACCGCCCCGCCCCGATGCCCTCGCCGACCCGGTGAACAGCGCGTGAGGGCGCCGGGGTGAGGTTAACTTCCCGCTAACTCATCGGACTTGACGGGAAAATCTCCGGGCTTGTCATTGACATGCCACTGTCTACGCGCGTCATCATGTGCGCATGATTTTCCCCCCACGCGCCTCGCGGCTCGGCACAGCAGCCGCCCTCCTGTCCGCCCTCCTCGTCGGCGGCACCGTCTCCGCCACCACGGCCGACGCGGCCCCCACCGCCGTCGGCACCATCTGTTACGGCGACCTGCCGTCCCAGGCCCACGACACGCTCGACCTGATCGAGCAGGGCGGCCCCTTCCCGTTCGAGCAGGACGGCACCGTCTTCCAGAACCGGGAAGGCATCCTGCCGAGCCAGTCGTCCGGCTACTACCACGAGTACACGGTCATCACCCCCGGCTCCTCCACGCGCGGTGCGCGGCGCATCGTGACCGGTGAGGAGAACCGGGAGGACTACTACACGGCCGACCACTACGAGTCGTTCGACCTGGTCGACTACGGCTGCTGAGCCGGGCGGCCACGTCACCGAACGCCGGCCGGAAGTCCGCCCGGGTGCTCAGACGGACTTCCGGCTCCCGGCCGCCGCGAACAGGGCGATGCCCAGCACGAGCAGGGCGACGCTCGCGTAGATCTCGTAGCCGTCGAGGAACCCCAGTCGTTGCACGAGGCCCCAGTTCCAGTCGGTGAACTTGTGTACCAGGCCCGCCACGCCCTGTACGAGGGCGAGGAAGCCGAGAATCTCCAGTACCTGCTTCATGGCACGAGCCTCGCCCCGCGGGCCCTCACGCACATCGACCTCAGGGCGAGCGTCCGTTGGACGGAAGTCCCTGTTCGGACCCCGCGGGCCGCCTCGAAAGTCTGCGATGCCGTGACTTTGGTCGATGATTCCGGCCGAGGAGAGGTGAACGGGCCCCGGCCTGCGTAGATTTGCCGACCGTGAGTGGTGACGACGCGGGGCAGGTCTCCCCGGTGCTGACGGGCGAGACACCTGCGCTGTTCACCGGGCGCAGATGGTTCATCCCGTCCGCCCTGCTGCACGAACTCGACCCCGACGCCGCACGAGCCGGGCGACGGCCCCGGCGTACAGCCCGCGACTGGGTCGTCGACTTCTCCTGCTTCGTGCTGGCCGTGCTGGTGGGCGCGGCGGCCATAGAGGCTCTCCACGACAACCCCCACGTTTCGGAAGGGCTGGCCGTCATCGACCAGCTGACCGGGGCGCTGGCCTGCGCGGCCGTCTGGCTGCGCCGCCGCTGGCCGCTGGGGCTGGCCGTGGCGATGACTCCCATCACCTTCGTCTCGGACACGGCGGGCGGGGCGGGGGTGATCGCCCTGTTCACCCTCGCCGTGCACCGCCCCTTCCGGTACGTGGCCTGGGTGGGCGGCATCAACGCGGCCCTGGCTCCGCTGTACTACTGGGTGCGCCCCGACGCGGACATCTCCTACCTGGTGAGCGTGCTCTTCGCCGTGCTGCTCACCCTGGCGATCGTCGGCTGGGGCATGTTCGTACGGTCCAAGCGGCAGCTCATGGTGAGCCTCAGGGACCGGGCCCGGCGGGCCGAGACGGAGGCGCGGCTGCGGGCCGAGCAGGCGCAGCGGCTCGCCCGTGAGGCCATCGCGCGCGAGATGCACGACGTGCTCGCCCACCGGCTGACCCTGCTGAGCGTGCACGCGGGTGCCCTGGAGTTCCGGCCCGACGCGCCCCCGGCGGAGACGGCGCGGGCGGCGGGCGTGATCCGGGAGAGCGCGCACGAGGCCCTCCAGGACCTGCGCGAGATCATCGGCGTTCTGCGGGCGGGGGAGCCCGACGACACGGGCCGGCCGCAGCCGACGCTCGCGGGGCTGGACACGCTGGTCGCCGAGTCGCGTGAGGCCGGCATGAAGGTGGCCCTCGACCACCGCGTCGGCGACACCGCCGCCGTTCCGTCCTCCGTCGGCCGCACCGCGTACCGGATCGTCCAGGAGGGCCTGACCAACGCCCGCAAGCACGCGCCCGGCACGGACGTCACGGTGACCGTCACCGGCGCACCGGGCGACGGCCTCACGGTCTCCGTGCGCAACCCGCCCCCCGAGGGCGAGGTGCCACCCGTCCCAGGCTCCGGCCAAGGCCTGATCGGCCTGATGGAGCGAGCGACCCTCGCGGGCGGCCGCCTGGAGCACGGCCACACCCCGGAGGGCGGGTTCGAAGTGCGGGCGTGGCTGCCGTGGGGCTGAGGCGCGGCCTCGCGGATGCTCCCGACTGTCACCAACGTCCCGGGACAGCACACCTGGGCGGCCGGGGAGTCTCCGTGCGGGGCGGCTCGACGCCGGCTCGCCGTGCGGCGGTCTCCCGATGACGTCGCCGTCGGGCGTGTCCGGGGCCGTTTCCGGCTCGGCGTCAACCTGCCGGTCCGCCGTAACCCTTGTGGCCGGTGAGGCGCCCGGCGGATCATGGGCATATGTCGCCTGGTGCACCGCAGTTCGAGGTCTCGTCCGTGCTGAGGGAGGTGAAGACCGTCCGGGTCGAGGGCCTGGTCCGGATCCGTGAGCTCCACGTTCCGCTGCTCCGCAGGGCTGCCGCCGCGCACTCCGCCGCCGTCACCGACGCCTGGCCCGTCGAGGTGGAGAACCTGCTGCGCACGGCCGTGTCCCGGCTCGGCGGGGGCGACCTGGAGCAGGCGGCCGGCTACTCGCTCGGTTTGGCGCCAGGCCTGCGCGACCGCCCGGCGGCGGATCGGCGCCGCCTCGCTGCCCAGGTGTACCGCGTCAGCGTCGAACGCTTCCGCAAGAGCCAGGAGGAGATGGTCCTGGCCCAGATCGCCGAGCAGGTGTGCTGGCTGGCCGGCACCGGACCGCAGCGCACCTCCACGGCCCGGCTCCCGCTCCTCGCCCCGCACCTGCAGCACCGCTCGCTCCGCGTCGGATCCCGGGACGTACTGCTGCACGTGCACCCCGTCGAACTCCTCCGCAACGTCGACGTGATCGTGTCCCCGACCAACACGCACCTCTCCCTGCCGGCGATGTTCAAGGCCTCCGTGTCCGCGTCCCTGCGCCGGGCCGGCGCCGTGCGCGACGCCACCGGGGACGTCACCGCCGACCCCGTGCACGACGCGCTGCTCGGCTGGCGTGCGGCGCACGGGCTGCTGGGCCGCCCCGCGCTCCCCGGCACGGTCGCCCCGACCGAACCGGGCGCCCTCGCCGCCCGGAGGGTCCGCCGCATCTACCACGCGGCCGTCGCCGTCCCACGGCCCGGCACCAACGACTACGACGTCGCCGCCCAGGACGTCGCCACGGCCGCCGCCCGCGCCCTGGCCCTGCTGTCGGAGGAACGCGCCGCCTTCACGCCGCCGTTGCGGTCGATCTGCTTCCCCCTGCTCGGCGCGGGCCGCGGCGGACTGCCCCCGCAGACCAGCGTCAGCGCCCTGTGGACCGCGCTGCACTCCGGTCTCGACGCGGACATGGACATCCACCTGGTCGTCCGCCGCCCCCTGGCCGCCGACCTGCTGGCCGAGACGCTGGGCGCGCGCGAACGGCCCCTGGGCGCACACGCGTTACCCGAAGCCGAGGAGAAAGGGCACGAGTGCGTGTGAATCCCTTCATGGTGCTCGCCGCCGCCGCGGCCGACTGGGACAGGCTGTCCCGCCTGCTCGAACCGGGCACACGGCGGACACTGAGCGAGCGGCTGTCCCGGCTGCGAGACGAGGAAGGCGCGCTGGACCCGGCCGCCGCCGGCCCGGCCGCACGGGCTCTCCTCGATACCCTCCCCGCCGACGAGGCCGCCCGGCTCCAACAGCACGGCGACACGGGGCGGTTCACGGACGCTCCGCAGACTCAGCTGTTTGACGGGTATGCGGCGGCCGACCTCTGCATGCTCGTCCTCGACGGCAACCCCATGGTCGGACCCGTCCTCGGCGCCGTCCGCGAGCGCCTGCTCCGCGAACCCGCCACGCCGTGGACCGAGGGTGCCGACCCGCGGCTGATCACCCTGTCCGGCACGGACGGCCGCAGACGGCTGCCCCTCTTCCAGTTCGAGGCCGGGACCATGCCGTGGCGGATCGTCCTGGAGGTCAACTCCGTCCTGCGCGCCGGCACCGACCCGTGGGGCGCCGCCGACTGGTGGCTGTCCCGCACCACCTGGTGGGACGGCACCCCGGCGGCACTGCTCGGCCGTGGCCGCGACGCCGAACTGCTCGGCGCGGCACGGGAACTGGCCGGCCCGGCGGGGGAGGAGTAGCCATGGGCAAGTACCCGCCGCCCGAGTCGCTGCCGGGCGAACCGACCCGGGCCGTGCTGCGCGCGGGCACACCGGTGTACCGGGTGCACTCCACCCACCGCGCGCCGACCGCGTACAACGCCCGCCCCTCCCACGCCTTCTACTACGGCGGCCGCTTCGACAGCACTCCCTACGACCGCTACGGCTACCTCTACGTCGGGTTCGGCGTCGGCGCGGCCGTGTGTGAGGTGCTGCTGCGCTCGCTGCCGTTCGACCCCGACGGAGGCCACCGGCTGCTGCCGCGCGTGGCGTTCGAGCGCCGCAGTCTGTCCTTCCTGCGGCTGACCGCCGACGTCGAGGTCGTCTCGCTGATGTCCGGGGCGGATCTCGCAGCGGTGGCACAGGACTCGTGGCTGGTGCACACGGAGGGTGCGGACTATCCGCAGACCCGCGACTGGGGCCACTGGATCCGCCGCCGGACCGAGCCCTGGGCGCAGGGCTTCGTCTGGCCGTCGAAACGCGAGCCCGGCGACCGGGTCGCGATCCTCTTCGACGACCGGAGCGAGGCGCCCCTGCTCGAACCCACGGGCGCGCCCGGCGTCGACTTCGGCACCGAGGAGGGGGAGCGCTGGCTCAACGGCGTGCTGGCGCCGTACCGGACGCGGACCGCGCCACGAACCGCAGGAGCGGGGGACATGAGATGACGACTCCGTACGACCTTCAGGCGCTGGTGTGGGAGATCGAGCAGCGGGCGAAAGGCGTCGTCAGCGGTGAGGATCTCGCCGGGATGACCGAACTGGTGCTGGACCGGCTGGGCTGTACGACGGCGGAACAGGCCTACGACCGCCTGTACGCGGACTGGGCGGAGCTGCCCCGGGGCACCGTCATGTCCGGTCTGCGGGCCGGACACGTGCTGAGCGTCCTGCCGATGCTGCGGCTCGAGCACCCGCTCGTCGACGCTCGGCGGGAGGAGGAACTGTGGCAGGCGGTGCGGGACCACGGGCCGGCGGACGAGACCTGGCAGGCGAACGTCGTCGTCAAGCACAGCGCGTCGGGCCTACGGCACCTCACCGATCCCGCCGAGATGGAGGCGGCACTCGCCCGGATCGAACAGGCCCGGGCCGTGCACTCGCCAGGCACCCGGATCCGCGAGAACCTGGACTTCATCCACGCCGGCCTGCGGACGTATCTGGGGCAACTGGGCGGCGGTGAGGACGACTTCGACACCGCTGTCGAGGATCTGGCCCAACTCGTCGCGACCTCGGACATGGAGCCGGACCAGCGTCCGGCCATGAACGCGCAGGTCGCTCTGTTCCGGATCCACCAGGCCTTCCGGCGCTCGGACGAAGCTGCCCTCGCCGATCAGATCCGCGTGCTCGAGCTCGCCATGGCGCAGTTGCCCGCCGACCACATGGACCGTTTCGCGTTCGAGTCGCACCTGGAGGCCGCCCGGGGCACCCTGACGCTCCTACGGGGGCAGCGCACAGGCCGGTTCGAACCCGCTGCCGAAGGAGCGGGGGCTGCGACGCCCACGCACGAGATCCGCCGCCAGATCGCCACGCTGCCGCTGAACGCCCAGGCCGACAAGCTCGCCGAGGCGGGCTTCGCGGTGGGGCAACGGGCCCTGCTGACCATGGACTACCAGGGGATGCGGGAGTCCATGGACCTGCGGGAGGCCGCACTCGGCCTGCTCGAACCCGACGACGACCGGTGGATCCGTGTCGCGGGCGGGCTGGGTGTCAGCCACTGCGTCATGGCCGACCTCCAGTTCGCGCCGCCCGCCGACCGCGCTCTCCACCTCGACCAGGGCATCGCCTGGCTGCGGCACATCCTGCGGCTCACCGGCGGGCCCCACCACCCGCTGTGGGGCGGCACCGGCATCACCCTCGCCAAGGCCTACCGTCTGCGGGGCGACGAGTACGCGCACGACGCCCGCACCAGGAGCCTGAACTACGACGCCTCCCGCCGCGTCGGGCTCGAATGCCTGCGTGCGGCCGCCTGGAGTTCCCTGCTCCAGTCCGGTACGGCCCATGCCGCCGAGACCGCCCGGATGGCGGGCGCACAGGCCCTCGACGTGGCGCGCTGGTGCCTGGCCGACGGCGCCCACGCCGACGCCGTACGAGCCCTCGACGCGGGGCGCGGCCTCGTCCTGCACGCGGCGACCGCGGTCACCACCGTGCCCGACATGCTGAGGGAGCTCGGCCGGACGGAGCTCGCCGGGGAGTGGCAGGCCGCGGGCAGCGTGCCCGAGGTGGGGGAGGAGATGCTGTTCACCGCTCAGGCCGGGGTCGCGGGCCCCTCCAGCCGCCTGCGCCGACGGGTCCTGGAGGCGCTGGCCGACTCCCCACGGCATCGCGAGCTGCTGGACGTGCCGTCACCCGGGGACATCGGCGACGCGCTGCGGGCGATGGGAGCAACGGCCCTGGTCTACCTGGTACCCGGCGACGGCGCCGTGCCCGGTCTCCTCGCTCCCCGGTCCGGCTCCGGCGCGGCCGTCATCGTCACCGCCGACGGCAGCACCCGCTCCCTCGACCTGCCCCACCTCACCGCCGACGCACCCCCGCTCACCGCGTACCGTGCCACCGGCACCCCCGGCCGCGACGCCGGCGGCCCGCCCGTGTCCGACACCCCGCCCGGACCGGCCCCGGGCCCTGGCGCGAGCCGCGCCGCCCTGGAGCAGCTGTGCGCCTGGGCCGGTACGGCGGTGATGGAACCGTTGCTGAGCCAGCTCCCGCGCGGTTTCGGCCGGGCGCCCGCCGTCGTACTCGTGCCCATGGGGGAACTGGGCGTCGTGCCCTGGCACGCGGCGCGACTGACCGGCCGGCGCCGCTCACGCGGATACGCCTGCGAACGGGCGGACATCTCCTACACGCCCTCCGCCCGGCTGCTGTGCGAGGTGGCCGCCCGGCCCGCCGCCGGCACCCGGCAGACCCTGATCGTCGGCAACCCGACCCGCGACCTGCACCACGCCGGTGAGGAGGCCGAAGCAGTCCACCGCGTCTTCCACCCGGACGGCGACCTGCTCGGCCCCGGCACCGCCACGCCCGCCGCCGTCACGGACTGGCTGCGCCGGCAGCAGGGCGGACTGCTGCACCTCGCCTGCCACGGAGTGGTGCGTCAGGGCGAACGGCACAGCGCCCGTCTCACCCTGTCCGGCGGACAGTTGGCCGCCGAGGAGCTGACCGAGGGCGCCACCCGCTATCGCGGCCTGGACCTGGTGGTGCTCGCCGCCTGTCGCACCAACGTCTCCGGGCACGGCTACGACGAGGCGTACAGCCTGTCCACCGCGTTCCTCGTGGCGGGGGCCCGCTCGGTCATCGGCTCCCTGTGGCCGGTGCCCGACGAGGCGACGTCCCTGCTGATGTACATGACCCACCACTTCATGAGCCACGAGGGCCTGCCGCCCGGACGGGCGCTGCGCGGCGCCCAGTCGTGGATGCTGAACGACCGCCGCGAGGCACCGCCCGGCATGCCGGCCCACCTCAGGGCACGGGTACGGCAGATCCGTGGCGACGACCTGACGGCGTGGGCGGGCTTCACCCACCTCGGCTGGTGACGGCTCGTCACACCTCGGTGCGTACGACGGCCTGCGCCGTTCCCCAGCGGCCCGCCCCGTACGCCGGACCGCCCGCGTCCCGCCCGCCCCCGGCACCCGCCGCGACCAGCCGCAGCAGGCCACCCCCACCGGCCGGTGCCACGCTCTCGCGTGCGCCGGAGAGGGCGCCGGTGGACCAGGCGGGCAGCCGGAACGGGGCGATGTTCAGCTCGTCCTCCGCGACGATCACCTTCAGCCAGTCCCGGGCGAAGGCGCCCCGCACCGCCGATCGCCCCGGCGGCAGCCGCAGCCACACGGGCTCCCCACGCCGGGCCCACCCGACCCTGCCGTCCCCGATGAACTCACCCTCGAACAAGTGCGGGGACGAGCCGTAACTGTCCGTCAGGTCGAGCAGCACCGCCCACAGGTGACGCCCGGCATGGTTGTGGATGCCCACCCGCACCTGCGGCTCCCGGCCGTCGGGTGTGTACCCGCAGACGATCTCGCCGTCCGCCGAGTGCCGCAGGCTGCCCACCGGAGTCTCCTCGACGGTGATCCGGACCAGAGACGACAGCAGCGGATCCGGGTTGACCAGGTCCCGGATCTGGTGCCAACGGGCGATGTGGGCCAGGCAGCCGGCGACCCGTGCCGCGTCCGCGGGGGACCGCAGCGGCAGCTCGGGCACGGGATGCCCGCCACCACCCGACACCCGCGCCCGGCCGCCCCCGACCTCCACGCGCAGCCGCAGCGCGTCCGTGGCACCGTACGCCGACGGCAGCGGCAGCCCGTCCCGGGCACTGATCGCCGACGGCGGCGGCGGTCCCTCCGGCGCCAGGGCCAGGGCGGGCAGCTCCGCGACCGCCTTCGCGACCAGGCGTACGGCGGCCGTCTCGCCCGACAGCGTCACCGCGGCCGGCGGGAACGCCAGCGCCGACGGAGTCACGGCGTGCGCCGACTGCTGGTCCCCGGCAGTCGGTTGCCAGCCCACCGGGTCCACCAGGGCCGACTCGGGGCGTACTTCGCGGACCACGACCGTGCGCGCCCCGGCGTCCCCGAGCAGGGTGAACTCGGCGCCCGAGGACCGCAGCCCGTGTGCCGCGCCGCAGTTGACCTCCCAGCCCCACGCCGTGTGCCGCAGCAGGAACGGCGAGACCGGCACCGGATCGCCGGACAGGAACCCCCCGTCCTCGGGCCCGCGCAGCTCGGGATGCTGCACCTGGCTCAGGGCACGCACGCGCCCCTCGGTGAGCGCGTGCAGTTCCCCGTACGCGGCCGTGGGGCCGAGCCGGTCCAGCGCGCCGAGCAGCGCATGGCTGAAGTACCCCCGGATCTTCCCGTCGAGGACGTTCTCGTGCGCCAGCTCCTGCGGGCGGCACGCGGCCAGCAGCACGTGCCGGCCCGGCTCGGGAACCTGCTCACCGCCGCCGTCCCGAGCACCCGGGCCCGCCGCCGTGTGCCACCAGGGCTGCCAGGGCACGCCCCGCACCGCCGCGCCGGGCGGACCGGCGGCGTCCTCCCGCGTCGCACCGCCCGAGTGGCAGCAGTCCAGCACCGCGACGACATGCGTGCCGCGGGCCGCGATGCCGTCCAGGAGCGCCCCGAGTTCGGTGTCCCGCAACACCGGCTGCCCGCCCGGCATCAGGCTGTCGTGACACACCAGCGCCTGCGACCAGCCGGTGGCCTCGCCCGGATCGGCGGTCGGGCTCTGGCTGCCGTGCCCGCTGAACCACAGCAGTGCGGTGTCACCCGGCCCGCTCTCCCCGAGATGCTCCTCCAGCCCCGCGAGCACGGCCGCCCGGGTCGCCTCGGCGTCGTACAGCGTCCGGAGCCGCGCGGCCGGACCGCGCCGGCTCCGCAGCCAGTTCTCCGCCGCCCGCACGTCGTTGACGCAGCCGCGCAACGGCAAGCCGGGGTAGTTGTCGATGCCCACGAGCAGGGCGTACACGGTGCGCATGCGGTGATCCTTCCAGACCTGCCGGGGCGCGGGCAGGGCGTTTCCGGGGCGCATACCGGGCGCGTGCGCGCAACCCCATGACCCCGCGCCCCGAAGCGAGTTGACTTGGCTGTGGTGATGGCTGATGTTTGTGCCGCCTTCAGCACCGTGAGTAACGGAAGGAACATGCACGTGAGTTTCGGGGGACCCACCAATCCGTACCAGCCACCCGTGCCGCCCAACGGCGGACCGTACCCGCCACCTCCGCCCACGGGCCCCTACGTGCCGCCCCCGTACATGCCGCCCCAGCCGGGCCCGGCACCGTACGGCTACCCGCACCCCCAGCCGTACCCCCCGCACCCGCAGCCGTACCCGTACGTCCCCCAACCGCGGCCGGGATCCTGGGGCCCGGGGCGGGGCGGTCTGCGCGGTGGCGAATGGCCGTCAATACGTGAGCTGTTGCGGCAGGGGCAGCCGCGGGTCTCCGGCTGCATGTGGCTGGTGCTGCTCGCTCCGTGCACCTGGTTCGCGTTCCTGCCGCTCGTGCTGTGCTACTCGTTCGCGCGCTCGGCCCGCATCCGGGCCCACCGGCTGTTCCCGCACACGCACCGGGCCGTCGACGACCGCCACGTGACGCGCGTGCAGAAGGTGCGGGCCTGGACCGCGGCCGCCATGTCCCTGCTGCTGCTCGCCATGTACGGCAGACCGGAGGACGTCGCCGAGGCCCAGGAGCAGTACATGATGCGGCTGGTGGTCACCCCGCCCCTGCTGCTGCTGAGCGCACCCGTCGTACTCGCGGTGCTGTTCCGGTGGGCGTCGGCGGAGACCAGGTCGGCCATGCGGGTGCAGGTGCGAGCCGCCCTGCGGTCGGCCGGCTGGTACATCGGCGCCGTGACGGCCGTCCCGCTGCTCGGCGGGGCGATCGTGATGCTCGGTCAGGACCGGACGCCGTCCTCCGGCTCGGCGGGCGCCGCCCCCTGGCTGATTCTCGCGGCCGCCCTGCCCCTGATCTGGCTCCTGTTCTTCCTGGGGTTCGCCACCGGCCCGGCCGTCCGCACCGGCTTCAACACCGCGGCCGTGCACGCCGCGCTCCCCGCCCTGCTGACCGGCACTCTGGTGTGGGAGTTCGCCACTATCAGCCTGCTCGCGGGCGGCCTGCCGCCCGGTCCGCCGGTGATCCAGGCCCTCGCCGTCATCGGCGGTCCCGCCTCCGTGACGGCGGTGGTCTGGTGGGAGATCAGCCGCCTGCGCACCCTGTACGGGGTGACGCTGCGCGCCTGAGCCGACGACCCGTCAACCCACCGTTCCCCACGAGGCGTTGGCGCGGACCCAAGCCACGTCCGCGCCCCCCGATTCGCCCCGACCGTGATTACGTAAGCCCCATGACTGCGATCAGACTGCTCCTCGTCGACGACGATCCGCTGGTGCGGGCCGGACTGTCCTTCATGATGGGTGGGGCCGACGACATCGAGATCGTCGGCGAGGCGGCCGACGGCGGCGAGGTGGAGGCGCTCGTCGACCGCACCCGCCCGGACGTCGTGCTCATGGACATCCGGATGCCGACGGTGGACGGTCTCGCGGCCACGGAGCGGCTGCGCGCCCGCAAGGACGCCCCACAGGTGGTGGTCCTCACCACCTTCCACGCCGACGAACAGGTCCTGCGGGCGCTGCGCGCGGGCGCCGCCGGATTCGTCCTCAAGGACACCCCGCCCACCGAGATCCTCGCGGCGGTACGCCGGGTCGCGGCCGGCGACCCGGTCCTGTCGCCCGCCGTCACCCGCCAGCTGATGCGGCACGCGGCCGGCACCGCCGCCGACACCCGCCGCATCCGCGCGCGTGCACGCATGGCCTCCCTCAACGACCGCGAGCGCGAGGTCGCCGTCGCGGTCGGCCGGGGCCTGTCCAACGCCGAGATCGCCACCGGCCTCTTCATGAGCGTCGCCACCGTCAAGACGCACGTCTCCCGCATCCTGGCGAAGCTCGACCTCAACAACCGCGTGCAGATCGCGCTGCTGGCGTACGACGCGGGACTCCTGGAGGAGGAACAGGAGGGCCACTGACCGCCCTGCCGGCCCACCGTCACACGAAGGGGGAGGCGGTCCCCCCGGGGACCTCCGCGAGGTGCACCGGCCTGCGCTCCCGGCGCGACAGCTCGCACGCCTCGGCGACACGCAGCGCCTGAAGGGCCTCGCGCCCGTCGCAAGGGTTGGCCCGCTCGCCCCGCACGACCTCGACGAACGCGTTCAGCTCCGCCTCGTAGGCGGGTCCGAAGCGCTCCAGGAAGCCCGTCCAGGGCTTGTCCGCGGCCGGCGGCCCGGTCGGCTCGGTGGACGCGATCGGCGTACGGTCGTCCAGGCCGACCACGATCTGGTCGAGCTCCCCGGCCAGCTCCATGCGCACGTCGTAGCCGGCCCCGTTCAGCCGGGCGCCGGTGATCGTGGCGAGCGTGCCGTCGTCGAGGGTGAGGAGCGCTGCACCGGTGTCGACGTCCCCTGCCGCGCGGAACATCGCGGGCCCGGCGGCGGACCCGGCCGCGTACGCGTCCACCACCTCCCGGCCCGTCGCCCAGCGCAGCACGTCGAAGTCGTGGATCAGCGTGTCCCGGTACAGCCCGCCGGACAGCGGCAGCCACTCCGCGGGCGGCGGCGTCTGGTCGCTGGTCAGCGCCCGCACGGTGTGCAGCCGCCCCAGCCTGCCGGAGCGCACGGCCTCGCGGGCGCCCAGGTAGCCGGCGTCGAAGCGGCGCTGGAAGCCCATCTGGAGCACCGTCCCGGCCGTCTCGACCTCGGCGATCGCGCTCAGGGTACCCGGCAGATCCAGCGCGATGGGCTTCTCGCAGAACACCGGCAGGCCCGAGCGCGCTGCCCGACCGATCAGTTCGGCGTGGGCCGACGTCGCCGTCGTGATCACCACGGCATCGACCCCCCACCGGAAGATCTCCTCCACGCCAGGGGCGGCCGTCTCACCCAGCCGGTGCGCCAGTTCCTGGGCCCGCGAGGTGTCCGCGTCCGTGAGGATCAAGGAGCCCACGTCGCGGTGCCGGCTGAGCGTGTTCGCGTGGATCGTGCCGATGCGGCCCGTACCGATGACGCCGATGCGCATGGAAACAAAGTGCGTGCACAGCCCGCCCCTGTCAATCGGAATGTCCGGACAATCTGACTACACAACTTCCCGTCAACAACGCACAGAGCTACGCTCGGCCCGTGCCGAAACCAGAAGTGGACCCGACCGTGCAGCTCGAGCTGAGCGTGGACCGCAGCTCTCCCGTGCCGTTGTACTTCCAGCTGTCCCAGCAGCTGGAGGCCGCGATCGAGCACGGCACGCTGACGCCAGGCAGCCTGCTGGGCAACGAGATCGAACTCGCCGCCCGGCTCGGCCTGTCCCGGCCGACCGTCCGCCAGGCCATCCAGTCGCTCGTCGACAAGGGCCTCCTCGTCCGCCGCCGCGGCGTGGGCACCCAGGTCGTGCACAGCCAGGTCAAGCGCCCGCTGGAGCTCAGCAGCCTCTACGACGACCTGGAGGCGGCGGGCCAGCGCCCGGCCACCAAGGTCCTGGTCAACACGCTGGTGCCCGCCTCCGCCGAGGTCGCCGCCGCACTCGGTGTCGCCGAGGACAGCGACGTCCACCGCGTGGAACGCCTGCGCCTCGCCCACGGCGAGCCCATGGCCTACCTCTGCAACTTCCTGCCCCCCGGCCTCATCGACCTCGACACCGGCCAACTGGAGACCACGGGCCTCTACCGCCTGATGCGAGCGGCAGGCATCACCCTGCACAGCGCCCGCCAGTCGATCGGCGCCAGGGCGGCGACGACGGAGGAGGCGGAACGACTGGCGGAGGAGGCAGGCGCCCCGCTGCTCACCATGCAACGCGTCACGTTCGACGACACGGGTCGCGCGGTCGAGTACGGCACGCATACGTACCGCCCGACGCGCTATTCCTTCGAATTCCAATTGCTGGTGCGTACTTGAGGGGCGCGGGGAACCACGCGAAAAGCCCCCACGCACCCGCACTCGGCGACGATCCGCACCACCCCTCTGCTCAGCACCCTGCCTCCCCGTGAGGCAGAATCGGCGGCGATGAGCACCTACCGCGACTTCACCGCCCCCATCGGCTCCCGCCGTGCCACCGTGCTCCGCACGGTCGGCACCCGGGAGCGCCGTTCACTCCTGACGGCACCCCGCGTGCCCACGGTCGGCATCGACATCGGCGGTACGAAGGTGATGGCGGGCGTCGTCGACGCCGACGGCAACATCCTGGAGAAGGTCCGCACGGAGACGCCGGACAAGTCCAAGAGCCCCAAGGTCGTCGAGGACACCATCGCCGAGCTGGTCCTGGACCTCTCGGACCGGCACGACGTGCACGCCGTCGGCATCGGCGCGGCCGGCTGGGTCGACGCCGACCGCAACCGCGTGCTGTTCGCCCCCCACCTGTCCTGGCGCAACGAACCGCTCCGCGACCGCCTCTCCGGCCGGCTCTCCGTACCGGTGCTCGTCGACAACGACGCCAACACCGCCGCCTGGGCCGAGTGGCGCTTCGGCGCCGGCCGCGGCGAGGACCACCTCGTGATGATCACGCTGGGCACCGGCATCGGCGGCGCGATACTGGAGGACGGCCAGGTCAAGCGCGGCAAGTACGGCGTCGCCGGCGAGTTCGGCCATATGCAGGTCGTGCCCGGCGGCCACCGTTGCCCGTGCGGCAACCGCGGCTGCTGGGAGCAGTACAGCTCCGGCAACGCCCTGGTCCGCGAGGCGCGCGAGCTGGCCGCCGCCGACTCACCGGTGGCGTACGGGATCATCGAGCACGTCAAGGGCAACATCTCCGACATCACCGGCCCGATGATCACCGAGCTGGCCCGCGACGGCGACGCCATGTGCATCGAGCTGCTCCAGGACATCGGCCAGTGGCTCGGGGTCGGCATCGCCAATCTCGCGGCCGCCCTCGACCCGTCCTGCTTCGTCATCGGCGGTGGCGTCTCGGCCGCCGACGACCTGCTGATCGGCCCCGCCCGGGACGCGTTCCGCCGGCATCTGACCGGCCGCGGCTACCGCCCCGAGGCCCGGATCGCCCGGGCCCAGCTCGGCCCCGAGGCCGGCATGGTCGGCGCCGCCGACCTGGCCCGGCTGGTCGCCCGCCGCTTCCGGCGCGCCAAGCGCCGCCGGGTGGAGCGGTACGAGCGCTACGAGCGGTACACGCAGTCACTCCGCAGTACCCAGGAGACGCCGTGACCGCATCCCTGCCGCACCAGGGCTCCTGGCCGGACGGTGAGGAACGCCCGGCCGAGGACCGCCGCCACATGATCCGCCGCAGGGCGCTCACCCTGCTGATCATCGTGCTGCTCATCGGCATCCCGGCCGGCTACCTGGTGATCTCCGCGAACCAGAGCCGGGACAGCGGCAAGGACAAGGAGGCGAAGTACTCGGCGACGGGCCTGACCGAGGGCTGGCCGTCCAAGCTCCAGCGCCGCATCTATCAGGTGCCGGTCCCGCACCCGGCCTGGCACGTGGCGTACTACGAGACCAACAACTGGAAGACCAGCCGTCTGTACGCCCAGTTCGAGACCAACGCGGCCGGCCTGGACGCCTACCTGACGGGTCTGGGCATGACCCGGGACGACCTGAAGAAGGGGCACATCACCATCGGTGCCCGCGACCGCAAGGTCACCGGCTGGAAGTTCCCCGAGGGGGACTCGTGGTACGGCTTCGTCCACCGGCAGAAGAACCCGGCTCCCACGCACGACGTGGTGGTGGACCTGTCCAACCCGGCGTATCCCTGGGTGTACGCGGTGTCCCGGACGGTGCCCTGACCCGAAGCCCGGCCCGGCCGGAGCGGCCGTCGGGGCCGATTGTCAGACCCCGCCCGTAGAGTCGGAGACAGCTGATCCGAAACGCGGGCGGGAGGTGGCAGGACGCATGGGCGACACGGCTGTGACGGCCGAGCGGGCGGGGGAGCCGACGGTCCCGGTCCGGCTCCCGGCCGTCTTCCTGCCCGCGCCCCTCCCGCGCGACGGACGCATCGCCTTCTGGGACCCCGAAGGGGAGCCCCTGCCCGCAGAGGTCACCGAGCTCACCGAGGACACCGGGCTCACCGTCGTACGACGGCACGGCGCCGGAGTCCGGCGGCGGACCGCCCGGGCGCTGTCCCTCCCGCTGGACGAAGCCCTGCCGCTCCTGGTGCGCGCCCGGCACGACCCCGCGGCCCATCCCGCCACCGCCTGCTGGGGCGCGGCCGCCCTGCACGCCCTGCGGCTGACCGCGCGCGGCCGGCTGCTGCCCGGCCTGACGCCCACGGGCCACGACGCCTGGCGCGCCGGCCCGCTGGACCCGGACGACATCGCGCACCTGCGCGCGGTGGCCGCCGCCCTGCCGTACGAGGGGCACGCCGTCCCGCTGCCCGGCCCGGGCCCGATCCGCCTGCCCGAACCGGAAGCGCTGGTACGGGCCTTCCTCGACGCGGTCGCCGACACCCTGCCGCGCACCCCGGCCGCACCCCACACCACCGGCAGACCCTTCGCGGCCCGCGACGCCCAGCACCTGCCCGATGCCCATGACTGGGCCGCCGAGGTCGCCGCCGGCATGGACGCCGGCGTGCGGATCTCGCTCCGGCTGGACCTCTCGGCGTACGACCTGTTCGACGACGCCTTCGACGGCGGCGCACGTGGTGCCGGCGCGGCGATCGTCCAGGTGCACAGCCTCGCCGACCCCACCCTGGTCGCCGACGCGGCGGCGCTGTGGGCGGGCGAGGCGGACGACGCCTTCGGCCCACGCGCCCGGGTGGACGCGGCCCTCGCCGTCCGCCGCGCGGCCCGGGTCTGGCCTCCGCTCGACCGGCTCTCCGACCAGGACGTGCCCGACGTGCTGGCGCTGACCGAGGAGGAGCTGAGCGACCTGCTCGGTGTCGCGGCCACCCGGCTCGCCGCGGCCGGCGTCGCCGTGCACTGGCCCAGGGATCTGGCCCAGGATCTCTCGTCCGCGGCGGTGGTCCGGCCGGCCCCCGGCTCGGCGACCGACGGCACCGGCTTCTTCGAGAGCGAGGATCTGCTCCAGTTCCGCTGGCAGCTGGCGCTCGGCGGCGACCCGCTCACCGAGAGCGAGATGGACGCCCTCGCCGAGGCCCACCGCCCGGTCGTCCGGCTGCGCGACCAGTGGGTGCTGGTCGACCCGGCCCTCGTCCGCAAGGCCCGCAAGCGGGACCTGGGGCTGCTCGACCCGGTCGACGCGCTGTCCGTCGCCCTCACCGGCACCGCCGACGTGGACGGCGAGACGGTCGAGGCCGTACCGGCCGGCGCACTGGCCACCCTGCGCGACCGCCTCACCGCGGGAGTGCGCCCGGCCGCACCGCCGCCGGACCTGCACGCCACCCTCCGTGACTACCAGCTCCGGGGCCTGGCCTGGCTCGACCTGATGACCTCCCTCGGCCTCGGCGGCTGCCTCGCCGACGACATGGGCCTCGGCAAGACCGTCACCCTCATCGCCCTGCACCTGAAGCGGGCCCGCCGCGAGCCGACCCTGGTGGTCTGCCCGGCCTCGCTGCTGGGCAACTGGCAGCGGGAGATCAGCCGTTTCGCGCCCGGCGTACCCGTCCGCCGCTTCCACGGCCCGGACCGCAGCCTGGACGACCTGGACGGCGGCTTCGTCCTCACCACGTACGGCACGATGCGTTCCGCGGCCCCCGCCCTGGCCGGGCAGACGTGGGGCATGGTCGTCGCCGACGAGGCGCAGCACGTCAAGAACCCCTACTCGGCCACGGCCAAGGCGCTGCGCACCATCCCGTCCCCCGCGCGTGTGGCCCTGACCGGCACGCCCGTCGAGAACAACCTGTCGGAGTTGTGGGCGCTGCTCGACTGGACCACCCCCGGCCTCCTCGGCCCGCTGAAGTCCTTCCGCGCCCGGCATGCCCGTGCCGTGGAGAACGGCGAGGACGAGGAGGCGGTGGAGCGCCTGGCCCGTCTGGTCCGGCCCTTCCTGCTGCGCCGGAAGAAGTCCGACCCGGGCATCGTCCCCGAACTGCCGCCCAAGACGGAGACCGACCACCCGGTGCCGCTCACCCGCGAACAGGGCGCGCTGTACGAGGCGGTGGTCCGCGAGTCGATGCTCGCCATCGAGACCGCCGAGGGCATGGCACGCCGGGGCCTGGTGCTGAAGCTCCTGACGTCGCTGAAGCAGATCTGCAACCACCCGGCGCTGTACCTGAAGGAGGAGCCCGCCCGGGCCGGCGGCGACCGGCTCGCCGCCCGCTCCGGCAAACTCGCGCTGCTGGACGAGCTGTTGGACACCCTGCTCGCCGAAGACGGATCCGCTCTGGTCTTCACCCAGTACGTCGGGATGGCCCGCCTGATCACCTCCCACCTGGCCACCCGGGCGGTCCCGGTCGACCTCCTCCACGGCGGCACGCCGGTTCCGGAGCGCGAGCGCATGGTGGACCGCTTCCAGGCCGGCTCGACCCCGGTCCTGGTGCTGTCCCTCAAGGCGGCGGGCACCGGCCTCAACCTCACCCGCGCGGGACACGTCGTCCACTTCGACCGCTGGTGGAACCCGGCCGTCGAGGAACAGGCCACCGACCGCGCCTACCGCATCGGCCAGACCCAGCCCGTCCAGGTCCACCGCCTCATCACCGAGGGCACGATCGAGGACCGCATCGCCGAGATGCTCCAGGCCAAGCGCGCCCTCGCCGACGCGATCCTCGGCTCCGGCGAGTCGGCCCTCACCGAACTGACCGACCGCGAGCTGTCCGACCTGGTCTCCCTGCGGAGAACGCCATGACGCCCCGACCCGCCGACGAGGCCCGCCGGGCCCTGCGGGCGGCCCGGGAGCAGGCACACAAGGACCCGGAGACGGCATCCGCTTCCCGCGCGGCCGAAGGGCCCACCGGCCGGGACGAGACTCCCCGGCCGGGAGACGTGGCCCGCGAGGCGCTGCGCAGGGCGGTGTCCGGGCACCGGCGTGGCGAGGAGCCGACGAGCGACGTGGGTGCGGCGGAGGACGCCGATATGCCTGGCGGCCTGCCAGGCGGCGCGGCGGAGGACACGGAGGCACCCGCCGGGCCGGACGATTCCGGCGGCCCGGCGGAGGGCCCGGCCCGGACGACTCCGGCCGGTGCTCCCGCTGCCGCGGAGGACCAGCCCGCCGCCACACCGGAGGAGACCCCGGCTGCGGGCGACGACGAGGAGCCCGGCCCCCGCGCGGCGGACATCGCGCGCGAGGCACTGCGCGCAGCGCGGCAGGACGCGCGGCGGTCCCGGGAAGAGACCGAGAGTGCGGGACGCCGGGCGCGGCACCGGCGTGTGGGGGAGAGGCCGGGGGCCGGGCGGCAGGCGCGTGAAGACGCCGTCGGCGGGGCAGCGCGGGACGTACGGCAGCTGCTGGCCGACGCCTTCCGGATGCCCGCGGCGACGGACGAGCCGGACGCGGCACCCGAGGACCCTGACGAAACCGGTCAGGAGCGTTCGCCCCACGGCATGACCGACGCGCCACAGAGCCTTGCCGGCCCCACCCCCTCCATCACCCGGCCCGAGCCCCCTCGCATCCCCCACTCCATGGCCGCCCCCGACCGCGACACCGAGCTCCGCCGTACCTTCCCCGCCTTCCCACCCCGGGACCCGGACGGCAGGGGCTTCGCCGAGAGCTGGTGGGGAAACGCGTGGGTCACCGCGCTGGAGCAGGGCGCGCTGGACGCCAAGCGGCTGGAGCGCGGGCGGGGTTATGCCGGGCAGGGGCATGTCGATGCCATCACCGTGACGCCCGGACTGGTGCTGGCGTACGTGCGGGGCAGCCGTCCGCGCCCCTACCGCGTGCAGGTGCGGCTGCGCACGCTCGACGACCAGGACTGGGAGCGGTTCCTGGACGCCGCCGCCGACCGGCCCGGGCACATCGCGGCTCTCCTCGACAAGGAGATGCCCCAGTCCCTCGCGGACTGCGGCGTGCCCCTGTTGCCGGGCCCGGGCGATCTGGAGCCGCGGTGCAGCTGCCCCGACCGAGGCCACCCCTGCAAGCACGCCGCCGCCCTCTGCTACCAGACCGCACGGCTGCTCGACGCCGACCCCTTCGTCCTGCTCCTGCTGCGCGGCCGGGGCGAACGCGCACTGCTCGACGCGCTGTCCCGGCTGAGCGCCACCCGAGCGGCGCGCGCCGCCCAGGACAGGGGACCGGAGCCTCTCCCCGGAGTGCGAGCCAGCGACGTTCTCACGCCGCGCGTCCTCCCTCCCCTGCCGGCGCCGCTGCCCCCGCCCCCGCACCCCGAGCAGCCCCCGGCATACCCGGCGTCCCCCGGCGGTCCGGACCCGTTCGCGCTGGACCAGCTGGCCACGGACGCCGCCGCGCGGGCCCACGCCCTGCTCACCACGGGCCGTGACCCGGTCGGGCAGCTGACGCTCTGGGAGGACGCGGTCCGCCTGGCAGCGGCCCGCCCCGGATCGGGACTCACCGCGGGCACCCGGGCTCTCTACTCCTCCCTCGCCTCCGCGGCGGGCCGCACCCCGTCCGAGCTGGCCCGTGCGGTCGCCGCCTGGCGCCAGGGCGGACCCGAGGGCCTCGCCGTCCTGGAGGAGCCGTGGGACCCGCCGGCCGGCCGGTTCGACCGGGCCCGTCCGCTGCTCCTCGCCGCCGACCTGCCCGCCTTCCGCCCCTGGCACAACCACCTCACCCACCCCCACGGCCACGTCCAGCTCCGCCTGGGCCGCGACGGCCTGTGGTACGCCTACGAGTCCGAGCCGGGCCACGACGACTGGTGGCCCAGAGGCACCCCCGACCTGGACCCGGTCGGCGCCCTGACGGGCCTGGGACTGGCCGGCGACCTCTGAGGGGCTGCCGTAATGGGCGGTCAGCGTGGCTCCGCGGCCTGCGGATCCGCCGGGAGGTACGCGACGGCATCCACGGAGCATTCCAGGACGACGAGGAAGGCCTGGACACCGACTCGTCCAGGACGATCTGGTCGGCGGGATCCGCACGGCCGGTGGGGCCGGCGCCGCCGGCACGGTCCCACTCGGTGCGGTCTGACAGCGGCTCGGGCAGCCACGCGCCGACCTGGCGTTCACGGCGTGCCCGCGCCGAGCCGAGCAGGTCCAGGCAGATGCGGCTGGTCCGAAACTCCCCGTGCTTCCGGCCGCCCCCTCGCCTTACCTTCTCGCCTTACCTTTCGCAGGCCCGTGTCGTCGGTCTGGTGAGACCTTATCGATCCACTGCCCGCGGGCGGACAAGGGGACTGTGACATGGCCACTCAGGTGACGGCGACGGCGAACGCACAGCGCGGCTCGTCGTTTCTGCGGATCGCGATCGCCCTGCAGACCCTGACCATCTTCCTGCAGTCGGTCTCCGCCGGACTGCTCCTGACGTCGTCCTACGGAGAGACGCTGCACAGTGTCGGTGCCCGTGTGATGTACGGGGCGTCGATGCTGTACGTACTCGCGGCGGTACTGGCGTGGAAGCCGGGCGGCGGCTCGCCCCGGCCCGTCTGGCACGCGTCGGGTTTCCTCGTACTCGCCTCGGTCCAGGTCGTACTCGGCATCGCGCACGTCCCGTCGGTCCATCTCCCCCTGGGTGTCCTGATGTTCGGCCTGAGTGTGCTGGCGCTGGCCCGGCGCTAGGGGCCTTCAACGCGTTGCCGCTCCCCCGCCATCGCCGCCGACGCGGCACGGGCCCGGAGGCCGAGGGGCGGGTGTGGGCGGCTTGCTTGAGCTTGGCGGCGCCGCGGACGGCCGCGGTGTGCGGGGCCGGCACCACGCACAGCGGCGCGTGCTCCTCTTCGACCGCGTCAGGGAACTCGCCCGCAAGGCCCCCCGGGTCCCAGCTGCCACGGGGCGCGGGTGAGGCGGGTGAGCCCTCGACCGGCTCACCCGCCTTCCCCCGTCCGCGCCGCCGTGTCAGTGCGGCTGTCGCTCGCGGTGGTAGTGCTGGGCGAGCCGGGCGAGGGCGACCGCGCCGAGCAGGAGGCCGAAGTCGCGCAGCGCGATGTCGTAGTAGTCCGGGATGGTCAGCAGGTTGACGATGATGCCGGCCAGCCATCCGGCCACCAGCCAGCCCCCGAAGCGCGGGGCGAGAGCGACGGCGAGACCGGCGACGATCTCGATGACACCTACGGCGTACATGGCTGCCTGGGCGCTGCCGGGCGCGATGTCGTCGATCCACGGCGCGAGGTAGGTGGGCCAGTCCACGAGCAGGTTGGCGAACTTGTCGAGCCCGAACAGGATCGGCGCCACGGTGAATCCGACGCGCAGGATGACGAACGCCTGGTAGCCGGGGTCGCCGAGCACAGCCCGCCGGGGCGCGGCGTGCGGGGTGGGGTGGGTTGCGGACGTCATGACGCACCGTTCCTTCTATCGACAACTCTCACTAACAATAGAAGCCGGGGCGGCTTCTTTAGTCAATGGCTATGGGTTTTACACTGGTGTTCGTGGACCACCCGGAAGAAGCACCCCGCCCCGATGTCTCCGCAGTCGCCGCCCTGGACGAGCCGACCCGCAGACGGCTGTACGACCACGTCGTGCGCCAGCCAGGACCGGTCAGCCGCGACGAAGCCGCCGCCGCTCTCGGCCTGGCGCGCCAGACCGCGGCCTTCCACCTGGACCGCCTGGCCGACGAAGCACTCCTCGACGTCGTCTACGAACGGCGCAGCGGCCGCACCGGCCCGGGAGCGGGCAGGCCGGCCAAGCTCTACAAGCGCTCCGCCAAGCAGGTCACCGTCAGCCTGCCCGAGCGGCACTACGAGCTGGCCGGGCGGCTCCTCGCCCAGGCCATGGAGGAATCCGAGGCCACGGGCGAACCGGTCCGCGCCGTCCTGCACCGAAAGGCCCACCTTCTCGGCGCCCAGCTCGCCGGGCAGGGCGGCACGGGAGTGTTCGACCTTCTGGAGCGGTACGGGTTCGAGCCTCGCCATGACGGTGACGCGATCGTGCTGGGCAACTGCCCCTTCCACGCGCTCGCCCGCGAACACACCCAGACGGTGTGCGGCATGAACCTCCACCTGCTCCGGGGCGTCCTCGAAGGGCTCGAGGACAGCAGTCTCCACGCATGCCTGGCGCCCAGCCCCGGCCACTGCTGTGTCCGTCTGGAGCCGGCTTCCTCCCCACCCGCGACCGCGAGTCCCTGACACACCACTCGCCGCCCGCCAGCTCGTTTCCCCCATCGCACGAGAGGTACGTCATGGATCTCGCCGGACCGATCAACAGCCACGCATCGCGCACTGCCGACCTGCCCGCCCCCTCCGCGAGCATCCCCCGCCCGCATACGCCGGCACCGTCCCCCAGCCCCCTGCGCGTCGTTCACGACACCGACGGCATAGACCTGGCCGAAGCCGAACGCGCCGCCGCACGCTTCCTCGGCGCACTCGGCATCGACACCAGCACCGAGAGCCTGCGCGGCACCCCCGGCCGCATGGCCCGCGCCTACGCCGAACTGTTCAGCCCTCGTCCCTTCGACCTGACGACCTTCCCCAACGACGAGGGCTACGACGAGCTCGTGCTGGCCCGCAGCATCCCGGTGCGCTCGGTGTGCGAGCACCATCTGCTGCCCTTCACCGGCACCGCGCACGTCGGCTATCTCCCCGGCCATCGCATCCTCGGCCTGTCCAAACTGGCCCGCGTGGTCGAGCACTTCGCCTGCCGGCCCCAGGTCCAGGAACGCCTGACCAAGCAGGTCGCCGACTGGCTCCAGACCCAACTCGAACCCCAGGGCGTCGGCGTCGTGATCGAAGCCGAGCACACCTGCATGACCCTGCGCGGCGTCCAGGCCACGGGCTCCAGCACGCTCACCTCCACCCTCCTCGGCACACTCCGCCACGACGCCCGCTCCCGCGCCGAGTTCCTCTCCCTGACCGGGCTGCACTCCTGAAGCACGGTGTGCCGAGGACTCCTGGCTCACCGCGAACGCGGACGTCCGCTCGTATCCGCTCCGGTCAGCCGGTACGGCGCGAGCGGGCCAGGGCCGGCCCGCCGAGGGCCGTGGCGATCAGCCCCACCAGCATCGCCACGTAGGCCCCACCCAGCCCGTTGCCGGTGCCGAGACCACCGTCGGCGGTGGCCGCGACCAGCCCGCCGAGAGCCATGCGCTGAGACGGCCGACCGGCCGGGCCAGGTGTACGGGGCGTAGTAGTTCTCGCTGGTCCAGCGGAGAGGAGCCGCTGGTGCCATCTGGCTCAGGCAGGTGCCGGTGCGCCTCCGTGGTGCGTGCACGTAGCCGGACCGCAGTGCCAATGGACCAATACCGCGGCGGACGGGGATGTGGACGCCGGTGCAGCGGCTCTACGACGGCACCGGGCATCAGACTGTCCTCGAACTGGAGCTGCTGGCAGCAGGAGTGTCAGGACAGGAATCCTTCCAGGACGAGGGTCGCCGCGCCGAGGCTGACCGGGTTGCGGTCGATGGGGCAGAGGCTGATCTCGGTGCCTTCCCAGGGTTCGGCGAGTGCGTAGCGGGCGGCGGTGGCGCGTACGTGCGGCAGGACGGTGCTTCCCAGTGTGTCGGCGACCCAGCCGGTGAGCACGATGATCTGCGGGTTGCACAGGTTGATCAGGTTGGCGATGGCGATGCCGAGGTAGCGGCCGGTCGTGGCGATCACCTGCTGTGCGGCGGGGTCGCCGGCCGCGTGGGCGGTGGCCAGGGCGTGGATCGTCGCCGTCTGGTCGTCCGGGTGCAGGAGCGGGCTGTCCGGGTCGGTCTCCGCGAGGTGCTGCATGATGCCGGGTGCGCCCACGTAGGTCTCCACGCATCCGACGCATCCGCGGCGGCACTTGCGGCCGTCGATGACGAGGCTGGTGTGGCCCCACTCGCCGGCCGTGTTCGTGGCCCCGCGGTAGAGCGCCCCCTGGACGGCCAGGCCCGCGCCGACGCCGGTTCCCAGGGTGAGGACGGCGACGTTGTCGTGGCCGCGGGCGGCACCGAACCACAGTTCGGCGACGGTGCTCGCACGCAGCGGGTTGTCGAGGAGGACCGGCACATCAGGGACCCGGTGGGTGAGCAGGGCCTGCAGCGGTACGTCGTTCCAGTTCCAGTTCGGGGCGAAGACGGAGGCCGTGCCGTCCGGCCGTACCTGGCCGGGAATGCTGACGCCGATCCCGAGAATCCTGCCGCGCTCCACCTGGGCCTGCGCGATCGCGTCGTCCACTCCGCGGACGATACGGTCCACGACGTAGTCCGGCGGGTTGGCGTGCGGGTGCAGTTCGTACTCGGCTCTGGCCAGGACCCGCAGAGCGGGATCGAAGACCTCGACGTGGACGTAGGTCTCGGCGATGTCGACGCCGACGATCCGGGGACCCTCGACGTCGGGCGCGAGAAGGTTCCGCGGGCGTCCGCCCCCCGAGGCCTGCTGTCCGATCTCGGCCAGAAGCCCCAGCTCGTGCAACTCGCTGACGATGTCGGAGGCGGTGGCCACCGACAGGCCCGTGGCCGCGGCGATGTCACGCCTGACGACGGGCGCCGAGGCGATGAGATGCCGCATCACCGCGAAACGGTTGGTCCGGCGTATGTCCTGGTACGTCCGCTTCAACGACGTCGTCCTGTGCTCGATTCGATTCGACTGGGGCGCCTGATCGTATCCACGGGGTGTGCGCCGTTGGAACTGCCGTGCACAGACTTTTTCTGGCTTGTTGACGAAGGGGTGTAGCGCGCATAACCTGCGTCTCGCTCCGCTCGCTGCAACCCCCCGCCAGCGGCAGGAATTCGCCCTTTGATCGCGTGCCCCCACCCCGCGGGCTTCGCGTCGCGCTCTCACCAGCCGCACTCCGCGGCCGTCCACAGCGTCATCACCCGCCGTCGCGGCCTCGTCCCCAGGGCCCGGTCCCACACCCTCTCTTCACAGCAGAGGTGCCCATGTCCCCTGAGCAGAACCCCAGCAGATCGTTCGGCCGCAGATCCTTCCTGCGCGCCTCCGGCACATGGAGGCTGCGGGATTCCTCGCCGCGTGCGGCGGGAACGCCGGTCGCGGCGGCGGCGCCACCGGCAAGGCGGCGATCAGCCAGTGGTACCCCCAGTACGGCAAGGCGGCACCCAGCAGGCGGCGCTGCGGTACGCGAGCGAAGGCGTACACCAAGGCCGGCGTGTCGGTGCAGTGGATCCCCAATGACTACGCCCCCAAGCTCTCCAGCGGCCTGGTCTCCAGCAACGGCCCCGACGTCTTCGAGTTCCACCCCGACGTCCAGATGGCCAAGTCGGGCAGATCGTGTCGCTGGGCGACACCACGTGAAGTCCGACTTCACGGAGAAGGATGGAGGAGGCCGCCCGGATCGACGGTCTCGGCGCAGCTGGGGCACGTACTGGCGAATCGTCGTCCCCAACTCCCGTGGCTTCTCCGGCAACCGTACAGAACGCCACTCTTCGCACCGAGACATCCCGGAGTGACCCATGCCCAAGCCCGCCAGCCACCCGCCGCTCGCAGGGGCCATACATCTGGACCCCAACTTCACCATTGGCGAGGTGAATCCGCGGCTGTTCGGATCCTTCGTCGAGCACCTCGGCCGCTGCGTCTACACCGGCGTCTTCGAACCGGACCACCCCAGCGCCGACGAGGACGGACTGCGCACCGACGTCCTGGCCCTGATCCGCGAACTGGGCGTCACCGTGGTCCGCTACCCCGGGGGCAACTTCGTCTCCGGCTACCGCTGGGAAGACGGAGTCGGCCCGCTGGAGCAGCGGCCCCGACGGCTCGACGGCGCCTGGCGGACCGTCGAGACGAACCGGTTCGGGCTGAACGAGTTCATGCGCTTCGCGGCCAAGGCCGACGTCGAGCCCATGCAGGCCGTCAACCTCGGCACCCGCGGCCTGCAGGAGGCACTCGACCTCCTGGAGTACACCAACCACCCCGCCGGCACGGCCTTCTCCGAGCTGCGCCGCTCGCACGGCGTGGACAAGCCGCACGGCATCCGGCTGTGGTGCCTGGGCAACGAGATGGACGGTCCCTGGCAGCTCGGCCACAAGAGCGCCGACGAATACGGCCGCCTCGCCGCCGTCACCGCCAAGGCCATGCGCGACGTCGACCCCGGCCTGGAGCTGGTCGCCTGCGGAAGCTCCAACCGCTCCATGCCGACCTTCGGCGCCTGGGAGGCGACGGTCCTGGAGCACACCTACGACCTCGTCGACTTCATCTCCTGCCACGCCTACTACGAGGAGAGCGACGGCGACGTCGACAGCTTCCTCGCCTCGGCCGCCGACATGGAGGCCTTCATCGACGGGGTGGTCGCCACCGCCGACCACATCGGGGCCAAGCGCCACTCCGGAAAGCGGATCAACCTCTCCTTCGACGAGTGGAACGTCTGGTACCAGAGCCGGCCGGTCAACAACACCGACACCCCGGACTGGAGCGTGGCCCCGCGCCAGCTCGAGGACGTCTACACCGTCACCGACGCCGTCGTGGTCGGCAGCCTGCTGATCACCCTGCTGCGCCACTGCGACCGCGTCACCGCGGCCTGCCTCGCCCAGCTGGTGAACGTCATCGCCCCCATCATGACCGAGCCCGGCGGCCCCGCCTGGCGGCAGACCATCTTCCACCCCTTCGCCGACGCGGCCCGCCACGGCCGCGGCCGGGTGCTCCGGCTCGCCCTGGACAGCCCCGTCCACGACACCGCCCGCTACGGCGAGGTGCCCCTGCTGCACGCGACCGCCGTCCAGCAGGAGGACGGGACGCTCACCGTCTTCGCCGTCAACCGGGACGCCACGAGGCCGCTCGAACTCACCGCCGACCTGCGGGCGTTCAACCCAGTGGCCGGGCAGGTGACGCACACCGCCCTGGCCGACCCCGACCGCCACGCGGCCAACACGCTCCAGCACCAGGACCGCGTGACGCCGAAGCCGGTGACCGGCACCGTCACGGACGGCGGACGGCTGAGCGCCCTGCTGCCACCGATGTCCTGGAACACCATCACCATCCCGCTCGCCCCCTGAGCGGTCCCAGGATCCCACCGCTCGACCCGCAACCCCCCGCACAATCCCCGGACCTCGACGGAGAGGTGACACCATGCCCGACACCACATCACACCGCACACCGCCACCGCGCACCAGATGGCGGACCACCCTCGCCACGCTCCTGACCCTGCTCGGCAGCCTGGCCGCCCTGCTCGTGCCCGCCACGCAGGCACACGCGGCCACGGTGACCTTCACGACGGGCGCCGCACGAACCGACCAGAACGGCAACACCCTGCAGTTGCACGGGCTCGGCATCGTCAAGGTCGGCGACACCTGGTACGGCTTCGGCGAGGACAAGACCGGGAAGACGTCGGCGGACACGTCGTTCGAGGACATCACCTGCTACACCTCGACCGACCTGGCGAACTGGAGCTACCAGGGCCAGGCCCTGAGCAGGCAGAGCAGCGGGGACCTGGGACCGAGCCGGATCGTGGAGCGGCCGAAGGTCATCTACAACAAGTCGACCAGCACGTACGTGATGTACATGCACATCGACAGCACCAACTACGCCGAGGCCAGGGTCGGTGTGGCCACGAGCAGCACGCCGTGCGGCCCGTACACCTACCGGGGCAGCTTCCGGCCGATGGGCAACCTGAGCCGTGACATCGGCCTGTTCCAGGACACCGACGGCACCGGCTACCTGCTGAGCGAGGACCGCAACAACGGTCTGCGCGTCTACAAGCTGTCCGCCGACTACCTGTCCGTCGACAGCCTGGTGACGACCCTGGGCAGCGGCGGCAGCAGCGGCAGCGTCGAGTCGCCCGCCATGGTGAAGATCGGCGGGATGTACTACGTCTTCGGCTCCCACCTGACCGGTTGGAGCCTGAACGACAACATCTACGCCACCGCCACGTCACTGAGCGGCCCCTGGTCGGCCTTCCGGAACTTCGCCGCTCCCGGCACCAAGACCTACGGCAGTCAGACGGCGAACGTCATCACGGTCCAGGGCACTTCCGGCACCACGTACATCTACGCCGGTGACCGCTGGGACGCCTCCAACCTGGGCGCGTCGAAGCTGATCTGGCTGCCGCTGACCATCCGGGGCACGACGGTGAACCTCGGTCAGTACCCGACCTGGTCCCTCAACGTGGACGCGGGCACATGGACGGCCGGCAGCGGGATCCCGTCGGAGGGGGTCCACACCCTGAAGAACGTCAGCAGTTCGATGCTGATGGACGTCGCCAGCGGCTCCACCGCGACCGGCGCCAAGATCATCCAGTGGCCGTCCAACGGCAATACGAACCAGCAGTGGACCCTCACCCGGGTGGCGGACAACATCTTCACGCTCAAGAGCGTCAAGAGCGGGCTGTGCCTGGACGTCCCGAACCGGTCGACCACCGCCGGCGTCCAGTTGCAGCAGTGGACCTGCAACGGCGGGACGAACCAGCAGTGGGCCCTGGACCTGACCGGCAGCTACACCGGCAGCAACTACATGCTGGTGAACATCGGCAGCGGCCTGCACATCGGCGTCGCGGGCTCGACCACCCAGGGAGCAGCGGTGGACCAAGAGCTCGGCGGCAGCGCGAGCGCCGGCAGCGAGACCTGGACTCTCTCGTGACCGCGTGCCCCGGCGACCCCGCCATCGAGCGGGCCGCCGGGGCACTGCCCGTACACCGAAGTGACGCGGCGCCATCTGTGACAGGTAACGCGTGTGGCAGTGGGTCGCCACGGCGGTTGTAGTGGCTGACGGTGGCGCACGCCGGACAGCGCACGGAAAGCCTGGCGTCCGAGAGGCCGTACGGCCCGGAAGTGCGCGACCAGAGGGTGAGGATCGTCGGTGTCGTAGTCGACAACCGGCGCCCTCTCACCGCGTCGGCGAGATCCAGGGCCGGGCGCCGTAGCGCATGCGGATCGACTGGGCGGCGCCCAAGCTGGTCCTCCGTGATCTCCGGCGCGACGACGCGGCCTCGGTTCCTTCAGCGCTCGATGTCGTCGACCGGGGCAGGGTGGCCTTCCGCCCTTGTGTCCCGCACGAGCGTGACGAGTCATCAGCGGTCACATCCCCTGTCGGTACCGGTCACATGACTTGCCAACGCCTGTTGGCTCGCATTCGGACACCCCTACAACTGACCCAACACCTTCAAACGTTTACTACCGGTTGGTTTTGACCGAAGTGTGGTCCGCTGTCATGCGGTCCTCAAGGAGGAGGTTCCACTCATGATGCGCAGTGCAGGCGAGCAGGAAGAGCCCATTGAGGGTTCCGTCGAGAACTCGGCGACCGTCTCCCGCAGGGGAATACTCAAGGGCGTGATCATCACCGCCGGAACGGCGGCGGGGATGGGGGCGGCATGGCCCGCCTACGCCGCGGACGCCTCCGTCAGAGCGACCTCGCCGGATGGCAGGACGGTCCTCACCTTGTCGGTGGTGGGTGGAGCGCTCCAGTGGTCCGTCCTACGCAGCGGCACCACGGTGATCGCCACCTCGCCCCTCGGTCTCAGACTGAGCAACGGGACGACCCTCGGCAGCAACGTGACGGTGACCCAGAACCAGCACTGGACCATCAACACCACCTGGAATCCGGTCTACGGCCGCAACTCGACCGTTACCGACCACTACCAGGAGCAGCGCTGGAACCTCCAGGACACCGTCTCCGGGGTCCGCTTCAGCGTCGAGGCCCGCGCCTACAACGCCGGCGTCGCCCTCCGCTACGTCCTGCTCGGCGCCGGCACCGCCACCGTCTCCGACGAGCTGACGACGTTCACCTTCCCGGACAAGACGCTGGTCTACAGCGCCCGTGACGAGGCCGACTACATCCCGCTCGCCCCCGGTTCCATCCCGGTCACCGGCACCTCCGGCACGGACAACGGCCCTCTGACCGACCTGCCGCTGACCGCGACTCTGCCCAGTGGGGTCATCGCGTGCGTGTGCGAGTCCTCCCGGGTGAACTTCCCCCGGATGATGCTCAGTTCCGTGTCCGGGCAGCCCAACGCCCTGTCCGCCTTCCTGATGGAGCACACCGCACGCGGCAGCGGCCCGGTCGCGACGACCTCCACCGTCACCACGCCGTTCGCGACGCCGTGGCGCGCGGTGGTGATCGGGTCGACCCACGCCGAGCTGGTCGACAACGCCGACCTGGTGCTCAACCTGGCCCCGCCCAACGCCCTCGCCGACACCTCGTGGATCAAGCCCGGCAAGGTCTTCCGCTGCGAGCTCACCACCGCCGCCGGCATCCAGGGCGTCGACTTCGCCGTCGCGCGCGGCTTGCAGTACATCGAGTACGACGGCGGATGGTACGGACCGGTCACCTCGCCCGCCAGGCAGCCGATTCCCGAGATCGACCTTCCCTCGGTCATCTCCTATGCCACCGACCGCGGCATCGGGGTCATCCTCTACGCGGACCGCGCCGCGCTGGGCGACGTGGACTCCCTGTTCGCGCTCTACAAGAGCTGGGGCGTGGCCGGCGTCAAGCTGGGTTTCGTCCTCGACGGCACCCAGGCCATGACAAACCAGATCACCGGCTGGGCGAAGACGGCCGCGAAGTACCAGCTGCTGATCGACATGCACGACAACATCCGCCCGTTCGGCTACGAGCGCACGTACCCGAACTTCCTCAGCATGGAAGGCGTCCGGGGCAACGAGCAGTTCCCGACCGCCACCCACAACGTGACCCTGCCCTTCGCCCGCAACATCGGCGGCCCGCTGGACTACACGATCTGCTACGGCCAGTCCCGCAACAAGACCACGAACGCCCACCAGATGGCGATGGCCGCGGTGTACTACCAGCCGCTGAACTTCCTCTTCTGGTATGACAAGCAGACGTCCAAGTACGCCAACCCCGCGAACTGGCCGGGCCTGCCCTGGTTCAACGCCGTCCCCACGACCTGGGACGTGAGCCGAACCCTGGCCGGATCGATCGGCCAGTTCGTCGCCGTGGCCCGTCGGCGGGGGACCACCTGGTATCTGGGAGCGATGACCAACGAGACGGCCCGGACGCTGTCGCTCCCGCTGTCGTTCCTGGACAGCGGTATCAGTTACACGGCCACCGTCTACGCCGACGGCACGCCGGGCACCAGCCCGTACCAGACCCCGGTCGTGGTCAGTACCCGGACCGTCACCTCGGCCACCACGCTGGACGTGGCCATGGCCCCCGCGGGCGGCCAGGCGATCATCCTCAAGCCGAGCTGACGGCCGTCCCCTGAGGACATCGGCCTCGTCACGCCCGCTGCCGGGCCTGGGCTTCTCCGCCCCGGCCCGGCACTCGCCTGAGGAGGTTCGCGACGATGTTCAGCGTGATGCCGAGGGTGCCGCCCTCCGCCTTCGCCTCGCGGTACAGCTGTGTCAGGCTCTTGGTCTCCTCACCGGACTTGGCGGCGTATCCCGTTCCGGTACCCACGGCGACCCCGGCGGCCGTGAGCGAACCTGCGGCGAGTACCTGACGTCGTCCGACCGACATGGTCCGGCGCAGGGCCAGCTAGATCGTCCAGTGCCCGCCGAAGCCGAAGTCGACGGTGCCCACCGTCGGGTCCGTTGGCGACCGGCGATTCCCGGTGGTACCCGGGTCGCCGCCGGTCCGGCCACGGAAGTGGAAGGGCCGGGCCGGCGGCGATCGCCGCGAACAGGGCGGCCCGACAGGCAGAGGGGCGGCAAGACCAGTTGACCCGTGGCCCGCGCCGAGTTCGGCGAGGGCTACGAGCGGCTGATCGCCGACGGATCGTTCGTGATGGACTCCCGGGCCGCCGCACGCGGCGTCGCCGCCCTGCGCCAGGTGGCCCCCGACCGCGCGCGGCGGAACTGGCCGGCGCCCTCCAGCGGGCCTTCTACGTCGGCCTTGCTCGCGTCGCCTTGGCCATGCTGGTCGGCCTGATGCCGAAACGGATGCCCTGGAGAGACGTGCGTCAGTACGCGACGGTGATGCGGCGGCGGAGCGCCGTGTTCTTCTCGGCCTCGTCGACCAGGGCGACCGCGTAGTCCTCGGCGCTGATGAAGCTGGTGCCGTCCTCCGGAGCCCTCGATCGCATCCGGTGTCACCATTCGCCTCCGGGCCACAGGCCCACCTCGGTCGGTACGCCGTTTACCTCGGCCGTCAGGGCCCCGTGGGGAAAGCCCGGGAGGGCGACGCGCAGCCGCGGGCGGCCGGGTCCCTCCGTGCGGAGGGTCAGGCGGTCGTCGCCGGACAGGCGGGCGGTGATGACGGTCCGGTGGCCGTCCTCGTCGCACAGGACAGCCCGGGCCGTACGGGAGGGCTCGGCCTGGGGGCGGACCCAGACGGCGGTCACCTCCGGGAACGGGGCGCTGCCCGCGCGGTCGGCCGGAGCGGTGGTCAGCAACAGGCTGCCGGCCCGTAGCCAGAGCGGGGCGGTCGCGAGCGGGAGCTCCACCCGATGCCAGGCCGGACCGGTGACCGGTTCGCCGGCCGGTGCGTTGCCCGGCTCGCCGCTCTTTCTCGCGCCCGGTTCGCCTCCCCGCCTCGCGTGCTGCTCTCCGGTCGGCTTTCCGGGCTGTTCTCCACCCGCGTACGGCAGCCACTCACCGGGCGGGAACCAGACCTGCCGTCGTCCGCCCGGCGCGTACAGCGGGGCGACCAGCAGGTCGGGGCCCAGCAGGTACTGGAGGTCGGCGGCATGGGCGTCGGGGCGGTCCGGATGGTCCAGGGCCATGGGGCGGGCCAGCGGCTCGCCGGTGCGTACGGACTCCACCGCGGCCGCGTGGAGGTGGGGCAGCAGACTCATCCGCAGGCGGGCCGCGTGCAGCACTGCCGCATACGCCTCCTCGCCGAAGTCCCAGGGCAGTCGGGAGGTCATGCCGTGGAAGCGGCTGAGCGGTGACAGCAGACCGAACTGGGCCCAGCGCACGAAGAGTTCGGCGTCCGGGGTGCCGTGGAAGCCGCCGATGTCGTGGCTCCAGAAGGGGTGGCCGGAGAAGGAGAGGGAGAGGCCGGCGCGGAGGGTGGCGGCGAGGTCCGGCCAGTCGGCGTTGGGGTCGCCGGTCCACTTGGCGCCGTGGCGCTGGCCGCCGGTCCAGGTGGAGCGGCCCCAGGTCAGGCCGTGGTCCGCGGTGGCCTCTCGGGTGACCTCGGCGACCAGGTCGTTGTAGAGGAGGGGGTAGAGGTTGTGCAGGCGGTCGCCGGTCATGCCGTTGTGGGCGACGGCGTCGGCGGGGACCGCCTCGCCGAAGTCGGTCTTGAGGACGCACGGCCCGCCGGCCATGACCTGGCGGATGCGGTCCCGGAACCAGGCGACCGCACCGGGATGGGTGAGGTCCAGCAGGGCCGTGTCCGGATGCGCCCCACCCCAGACCTGCCCGACCCATGTGGAGCCGGAGGCGGTGCGCAGGAACCAGCCGTTGCGGTTCGCCTCCGCGTAGTGGGCACTGTTCACGCCGATGTGCGGGTTCATCCAGAGTGAGACGTGGAAGCCCTCCCCGGCCAGTGCCTCCACCAGCCCCCGGGGGTCGGGGAAGGCCTCGGTGTCCCAGCTCATGTCGGACCAGGAGCCGTGCGGCTGCCAGTACGTGTCGATGTGCAGGACGTCGCAGGGGAAGCGGCGTTCGCGGATCCGGCGGGCGCGCGCACGGACGTCGGCCGCGCTGTCCTGGCGGAAGCCGCCGGAGATCCAGGGTCCGAAGGCCCATCTCGGAGGCAGCAGGGCGGGGGCGGTCAGGTCGCGGTAGGCGGCCAGGCATTCGGCGGGGGTGCCGCTGATCAGGCAGTAGTCGAGCACCTCGTCGGGGACGGTCATGGACCAGGCGCCGGTGTTGCTGTGCGCGAGGTCGAAGGTCGCCGCGGTCGTGGTGTCGACCAGGACGGCATAGCCCCGGCTGGAGAGCAGGAACGGGACCGCTTTGTAGGAGCGGGTGCCGGTGGAGCCGAGGGCGTCCTGGCCCCAGCACTCGACCCGCTGGCCTCGCAGGTCCGGGCCGGTGAAGCGTTCACCGAGGCCGTAGAAATGCTCGTCGGGTTCGGCGGTCCAGCTGTCGTGGTGGGCGAGGCCGCCGTCCGTGAGTTCGGTGACACCGAGCGGGAGAACGGTCAGGCGGCCGTTGGGGTCTCGTACGTCGGTGACCTGGCGCAGCGACCGGCCGTGGCGGTCGGTCAGTTCCATCGAGAACGGGGACAGGCGCACCTCCACGCTCAGGGCCCCGAGCCGCAGGGTCACCGCGTTCTGGGGCTGTTCGATGATGCATCTGCCGTCGTGTGGCGCGGTGACGAGGGATGCACGCGGCGCGGTCGGGACGTCGTCCATGCGCAGGGTGACGCGTACGGCCGTGCCCGTCGCGGGCCGCAGCCGGAGTGTGCCGGTGCGTCCGGCGGCGGTGCGTACGTCCAGGGTCGCGCCGCCGGCGCCTGCGCGGGCGACGGAGGCGCTGACGACCGGGTCGAGTGCGCCCGGCCCGGCGGGGACCAGGGGCGGCGGCGGGGCGACGTACGCCGTGTGGTCACGGGGATGCAGTGAGGACATGGCTTTCCCGGTCGTGAAGTCGGGTGTGGGTGGGCGCGCGCATCGTCAGCCCCTGACGCTGCCGACGGTGAGGCCGCCGACGATGAAGCGCTGGAAGAGCGCGAAGACGCAGACCACCGGAATGCTGATGAGGGTGGCGGTCGCCATCAGGGCTCCCCACGCCGTGCCGTGCCGGCCGACGAAGGCGTTGAGCAGGACGGTGACGGGCTGGACGCCGGGCTCCTCGGCGAGCGTGAGCCCGAAGAGGAACTCGCCCCAGCCGAGCAGGAAGGACAGCCCGGCCGTCGCGACCAGTCCCGGCACCGTGAGCGGCAGGACGACGCGCAGCACTACGCCGGGCAGCCCGCAGCCGTCGACCAGTGCGGCCTCCTCCAGTTCGGCGGAGACCGCGCGCAGCACCGGGCGCAGCACGATCACCGCGAAGGGGAGGGTGAGCGTGGTGTCGGCGGCGATCAGGCCCACGTACGTGTCGTCGAGACCGGCCCGGCGTTCGAGGATGAACAGCGGTGCGGCCAGCACGATCGCGGGCGGCAGTTGGGCGACGAGCAGGGCGAGCACCATGCTGCCCGAGCCCCGCATCCGTACCCGGGCGAGGGCGTAGGCGAGCGGGACACCGAGGAGCATGGTCAGCGCCACCACGCCGGTGGAGATCACCAGGCTGTTGAACAGGGCCCGGGTCAGGCCCTCGTAGCCCAGCGCCGTCGAGTAGTTCTCGCCGGTGACCGGGTAAGGGACCCACTGCGGGGTCGGTGCCAGGATCCCGTCCGGCGGCGTGAGGCTGGTCTTGGCCATCCAGTACACCGGCAGCAGGAAGGCCGCGGTGATCACCACGGCGGTCGCGGTGAGCAACCAGGGGTGGCGGGGCGGTTTCACGTGGCACCCCCTGTCGTTTCCTCGCGCCGCAGCCGTCGTACGTAGAAGACGCCCGCGAGCAGTGGTACGACGAGCAGCAGCAGGCCGGCGGCCGCCCCCTGCCCGAACCGGAAGAACCTGAAAAAGACCTCGTACACGTAGAGGGAGAGCACGCGGGTGGAGTCGACAGGGCCGCCGCCCGTCATCACGAAGACGGTGTCGAAGACCTTGAAGGTGTAGATGAGGCCGAGCAGCAGCACGGTGACGGAGACCGGTCGCATCAGCGGGAGGGTGATCCGGTGAAAGCGCTGCCAGGGTCCCGCGCCGTCGATGGCCGCGGCCTCGTACAGCTGGGGATCGATGGTGTGCAGGCCCACCAGGAGCAGCAGCATGTTGAAGGGCACGCCGACCCAGATGTTGGCGAAGACGACTCCGGCGAGTGAGGTGGACGGGTCGGTGAGCCAGTCGTGGGAGAGGACGCCCAGGCCCACCGCCTCCAGCAGGGCGTTGTAGGCGCCGGACTCCGCGTCGAGGAGCCAGCGGAAGAGGGTGCCGCTGACCACCGGGGGTAGCAGCCAGGCCACGAGGAGGAGGGAGCGCAGGAGGCCGCCCAGCGGGAACGGGCGGGCGAAGAGCAGGGCCAGGGCGAAGCCGAGGGAGAACTGGAACACCAGCGATCCCAGGGTGAAGACCACCGAGAGACGTACGGAGTGCCAGAAGGCCGGATCGTCGAGCACGGCCCGGTAGTTGTCAAGGCCGTTGAACTGCCAGCTCCTGCCGAGCAGTTGGCCCAACCGCACGTCGTGGACGGACGTCCGGACGTTGTAGAACAGCGGGTAGGCCAGGAAGAGGGCGAGGAAGGTCATCCCCGGAAGGCAGAACAGGTAGCCCGCGCGTCGGCGGCGGGAGGACGGCGGCCTGCTCCGGTGTGGCCTCATCGGCCGGACAGTGCTTTGTCGATCTTGGCGGCCGCGGTCCTCGCCGCCGCGGACGGGGATGCGGAACCGGTCAGCACGGCCTGCTCGGCCTCTGAGACGGCCTGCGAGGCGTCGGCGTAACCACGTCCGTATTGCCGTGGGCGGGCGAGGGGGAGCTGGCTGAGGAAGAGCCGCAGCGCCGGGTCGGACGCCCAGGTGCCCCGGTCGGCGAGGTCCTCGCGCGCGGGCAGGTTGCCGAACGACACCAGATACGGCACCAGCACCGACGGGCGCTGGGTGTACTCCAGGACCTCCCACGCCTTGTCCAGGTTCTCGCTCTGCGCCATCAGGACCCAGTTCTCCCCGCCCAGGCAGGTGGCGGCCTCCTGGCCGCGGGGCAGGGCGACGACGCCCCAGTCGAAGTCCGCCTGCTTCAGGGTGGGGATCTGCCAGGGCCCGTTGATCTGCAGGGCGGCGCGCTGGTTCATGAACCGCGTGTTGACGTCCTGCTGGGTCCAGCCCACGCAACTCTCCGACAGCGATCCCTTGGCGATCAGGTCGTGGAGGAAGGACAGCGCCGTCGCGCCGTCGGTGGCGAAGGTGTCCAGGTCGCCGCCCGCCTGCCACAGGAACGGCAGGAACTGGAAGACGCCCTCCTCGGACTTGATCGCGCTCAGTGCCAGACCGAACCGGTCCCCGCTGGTCAGCCGCTCGGCCGCGGAGGCCAGCTCGTCCCAGGTGGTGGGGGGTTCCACTCCGGCGGACTCGAGCATCCGGGTGTTGTAGTAGAGGGCGAGGCAGTTGCTGTTGTTGGGGATCCCCAGGACCTTCCCGCCGATCCGGCAGCTGTCCCAGGGGCCTTTGTAGTACTGGTCGGCCTGGCCCCACGCCTCGACCCTGCCGGTGAGGTCGGCCAGCAGATCGCTGCCCCCCAGGGTGTTCATGGCGACGTTGTCCACGATGGCGATGTCGGGCCGCTCGCCGGAGATCGCGCCCAGGGTGATCTGCCGGTCGAGCTCCGTGAACGGGAAGGTCCGCCGCTGGATCCGGACGTTCGGGACGCCGGCCTCGACGTCCCTGATGAGACGGTTCATCCCGGGCTGGAAGTTGTCCAGGGTGAAGTAGTCCCACCAGGTGAGGGCGACCGTTTCCGACTCGTCGGAGCCGCAGGAGGCCAGCGCCCCGCCAAGACCGATGGCAGCCACTCCCGCGCCCGCGGTACGCATGAGGCCGCGGCGGTCGACCGTGTAGGACATGGGCTGCTCCCAGAGGATCGTGATCGGGGTCCAGGAAGTGACGTATCAGAAATCCAGGTCAAAATCCGGAAACTCCGGCTCGGGTTCCGAACCGGGCACCGGTCGGCAGCGGCCTGTGCTGGCGCGCAGGGTGATCAGGGGTTTCATCAGGACGTGCCGGGGATTCGAGCCGGGTGAGCGCAGCCGCTCCACCATCAGGTCGACGGCCACCCGGCTCATCTCCTTGGCGGGTATGTCGGCGGCGGTCAGCGGCGGGCTCACCTGCTCGGCCCAGGGGCTGGCCGCCACACCGACGACGGAGAAGTCGCGCGGCACGCTGCGGCCGTGCCGGGTCAGCCCGCGGTAGAGGCCCTCCAGGGCCGCCTCGTTCTGGGTGACCAGGGAGGTGGTCGCCGGATCGTCCAGCAGGATCCGCTCCACGACCTCCTGCCCCGAGACGATGTCGTCGTCGCAGAGGTACGCACGGGGGGTGAGCCCCAGTTTCGTCATCGCCTCGGTGTAGCCCTCGTCGCCGAGCCGCGCGAACCCGTACCCGCTGTCGAAGAGCCGCTCCGACCGGTTGACAAAGGCGATCCTGCGGTGCCCCAGGTCGGCGAGGTGCTGGACGCAGGCACTCGCCAGACCCGCGAAGTCCAGATCGACCCAGCCGGCCGCGTCAGCCCGGGGATTGCGGCCGATGGCGACGAACGGGAAGCCCGCCTCGGCCAGATGGCCGACCCGGTTGTCCTCCCGGCGGACCTCCATGACGATCACGCCGTCGACGCGTGGCAGGCCCACACACGGCCGCTCCCCCTCTTCCCGCCCCTCGCCGCCCGTCCGCCACGGGCCGTCCGGCCACCGCCCCTCACCCACCATCCGCCGGAACGAAGGGTCGTCGTCCGTGTCCGCCGGGGAGAGCAACAGGTCGTAGCCGTAGCCGGCGGCGGCCTCGGCCACCCCGCCGATGAAGGCGAGTTGCATCGTCGTGTAAACGCGATTCCGGTCGGCCGGCGGGTAGAGCAACCCCAGCGTGTGGGTCCGGCCGCCGGTGTCTGCGGGCCGCTGCGGCGTCGGAACGCCCGGGTGCTCTGCCATGGTCAGCTGGCCGGGATGGGTTGTTCGGCCCAGATGGTCTTGCCCATGGTGGTCTGGCGGGTGCCCCAGCCCTGGGTGAGCTGGGCGACCATGTGCAGCCCCCGCCCGCCCTCGTCGTAGGTGCGGGCACGGCGCAGGTGCGGGGCTGTGCTGCTGGCGTCGGACACCTCGCAGATCAGAGTCCGGTCCCGGATCAGCCGCAGTCCGATCGGTACGTCCCCGTAGCGGATGGCGTTGGTGACGAGTTCGCTCACCACCAGCTCGGTGACGAACGCCGCGTCCTCCAGCCCCCAGGCTGCGAGCTGACGGCTGGTCTGGGCCCGGGCGTCGGCCACGATCGCCGGATCGGCGGGCAGGGCCCAGGCGGCGACCTGGTCGGCGTGCAGGGCTCGGGTGCGCGCCAGGAGGAGGGCCACGTCGTCGGGTGGGCTGTCGGGCAACAGGGCCTTGAGGATGGCGTCGCAGGTGACCTCCAGCGAGGGAACAGGGTGGGCCAGGGCGTCGCACAGCCGATCCAGGCCGAGGCTGACGTCTCGATCGCGTGCCTCGATCAGGCCGTCCGTGTAGAAGGCCAGCAGACTGCCCTCGGGCAGTTCCAGCTCGGCGGACTCGAAGGGCAGACCGCCGACTCCCAGCAGCGGGCCGGGGGTCAGCTGGACCACGCTGACCGCGCCGTCGGGGAGCAGGACGGCGGGCGGCAGGTGGCCGGCACTGGCGAGGGTGCAGACGCGGGAGACCGGGTCGTAGACGGCGTAGAGGCAGGTCGCCCCGATCTCACCGGTGGTGTCCCGCAGGCCGGTCTCGACGCCGGAGTCGTCCGACGTGAGGTGGATGACCAGGTCGTCGAGGTGGGTGAGGAGCTCATCGGGCGGCAGATCCACGTCGGCGAGGGTGCGCACCGCGGTGCGCAGCTGCCCCATGGTGGCGGAGGCGTGGATGCCGTGCCCGACCACGTCGCCGACGACCAGGGCCACCCGGGTGCCCGACAGGGGGATGACGTCGAACCAGTCGCCGCCCACTCCCACGCCCGTACCGGCCGGAAGATATCGGTACGCCACCTCGACGGCCGCCTGCCTGGGGAGATCACGGGGCAGCAGACTGCGCTGGAGGGTGAGCGCGTTGGTGCGCTCGCGGGTGTAGCGGCGCGCGTTGTCCACGCCCACGGCCGCCCGGCCGGCGAGTTCTTCGGCGAGCAGCAGATCGTCCTGCTCGAAGGGCTCGGAGCCCTCCCCGCGCACGAAGACCGCCACCCCGAGGGTGATGCCCCGGGCCCGCAGCGGGGTGGCCATGAGCGAGTGGAACCCGAACTCCCGGAACCGGGTGCTCCTCATCCGGTGCTCGGTGACCCACCGGACGAAGTCGGGGTCGTCGATGCCGCTGAGTACGGATTGCCCGCTGCTCAGGGAACGGGCAGGGGGTGCGTACGGGGGGTAGGTGTCGACCTCTCCGAGGTCGACTGCGGCTTCGGGCGTGTCGCCGCCGGCGGTGACGGACTGGTGCGCGACCCGGCGGAGCACCACGGCCGCGTCGACGGGCCCGGGGACCGGTTCCTCTCCGAGCAGCACGGAGTCCAGCAGGTCCACGCTGACGAAGTCGGCGAGCCGCGGAACGACCAGATCGGCGAGCTCCTCGGCGGTCCGTGTGACGTTCAGGGTCGTACCGATCCGGGTGCCGGCCTCCTTCAGCAGGGCCAGCCGCTGGCGGGCGGAGCGCTGCTCACTGCTGTCGAACGTCGCGGTGCCGACGCCGACCACCTCACCAGTGACGGGATCGCGGACCGGCCACAGCTCGATGATCCAGGCACGCTGGCGAGCCGAGGGCTGAGCCCGGCCGAAGCGCTCGTAGCGCATCGACCGGGCTTCCTCGGCGACCAGGCGGACGCACTCCAGGAACCCCTTGTCGGCGCGGGCGTCGCCCAGGGGAGCGGAATCCGGCGACGGATTGTCCTCGGCCACCTGCCTGCCGTCGGTCGCCCGCGTCTCCTCGCCCGCGGTCGTCGGGACCTCCTGCTCACCGCCCTCCGCGGCCGCGTTCAGCTGCCATGAGCCCGAGGCGGTGGCATACGTTGACAGCGGGATCGACGACTGGGCGAACGCCCACTCCACCATCCTCAGATCGTGCTCCGACTCGCGACCCGTGGTGGCGGTCACTACGAAACCCTGGGGGGTGCCGTCGCCGCCCAGCGACGGATGGGCGTGCAGGGTCAGCTCGACGAGGTGGCCGTCCCGGTGCCGCAGTGCCGCCGTGCCGCTCCATTCCTGGGAGCCCGCCAGGGAGAGCCCGGCCGCGTCGGGGGGCTCCGGACCGGCGAGGAGTCCGGCCGCCGCGCGTCCGACGACCTCCCCGGCACGGTGGCCCAGCAGCCGCCTAGCGCCCTCGCTCCACCCCGTGAGCACGCCCTCCAGGCTGATGGTGGCTGTCGCAGCACCCGGTGACCACCCGTAGTAACCATGAGACTGATCATAAGTGGCCATTCCTGCCCAATTCGCGCCGGCGTTGTCACTCACAGTCCAGCGTGCGCGCCACGGGAGAATCCGACAAATCGGATGGGCCGAGGTGGCGGAACCCGGGAGCACCCGGGTGCGTCGCCCGTCGTGAGGATCGGCGTCAAATGCGGGCCCGGGACCAGGATCCGTCCCCTCAGCACTCGACGATGTTCACCGCCGGCCCGCCCCGGGCCGATTCCTCGTACTTCGTGGACAAGAGTGCGCCAGCGACCAGCTCCTTGACCTGCGGGTTCGAGAGCTTCTTCCTTGATCCAACCGGCCGGCAGGGATTTTCGGGGACTTCCTGCTGGTGGCAGTCTTCCAGCCACGCGTCCATGGCGGTCAGACTGTGCGGATCTGCGCCGGGCGTGAAGTGAGCGTAGTGGTCGAGAGGGACCTTCGGCGTCGAGTGCCCCAGTGTGTCCCGGTCCTGAGGGCCTGTCGCAGTAGCGGCAGATCCGCCTGCTCCGCCCGTCTCAGCTACCAGAAAGCCGTCACCGTACGCGTCCTCAAGGGCCTGTTCGAGCGGGGCGACACCGAGGTCGACGACCGCTACGTCCGCCCGGACCGCATCCAGCACAACCCGCTCGTGCCCGACGGCGCCAAGGCGCTGAAGAACCTCGGTACGGCCCGCCACCGGCAGTTCCCGCACGCCAAGTACGACATCAAGCGGGTGATGTCCGAGGGTGACCTGGTGCTCGTCCACTCGAACGTCGTCATGACGCCGGGCGAACGGGGCACGGCGGTCTTCGACATCTTCCGGTTCCAGGGCAGGAAGATCGCCGAGCACTGGGACGTCGTCGAGGACGTACCCGAGACTTCCGTGAACGGCAACGACATGTTCTCGACGGAGAGTTGGCCGCGCACGGAGCAGCCGGGGCCGGCGTGGCTCACCGAGTACGACAAGAAGCTGGCCACCGAGGCCTTCGACGAACTCATGGTCCACAAGGACCTGTCGGCGATCGACCGCTACTACGGCCCCGAGTACCACCGGCACAACCCGAACGTCCCCGACGGCGTGGAGGGTGCGAAGGCGGGACTCGGCGGCCTCTTCAAGGCACTCCCACAGCTGAAGGTCTTCCCGAAGCGGGTGATCGCCGAGGGCGACCTGGTCGCGGTCCACCATCACTTTGTGAACGCGGCGGGTGAGCGGGGTCAGGCGATTGTGGACCTGTTCCGGGTGCGGCACGGGAAGATCGTCGAACACTGGGACGTGATCCAGGCCGTGCCGGAGACGTCGGCGAACGACAACACGATGTTCCAGGTCCAGGACTGGGGCGGCGTACGGGGCGCCGCCCCCTCGGGGCAGTTGCTGGTACGCCTGGCATGGGCGATTGCTTGGAGGTGAACCGACGTGGTGTCGGAGTACGCCGCCCGTGGGGCGGCACGAGCTGGGGGAGGCAGTCCGCGCGGTCACTTCGGACCGCGGTTGAACACCGCCTTCGACCAGCGGTAGCCGAGCGCCGCCAGGCCCAGGCACCAGAGGATGGTGATCCACCAGTTGTTGCCGATCTCGGTGCCGAGCAGCAGCCCGCGCAGCGTCTCGATGGCGGGCGTGAACGGCTGGTACTGGGCGATCGGCTGGAACCAGCCCGGCATCGCGTCGACCGGCACGAAGGCGCTGGAGATGAGCGGCAGGAAGACCAGCGGCAGCGCGTTGTTGCTGGCTGCCTCGGCGCTGGGGCTGACCATGCCCATCCCGACCGCGATCCAGGTGAACGCCAGGGCGAACAGCGTGAGCAGCCCGAACGCCGCCAGCCACTCCAGGGCCGTGGCGTCCGTGGAGCGGAAGCCGATGGCCACGCCGGCGGCACCGACGAGAACCACGCTGACGATCGACTGCAGCACGCTGCCAATGACGTGTCCGATGAGCACGGAGCCACGGTGGATCGCCATCGTGCGGAAGCGGGCGATGATGCCCTCGGTCATGTCCATGGAGACGGACACCGCGGTGCCGACCAGGGTGCCGCCGACGGTCATCAGCAGGATGCCCGGGACGAGATACGCGATGTATTCCGAGCGATCGGCGCCGCCGCCGCCGATGCCCGCGCTCATCACGTCGCCGAAGACGTAGACGAACAGCAGCAGCAGGACGATCGGCGTCAGCAGCAGGTTCAGGGTCAGCGAAGGGTAGCGCCGCGCGTGCAGCAGGTTGCGCCGCAGCATCGTGGACGAGTCGCGTACGGCGAGGGTGAGGGAGCTCATCGGTCAGCCTCCTTGGGCTGGTCGGTGCCGCCGGTCAGGGCGAAGAACACGTCGTCGAGGTCGGGGGAGTGCACGGTCAGCTCGTCGGCCTCGACGCCGGCGGAGTCCAGCCAGTCGAGGAGGGAGCGCAGCTCGCGCTGGCTGCCGTCGCTGGGGATCTGCAGCGACAGCGCCTCGTCGTCCCGGGTGATCTCGCGCAGTACGGAGGCCGCGCTCTGGTATGCGGCCGGGTCGGCGAAGCGGAGCCGGACGTGGCCGCCGGGGATGAGCCGTTTCAGCTCCTCGGCGGTGCCCTGGGCAGCGATCTTGCCGTCGTTCAGCACCGCGATACGGTCGGCGAGCTCGTCGGCTTCCTCCAGGTACTGGGTGGTGAGGAAGACGGTGACGCCGTCCGAGACGAGGTCGCGGATGATCTGCCACATGTTGTGGCGGGAGCGCGGGTCGAGGCCGGTGGTGGGCTCGTCGAGGAAGATGATCCGCGGGCCTCCGACCAGGGTCATGGCGATGTCCAGGCGGCGCTTCATCCCGCCGGAGTACGTGGAGGCGGGCTTCTTCGCGGCCTCGGTGAGGTCGAAGCGCTCCAGCAGTTCGGCGGTGACCCGCCGCCCCTCGGTCCTGGACAGGTGGTGCAGGTCCGCCATGAGGAGCATGTTCTCCTCGCCGGTGATCAGCCCGTCGACGGCGGAGAACTGCCCCGTGACACCGATCGCGGCACGCACCCCGTCCGGTGCCGTGGCGACGTCGTGGCCTGCGACCTGGGCCTGTCCGCCGTCGGCGGTGATGAGCGTGGAAAGGATCTTCACTGCGGTGGTCTTGCCGGCGCCGTTAGGCCCGAGCAGCGCGAACACGGACCCGGCCGGGATGCGCAGATCGATGCCGTCGAGGACAGTTATGTCGCCGTACGACTTGTGTAGACCGACGGTGGAGACGGCGGCCGGCGACTGTGGACCGTCGCCCTGCCTGGGCGTGGGCATGACAGATGAAGGCATGGGGCCCTCCGATCGAAGGCTGAAGTGAGTGGGGGTAGGGCCGGTTGACGATGTGGTGCTCAGGCCCTGGCGCGGCGGACGTCGATGTTGCCGTGCTTGGTGCGGGCGCGGACCTTGACGGTGTCCTCGGTCTGCTCCGGACTCGCGGACGCGGTGAGCGTGTTGCGCACCTGGCCGGAGCCCGAGCTGACGTCGAGCCAGGCGGCCGTGCCCACGCGGACGCCGATGTCGATGGCGCCGTAGTTGGTCTCCAACTGGACGGTGCCGCGGGCCACTTCGCCCACCCGCAGGGTGCCGTGGGCGGTGGTGGCGGTGACCGAGTCCTCGGCGCGCCGGATCTCGATGTCGCCGTTGGCGCCGCTCACCCGCAGCTCGCCGGTCGCGGCGTCGACGGTGGTGGTGCCGTGCGAGTTCTTCAGGACGGCGGGGCCGTCGAGGAGGCCGACGCGTAGGCTGCCGGAGCTGGTGGTGATCTCGGCCCTGCCTTCGACCCCGCCGACGGTGATCGAGCCGTGCGACGCGGTCAGCTGGAGCGGGCCGGTCGTGTCGAGGCGGACGTCGCCGGACGAGGTCTTCACGCTGACCTCGCCGAGCCGGCCTTCGCCGAGCACCTGGGCCCAGGCGCCGGTCATGTCGATGCGCGAGTCCGCGGGCAGTTCGACCGTCACGTCGACGGTGCCGGTGCGGCCGAGCCCGAGCAGATTGCCCTTGGGTGTCCTGACGGTCAGTGCGCCGCCCGCGTAGGTGACCTCGGTCTGCTCGGCCGCCCGTACGTCCAGGTCCTTCTTCGGGTCGCGGGGCCGCACCTCGACGACGGTGTCGAGGCGGTCGCCCGCGGTGAATTGGATGGAACCGGCCTCCACGCGCGCGGTGACCGAGATCGCTTCGGGAGTGTCGAAAGAAGGCATGGCTGTCCCGTCCTCTTGAGTCCTTGGGTCGTCCCCGCTGGTGGGACGTGGTGTGGGTGAAGTGGTGCGGGCGGGGGCGCGGCTAGCGCACCCAGCCCGTGAAGCTCTGGCCGACGGTCTGGGCCTTCTCCGGAGTGCGCGGCCGGTTGCCGCCGTCGACCGCGGTCGACACGGCGCGCACCAGCCACGCGTTGACCGACAGGCCCTCGCGGGTCGCGGCCTCTTCGGCGCGGGCCTTGAGGTGGGCCGGCAGGCGCAGGTTGACGCGGGCGGTGCCCCCCTCGTCGCCGTCGGCCGGAACCGGGGCCCTGAACGGTTCGGCGGGTGCGGCTGGCTCCGCGGGGGCGCCGCCATAGGTGGGCGGCGGTGTCACCACGAAGTCGGGGTCGAGCCCGCGCAGCCGTACGTCGACCGAGCCGGGGGCGAGTTCACGGGTGATCTCGTCCATCGCGGCGGAGAGCACGTTGAGCATGGTCAGCCGGGTCGCCGACTCCAGGGGAGCGGTGAGCCTCTCGGCCAGCTCGCGGGCTTCGTCGCCGCCGGCTTCGGCGGCCACCGCGAGTTCGCGGCGGAGGGAGTCGACATACGGGGTGAGGTCCATGACGCCATGATGGCACCATGATGGCGTCACGGCAAGCCCGAGTGGTGCCTTTGTGGGGTGGCTCCGAGAAGGATCGAGAAGGATCGGGAGCGCGGAATGGTGTCGGCGACACTGTCCGGCGCCACGCGGGTGCCGTGTGACGCCACGCGATGTCGCGGGATGGTGATCCGCCCGTCTCTCGGTTCGCGTCGTGGCGCAGGTGCCACCCGGAGTGAACCTTTCAAGTGTCCGGGCAGGCATCAGTCGACGCATGCGGACGGGAGTACATCTGATGCGTGCCACGGCATTTACCACTCCCGGTGTGCACCGAAGGCGTGCCGGATCGCTGACTTGCGCATGCACGAGCCCGTACATGGTGTGGCGCCACATGGTGTCGCAGTGACACCATTCATGTGTCATAGTGGCATCACTGGCGGCACACTCCTCGGTCCCGAAGGCCGAGGGGTGCGCGTTTCGCGGAGTGAGGCCATCGAAGGGGTCGGATCATGGAGACAGCACACAGCCAGGAGCAGGCGGCGCCCGCCGCCTTCACCGCCTTCACCGCCTTCGCCCGCTTCGTGCTCTTCGGCGGTGGGGTGGGGATCACCTCCAGCTTCGCCGTGGCGGCCCTGGCCTCCTGGATCCCCTGGGTTCTGGCCAACGCCCTGATCACCGTGGTCTCCACGCTCCTCGCCACCGAGCTGCACGCCCGGTTCACCTTCGGTGCGGGCGGGCGCGCGACCTGGCGCCAGCATGCGCAGTCCGCCGGGTCGGCGGCGGCCGCGTACGTGGTGACCTGTGTGGCGATGCTTGTCCTGCAGCAGCTGGTGGCGGCGCCCGGTGCGGTGCTCGAACAGGTCGTCTACCTGTCCGCCTCCGCACTCGCCGGTGTCGCACGGTTCACGGTGCTGCGCCTCGTCGTCTTCGCGCGGAACCGCTCGCAGGCCGCGCCCACCGTTCGCACTGCCCGTCCCGTGCACGCGACCGTGGCCCGTGCCGCAGCCTCGGCCGGCCCTGCGGTGCTCTGCTACGCCGCCTGACCGTTCCACCGGGCGGCAGCGCGCGCCGACGGGCGGGAAGCGTCCGAGAAGCTACGGGTTCGTCGCTCCTGGAGGTGGCCGTCGAGGGCGGGCAGTCGCTGGATATCAACGGCGCCTGCGATCTCCGGCGACGAGGCTGAGATCGCCGCGCTGACGCTGGGGCCTGAGAACGCCAAGGACGAGCTGCTCGGTCGAAGAAGCGGTCCAGAGGATGGCGGCGGGCAGCCGCGCGCACCGGCTCTCGGCCTGTCGGGGCTTGTCCTGATCGCCACGTCGCCGGAGGCGACGGTCGCCTGCCTGCCGAAGCGGTGCCGCCGAGGGGCTCGCCCGCCGTGTCGCCCAACCGCTCGGGTCGCCTCGCTGACCTGATGGCCGACGGTGGCGCTCCACGTCGCCCGTTGCCGAACACTTCCCTGAGCGAGGACGTGACCTGGGGCTTTCCGACCCTGTGCCACAATGCCGTCCGCCTTCCTGCAAGCCCCCGTGATGGGGGCTTCCGTGATACGTGAGAGGGCCTGAGGCGTGAGTGAGACACCGTCGAACACCCTGCATTGTCCGCCTACACCCTCACACGGCTACGGCAGCCTTCGCCGCGGGACCTTCTCAACATCGACCTCGGCCATCTCACCGACGACTTGATGTTCCGCATGGCAGGAACTCTGGAACAGAGCTTCAAGAGCGTCCTGCGCCGCAACAAGGCCGGCGGCGTGGACCGGATCGCCCGTACCCCCGACTTCACCACCCAGATCCGCCAAGCCGTCGTGTCCCAGAGCCGTTACCACATCGAAGGCTGAGCGATCCGGCAATGCCACCGGTCGTGCCGACGGCTGATGACGGACGGACGTAGGTCGGCCGCGGTGGCCTCCGACTCCGCCCCTATTCCTACGGGTGCAGGCTGAAGTTGGCAGGTGGACGGGGGCGCGGCCGGCGGCGCGGGCCAGTCCCGTCATCGATCCCGCTCCCGTACGGCCTGCTCCTGGCCCTTCAAGCTCGATGGAGACTACGGCTGTATACATGGTGGGACTGTTCTGCCCATGCACAGCCGGGCACGTGACCAGGCCCAACTCGCCGCCGAATCTCGCAGGTTCTTCCGCCGCCACCAGCGGCCAGCCGCACATCGTCCGCAGCTGCTTCTGCGGCCCCCACGTCCGCTACATCCTCGAATAGAACCGATTGAGCTTCGGAATCAATAAGATGCCCGTGGCACCCGTTGGCGGTATCGAGTTCGGCCAGTCTCGTTGGATCGGGATGCCGGCGGCGGGGCGCAGGCGGGGAGCATGTAACCCTTCGGACGGGCGCTGGAGCATCCGTGTTTGATGTGAACACGATCGAATTGGCCGCCGGTAGGCACGAACCTGGATCAGGTCAGGCTTCCTTCTTGGAAGCCGTCTCCTACTTCGCGGGGGAGGCATGGTCGGATCTCCCTGAATGTGTGTCCCCGCTGATCGCCATCTTCGGCCGGGCATGGAATGACGCCTTGCCGGACGTGGACCGGACACAGCTGCTGCGGCCCTATATCCGCCGGGTCGTTGGCACGCGTTGCGCCGTTGACCTCAGCCAAATCGGTATCCTCGCCGCCTACGCGGGTGATGGGGAGATGAAAGATGTTCCCTGTATGCCTGCCGACTGCGCTCGCGCCTGGATGTGCGCCGACTGGTTGATCCGGACCTACACGCCAGCGTGGCTGCGGCTGGCGGGCAGGGACACGGCGACGCTGGAGGGACTGCCAGAACTCGTCTGCGGCATGCGCGGTTACCATCATTACTTCCCTACCCCTCCAACCGCTGTCATCGCGAATGCGATCATGCCCCAACAGCTGCCCGAGCGCAGAATGCTCTGGCGGGACTTCTACGCATGCGTTTCGCGCGCCGCGGCCCTGGCTGGGGGGCCTGCCGTGCGCGATGCCTTCAAAGCCGTCCCCTGGCTCGCCCCGGATGCCCCGGACAGCCAGATCGATCACATAGTCCAGATCGCTATGGGGAATGCTGGGGCCGCCATGGAGGCGGTAGTTCATGCGGCCGCTCGGGAAGCCGGATGGAACGACATCCTGGAAGCCGAGCACCACGCCACCCGAGACATGGCAGTAGAGGCCGCAAGGCGCGCCCGTCGGGAGATCTTGCAGGCCGCGCCCACTGAGGTGCGGCGGGCCGCCCGCGATGCCAAGCGGGCCGCTCCGCGTTGGGAGCGCGACATGCGAAAGGCCGACGAACGCATGACCCGCCGGAGTGCCGAGGAAGCCGCCCGGCGCACAGTCGGCCCGGCCGTCAGGCCCTACGTCTGGATCCGCGCCAAGGCCGCCGGCTGGGCTGCCGTCCGGGACTCCAGGACAGCTATGAACCAGTACTCGCCGCCTGCCATCCGCGACGCCGCCCGGGCAGCGGCCCAACGCGCCTACCACGACGTCGAACACACCGCCCACTGGCAACCGGCCCTGGCCGCGGCCCAAGTCGCTGCTCAACGAGCCCTCGCCCCAACCATCGCCGAACTCCAGAACTCCGCATGTGACCTGCTCGACCGCTTGACCACAGCCTGAAGCAACCTGCAAAAGCAGCCATGCGCTCGGGCTCGCAATGCGCTGGGCGAGTGGAAAACCTACCGTTTCGGATCAATATGTACCGCCACGCGATGGTCGCCGACAGCTCGACCATGTTGGTCACCACCGGCGTCGGCTATGGCACTGCCCTTGCGTGTGCGGTTCGGTCATGGTCAGGGCACGAGGGTGGAAGTGGACGGGACGCCGACTTGGCGAAGCGGCGTTCCCTGGAGAGGAACGGGGTCGCCAGGTGTTCTGCCCTGGGCGGGTTCGCGCCGGGGACGGAGCAGGTCAGGGCGGCGACGTGGGCGGCGAACGAGCACGCGTCGGCGACGTCTTCGAGGCCCAGCCGGTCGAGTCGTCCGCCGAGGTGTCCGAGGGCGGCGAGGCGGTGCAGCAGGCCAGCGGTGAAGGAGTCTCCGGCGCCGACGGTGTCGACGATGTCGATGGCCGGGGTCGGGACGGTGACGCGGTGGCCATCGAGGGAGGCGAGTGCGCCGCGTCCGCCGAGGGTGATGACGACGAGTCGTGCGCCGGCGCTGTGCCAGGTGTCGCAAGCCTCTTCAAGGCCGGCACCGGGGAGGAGCAGGGCGAGGTCGTCCTCGCTGAGGCGGAGGATGTCGGCGAGGGCGCACCAGCGAGGAAGCCGCTCTCGGTAGGCCGAGGGCGGGACGAGCAGGGGGCGGACGTTGGGGTCGATGGATACGGTGACGTGCTCGCGGGCACTGGCGAGGTGGTCCTCGATGTGGCCGGCACCGGGCTGACGTACCAGGGCCAGGGATCCGGTGTGCAGGCAGACCGCGTCGTCCTGCTGGGTGGCGGCGAGTTCGGCGGTGGTCCATTGCCAGTCGGCGGCGTTGTCGGCGTAGAAGGTGTAGGTGGCCTGGCCGGTCTCGTCGAGGTCGGCGACGGCGAGCGTGCTGGGCTCGGGGGCGCTTACGCTACCGGTCAGGTCGACGCCGGAGGCGCTGAGGCGGTCTCGGAAGAGGGCGCCGAAGACGTCGTTGGAGAATCGTCCGAGGAAGCGGGTGGGGGTGCCGAGCCGGGCGAGGGCGACGGCGGTGTTGGCGGGACCGCCACCGGGCAGGGCGCGCAGTGCGAGTTCGCTGAGGCTGGACCGGCCAGGGTCGGCGAAGGTGTCGGCGACGCACTCGCCAAGGACGGTGACACTGCTGGGGGAGCCGTGTCGGGGCATGGTGACTCTCTGCCTTTCTGGGGGAGGGCGTGGGCCTGCGGCTCCTGTGCCTGGGTCCGGCTGGTACGCCGATGTCGACGGGTAGGTCGACGACGGTGCCGTCCTCACCTGCTTCGAGGTGAGGACGGCGTTTTGAGGACACGTGGGACAGGCGGCGCGTTACGCGTCCTGCCCTTGGCTCGCCAGCAGCGGTTCCTGACGGATTCCGCCCGGGGTCAGGTTCCATGCCTCGACTGTGAAGTAGCTGTTGCCCGTGCCTGTCGTGCGGGCCTGCAGTCGCCAGGGTCCCTCGGCGAGTGGATAGAACCTGAGGGTGAGGACCCGGCCGTCGCCGAGATAGACCTCGGCGATCGAACGGTCCACGATCACGCGTAGCTCCACGGGGGTGCCGGTCGTCGCGGCTGGGCACGGGACGGCATATGAGCCTCCTCGTGCCCTCGCGTCCAGTGATGCGTGGCTGCGGTCCACGGTGAGCCGGCCGGTGGTGGGATCGAGGCTGATGTCGAGGTACTCGGTGTCGTCCGCGGCGGTGACCAGGCGCAGGCCGCTGGTGCCGGTGGTGTCCGGGGTCAGGACGGCAGTGAGGTCGAAGGTGCGGCTGACCTGGCCGAGTTCGGCGGCCCCGGACTGTGTGACGTGCCCGGTGCGGTGCAGTACGCGTTCGCCGCGCAGCGCGAGCAGTTCGCGAGCGGGGCGTTGGACGACCGTTCCGTCGGCGGCGAGGGTCACCTCGCGGGGGAGGGTGAGGGTGCCTGCCCAGCCTGCTTCATGCGCCCAGGCGTCGTCGCGGGCCTCCCACGCCCAGCCCCACAGCAGCCAGCGGTCCTCCCCCGGGGCCCTGAGCAGCGCGGGGGCGTAGAAGTCGGGGCCGTGATCCAGCGGCACCGGGGCCGCGGTCGCCGTGAAGCGTCCGTCCTGCTCGCGGCCGGTGTGGACGGTCGTGTGGCTGGGGCCGCCCCGCGGGGTCCAGTCGCTGATGATCAGGACGCCGCGGTCGCCGAGGGGCGCGTACTGGGGGCATTCCCATCCGACCGGGCCGGAGCCGGCCGCGGCATCGCTGGTGTGGAAGCGGCCGCGGTACTCCCAGTGCTCCAGGTCGTCGGACTCGTACAGCTGCGCCGCGGCGCGGTTGTCGGCGAGGGCCGAGCCGACCAGCATGCGCCAGCGGCCGTCCTGCTGCCAGACGTAGGGGTCCCGGTACATCGTGGTGTCTGCGGGCGGCTCGGGGATGAGCAGCTCCGGGCGCTTGACCCAGGTGATTCCGCCGTCGTACGACTCGGCGGTGGTCACCGGCTGCCACCAGCGGTCGGTGCGGTGGGCCGAGTAGAAGGCCACCATGCGGCCGTCGTCGGAGACCGCGTTTCCGGAGAAGCAGCCGTCGGCGTCGTAGCCGCCGGGAGTGGGGGCGAGGGCCACCGGGAGGGATTCCCAGTTGATCAGGTCGGGGCTTCGGTAGTGGCCCCAGTGCACGTTCGAATGCCGCGGAGCGTACGGGTTGTACTGGAAGAAGACGTGGTAGTGGCCGTCGTGGAAGACCAGCCCGTTGGGGTCGTTGATCCAGTTGAGCGGGGGGCGCAGATGCATGGCCGGAAGGTGGGGGTCAGCAGGCGGCGGGGACACACGGGGCCTTTCTTGGGGTGCGTGAAGCACACGGGGAAGAAGAGGGGTGGAGAAACGCGGTGCGTTGCGCGGGCGCGGGCGCGGGTTCAGCCCTTCACGCCCGTCGACGCGATGCTGTTCACGAACGACCGCTGGAACGCCACGAACAGGGCGAGGATCGGCACGGTGATCATGGAGGAGTAGGCCATGATCTGGCCCCAGCCCACGTTGAGTTGGAAGAAGTAGGAGATGCCCACCATCACCGGCCGCAGGTTCTCGCTCTGCACGACCATCAGCGGCCACAGGTAGGAGTTCCAGGCGGGCAGGAAAGTGAGGATGGCGACGGTGGCGACGGCCGGGCCGGACAGGGGCATGACGATGCGCCGGTAGATGGTGAACCAGCCGGCGCCGTCCACGATCGCCGCCTCGTCGATCTCCTTGGGGATGCTCTGGAAGTACTGGTGGAAGAAGAAGATCGAGAAGGCGTTGGCGATGAACGGCACGATCTGGACCTGGTAGGTGTCCATCCAGCCGGTGGTCCACTCCAGGTGGAAGCCGTTGACGCGGAGCAGCGGCAGTTGGTTGACCCACCACACCAGCGGCAGTGCGAAGGTCTCGAACGGCACGATGAGGGTGGCGATGATGCCAGTGAGGACGAGCTTGCGGCCGGGCCAGCGCATGCGGGACAGGGCGAAGGCGGCCATGCTGTTGACGATGATGCCGAGCACGACGGTGATCGAGGAGATCAGTACGGAGTTCAGCAGGAATTGTGCCGCCGGGACTCGCTCGAACACGGCCGTGTAGTTGTCCAGCGACAGGGCGCCGACCGGCAGGAAGGCGCGCAGGGAGCCCAGGTCGCTGAAGATCTGGTCGTCCGGTTTGAACGACGAGATCAGCATGAAGACGAGTGGGAGCGCGAAGACCAGGGCCAGGACGACACGGCCGACGTGACCGCCGAGGTGCTTGAGGACGGAGGTCATGTCAGTCCTTCTCCCGGGTCAGGAATCGCTGGACGAGGGACACGGCCAGCACGAGCACGAAGAAGATCAGCGAGATGGCCGCGGCGTACGCGGTCTGCTGCTGGTCGTAGCCGGTGTGCACGGCCTGGTAGACGACGGTGGTGGTGGAGTCGAGCGGGCCGCCTTGCGTCATCACCCTGATCTGGGTGAAGAGGCTGAACGCCGCGATGGTGATGGTGACCAGCACGAAGGTGCGGGTGGCGCGCAGTCCCGGCCAGGTGACGTGGCGGAAGCGGTGCCAGCGGGTGGCCCCGTCCAGGTCGGCGGCCTCGTACAGCTCGGCGGGGATGGTCTGGAGACCGGCCAGCCAGATGATCATGTGGAAGCCGACGCCCTGCCACACCGACATCAGGATGATGGCGGGCATGGCGGTGTCCGGGTTGCCCAGCCAGTCCGGGCCGTCGACGTGTCCGAGGGTGAGCACCGAGATGACGTGGTTGACCAGGCCGTCCTGCCGGTAGAGGAAGGTCCACAGGAGGGACACGACGACCATCGAGGTGACGACCGGCAGGAAGTAGACGGTGCGGAAGAAGTTGACGCCCCGCACCTTCGCGTTGACCAGCAGCGCCAGCACCAGGGCGAGCCCGGCCTGCAGCGGGACGACGACGGCGGCGAAGTACGCCGTGTTGCGCAGGGACTTGTAGAAGACCGGGTCTTCGAAGAGCTGGGTGAAGTTGCGAAGGCCCACGAAGCGGGCCGGGGTGGGTGAGATCAGCCTCGCGTCGGTGAACGCCAGGGCGAAGGCGAGGGCGACCGGTACGACGAGGAAGACGATCAGCAGCACGACGGCCGGGGTGGCCATGCCGACGGCGGTGAGGCTCTCACGGCGGCGTGCGTTGGTCGTTCGGGTTCGCCGGACCGGACGCAGCCGCTCAAGGGCTGCGATCATGGTGGTCACGGTAGCTCCAGGGGGGAGCCGGTCCGGTTCGGGCGCGCGAGGAGGCGCGGTCGGGGCCCGAACCGGACCGGAGCAGGGTCAGCCGGCGTTGTAGTTGTTCGTCTTCAGGTTGTTGTCGATGTCCTTCGCCGCCTGACCCAGAGCGTTCTTGGGATCGGCGCCGGACAGGATGTCCTGGGCCGCCTTCTCGAACTCGGTGGAGATGTAGGGGTAGGCGGGGGTCACCGGGCGTACCTCCGCGTACTTGCGCGCGAACTGGACGAGCTCGTTGAACTTCCCGCCCGGCTGGTAGCCGTCGATCTGCTTCGCGGCGGCCTCGGTGCCCGGGAGAGTGCCGGTGGCCTTGGCGTAGTCGACGAAGTACTTGGTCTGGCGGGAGAACTTCAGCCACGCCTGCGCGCCGTCCTTGTTGGAGCAGCTGGAGCTCATCGCCCACTGCCAGGAGGCGCCGCCGATCTTGGGACCGCGGCCGAAGTCGACCGGCGGGATGATCGCCAGGTCGTCGCCGAGCTTGTCGGCGTTCTTGGTCGCGTTCCAGCTGCCGTCCCACTGGATGGCGCTCTTGCCGGCCAGGAAGTCCTTGTTGGGGTCGGCGCCGGACTTCTTGGACATGTAGCCCTTGGCCACCAGCGATCGGAACCAGGTAGCCCATTCCACGGACTTCTTGCCGTCGAGGGTGCCGGAGGCGGTCTTGTAGCCGTCGCGGTTGACCAGGTCACCGCCGAAGCTCTGCAGCTGCGGGGAGTACGCGTACGACCACCACTCACCGGTGCCGCCGGTGCCCATCTCCAGCGGGTACTTGAACTTCCCGCTCTTCTTCAGCTTGGCGAGCGCCGCGTCGAACTCGGTCTTCGTCCACGGCTTGTCCATGGTGGGGATGCGGATGTCGTTCTCGTTCAGCACCGACTTGCGGGCGAAGAAGGCCAGGGACACGTCGTAGAAGCCGAAGCCGTAGACCTTGTCCTTGTAGCGGCCGACGGTGCTGGGCAGCTGGTCGGACAGCGGTACCTCGCTGCCGGAGACGTCGATCGGGGCGAGGTAGCCGCCCCAGGCCCAGTTCGCCACGTTGGGCCCGTCCACGTCGAGCAGGCACGGCAGCTTGCGGGCCGAGGCGGCAGCGACGACGGAGTTGTTGTAGTCGCTCTGCGGGAACGCCTGGAGCTTGACCTTGTACTTGCTCTGGGAGCCGTTGAAGTCCTTGATGATCTTCTTGACGACGTCAAGTTCGGTCGAGTTGCCGGCGTTGTGCGTCCACAGGGTCAATGTGTCGCCGTCGGCTCCGGACGTGCTGCCGCCGCTGCCGGTCGCACATCCGGCGACCAGCGCGGTCGCCGCTGCCGCAGCTACACTCGCTAGTGCGAGGCGCCTGGTTCTGAACACCACGAGGGTTCCTCCATCTCACTGAGACGGGTCTTGCCGGACCCGCCTTGGCGACCGGTTGCGACGGTCGCTGTTCTTGGTGGTCGTCCCGCCGCCCGGAGGGTCAGTACTCCTGGCGGCGGGACAACCGTCTTCGGGTGCCCGGTGTCAGCCCCAGGCGGGGGCGCCGATGGAGGCACGTTCCCGCAGCGGCATGGGCACACGGTGGACGACTGCTTCGAGCGGCCCCCTGCGGAGAATCAGCTCCACGGCGAGGCTGCCGAGTTGGTAGTGCGGCAGCTTCAGCGTGGTGAGCGCCGGGCGCAGTACGGCCGCGATGTCCTGGTCGTCGAAGGAGACCACCGACACGTCGCCGGGCACGGACAGACCTGCCTCGCCGAGCGCCTGGTAGGCGCCGAGGGACACCCGATCGGCCAGGCACACCAGCGCCCGGGGACGGTGGCCCGCCGCGAGCAGCGCGGAGACCTCCCGGTAGCCGTCCGGCGTGTCCCAGTCGCACTCGATGACACCGTCCAGGCGCGCGCCGCCCTCCCGCAGAACCTCCTCCAGGCCGCGCATGCGCTCGTTGCCCGCGATGATCCCCTCGGGCGTGGCCGGGACGGCCTGGTGCCCGCCGATCGCCCAGATGCCCTCGGTGTGACCGGCCACGAGCAGGGCGCGGGCCGCGTCCCGGCCGGCCTCCAGTTCGTCGGGGACGACGGACGGGGCGTCGAAGCCGGGGGCGAGGCAGTTCAGCAGGACCACGCGGCGCCCGAACAGCTCCTTGGGCGGAGTGACGTACCGGGTGAACATGGAGGCGTAGATCACCGCGTCGACCTGGCGGTCCAGCAGCGCGTGGACCAGCGAGGACTCGGCGTCGCGATCGCCGCCCGCCTCAGTGATGAACAGCAGGTTGTCCCGTTCGCGGGCGGCCTCCATCGCGCCGCGGATCACCTCGCCCGCGAAGGGCGTCGTGGTGATCCGGTCCGAAACGAACCCGATGGTCTGCGTCGACTTCGTCCGCAGGCTGCGCGCGGTGACGTTCGGGCGGTAACCCAGCTCCTTCGCGGCATCCAGCACCTTCTGGCGGGAGGCATCGGAGATGCGCATGTCGGTGCGACCGGACAGGGCGAACGACGCGGTCGTCGGCGAGACGCCCGCATGGCGGGCGACATCGGCCATGGTCACACGACGTTCAGACACGCTGCTCAGCTCCGTTGTTAAATCGGATTAGCAAGTTGCGAAGAGATTGATGCGCCTGTGGTCGGATGTCAACACCGCAGACATCTCGAATGAGAAACCGGGGAGGTATATGGCGATTTGTCCGCCTCTCTTGCGTCCCCCAGGTAAAACGGTATGCATTAGCTCTTGCGTTAGCAGGGGCGGGGCGCGAACGATGCCGAGCCATCTCGCTTAAACCGATTTGGCAGAGCGTCAGACCTGCCGCGCACCATCCAGGAGCCCGCCCATGAGGAGAAGAACAGCCCTCACCGTCGTGTCCGCCGCCATCGGCGGGGCCGTCGTACCGCTCTCGTTCGCTTCCGCTTCCGCCGCCGCGGAGGGCCGACGCGGTCCCCAAAGTCCCACCGCCCGCTGGGACTTCGACGAGCGCGGCGGCACGGTCGCCCGGGAGGCGGTCTCGGGCTCCGCAGACCCCATCGACTACGTCTTCGAAGACGCCCGCTACAAGCCGGACACCGACCCCGTCCGGCGGCGCGGAGTGCGCGGCCGGGCGCTGTACTTCGACGGCTACTCCACCGTCGTCACCGCCAAGGGCCCCGGCAAGCTGGATCCCGCCCAGGGCCTGACCGTCGACGCGTGGATCGCCCCTTACGCCTACGAGCACGGCATCGACGGCAAACCCCAGGCCCTGGTCAACCAGCACAACCCGGACGCGAAGACCGGCTTCCTGCTCGGCCTGCGCCGCTTCGGCCAGATCGTCTTCCAACTCGGCTTCGGCACCGACCTGATCGAGGTCAAGGGAGACGCGGACATGCCGGCCACCAAGGGCCGATGGACACACGTCGCCGCCAGCTACGATCCGGCCGCACACCAGCTGCGCCTCTACCGCGACGGCCGCCTCATCGGCACCGCCACCACTCCCGACAAGGCCCCCCGACTGGCCCCCGACGAGCAGCTGTTGATCGGCCGGCACAACCGGCCCACCCTGCTCAACGGGGAGTTCCACGCCAACATGTACATGGGCCTGATGGACAGCCTCGTCATCCGCCCCGGCACCCTGGACGACACCACCGCCCAGCAGGAGCACGCCGAGAGGGTCGCCGCGCTGCCGGGCAACCGCGTGCCCCGCCCGGACCTGACGTTGAACCGGTCCCGCTTCGACGGCGACCGGCACCGCCCCCAGTTCCACATGCTGCCGCCCTGGCACTGGATGAACGAGCCGCACGCACCCGTGTACTTCAAGGGCAAGTACCACATCTTCTACCAGCACGACCCGCTCGGCCCGTTCTGGGGCCAGATCCACTGGGGGCACGCGGTCAGTACCGACATGGTGCACTGGCGGGACATGCCCATAGCCCTGGCCCCGGCGGGGGACTCGGTCGGGCCGGACGGCTGCTGGTCTGGCTCGGCGTACGTCGACGGCGACCGGGGGCCGGTGCTCTTCTTCACCGGCGGCGACGACCGGCTGCCCTACCGTCAGCGCACCGGGATGGCCGTGTCCTCGTACAAGACCGACCGCGACACGGACCTGCCCACCTGGACCATGAAGTCCGAGCCGGTCACCGAGGCCCCGGCCGGTCTCCCCGCCGGCCCCGGCACCGCGTGGGCGGAGAACTTCCGCGACCCGTTCGTCTGGGAGGAGGACGGCGTCTGGTATCAGCTGGTCGGCAGCGGCATCGTCGACTACAGCGGCGCCCAGGTCACCAAGAAGCACGGCGGCACCGCACTCGTCTACACCGCGCGCAGGCCCGAGGGACCCTGGACGTACCGGGGCCCGCTGCACTGGAACGACCTCACGAAGGTCCCCGAGCCCGGAGAAGTCTGGGAACTGCCGGTTCTCCTCCCGCTCCCCGGCCCGAAGGGCAAACGCACCGGCAAGCACATCCTGCTGGTCAGCCCCTGGTGGGAGGCGTTCAACCCTGACGCCGTCAAGCACACCTACTACTGGATCGGCACCTTCGACAAGCGCGCGTGCCGCTTCGTGCCCGACCACGACAAGCCCCGCGAGTTCGACTTCGGCGAGCACTTCACCGGCCCGTCCGGCTTCGTCACCCCCGACGGCCGCTCGGTGCTCTTCAGCATCACCCAGGACCGCCGCAGCGAACAGCAGCACGCCCAGTCCGGCTGGGCCCACAACGCCGGCATGCCGGTCAGCGTCTCGCTGCGCCAGGACGGAACCCTCGGTGTCGAGCCGATCGAAGAGGCGGCCGGACTGCGGGGCCGACGGCTGGTCAAGATCCGTCAGGCTTCGGTGAAGGAGGCCGACCGCCAACTCGCCGGTGTCTCCGGTGACATGCTCGACATCGAGGCCGTCATCGAGCCCCGCGACGCCACGACCGTCACCCTGGCCGTCCGGGCGAGCGCCGACGGCAGTGAGCGGACTCTGCTCTCCTATGACACGAGCAAGCACCGCTTCTCCATCGACCGCGGCCGCTCCAGCCTCGACCCGGACGTCCGCAAGGGCATCCACGGCGGCACGGTCGAACTCGACGGCGAAAAGCTGAAGTTGAGAGTCCTGCTCGACCGTTCGATGCTGGAGGCGTACGTCAACGGCACCAACAGCCTCACCAGCCGCGTCTATCCGACCCGGAAGGACTCCACCGGCCTGCGGCTGACCAGCGAGGGCGGCTCCGCCCAGGTCGTCTCCCTGGACGTGTGGACCATGAACGGCGCCTACGACACATCCGTAGTGCCGGCCGCCTACGACCCGCCGCGCCCGACGAACGTCGACGCCCTTCCCAACCACGACTTCGCCACCGGCGACCTCACCGGATGGACCGTCGTCTCCGGCACCACCTTCGGCGACGCCAACGTGACCACCCGTACCGACTGGGGCTGGGGCGGACCCTTCTACCAGGCCGAGACGGCGGACGACCCGGACGGCCACCACCTGTGGGGCTACAACCCGAACGCGGGCGGCGACGACGCCACGGGCGTACTCCGCTCCGCCACCGTCGTCCTCGGCGGAGACGGCGTGGTCGACCTGCTCGTGTCCGGCGGCAACGACCTCGACCGGCTCTACGCCGCCGTCGTCCGTGCGGACGACGGCAAGGTGTTGGCCAAGGAAACCGGGCGTGGTGCGGAACAGTACCGCCGTGTCGTCTTCGACCTGTCCGAGCACATCGGCGAACGGATCTACGTCGAGGTCGTCGACAAGGCGACGGGCGGCTGGGGCCACATCAACGTCGACGACGTCAACGTGCCTGTCCAGCGCTCCTGACCACCTGCCCACCCACGTTCCATGCTCCCGGGGCCCTGCCGTGGGCCCGCGACCAGGAAACGCACTGATCAGCCTGCTCAACGCACCTCAACACATCACCGGAGGTATGCATGCGCACGCGTTCACCAGCGACATCCAGGACAGGGCCCCCGGGCAGCCTGCTACGCATACTGCTCGTCCTCGTGGCATGTCTCGGCATGACGACACCCCTCATGTCGGGACAGGCCGGCGCGAGCGAGAGCACCCTGTCCAACCCCGGCTTCGAGAGGGGCGACCTGAGCGGTTGGAGCACCACAGGAACCGCCTTCCACGGATCCGTCACCAACCAGCCGGGCTGGGGATGGGGCTGCTGCTTCAACCAGCAGGGCACCTACCACCTATGGGGATTCGCGGGCGGCGGCGATGCCCCCACGGGCACCGTCACCTCCGAGCCGTTCACCCTGACCGGCACGGGAATGGTCAGCGTCCTGGTTTCCGGCGGCCGCAACGACGACCAGCTGTACGTGGCTTTGACGACACTGGACGGCACCGTCCTGCACAAGGCCACCGGCACCGACGACGAGGCGTACCGCCGCGTCACCTGGGACGCGCGGGAGCACCTGGGCGAGCAGTTACGCATCACGGCGGTCGACCGGGCCACCGGCGGCTGGGGACACATCAACCTGGACGACGTGAGAGTCGGCTTGGACAAGGCTCCGGACCCGGGCCTTGAGGGGCTCGCCGCCTACTGGGACTTCGCCGAGGGGCAGGGCACCGCGACCACGGAGCGGATCAGCCAGAGCGCGGATCCCATCAGCTACGTCTTCAACAACGCGGTCTACAAGCCGAACAGCGACCCACTGTGGCGTACCAAGCGACAGGAGGACGGCGTTCTCTCCGGCGCCCTCCTCTTCGACGGCTACTCCACCTGGGTCACCCGCGCCGCATCGCAAACGCAGCTCCCCACGGACGGCATGACCGTCGAAGCCTGGGTCGCACCACGCGCCTTCGAATGGGGCGACGAAGGCAAGCCCTCGGCCATCGTCAACCAGCAGGACAAGGCAGCACGCCGAGGATTCTCGCTCGGCGTCGGACGGCACGGCGTGTGGCAGTTCGGCATCGGCACCGGTGACGCCTGGTACGAGACGGCGGTCCCGCAGGCGGCGGCTCTGGCCGCTGGCAGGTGGGCGCACATCGCGGCGGTCTTCGCTCCGAGCGAGGGCACCATCAGCCTGTACCTGAACGGCGAGCAGGTCGCCCGGACAGCCATCCCCACCACGGCCCGCCTGGCCAAGGCCGACGTTCCCCTGCTCATCGGCCGCCACAACCAGCCCGCCATCATCAACGGCACCTTTGCCGTAAACATGTTCAACGGCCAGATCGACGAGGTGAAGGTCCACACGGACGCGCTCACCTCCGAATCCGTGCGGGCCGGCCACAAGCACGACATGCAGACATTCGCCGGGGGCAGCATCCCCGATGCCCGTATGGCCATGGACCGCTCACGCTACGACGGCGACCGCTACCGCCCGGGCTACCACTTCTCGGCCCCCAACCACTGGATGAACGAGCCCCACGCCCCCATCCAGGTCAACGGCAAGTACCACCTCTTCTACCAGCACAACTCCCACGGCCCCTACTGGCACAACATCGGCTGGGGGCACGCGGTCAGCGAAGATCTGGTGCACTGGCGAGACCTACCCGTCGCCCTCGCCCCCACGGCGGGGAGTGTGGCACCCGACGGTGTCTGGTCCGGCGACGCGACCCTCGACGAGAACGGCGTCCCCGTCCTGCTGTTCACGGCCGGCAACGATTCCCAGCGCCCCAATCAGGCAACCGGACTCGCACGCCCCGCCGACCCCGGCGACCCGGACCTGGTCGAGTGGAAGATGCACCCGACCCTGGTGACCAGCCAGACCGCCGATCTGGACGTCGGCGCCGGACGGAAGGTCCGCTTCGGGGACTTCCGCGACCAGGACGTGTGGAAGGAAGGCGACACCTGGTTCCAGTTGGTCGGCTCGGGAGTCCAGACCACCTCAGGCCAAAGCGTCGGCGGGACGGCGCTCCTCTACACCTCCAAGAACCTCACCGACTGGACCTACTCGGGGCCTCTCATGGTCGGTGACGTGGAGGACCACCCCAAGACCGGCCAGGTCTGGGAACTCCCCACCTTCCTCCCCATCGGCAAGGACGACCAGGGACGCCAGCGACGGGCGCTGCTCGTCAACCCGTCCTTCCCCGACGGCCCCGCCGAGTACAGCAGCAAGTACACCTACTACTGGGTCGGCACCTGGGACGCCCAGGCCCGCCGATGGACACCCGACACCACCGAGCCCAAGCTGCTCGACTACGGCGATCACTTCACCGGGCCCAGCGGCACAGTTGACGACAAGGAGCGCTCCCTCGTCTTCAGCATCGCGCAGGACCGGCGCACGGAGCGCGCCCACTACGACGCCGGCTGGGCCCACAACGCCGGACTCCCCGTCCAACTGTCCATGCGACCTGACGGAGACCTGGGAGTCAGCCCGGTCGAGGAGGTCTCACGGCTCCATGTGGGCGAACCGCTCCTCAACATCAACGAACCGACCTCCGTCGCTGACGCCAACGCGCGCCTGGCAGACATCAAGGGGGACATGCTCCACATCAAGCTGACCCTGGAACGGGGCAGCGCCGACACCTTCGGACTCGATGTGCTGCGCAGCCCCGGGGACGAAGAACGGACCCGTCTGTTCTACGACGCCCCGGCCGGACAACTGGGCGTCGACCGAACACGATCCGGAAACAACTCCAGCGTCGACGCCAACCTGGGCATCCAGAAAGGTCCGCTGACGCTCTCCAACGGAGAGTTGTCACTGGACGTGTTCCTGGACCGCTCGATGATCGAGGCATACGCGAACGCGCACAAGTCCATCACCACCCGCGCCTACCCCTTCCGGCAGGACTCTCTCGGCCTGCGGCTCTTCGGCGACGGCAGCGTCGTCAAGTCCATGACCATCTGGAAGATGGGCAACCTGACAGACTGACTCAGCGCAGTCCCCGCCCGCCAGCACCATCGACCCGGTCGGCACGCCAGCCGTGCCGACCGGGTCGATGAGTTTCTGACTATCCGATATCTCCCGCCGCTCGGGTCGCCGTGTCGCCAACAAGCGGTTCCGGCGGTGTCAGATCCCATGCCCCGACCGTGTACGCGGCGGAGGCCACCCCAGTGGCTCCCATGCCTTCCTGGCAGAGCTGCTGATGGCCGAGGGCGACAACCGGGCACGGCGTCGGTCCGAACGCCGCATCCGGGCCGCGGCCTTCCCCAGGGAAAAGAGCCTGCGGGCCTTCGACTTCGATGCCAATCCCAACGTCGACCCCGCCACTGTCAACACGCTCGCGACCTGCGAATGGGTTAAGAAAGGCGAACCGCTCTGCCTGATCGGCGACTCCGGTACCGGCAAGTCCCACCTGCTGATCGCGCTGGGCACCGAGGCCGCCATGCAGGGCTTCCGCGTCCGCTACGTGCTGGCCACCAAGCTCGTCAACGAGCTGGTCGAGGCTGCCGATGAGAAGCAACTGTCCAAGACGATCGCCCGCTACGGACGCGTCGACCTCCTCTGCATCGACGAACTCGGCTACATGGAGCTGGACCGGAGGGGCGCTGAGTTGCTGTTCCAGGTGCTGACCGAACGCGAGGAGAAGAACAGCGTCGCCATCGCCTCCAACGAATCCTTCAGCGGCTGGACGAAGACCTTCACCGACCCCCGGCTCTGCGCGGCCATCGTCGACCGCCTCACCTTCAGCGGCGCGATTATCCAAACCGGCACCGAGTCCTACCGCCTCGCCCACACCAAAGCCCAGGCCCAGCAAGCCACCGCCACCTGACCGACGGCCCCGGGGATCAGACCATGACAACCCGGGGACGCCATCACTGGCCGCGAGCCGGTTCAGAAGCCGGACACTCTACTCCCGCTCCTGCGTGGTGTCGTCGAACGACCGACACGCCCGGAACCTCAGTAACTGCTGCCGTCTGACTCCTCCCGCACGTTTCCCCCACGCTCGACACAGCTGGCCCACCAGGCGGCCACAGCCTTTCTGCTCTGCAGATGGACCAAGCGCATGTGGCCGTACTCAGGCCGGTCCAGCAACTCCGGAATCACCGAGCGGTACTTCTCAGGTTCGCGCCAGGCCGAGTGGAATAGCCGGTCGCGCCAGGCCGCCCGCAGCGATTGTCGACAGCCGGGAAAGACATCCTCGCGTCGCACGACCTGCCGGACAGTCCTTCTGAGAACCCGTGAGAAGGAGACTCGGCGCGGCAGGTCAAGCCACACAACGGTGTCGGCTTGAGCCCACACCAGATCGGCAACCTGCCTGAAGTAGCTGCCTGCGATGATCCAATGCTCGTTGGCAAGCACCTTCTGCGTCCGCTCACGGAACACGCTGAGGTCGACACGACTCCAAGCCGGCCCCCAGAACAGCAGGTCCAGGTCTGTGACCGGTGCCTCCAGGGCCTCCCCGAGGGCCCTGGCCAACGTGGTCTTGCCGGACCCGGCAGCCCCCACCATCACGATTCGCTTGATCATCTGGTTCAGGGTGCCAATGTCCCGGTTCCAAATCAATGCCCACAGCAGCGCCACTGGCCGCATCACCCATCACCCGCCATTCTCGCTCACACGCTCAAGGGCGGCAGGCTGCCGAGCGAACGATCAAGCGATCAGCTACTGAGTGACGTCATTTCTCACTGACATTGATCAAGCCAGGGCGGCCTGGGTGACTCCCGAACTCACGTCGAAACGACATCCATGAAAGGTGGCACAGCCAATCCCGAGCGGCTGAGCACCGAGGCGTCCTTCGCCGCTCTGTGCGGAGTCAGTCCCATCGAGTACTCCTCGGGGCGACGGAGCTCGCGTCGGCTCAACCACGGTGGCGACCGGCAGGCGAACGCTGCTCTGCACCGCATTGTGTTCACTCGGCTGCGCCACGACCCGCGCACCCAGGCGTACTACGAACGTCGCACTCAGGAGGGCAAGACCCGGCGTGAGATCATCCGTTGCCTCAAGCGATATGCCGCCCGCGAGGTCTTCAACCTGGTCAGAACGGTACCCAGCGTCCCCCCGTTATAGGGGCGTCCGTGAGAGCGCCGGTGATACGGCGAAGTCACCTCCGGGACGGCCTGGCGAATCCTCTGTGCGCGGTGGGTTCAATACAGCACCGCCGACCACGCACGAGCTCGTCAACGCCAGGCCAGTCGCTCGCGTTCGGCGGCGTCCCATCGGAAGGACCTGCTTGCTGCAGGGTCTCGGCGAGCTGGTCGTGAGGGAGCGTGCGGCCATATCGGCCCATTGGACGGCCCGAGGTGGCAACCCGCCGCTGACGCAGGCCCTCGGCGGTCAGGAGTCATGATGCAGCGCCGGCACGCCGGGACGAACTGCTGGGGACGACTTCTGAAGCCGATCTTGCGGACAGCCCTGTAGGCGATTTCCGCCCCGGCGGCCCGGGGTGCGGCTGACCACACCGCTCTTTCCGAAACATCGCACCCGAGTGAAGCAATATCTGTTCCCGCGAGGTGAGAGTTTGACGGATCATGCAGGAAGAGTTGTTGCTGCAATGGGTGGAGTGGAATTATGTAACGTGTGCAGGCCGTCCCAGCGTGCTACTGTCGATCTCAGTTGCAGTTGTGGTTCCCAAAAACTTCAAGTGCCCCCGACCCGGCTTCCGTCGGTCGGGAGCACTTTTGTAAATCCGGTCATTTTCCGGGCGGGGTAATCATCGCGGCGACACGGTGTCCGTACGGTGCGGATTCCGATGTACTGCCCCAAAGGAGATATGACATGGCTGCTGGTACCGTGAAGTGGTTCAACGCGGAAAAGGGCTTCGGCTTCATCGAGCAGGACGGCGGCGGCGCGGACGTGTTCGCCCACTACTCGAACATTGCCGCGCAGGGCTTCCGTGAGCTGCTCGAAGGCCAGAAGGTCAACTTCGACATCGCGCAGGGCCAGAAGGGCCCGACGGCCGAGAACATCGTTCCTGCCTGACGCTCACGCACAATCTGTAGCTGGGGCCCGCATCCTTCGGGGTGCGGGCCCCAGCTGCACGCATCTCCCGCAGCGGTTTCACCCGCGGGACGACGCGGAGGAATCCGCGGTCCAACCACGCGCAGCGTGCTCCTCCAGGACCCAGGCGCATCCTTAAGAGCTGCACCGATCTGCTTTCTTTTGCCGCTGGTCCATACTCGTAATTCTCCATGCCGCTCATCGCTGCGGGAATTCCTTGATATGTGCCACATCGAGGAAGGTTCCGCATGAACCGCACATACACGAACGACCGCCCCGCCCGCACCCGTAATGGCGGCGCCGACGCCGGCAGGGGTGGCAGCCGCTTCGGCTCGCAGGCACCGCGCCGTTCGGGCGGGCCCACTCGTTCCGGTGGTTACGGCCGCCGGTCCGGCGCAGTGCAGGGTGAGTTCGCGCTACCCAGGACGATCACCCCCGCGCTGCCCGCCGTCGAGGCGTTCGCCGATCTCGCCATGCCCGAGCCGCTGCTGGCCGAACTCGGCAAGCAGGGTGTGACCGCGCCGTTCCCGATCCAGGGCGCGACGCTGCCCAACTCCTTGGCGGGCCGTGACGTCCTGGGTCGCGGACGCACCGGTTCCGGCAAGACCCTCGCCTTCGGCCTCGCCCTGCTCGCCCGCACTGCTGGACAGCGTGCTGAGTCCCGCCAGCCGCTGGGGCTGATCCTCGTACCGACGCGCGAGCTGGCGCAGCAAGTGACCGACGCGCTCACTCCGTACGCCCGCTCAGTCAAGCTGCGGCTGGCCACGGTGGTGGGCGGGATGTCCATTGGCAAGCAGGCCGGCGCGCTGCGAGGCGGAGCCGAGGTCGTCGTCGCGACCCCGGGCCGACTCAAGGACCTCATCGACCGTGGCGACTGCCGGCTGAACCAGGTGGGCATCACGGTGCTGGACGAGGCCGACCAGATGGCCGACATGGGGTTCATGCCACAGGTCACCGCGCTGCTCGACCAGGTGCGTCCGGAGGGGCAGCGGATGCTGTTCTCCGCCACCCTGGACCGCAATGTCGACCTGCTGGTGCGCCGCTATCTGACCGACCCCGTCGTGCATTCGGTCGACCCGTCGGCCGGTGCGGTCACGACGATGGAGCACCACGTCCTGCACGTCCAGGGCGCCGACAAGCACGCCGCCACGACCGAGATCGCCGCTCGCGACGGCCGCGTGATCATGTTCCTGGACACCAAGCACGCCGTCGACCGGCTGACCCAGGACCTGCTCAACAGCGGGGTACGGGCCGCCGCGCTGCACGGCGGCAAGTCGCAGCCGCAACGTACCCGCACCCTGGCGCAGTTCAAGACGGGGCACGTCACCGTACTGGTGGCGACCAATGTCGCGGCGCGCGGCATCCACGTCGACAACCTTGACCTCGTCGTCAACGTCGATCCGCCGACCGACCACAAGGACTACCTCCACCGCGGCGGCCGAACCGCGCGGGCCGGCGAGTCCGGCAGCGTCGTAACCCTCGTCACACCGAACCAGCGTCGAGGCATGGTTCGCCTGATGTCGGACGCCGGGATCCGACCGCAGACCACCCAGATCCGCTCGGGCGACGAGGCCCTGAACCGGATCACCGGAGCCCAGGCCCCGTCCGGCATCCCGGTCGTCATCACCGCACCGGTGGTCGAACGCCCCAAGCGCAGCGCCACCTCCCGAGGCCGCCGCCGCCCCGCCTCGGCGACCCGGCGCGCGCCTGTGCGCCAGTCTGTCGTCGGCGCGGTGGCCTAGGCCCTTCGTGATCAGAAATCTGGCCCATCTCTGCAGGAGGCACCTTTGACGCTGGTTCAGATGCAGCCCCGCCCGGAGGATGTCAACCCTGTGCACAGGACGGTGGCTGAGGTCATGGACGCGGCCGGACCGCAGGTCTGTGACGACATGAGCGTCGAGGTGGCGCTGGCCGTCATGGCCGCCGCACGCACGGGTCGGCTCGTCGTCTGCGACCAGGACGGCCAGTGCACCGGCCTGGTCACCCAGACCGAACTCGCCGCCGTCCGCGACAGCTCCGACTACACGGATCGCGTCCGCCTGCGCGACATCCTCGGCGACCACGGCTCGTTCACCTCACCCGTGACCACGATGGCCGAAGCCGAGCATGCGATGCGCACCCGTCAGCTCGGTGCCCTGCCGGTGGTCGACGAGCAAGGCAGCGCTCTGGGCATCCTCGCCCTCTCCCGCTGAAACGCCCACCCCCGGTCGGACCGTTCTCCCCTTCTCCCTGTGAGGCCACATGCGCTGCGTCATCGCCCGCTTCCCCTTCGAGCTCAGTGATGACCTGGCCTGAGCAGCAGTGTGGGCCCGACCGGTACGCCGGTCGGGCCCACACCGCGTGCAACGGGTTCCCGCCACCGTTGCCCTGCAGGATCCGGGCGACACGGAAGTGCAGACGCGTGGGCGGCCCGTCCTTCTTCACGGGGGCGTCGAAGACGGCGGGCGAACTCGCCCAAGTGGGCGGAATCCCCTCAGCACATCCGACACCCTCTGCCTCCACACCGCTTCGGTAGCCAGCCGGCCGGTGATGACAGCGCCACCGGTGGCCACGGCCAGGGATATCTGGTTGCTCTGGCCGGACTCCACCAGGGCGGCAACGTCAACCAGCAACTCGTCAGGCTGCGCCATGAGGCGGACCATGTTCGCCGGCCATCCGGCTGCTTGAGCGGTGACGCTACCGGGCAAGGAAGGTGCTCACGGTCCTGCCGCCGGAGGCCCGGCGGGCGACCGCCGTGGCGTGGGCGAGGCTGGTGACCATGGGCCAGCCGAAGCCTCCCGGTACCGCCGTTCAGGTCAGGGGTGCGCATGCGGGGAACATGCCGGCTGGGATCGTGAACGGCGACCTCAATGGTGTCGGGGTGCGCAGTCAGTTCCAGTGTGCAGCGGCCCCCACCGTGGCGCAGGGCATTGGTGACGAGCTCGGACACGACCAAGACCACAGTGTCCGCCGCGTCACGAGCCACGGCCGGCTGCTGCAAACCTTCGAGGAAGGCCCGTGCCGTATCGCGTGCGTCGGCAATGGCTGTGGTGGAACGGACGGCTGCGGCGCTGGCAGTCACCGTGATCATCAGGGTCGACGCATGACGGCACCTGCTGCCGTGAGCCCGTGTCTCCGCAGCCCGCGGACTGCTCGGGTCAGGGGCCGTGCCGGTTCGCCACCAGCTGCTCGATCATCCCGGGATCGTCGAGGGCGGCGCAGGGCCTTCTGCCACGCTCGTCAACGGCCGACCTGGGGGCGTCACGGCTGGAAACGTCCGTGCCGGTCGGTGGTGTTCTCACGAGACGCAGTTGGCCGTTGCCGCCGACGGTAGCCGCGGCGCAGGGGCGGCGACGTCACGCCCAGCCCGACATGCCACGCGGTGGTGGGTCACTGTGAGCGCCGGACAGAGCCTCGCAGCTGCTTGAACCATCCATGGGGACCGGTCGAGGCAGACTGGTCGAGGCGGCGTACCTCATCTTCCAGCGCGCGAAAATCTATACCCGCTGGAGTAGACATTGGTCGGCGGTGTGGTTAAGGTTTCTGTCGTAGCCGAGATCAAGAGAGGCCCGGCAGAGATGAACTGCCGGGCAGCAGTACGCAGTTGCAGTTCGCAGGACGGTGCGGTGGTGGAGTTCCGAAGCCAGAGCGGTTGCAGGACGGCGACGGGACTGACGACCGGACCGGGTGGCCCGCAGTGATCAGGGGCCGCCATGAGCAGTACCGCAGTGGCAGTACCAGTAAGTGAAGGTTCGCAGTACCCAGCAGTGAAGTCAGTGAGCAGTACCTCGGTGAAGGCGTCGGCTGCGGGCGCGCGCACCGAGAGGTTCGGCAGTGGGGTTCCAAGCCAGAGCAGACGCAGGACGGGCGACGGGGCTGGCTGCCGAAGAGTGGCGCTGTTCGAGGCCACCAGCAGTTCGCAGTACCAGTAGTACGCAGTTCCCGTTAGTGAGTAGTTGATCAAGAGGGAAGAACGGAGGAGCCGAGCGCCATCAGGATCGCCCGGGTGGAAGTCTTGGACCCGGGTACCGCAGGACATCGATAGTGAGGTGGTCTCCGGTCGAGCAACCGCGATCCCCGCGCCCCCGACAGTGTCTCGGTCGGGTCTGCGGAAACAGAGGGCCGGTGCAGTATCAGGGCCGGCAGATGGTGTAGTAGTTCCTTCGGGGCCCTGGTGTCAGTACGGCATCAGGGCCCCTCCACGCGTTCCACAGAGAGGTGCAATGACAGCAGACGACACGTTCGGCCGTCTCGATGACGACGACTACCCCGCCTACACCATGGGCCGGGCCGCCGAGATGCTCGGCACCACACAGGGCTTCCTGCGCGCCATCGGCGAAGCCCGCCTCATCACCCCACTGCGCTCCGCAGGCGGCCACCGCCGCTACTCCCGCTACCAGCTGCGCATCGCCGCCCGCGCCCGGGAACTCGTCGACCACGGCACCCCCATCGAGGCCGCCTGCCGCATCATCATCCTCGAAGACCAGCTCGAGGAAGCCCAGCGCCTCAACGCCGAATACCGCCGCGCCACCGAATCAGCGAACCCGACCGCAGCAGCATGAGATGAGCGTGCCCGTCCGCGTCGGCGGGCACCCCACGCACGGTCTGCCGTGCGGTGTGATCGTTTCCTATGGTGACGCGGCGTGTGGGCGTGTAGCGTTCTGTGTCAGCTGTCGTGGTTCGGAATTTCCCCTGCCCGCGCCTTTGGTGTGGGCGTTTTGCTGTGCTGTGCCGCAGGGACCAGGGCGATCACCTCTGCCTTCCGCATGGAGTGGGAGGCGTTCACCGACTGGAAGGCATCAGACATGGCAACGGGAACTGTGAAGTGGTTCAACGCGGAGAAGGGCTTCGGCTTCATCGCCCAGGACGGCGGCGGCCCGGATGTCTTCGCGCACTACTCCGCGATCAACTCCACGGGCTTTCGTGAGCTCCAGGAGGGCCAGGCCGTGACGTTCGATGTCACCCAGGGCCAGAAGGGTCCGCAGGCCGAGAACATCAACCTGGCCTGACCTCGCAGACCTGCCCGGGGATCGCGCACACTGCGTCCGGTGAGCGCCGCCCGTGCGGGCTTTGCCGCCCACGGGGCGAAACGCCTCCTCTCGTGCCGGGCGTGCACAGGACCAGGGGGCCGCGCAGCCATTGCTGCACGGCCCCTGATCTGTTGAGGCGGAGGCGGGTGCGACCTCGGCCCGAACTTCCTGACCTCAGTTGTTTCGAGCTCGTCCGGTTCGGGTGCCGCATGCCCTGCGCCTCTGTTCGAGCAGTCTGGAGCAGCAGACGGTCAGGTGCCCGTCCAGGCGGCGAGGAAGGCTTGCCGTCCATCCGGATCGTCCCACCTGCGGTCCGCATGCAGAACGCGCCAGGCGGTGAGCTCGAGATCTCGGAGCCACAACTCGCCGATGACCTGTGTCTTGAGGTCAGGCAAATGGTCGGACTCGGCGAGGGCTTGACCGATCACCTCCCCGGCCGCTACGCGCTGGGGCGGAGTCATCTCATCGACGGCCGAGAGGATCTGCCTGGCCAGGTCGGTTCCCTCTCCTTCAAGAGAACGCAGCACCTGAGCCTTCATGTTGACGGGTAGCAGGTACGCGGTGCCCGACGACCTCCACAGGTCCGACCAGAAGCGTTCGCCTGCCACGGTGGGGGCAGGCAGCGCGGCCAGCAGCCCGAGGAGATGGCCGGTGGCCGCACAGCCATCGGAGTGGGCGGCTGCGACGACTGCGATGCCGGCGACGCCCTCCACATCGAGCCGGCCGGCCTCGAGATGCGGAGCCAGGTCCAGTTGGTGTTCCAACTGGTCTGCGAGGGCGGTCGATCGTGGGGGCGGACCTCAGGAAGCATCGGCGATCCTTGCGCGTAGGCGAGCGGAGATGCCCGTTCAGAAGCCCTGATCTTTCCCATGGCCAGCCGATGTACTCGGCTTCGGCAGGCCCAATTGGCGGGAGGGGCAACGGGGCTGGAGATCACGCGGTGGCGAGGCGGCCCGGGCCCGGCGACGTGGCTTTGGACCGACCTCCCATGAATGCTGCCGAAGCGAGGTCTTTTAGCATTACCGCATTTGCTGCCAGTGACGCCCAGCCGCCCAAGGGAGAACGAGAAGCTGTGTCCCGTGATGCCGCTGAAGTCGAATACGGTCACGTCGCCTCAGCGCGTGGAGAGCGCCGTGAAGACGGGCTACCCGACCGATCGCAAAGCGGACAAGCAGGGGAGAAGGCTCACTCGGTCTCCGCCCTGGTGGAGCGGGCGGCCGACCTGGCCGAACCGATCAAGCCGAAATTGCGTGGCTGGCTCCATGCCGGAATGGTCCCCGCCGCACTGATCGCGGGCGTCGTACTCATCTGCCTGGCCCGTACTCCGCAAGCAGTCCTGGCCTGCGCCGTGTACTCGGTCACCGCCTGGCTGCTGTTCGCAACGAGCGCCGTCTACCACCGCGGCACCTGGGGACCACTGGGCGAGGCTCTTCTACGACGACTCGACCACGCCAACATCTTCCTGATCATCGCCGGCACCTGCACCCCCCTGGCCGTGCTCCTCCTCCGGCCGGAACAGCAGTCCATGCTGCTGTGGATCGTATGGACGGGAGCAGTGGCCGGCATCGTGTTCCGGGTCCTGTGGGTCGGAGCTCCGCGCTGGCTGTACACCCCGTGTTATCTGGCCCTGGGGTGGGCGCCGGTGCGCTACCTGCCCGACTTCCTGCACACCGGCGGAGCAGCCGTAGTCGTCCTGATCGTTGTCGGCGGTCTCCTCTACAGCGCGGGCGCGGTCGTCTACGCCCTGCAGCGGCCCGACCCCTCACCCCGCTGGTTCGGTTACCACGAGGTCTTCCACGCCCTGACCGTGGCAGCCTTCACCGCGCACTACATCGCCATCTCCCTGGCCACCTACTGACCGCGACAGTCCGGGCTTGCGCCGCTGGTCACACGCGTTGCCGCGTGCTGCACCGCGAACGGGCCGGGCGGTGGCCGAGGCATCGGTCCGTAGCTGACCCGCGACGGAGGAGCCTCGAGTTCGAGGCGGAAGGCGTCAGGGAACGGCGAGGCCAGGACACCGACCTTGCGCGGCACACGGTCGGCAAGGTGGGCAACCCCGCTGAACTGCGGGTTTCGCGCCTCCCGTCCGTGGGACGTACTTCCGACGACTCATCATGTGGACTGCGCTGCCGCCCCGGCTTCCTGGGGTGGCTGCTGACTCCCGTGCCCGGCCGCGATGCCGGCGAGACCGCGACCGGAACCGGGGACCGTACTGCCGGGCCGCGGCTCAGGCGTCGATGATGACGGGGATGATGAGGGGCTTACGGCGGTGGGTGCGGAACGCCCAGTTCGCCACTGCGCGGGCGACGAGCTGTTCGAGCTGGTGCGCGTCCCCGACGCCTTCCTCGGCCGCGGTGGCCAGGGTCTTCTCGATGACGGGGATGACCGGCTCGAAGGTGGTGTCGTCGTGGACGAAGCCGCGGGCCAGGAAGTCGGGGGCCTCGGCGAGGGCGCCGGTGTCGGCGTCGACGATCGCCACCACCGTGACCACGCCTTCCTCTGCGAGGGTGAGGCGGTCCTTGAGGGAGGCTTCGGTGGCGCCGCCGACTTCCATGCCGTCCACGTAGACGTTGCCGGCGGGGACCTTGCCGGTGATGGACGCGCGCCCGTCGACGAGGTCGACGACGACGCCGTCCTCGGCGATGACGACCCGGTCGGGGTCGACACCGGTACGGATGGCGAGGTCGCCGTTGGCCCGCAGGTGGCGCCATTCGCCGTGCACGGGCATGACGTTGCGGGGTTTGACGATGTTGTAGCAGTAGACGAGTTCGCCGGCGCTGGCGTGCCCGGAGACGTGCACCTTGGCGTTGCCCTTGTGGACCACGTGGGCGCCCCACCGGGTCAGTCCGTTGATCACCCGGTAGATGGCGTTCTCGTTGCCGGGGATGAGGGAGCTGGCGAGCAGGACGGTGTCGCCCTTGCCGATGCGGATCATGTGGTCACGGTTGGCCATCCGTGACAGCGCGGCCATGGGTTCGCCCTGGGAGCCGGTGCACACCAGGGTGATCTTGTGGTCCGGGAGCTTCTCCAGCTCCTTCGTGCTCACGACGAGACCGGACGGGACCTTCAGATAGCCCAGGTCACGGGCGATGCCCATGTTGCGGACCATGGACCGGCCGACGAAGGCGACCTTGCGGCCGTGCTGGTGGGCGGCGTCCAGGACCTGCTGGATGCGGTGCACATGGCTGGCGAAGCTGGAGACGATGACCCGGCGCGGCGCGGTGCGCATCACCTGCTCGATCGCCGGGTTCAGCTCACGCTCGGAGGTGGTGAAGCCGGGTACTTCGGCGTTGGTGGAGTCGGTGAGGAACAGGTCCACGCCCTCCTCACCGAGCCGGGCGAAGGCGCGCAGGTCGGTGATGCGGTCGTCGAGGGGGAACTGGTCCATCTTGAAGTCGCCGGTGTGCAGCACCATCCCGGCCCTGGTGCGGATCGCGACCGCGAGGCTGTCGGGGATGGAGTGGTTGACCGCCACGAACTCGCAGTCGAAGGGCCCGAAGCCCCGCCGGTCGCCCTCCCGCACCCGCACCGTGCGCGGCCGGATTCCGTGTTCCTTGAGCTTGGCCTCCAGGAACGCCAGCGTCAGCTTGGAACCGACGACGGGGATGTCGCGCCGCTCGCGCAGCAGGTACGGCACGCCGCCGATGTGGTCCTCGTGGCCGTGGGTGAGGACGATGGCCACGATGTCGTCCAGCCGGTCCCGGATCGAGGTGAAGTCCGGCAGGATCACGTCCACGCCGGGCTGGGTCTCCTCGGGGAACAGCACACCGCAGTCGACGATGAGCAGTTTGCCGGCGTGCTCGAAGACGGTCATGTTGCGGCCGATCTCACCCAGGCCGCCCAGGGCGATGACTCGCAGCCCTCCTTCGGGAAGGGGAGGGGCGGCTTTAAGTTCGGGGTGCGGATGACTCATACCCTGACGGTACCCGTGGAGCGGGACGGCATGATCCGTTGCCTGTGTGATCTCTCTGTGGCAGCGGGTGAGACGGCGAGGCCCGCCGAGGAACATCCTGTCGGGACCTCGGTGCGACATACTTTCCCGATGAGTTCACGCACTTCCCCGATCAGCCGGCCGATCACGGTACGGAGGGCTGTCGCGCGGGATGCCAAACGGCTCACGCGGCTCGTGCGCGGCTCAGGCGCCTACGAGGGTAAGTACGCAGCCGCAGTCGAGGGCTACCGGGTCGGTCCTGATTACATCGAGGCCCACCGCGCCTTCGTAGCCGTCGGCGCCGACGAGCATGGAGGTCGGGTCCTCGGGTTCTACTCGCTCGTCCTCGCTCCACCGGAGCTCGATCTGCTGTTCGTCGCCGACGAAGCGCAAGGACGGGGTATTGGACGACTGCTCGTTGCGCACATGCAGTCCGAGGCCCGTGCCGCCGGGCTCGACCGTGTCAAGGTCGTGTCGCATCTTCCCGCCGAGGACTTCTACCACCGCGTCGGTGCAGTGCGGACCGGGACCGCGCTCGCATACCCACCCGCCGTGCCGTGGGACCGTCCCGAATTCGAGTTTCGCATTCCTTCGGCCTGACGCGGTGTGCCGGTTCGCAGAACACCGGCCTCTCCTGCACGCCGGCCAGAGCTCGGCACGCGGCTGCGGACCGTCATGACGACACTGCCGAAGACGCGGTCGCCGGCCTGCCACGCGGTGCCGCAGAGGAGCTCGCCGCTACGTCGGAGAGCCCGCACCGTCCAGAGAATCACCATTCTGACGCGGTCGATGCAGGTGCTATCAGGTTGCGTCTGTTCGGCATCCGAGCAGACCGCCATGCGCTATGTCAGCGTCGCCCAACGCACCGCCAAGCTGCCCCGATGAGCCTTTGCCCCAGGACGGAACCGTGAGGGCTCATCGCTCCTGCTGGGACGTCGTGGGCTCGGTGTGGGTGGCGGTCATGTCGAGCAGGAGCATGGCGTCGTGGTCGGGGGCGCCGGGCTCGGCGGTGTAGACGCCGAGGCGGTGGCCGGGGGTGCCTTCCAGGGCCATGCCCTGGAAGGTGAGGGTGATCTTGCCGACCTGGGGGTGCTGGAAGGTCTTGGTGGTGATCTTGCGGCCCGTGACGTCGTAGCGCTCCCACAGTCCGGCGAAGGCCGGGCTCTTCAGCAGGAGCTCGCCGACGAGCCGGGTGAGGTCGGGGGCGTCGGGGTCGGTGCCGGCCAGGGCACGCAGGCGGGCGACGCAGTGGCGGATCTGGTTGTCCCAGTCGGGGAAGATCTCGCGGGCGGCGGGATGGAGGAAGAGGTATCGGCCGAGGTTGCGCTGGGTGGCGGGCCAGTCCTCGATGCCGGCGTACAGGGCGAGGCCGCCGGGATTGTGGGCGAGGACGTCCATGCTGCGGCTGACGACGTAGGCCGGGCTCGGTCGCACCGTCTCCGTGCTGTGCCGGGGAGTGGCGTTCCGGGGTGTGACAGGGCCCCCCACGCATATGCCGCGCAGGTCACGAGCCCCGCAGACTGGACGGTATGAAGAGTGAGCAGCACAGCGCCACCGAGCTGGGACGCTTCCTGCGTGCCCGCCGAGCCCGGGTGACGCCCGAGGACGTCGGCCTGGCAGCCGGCTCCGGGGTGCGTCGTACGCCTGGGCTGCGCCGTGAGGAACTGGCCACCCTGGCCGGTATCAGCATCGACTACTACACCCGTCTGGAGAGGGGCAGGGAAACCCGGCCGAGCCCGTCCGTCGTGGACGCGCTGGCTCGCGCCATGCGGCTGGGGGAGGAGGAGCACGAGCACCTGCGCAGCCTCGCCGCCCTCGCCGCGCGGTCCGCGCCGGAACCCGCGACCGCGCCCAGCCGAACGGTGCGGCCCGGCGTGAAGCTCCTGCTGGAGAACCTGCGCCCCGCCCGGCCTATGTGGTCAGCCGCAGCAACGACATCCTGGCAACCAACCCCGCGGGTCTGCGCCTGCTGGCCGGGATCGAGGAGTGGCCGGCCAAGCAGCGCAACATCGCGCGCTACGTCTTCCTGCACCCCGCCGCGCGCGACCTGTTCAAGGACTGGAACAACCAGGTCCGCGGCTGCGTCGCGCGCCTGCGGGCGCTTGCCGACACCGACCCCGACGCCCCCGACCTGGCCCACCTGGTGGGCGAACTCCTGCTGAAAAGCCCGGACTTCGCGCGCCTGTGGGAGCGGTACGACGTCAAGGGCCGTACGCAGGGCCGCAAGACCTTCCACCACCTCGAGGTCGGCGACCTCACCCTCGGCTACCAGTCCCTGCTCCTGGAGGGCACTCCCGGACACCGGCTCGTCGCCTACTACGCCGAACCCGCCACCCCGGAGCACGACGCCGTGGCACTGCTGGACCTGCTCGGCCAGGAGCCCGCCACCCGCACAACACCACGCGCCACCTCCAAGGACGCCGCTTCCTCCTCGCCCTGAGAGCAACCGCCGCCGGGCGGGGCATGAGGATCGGGTCAGGGCCGCGGCTTGGTCATCGAGGACCGCGCGGCCGCACGAGGTCAAGATCCGAGTCTGCTCATGGCGCTCGGCATCGCTACGGCCTTCTCCGCTCCGGCACACCGCGTCCTGTCCGGGGTAGGGGGTTCTGTCGCTCCCCCGAAGGGCGCTCCCCGGCACAGCGCGGCGCTTCGCCGCTGCTGGTACGCACTACGAGCCGACGGGCTCCCATGGCAGGGCAGGCTGCTGGGGAAGTCGAGACAGGGTGCGCAGGAGATCGTTGCGATTGAACTCGATGCCGGCTGTCAGGAGGGTGCGGGTGTGTAGGTCGAGCGCATCGAGGAGTGGGTCGGGGAGGCCGACTGCGATGGGAATCTGCCAGGCGTCCTTGAGGAAGGTGTCGAGTTCCTGCTCTTCAACCCGCAGGTGCACATGAATCGACCACGGGTCAACCGACTTCATGGGCCCACGGACGGAGCGGCCACGCGCTCCGATGATCCGATTCCCTGCGAGTTGAAGTGCACGCAGTACGGCCATCTCCGAGACTGCGGCGATCAGCATCGTGCGGTCTTTCGTTTCCAACGTTTACTCATCGATTGTCTTCATTCGTTTGCTCCAGTGGCGTTGATCCCTCACCAGAGGCATTTGTGGTCATCGTCCGCGGACTCGTGCGGCACGTTCGCGCTCTTCAGCTTGGTGAAGCAGCGCCTTTTGCTGTGGCGCGGGCCTGTCCCGTTACCTGCTGGCTCAGCAGATCCAGGTGTTCGAAGTGAACCGGCCCGACCGCACGGCCCGCCGGCTGCTCGGGAAGTCGGATCCGCTCGATGCGCAGGCTGCCGCGCGGGCCGTGCTCAGCGGTCGCGCCCGGGCCCGGGCCAAGTCCGGCGACGGTCCGGTGCACAGCGCCCGGATGTTCAAGCTCGCCAAGGACTCCGCGGTCAAGGCCCGCACCCAGGCGATCAACCAGCTCAAGGCCGTCCTGGTCATAGCCGATCCCGCCCTGCGGGAGCGGCTGTCCAGCCTGGGCAATGCCGAGCTGTTCCGCATGTGCGCGCGCCTCGCCCCGCACGACGGTGGGGGCAAAGAGGACGGAGTGGCCCAGGCCACCCACATGACGTTGCGCATGCTCGCCGAGCGCATCGAACAGCTCACCGCGCAGATCGACGAGCTGAACCAATGCCTGACCCGGCTCGTCGAACGCCACGCCCCACAGCTACTCGCACCGGTGGACATCGGCCCGGACAGCGCAGTCACGCTGCTGATCACCATGGGAGACAATCCCGAGCGGCTGGGCACTGAGGCGTCGTTCGCTGCGCTGTGCGGGGTCAGCCCGGTCGAGTATTCGTCGGGCCGGCGGAGTACGCGTCGGCTCAACTACGGCGGCGACCGGCAGGCGAACGCGGCCCTGCACCGCATCGTGTTCACCCGCCTGCGCCACGACCCGCGCACCCAGGCGTACTACGAACGCCGTACCCAGGAGGGCAAGACCCGACGTGAAATCATCCGATGCCTCAAGAGGTATGCCGCCCGAGAGGTCTTCAACCTGGTCAGACCGGTTTCCCGCACCCCCGCGTTATAGGGGCGTCCGTGATACGTGAGAGGGTCTGAGGCGTGAGTGAGACACCGTCGAACACCTTGCAATACCGCTTTGACGGGCCAGAAGAGGCTCCCGTCCTGATCCTGGGTCCCTCCCTGGGTACCACATGGCACATGTCGTAGAAGCCGTCTCTGGGCGTCCAGGTGGTCCAGGGCGAGCACGTAGGTCCAGGTCAGAGCCCTGTGACGTGAGGGTGTCCGTGGGGTTCGTGATAGCGGCGTGACAGGAATGGCGCCCCCGCTGGCTCGCCTCCATATGGCGGGGCTCCGTGATCGCCGAGGGCCCGGCCGACGCCGGGACGGCGGAAAACTTGGTGTGCGGGGCCGATGGAACCGGGTAACGTCTTGGTCATGTTCTTCCAGACGCCGATTTACGAGTGAGAGCGTGATGGGCCCCTGCTGACGTCCTTCGACGTTGTCGCGCCCGTCCCTCACCGATGAATCCGTAGATCACTTCACATCATTCCGGGAGAACCCGTGAGCAAGAACATCAACAACCCCGTGGGCATGGGCGGCGGCCAGCGCAAGAAGCTGTCCCGCGCCGAACGGCAGAACAACGGTCCGCACCGCAACCTCGACCGCCAGGGTGCCGCCGACCAGAAGGCGGAGCTGGTGCGCAAGATGCGCGAGAAGGCCGGCGCAGCCGAGGGCGCCGGGCAGACGGGCGACGACACGGCACAGAGCTGAGGCACCGCCGCCGCAGGGCGGCACCGCACGGGGCAGGGCCCGGACCGCGACGCGCGGTCCGGCCCTGCTGCCGTACCGGGGGCGCTGCCGTAGCGGGTGTGGCCGGTCCCGCTCAGCTCTCGTCCGAGCACTACCAGCGCCGCAGCGCGGCCGCCTGGCAGGCAGCCGCGCTGCGGCGTCTTCCCCCCAGAAGATCGGCGCCTTCGCCGTCGAAGTCCTCGATGGACGTGATCTGCAAGGCGGCCCAGTGGTAGACGCGCGTGCCCTTCGCGCCGTCACCGCACGGGACGGGAGGCGCGGTGGTCTCCGCCGGGAATCAGGTAGTCGGCAGGAGGACGACTCCGTCGTGGTCGGCGTGCAGGATGTCGCCAGTGGCGAACGTGACGCCGCCGAACGACACGGGTACATCGACGGCGCCCGCGCCGGCTTTCCCGCTCTTGCGAGGGTTGGTGCCCAGGGCGTGGATGCCGATGTCCATGCCGGCGAGGAGGGCGCTGTCGCGGACGGCCCCGTACACGACGACCCCGGCCCATCCGTTGTCTCGCGCCCGCTCGGCCATCAGATCGCCGAGGAGCGCGGCGTGCAGCGAGGCTCCGCCGTCGACAACCGCGACACAGCCCTCCCCGGGTGTGCGGAGCAATTCGTGCAGCAGGGCGTTGTCGCCGGGACAGGAGATGGCGCGGACCGGACCGGCGAAGGAGTGCACAGCCCCGTAGGAGGTGAACTGCAGGTCGCAGACTCGCAGTTGGTCACCGTGCTCGTCGGCGAGGTCGGCGGTGGCAATGGGGGATGTCCTGTGCACTGCAAACTCCAAGGTGTTGTGTCAAGGTCCACCGTGAGGTGCGTCGGACTCCGGTGAGGGCCGGAAGGGCCCGGGCGCGAGGTGGGGACGAGCGTCGAGACGAAGACGAACCCGGAGTCCAGGAGGGCGCTTGCCCGTTCCCGACTCTGTCGGTGACGGCACCGCTGACCATCACCGGGACCAAGTCAGATTCCGTCGGCGGGGTCGGCGTGGCCGAGTCGCCACACTGCTGTCGCTCCGAGGCTGGTGTCGATGTGCTTGCGCATGATCTCCGCCGCGCCCTTCACCGACCCCACCCGATCCGGTTCCGACGAACTCAGCCTGCGCGTCCTGCCCGGCGGCGGCCCCGCCAACACCGCCGTCGCGCTCGCCCGGCTCGGCACCCCCACCCGCTTCCGCGCCCGCCTCTCCCAGGACGCCTTCGGAACCCTCTTCCGTCGCCGCCTCACCGACTCCGGCGTCGACCTGAGCGGCAGTGTGACCACCCAGGAGCCCAGCACGCTCGCCATCGCCACCCTCGACGACACCGGCCAGGCGGCCCACACCTTCTACGCCGACAACACCGCCGACTGGCAGTGGGCCGCCGACGAGCTCGCCGCCAACGCTCACGACGACACCGTCTGCCTGCACACCGGTTCGCTGGCGCTGATCCGTGAACCCGGCGGCAGCCGAATCGAGGACCACCTCGCCACCGCCCGCGAGCGCGTCACCGTGTCCATCGACCCGAACGTCCGCCCCCTGCTCGTGCCTCCCGCCGTCTACCGCGAGCGCATTTCCCGCTGGTGCGCCCTGGCCGACATCCTCCGCCTCAGCGAGGACGACCTCGCCCTGCTCCTCCCCGGCGCCGGCCCCGAGCAGGCGTGCGACACCTGGCATGCCGCCGGCGTGCGGCTCGTGGTCATCACCCTCGGCGAACGCGGCGCCCTCGCGTCCCTCGACGGCCACCGCGTCACCGTGCCCGCTCCGCCCGTCGACGTCGTCGACACCGTCGGCGCGGGCGACTCCTTCACCGCCGGCCTGCTCCACCGCCTCGCAGCCCTCGGACACCTCGGCGGACGACTCGACGGGCTGAGCATCGCGGACCTCACCGACGCCTGCACCTTCGCTGCCCGCGTCGCCGCCCTGACCTGCTCCGTCCCCGGCGCGAACCCTCCCCGCACGGTCCCGGCTTTCTTGGAGCCCGAGGCCGAACGACTCATGCCGCACGCCTGAACACGCGTACGCGCCCCCGGCGACAACTGCCGCCGGGTATCAGGCGGTTCGGGTAGTGAACTCGGCCAGGAGTGCGGTGACGACCCGATCTGTCACGGCCGTCATGTCGACGGACTCGGGGGCGAGCAGCCACTGGACCTGGAGGCCGTCCATGACGGCGATGATCGCCGTGGCCGCCTCTTCGAGGTTGAGGTCGGGGCGTGTCTCACCGAGTTCGGATGCTTCGGCGAGGGCTTCGGTGACCATGACGCGCAGGCCGGCGTAGCGGTCGCGGAAGTAGCCCTGCGCGGGGTGTCCCTCGGTGACGCTTTCTGCCGAGAGCACGGCGTAGAGGCGGACGATGCCTTCGCGTTCGGTGTTGCGGCGGACGGTGTCGACGAGGTGGCGCAGGAAGGCGAGACCGCGGGGGCGCTCGGGGCCGAGCTGCTCGATGTCCGTTTCGTCCCGCAAGGCGAGGACGCTGGTGAGCAGTTGGGGCTTGGAACGGAAGTAGTGCAGGACGCCGGCCTGGGTGACGCCGGCGCGGTCGGCGATCTCCTGAAGGGAGGCGTTGTTGTAGCCGCGGGCGGCGAAGGTGTCCATGGCGATCTGCAGGATTTCCTGCCGTCGCTGCTGGGCCTTGAGGCTTCTTCCTGTGCGGGGCTGCCGTTCCCCGTTCGGCGTGCTCTCGCTCATCGTGCGGAGTCTACGGGGGTGTCGATCAGTGGTCACCTTCCGATCAAACCTGAGAAAGAACTTACGCACAAGGACTTACTAAGTACTTAGTGAGTGTGTTTTCCTGCTCTCCGTTCCGCCCGCTTCGTGCCGTACCGCGGCCTGGAAGGACGAGCATGAGCCGCCCTGCCCTCCCTGATGACACCGAGCTCGGCGCCCGCATCCGCGGCCTGGACCTGGACTCCAAGATCCGCCTGCTGACCGGCGCCGACCTGTGGAGACTTCCGGCCGAGCCCCGGCTCGGGCTGTCGGCGGTGACGATGTCCGACGGCCCGCAGGGCGTCCGGGGTACCGGCGATGACCCCGCTGAGACCGGCCTGCTGGCCCCTGCGCCAAGTGCGTTGGCAGCTGCCTGGGACACCGACCTCGCCAAGCGGCTGGGGGAGCTCTTCGCCCTCGAGGCCCGCCGCAAGGGCGTCGACGTGGTGCTGGCCCCGGTGGTGAACCTGCAGCGCACTCCGGTCGCCGGGCGGCACTTCGAGTACTTCTCCGAGGATCCGCTGCTCACCGGCATCCTGGCCGCCGCCGTCGTGCGCGGCCTGCAGAGCCGGGGCGTGGGCGCGTGCCTGAAGCACTTCGTGGCCAACGACTCCGAGACCGACCGCACCCGGTACCGTGCCCGGCTGGACGAGCGGACGCTGCGGGAGGTCTACCTGGCCCCCTTCGAGCAGGTCCTCGCCGAGGCCGCGCCGTGGAGTGTGATGGCCGCCTACTCGGGCCTGGACGACGGGACCGTGTCCGCGCCGATGACCGAGAACGCACGGCTGTTGCGCGAGGTGCTGAAGGGGGAGTGGGGATACTCCGGGCCCGTGGTCAGTGACTGGGCCGCGACCCGGTCCACCGTGGCCTCGGCGGTCGGTGGCCTGGATCTGGTGATGCCGGGTCCCGGCGGCCCGTGGGGTGACGCGCTCGCGGCGGCCGTGCGCGCCGGCGAGGTGGACGAACAGGTCATTGACGACAAGGTGCTGCGGCTGCTGCGCCTGGCCTGGCACGTCGGCGCACTCGACGAGTCGGTGCCGGCCACCGTGTCGTCCGAGCCTGCGCCGGAGGAGTTCCGGCTGCTGCGCGAGGTCGCCGCTCGTGGCACGGTGCTGCTCCGCAACGAGGCAGACCTGCTGCCGCTGCTCCCGGACGGCATCGGCAGCGTTGCGTTGATCGGCCCGAATGCCGTCGCGCCGTACCTGCAGGGTGGCGGCAGCGCCTTTGTCCCGGCGGTGCGCACGGTGTCGTTCGAGGAAGGGCTGCGTGCCGCGCTTCCCGAGGATGTCCGGCTGACCGTGCACCGGGGCGGCGACGCCCGTCTGCGCCTGCCGTATGCCTCCGCCGAACTGCTCACCGATCCCGACACCGGCGCGGCGGGCGTACGCGCCGACCACCTGGACGCCGAGGGGAACCGAATCGGCGGTGAGGTCGACGCCACCGGGGACTGGACCACGTACGACGGCTTCGCCCCGGAGACCCACCGGGTGCTGCTGCGCACGCAGTTGACCCTCACCGAGCCGGGGACGCACCGCCTGGAGTTCGGCTGCGCGGGGCGCTTCAGCGTGAGTGTCGACGGTGAAGAGGCCCTGGCCGGGGACGACGACCGGGGTGTGGAGCTGGTGCTGGAGTCCAGCCACAACCACCCACCGCTGCGGGGGATCGACGTCGAGGTGGGGCCGGAAGGGCGCAGGCTCGCGCTCGCCTTGGACCTGACCGTCGTCGGGGCCGGTGGCTACGGCCGCTTCGTCACCGCCCAGGTCCGGCACGCTCCGCCCGGGCCGACGCCGTACGAGGAGATCGTCGAGGCCGTCGCCGCGGCCCAGGCGGCCGATGTGGCGATCGTCGTGGTGGGCACCAACGAGGAGGTCGAGTCGGAGGGCTGGGACCGCACCGGTCTGGAGCTGCCCGGCCACCAGAACGACCTGGTGCGCAAGGTGATCGCCGCCAACCCGCGCACCATCGTGGTCGTCAACGCCGGCGCCCCGGTGCTGCTGCCCTGGGCCGACGAAGCCCCTGTCCTGCTGTGGGCGTGGCTGCCGGGCCAGGAGGCCGGGCACGCGCTCGCCGACGTGCTGCTGGGCCGCACCGAGCCGTCGGGCCGGCTGCCGTGGACGCTGCCCGCCCGCGCGCAGGATGTCCCCGTCCCCGACGCCCGCCCCCGCGACGGAATCGTGGACTACACCGAGGGAGTCCACGTCGGCCACCGGGCCTGGGACCGGGACGGCCTTGCCCCCGCGTTCCCGTTCGGTCACGGTCTCGGCTGGACCCGATGGAGGTACGAGTCCGTGACCCTCTCCCCGACTCCCGTCTCCGCCGCCTCCCTGACCAGCCCCGCAGGCGGAGACGGGCTCGACCTGACCGTGGCACTGACCAACACCGGCCCCCGGGCCGGCCGTGAGGTCGTCCAGGTCTACCTGGAGCCGCCGCGGGACGGCACCGACCGGCCGGTGCGCCTGCTCGCTGGCTTCACCACGGTCCAGGCGGCACCGGGGGCCCGCGTCACCGCCGAGGTGCGCGTGCCCGCCCGCGTCTTCCGGATCTGGGACAGCGAGGCGAGCCAGTGGCGTACTCCGCCCGGCCGCTACCGCCTGCAAGTCGGACGCTCCAGCCGTGATCCGCATCTCACCGCAGAGGTGACCGTCGAACACGGCCGCCCGCACCCCGCAGTCTGAGCCGACCCGGCTCGCCCGTCCCTTTTGTCCCGTCACGTACCTCCCCCGCGCCCCGTCAGCACGACCGCAAGGAGCCGCAACCATGCGCACCACACGTCCCACCGTCAGAACCCTCCAGATCGCCTGCGCGACCGTCGCGGCGGCCCTGCTGGCCACCGGCTGCGGCCGCAGCGACGACGCCTCAGCCGCAGACAAGGCCCCGGCGAAGATCAGCAGTGGCAAGGCCAAGGGCAAGCTGGTCATGTGGTCCATGGGCGACAAGGCCGACAAGGACCTGGAGAGCCTGGCGAAAAAGTTCGAGCAGCAGAACCCGGACGTGAGGGTCCAGATCACCGCGGTGCCGTGGGACGCCGCGCACGAGAAGCTCACCACCTCGATCGCCGGCGGCAACACCCCGGACATGTCCCTGATCGGCTCCACCTGGATGGCCGAGATGGCCGCCATGAACGGCTTCCAGGCCACCCCGGCCTCCTTCGAGGAGTCCGCGTTCTTCCCCGGTCAGTGGGACACCACGAAGTACAAGGACACCTCCTACGGCGTCCCCTTCACCGCCGACACCTCGGTGCTCTACTACCGCACCGACATCACCACGAAGGCCGGCATCAAGGGTGCCCCGGCCGACGACTGGGACGGCTACCTGAAGGACCTCAAGACCATCCAGGCCACCGCGGGCAAGCAGAACCCCAAGCTGCGCAACGCCACCCAGCTGCAGGTCGGCTTCAACTCCTGGCTGTTCTGGCTGCCGATGGTGTGGCAGCAGGGCGGTGACATCTACGACGCCGACGCGAAGAAGTTCACGTTCGACTCGCCCGCCGTCACCAAGGCCCTGGAGTACTACAGCGGCTTCTTCAAGGACAAGCTGTCGCCGAACGACAAGACCGACGCCCGCCAGAACCTGCAGAACGGGCTGATCGGCACCGTGCAGCAGGGCCCCAGCACCGGCGGCGACCTCCACAAGAACGCCCCCGAGCTGGACAGCAAGTGGCAGACCATGCCCCTGCCCAAGGGCACGCAGGCGGCCGGCCTGGCAGGCGGCAGTGACCTGGCCGTCTTCAAAGACGCCGACAACTCCGACGCGGCCTGGAAGTTCGTCAAGTTCCTCACCGAGCCGAAGAACCTGGCCGCGTACGCGGACGCCTCCGGCAACCTGCCCGCCGCCGTCCAGTCCTGGTCGGAGGGCGACCTCGCCGAGAACCCGAAGATGGCCGCCTTCGAGAGCCAGCTGAAGGTCACCAAGGCGCCCCCGGCGATCACCACCTGGCAGCAGATCGCCGACGCCATCGACTCCGAGCTGGAGAAGCTCGCCTACGGCAAGGCCACCGTCGACCAGGTGCAGAAGACCCTGCAGTCCAGGGCCACCAGCATCGGCACCGGCCGCTGAACCGCCCCCGCATCCCTCGTACGGACGGATGACCACCATGCCCACGAACACCCTCGCCGGGCAGGGCAACCAGGAGCGCGCAGCCGCCAGTCCGGTGGCCCCCAGCCGCAGTCCCGTACCGCGGCGCACCGCGCAGGGCCGCCAGGCCCGCGCCGCGTGGGTCCTCGCCGCCCCGTTCCTCGCCCTGTTCCTCGCCTTCATGCTGCTGCCGGTCGTCTGGTCGACGCTGATGAGCCTGACCGACACCAAGAGCGCCGACCTGCGTACCCCGCTGAACGTGTCGTTCGTCGGCCTCGACAACTACGTACGGCTCTTCCAGGACCCAACGTTCTTCACCGCCCTGCGCAACACGGCGGTGTTCGTCCTGGCGGCCCTGCCCCTGACGCTGGCCGCCGGCCTCGCCGCGGCGGTGGCCCTCGACAGCGGCATCCGGCGCTTCCGCGCCGTGTTCCGGGTCGGCTTCTACCTGCCGGTGATCACCAGCATCGTCGCCGTCGCCGTGGTGTGGAAGACCCTCCTCGAACCCCGCGCGGGCCTAGTGAACACCGTTCTCGCCTGGTTCGGGATCGACGGCCCGGCCTGGCTGGCCGACACCCGGTTCGCCCTGCCCGTCATGATCCTGATGGCCGTGTGGCGCAACCTCGGCACCGTCATGATCATCATGCTGGCGGGCCTGCAGTCCGTGCCCCACTCCCTGCTGGAGGCGGCCGAACTCGACGGCGCCGGCCCCTGGCAGCGCTTCTGGCGGGTCACCTTCCCCCTCCTGCGCCCGGCCCTCCTCCTCACCGCCGTCACCACTGGCATCGGCTACCTGCAGTTCTTCGACGAGCCGTTCGTCATGACCGACGGCGGACCGCTGGACTCCACCCTGTCGGCCACGTTGTACGCCTACCAGCAGTTCGGCAACGGCAACTACGACATCGCCTCGGCGGCCGGATACGTCGTCTTCGTTCTCATCATCGCGCTGACCGTGCTGCAGTTCCGCATACTGCGCGACAAGGACTGATGCCCCATGAGCACCCTTGCTTCCGACAGGAGCCTCCGGCGCCGCCGCATCCGCCATGAGTGGGGCCACCCGTGGCTGTACCTGCCGCTCAGCGGCCTTCTGCTGCTGATGGTCACGCCGTTCCTGTGGATGCTGTCCTCGGCGTTCAAGCCCGAGGCGGACATTCGCAAGATCCCGCCCGACCTGATCCCCACCAGGCCCACACTGACGAACTTCCAGGAGCTGTTCAGCAGCCTGGACTTCACAAGGATGTTCGCCAACTCCGTGATCGTGGCCCTGGCCGTCACCGCCGGGAACCTGATCTTCTGCTCGATGCTCGGCTACGCCCTGGCCAAGCTCGAGTTCCGCGGGCAGCGGGCCGTGTTCACCGTGGTCATCGCGACCCTCATGGTGCCGGGCCTGGTCACCTTCGTGCCGCTGTACGTGCTGGTGGCCAACATGAAGCTGACCGGCTCCCTGCTCGGACTGATCCTGCCGTTCCTCGCCACACCCTTCGGCGTGTTCCTGATGCGGCAGTTCATCTCCACCCTGCCCGACGAGCTCATCGACGCCGCCCGCGTCGACGGCTGCCGTGAGCTGGCCATCTTCTGGAAGATCATCCTCCCGCTGACCAAACCCGCCCTTGCGACCCTGGGGATCATCACCTTCCTCGGCTCCTGGAACAACTTCCTGTGGCCGCTGGTCGTGGCCCAGAACGAAAGCCAGTACACCCTCCCCGTCGGCCTCGCCCTGGCCAGCAGCGGACAGGACTTCACCCGCTTCGGCATCCTCCTTGCCGGAGCCGTCGTCGTCCTGCTCCCGGTAACCATCGTCTTCCTGCTCTTCCAGCGTCACTTCATCGCCGGCATTGCCACCACCGGCCTGAAGTGACCCCAGCTCCGGCGCTCTTACCCGGCCCCCACGCGCCGGTTCCGCACCACCCCCGTCATGCACGCGAGCCGCCGTGCATGGCCGTCATGCCCGCAAGGAGCCGCACCATGAGAAGCACCACCCGGCAATGGCGCCGGACCTCCCTGGCAGCCATCGCGACCCTGATCGCCACGCTCCCCGTCCTCCCGCCAGCCACACCGGCCTCCGCCGGCACCGCCCTCGGGAAGGCGTCGGTCTGGCTCACCAACCCGTCCGCCAAGACGTACCTGTCCCAGCAGTCCCCGGTGACCTGGAAGACCGGACCCGCACCCTCCGGCTCCTCCGGCTCGACGATCACCGTGGACACCACCCGCAAGTACCAGCCCATGACAGGCTTCGGAGCGTCCTTCACCGACTCCTCCGCCTGGCTGGTCGGCACCAAGCTCGACTCGACCCAGCGTGGCGCGCTGATGCGCGACCTGTTCAGCCGCCGCGACGGCATCGGCCTGAGCATCCTGCGCCAGCCCATGGGCGCCAGCGACTTCACCGTCAGCGGCAACTACTCCTACGACGACATGCCCGCCGGCCAGAGTGACCCCACGCTGTCGAACTTCTCGATCGACCACGACCGGGCATACACCATCCCCCTGCTGAAGCAGGCCCGAGCGCTCAATCCGAAGCTGACGGTCATGGCCACCCCCTGGAGCCCGCCGGGGTGGATGAAGACCAGCGACTCGATGAACGGCGGCAGGCTCAAGCCGAACGCCTACCAGCCGTACGCCGACTACTTCACCAAGTACCTCAAGGCGTACGAGGCGGCCGGCGTGCCGGTGCGCTACATCACCCCGCAGAACGAGCCGCTGCACGAGCCGTCCACGTACCCCGGCATGTATCTGCCCGCCGACGAGGCGAAGACCTTCATCACCCGCAACCTCGCCCCGACCCTGCGCAAACAGGGGCTGTCCACGCGCATCCTGGGCTACGACCACAACTGGGACGTCACCGGCTACCCCGAATCCTTCTACGCCGACCCGGCGGCCGCCCGGAACGTCACCGGCACCGCCTGGCACTGCTACGCCGCAGCCGAACTGGTCGTGAACCAGACCGTCGTCCACAACAACTACCCGGGCAAGCCCGCCTTCCAGACCGAGTGCTCCGGCGGCACCTGGGAGGGCGACGAGCAGGGCGGCTTCGCCGGCGCCATGGACAACGTCATCAACGGCCCCCGCAACTGGGCCCAGAGCGTCGTCCGCTGGAACATCGCCCTGGACACCGACGGCGGCCCCAGGAACAACGGATGCCAGGGCTGCCGCCCGGTCGTGGCGGTCTCGCAGAGCGCCGACGGCACATGGTCGTACACACCGACGGCCGACTACTGGGGGCTTGCCCAGGCCAGCAAGTTCGTCCAGCCCGGCGCGCGCCGGGTCGCCTCCAGCACCCTCGGCAAGGGCAATGTCGAGGACGTCGCGTTCACCAACCCCGACGGCACCACCGCCCTGGTCACCTACAACTCCGGCACCCAGGACCGCACGTTCACCGTCCGCTGGGGCAAGCGCCACTTCACCTACACCCTGGCCGCCGGAGCAGCCGCGACCTTCACCTGGAACGGCACCCAGCAGGGCAGCACCGATCCGGCTGCCATCGGCTCCGTCGACCTCCCCTTCCGCAACCCCGACGGCAGCCAGGCCCTGATCTCCTACGACAGCAGCCTGCTCACCCGGCAGCCTCAGATACGCGTCGGCGACCAGTGGCTCGGCTACACCCTGCCCACCGGCGCCTCCCTCACCCCGCCCACCGGCGAGGTGGCCCTGCCCCGCGACAGCTGGCAGGCATCGGCCTCCGCGAGCAGCTCGGACGACCCGCCCACCAAGGCCATCGACGGTGACACAGCCACCCGCTGGAGCGCCGGCCACGGCATGCAACCGGGCGACTGGTTCCAGCTCGACCTCGGCTCCGCCCAGACGTTCAACAAGATCGTCCTGGACGCCAGCGCCTCCTCCGGCGACTTCGCCCGCCAGTACGAGGTGTACACCTCCGACGACGGCACCACCTGGGGCAAGCCGATCGCCACCGGCCCCGGCAGCACCGTGACCCGGATCCTGCTGCCCACCACCACCGCCCGCTACATCCGCGTCGTCAACAAGTCCGACTCCGGCAGCTGGTGGTCCATCCACGACGTCTCCGTCCTCGCTCCCGACGGCAAGCTCACCTCGAACGCCGGTGTGACCAAGGGCGTTCAGCGCAAGAGCGCTCAGCTGCCGGACGGCACCGGGCTGTCGGTGGCGTACAACTCAGGCAGCGGCACCGCGGCGTTCGACATCCGGTGGGGCGGCACAACGTACAGCTACCGACTGCCTGCCGGCGCCGCCGTGATCTTCACCACGCGGTCGGCCTGAACCCATACCCCCCCCAAGGAGGTGGCGTTTCGATGAATCAGTACGGCGAGGCCGTGGGTGACACAGGAGTGAGGCCGGATACCTCACGCCGCAGGTCGGCCTGGGGCCGTTTCACGGCCGTGGCGGCTGCCGCGGTATCGAAGGTGACCAGCCCGGGCGACCGGGCCGGACACGGCACCCGAGGCCGCAACCGGGCCGCGCAGGACACGGTGCCGTCGGCGACCGTCCATCCGCATGCCCGCTCACGCATGACCAGGAGGACAGCGTCCGTCGGGCTGGCTATCGCCTGCCTGCTCTTGGGCACGGCGGCAGTGCCGGCGTCCCCCGCACCCGAGCCAGGTCAGGCCGGTGGCGGCGACGGCTGGGTATTGAGCACGACCGACACATCGAAGAACTACTCCCCGACGTTCATCGGCAACGGCTACCTCGCCGCGCGCGTGCCCGCGGCGGGTCACGGATACAGCAGCACACCCATCGTCACCCAGTCCCAGCTCGCCGGCTTCTACGCCCGTCTGCCCAGCAGGTTCGAGGACCGGGCCAGCCTGCCGAGCTGGGCCACGCTCGGCTTCGGCCGCGGCGGTGACCTCTACGGGATCGGGCGCTGGTCCTGCGCGTTCAACCAGCTGTGTCCGGCGATGTACGGGCAGATCTCCGGCGGCGCGTTCGTGGAGAGGTCCCATCCCGGCTCGGTCGCCGGCGGCTACCTGGCCGGCCTGAACAATGGCGGCAACCCGACGGTCGGCGGCGCCGGCGTCATCCCGATTCGTGACGCACCCGCCGGAAAGGCGACGCTGGCCGTCCGGTACGCCAACGGGAGCGGCGACCCGCAGACCATCCACCTCGGCGTCAACGGCACGCTCCAGCAACTGACCCTGCCCAGCACGGGCGGCTGGGACGACTGGGCGACGCTGACCGTGCCGGTGACGCTGACGGCGGGCGCGAACACGCTCAAGATCACCGTCGAGGAGGGTGACACGGCCCGGGTCAACGTCGACTACCTCACGGTGTACCCGGACGGCGCACAGCCACCCACCGACATGGCCTCCGCCACCATCGGCACCACCAGCAAGTACCGGCAGTCGCTGGACCTGCGTACCGGCGTGCTGAGCACGTCGTTCGACTGGACCTCCCCGGCGGGCGACACGACCAGCTTCGACTACGAGGTCAACGCCAACCGTGCGGACGGCCATCTGGGCACGGTGAGCGTGCGGGCAGTCCCGCACTGGAGCGGAACCGCCACCGTCGTGGACCAGTTCGACGGCCAGGGACTGAAATACGCCTCGACCAGGAACGCGCGCGTCGACGGCAGGACAGCGACGCTGTCACAGACCGTCGTGAGCGACGGGAACCTGGTCACCGCCGGACTGAACTCCGTACTCCGCGTCAACGACAGAGCCGTGCCGACCAAGGCGATGGCCGTACCCGACGACGGCACCGCCGGGCAGAGCGCGACCATCCCGGTCCGCGCCGGTCAGCCGCTACGGATCACCAAGTACGTGGGCGTGGCCTCCAGCGTCGACACCGACCGGTCGCTTCGGTCCGCGACCCCGCAGCAGGCCGCTGCGAAGACCGCGGCCCGAGCATCCGCGTACGGTTACCGACAAGCGCTCGCCCGCAACAGCAAGGCATGGTCCCGCCTGTGGCAGTCGAGCATCTCGATCCCCGGTGACAGCGCCATGACCGCGCAGATCCGCGCGTCCATGTTCTACCTGCTCGCAAGCACGCGCGCCGGCGTCGACTGGAGCATCAGCCCGGCCGGACTGTCCTCGGACGGCTACGGCGGCCACGTGTTCTGGGACACGGAGACCTGGATGTACCCGGCCCTGCTCGCCCAGCACCCCGACATAGCACGCGGCGCGAACACCTACCGGCAGAAACTGCTGGCCGCCGCCAGGGCCGCAGCGAAGGAACTGTCCACTCCCGCCCACCCCATCAAGGGCGCGAAGTTCCCGTGGCAGAGCGCGCTGACCGGCAAGGAGGAGACCCCGCCGCCCTGGAACGAGGGCAACACCGAGATCCACATCAACTCCGACATCGCCCTGGCCCAGTGGCAGTACTACCAGGCGAGCGGCGACGAGCGGTGGCTGCGGGACAAGGCGTGGCCGGTGCTGAAGGACATCGCCGACTACTGGGCCACGCGCGCCGAGCCCGACCCGGCCGGCGGATACGACATCAACGACGTCATGGGCCCCGACGAGTACCACGACTACGTCGACAACAGCGTGACCACCAACGCCGGCGCCCAGGCATCGCTGCGTATCGCCGTCAGCGCCGCCCGCATCCTCGGCCGGCCCGCCGACCCGGCATGGAGCAAGGTCGCCGACGGCCTGAAGATCCCGGTGGACACGACACTCAACATCCACCCCGAGTTCGAGGGCTACAACGGGCAGACCGTCAAGCAGGCCGACGTCACCCTGCTGCAATACCCCTGGGCTGTCCCGATGCCGCCCAGCCTGGCCCAGAACGACCTCGACTACTACCAGGCACGCACCGACCCGAACGGCCCGTCTATGACGGACGCGATCGCCACCATCGCCACCGCAGCCCTCGGATCTCCGGGCTGCCAGACCTACACCTACATGCGGAACAGCGTGGACCCCTACCAGGCCGCACCGTTCAACCAGTGGTACGAGACCCGCAATGGCGGAGCCTTCAACTTCACCACCGGCCAGGGAGGCTACCTACAGGAGTTCCTCTACGGCTTCACCGGGATGCGCTGGGGAACCGACACGATCACCATCGACCCCTTCCTGCCGCCGCAGCTCCCGGGCGTCGACATCACCGGGGTGAAATGGCAGGGGCGCACCTTCGACCTGTCTGTCGGCCAGCAGACCACGAAGCTGACCCTGCGCTCCGGCCCGCCGCTTCCCGTCCGAGTCGGCCTTGGCAGCGATGACGTGCGCAAGGTCAAGCCCGGCACAGCGCTGAAGGTGCCCACACGGCACCCGGCCGGCGACGCGACGAACTGCAAACCGTAAACACGCCGGGCGCCGACCGCAGTCGTCCGCGATCGTCGTAACCACGGCACGGCCTGCACGGCACAGCGGTCGGCCAGCCCGAACCGTCACTGACCGTGCCCCCCTCAGCCGGATGCATCCGCTGCTCCGGCCGAGGGTGCCCCGAACGGCCACCGCCTCCGTCACCAGCGGAGGTGGTGGCCGTGCCCCGTTCGGCTCGTTCCTGGTGGAGCTGGGCGTCTGCGAGCGTCCTGTTGTGCCGGATCACCCGGCACGCCGTCGGCGGCCCTGCAACTGCTGCACCATATCCGCGAACACGCCGCACTCCGAGACCAGCGCGGTGGCCCGTTCCAGCACGTGCCGATCCCCGCGGGAGCGGATCAGCCGGATGACTGCGGTGCGGATGGCGTCGTACTCCGAGTCCTCGACGACGTGCTCCGAGGCGGTAATGACGTCGGCCTTCACCGTCCTTCGCTCGCCCTGGTGCTCCCCGGCGACGAACACAGCGCGCTGCTGCTTGGCCTGCCGGTACGTGGCGTTGAAGGCGTCCATGCCCGTCTCATCGGGGATGAGGTAAAGGTGCAAGGGGCCGGCAGCAGCTGCATGAGGAGCGGCGCTACCGGTGGTGCGGCGGGCCGGACGGGTGTGGTGGCGGGGGCCCTTGGTTCGTCGTTATGCGCCGATGGGACCACGGAACGTGGGGGAGCGGAGTAGTAGGAGGATGGCGAGGGTGATGGCAAGAACCAGTGACATCGAGAAGGCGGCCGGTGTACTGCGCGCCGGGGGCCTGGTGGCTCTCCCGACCGAGACCGTCTACGGTCTGGGCGCCAACGCCGAGGATCCCGCCGCGGTCGCGCGCATCTTCCAGGTCAAGGGGCGCCCGCCCTCCCACCCCCTGATCGTCCACATCGGCGGCGCGGAGCACCTGGACGACTGGGCCGAGGACGTGCCCGCAACCGCGCGCCTGTTGGCCGAACGCTTCTGGCCGGGGCCCCTGACGCTGGTCCTGCGGCGCGGTTGCCGGGTGCCCCTCGAAGCGACTGGCGGGCTGGAGACTGTGGCCGTGCGGGTGCCCGACCACCCCGTGGCACTCGCGCTGCTGTCGGCCTTCGGGGGCGGTGTCGCAGCCCCGTCCGCCAACCGCTTCGGCTCGGTCAGCCCCACAACGGCCGACCACGTCCGTGCGGAGCTTGGTGCTGCCGTCGACTTCGGGCTGGACGGCGGGCCCTGCGAGGTCGGTGTCGAGTCGACCATCGTCGACGCCACGGGCGATGTTCCGAGCGTTCTTCGGCCCGGTGGGGTGACGCGCGAGGAGCTTGAAGCGGTGCTGGGTTGCCCGCTTGCGGTCCCTTCGACGAGCCGCGTTCGGGTGCCGGGTCAGCATCCGTCCCACTACGCGCCGCGGGCGCGGGTCGTCCTCGTCGAGCCCGAGAAGGTCGTCGCCGAAGCGGAGCTCACGCAGGAGCTGGGGCACCAGGTGGGAGTTTTCCCTCCCCCCTCCCTCGCCGATGCCCCGGTGAAGGCGCACGCCGTGGTGGCGGTTCCCGGTTCGATGGCCGCCTACGCGCGCGGGCTGTATGGGTTCCTGCGCGAGCTCGACCAGCGTGGGTGCGACCTCATCGTCGCCTCGTTGCCGGTGGAGGACGGGTTGGGACTGGCGATCGCAAACCGGCTCCGCCGCGCCGCTGGGCCCCGGCCCTCTTGAAATGACCAGTACCGACGCCGTTCGGTGGTCCTGCCACAGCGCCCACCGGGTGCGCGCCGACCCCGAATTGCGCACGGTCCTGCCGCACCCGCACGCCGACTTGGAGCGGTAGCCGCACCCCCCGGCGGAACCCTCGGCCTGACACCGCAGTACGCGGCCATGAGCGGGCCACGGACGCCTCGACCTACCCGGAAATCTCTTTGTTTCGCGCACGTGCTGTCGGCGCCGGGCGTCGGCTGACGAATCGTCTCGATTGACGATCGGGTTTGAACACAGGGGCCGATGTGTTGGGAGGGGCGGAAGGATAGGCGGGTGCTGTCCCGGGTCGTGGGGTCTGACTCATGATTTCTCTGACCGAGGTGTCCTGGTGTCACAGTGTCGGCCGTTGGGCCGGGGACGGTGCGTTGTCGGTGCCGGGCTGGCGGGGCGTGTCCCGATAGGGGCCTGCCGATGGTTGTGGCGTCCTCACGATTCTGACCGCCCGAGGCGGCCCGGTACCGGCAACGCGACATGACATCGGACCGGAAGGGGAACGGGCATGTCCAGATCGACCGTGCCCAGTACGTCGGCTGCTCCGAAGACCCGCCGTCGCCGCCCTTCGGGGGAGGTGGTGTTGGGAGTGGACACGCACCGTGATGCCCATATGGCTGCGGTGCTCTCCTTGACGGGGGCTGTGCTTGCCACCGACGAGTTCCCGGCCACCGCGGCTGGATACCGTGAGCTGCTGAAGTGGGCCAGGAAGTTGGGCGTGGTGGGGCGGGCCGGGGTGGAGGGGACCGGCTCCTACGGGGCGTCCCTGTCGCGCTATCTGCTGGCCCAGGGCATAGACGTGTTTGACGTGAACCGGATGGACCGCGCAGATCGCCGCCGGCGCGGCAAATCGGATCCGCTCGATGCCCAGAACGCGGCCAGGGCCGTATTGAGCGGGCGGACGTGCGCGCGGGCCAAAGCGGGCGACGGTCCGGTGCAGATCGCGAGAATGTACAAACTCACGAAGGCGTCGGCCGTCAAAGCCCGTACGCAGGCCATCAATCAGCTCAAGGCCGTCCTCGTCACTGCTGACCCCGTCTTGCGGGAAGAGCTGGCCGGACTGGGCAATGCCGAACTTTTCCGTACCTGTGCGCGGTTCACCGACGTGAGTGGTCACGGGGAGGTCGGTGAGGAGTCGGTGCTGCAGGCCACGCGGATCACGCTGGGTCCGCTGGCTGATCGGATCGGCCAGCTCTCCGAGCAGATCCGGGAGGTGGACGCTCGTATGGCCCGGCTTGTGGAAGGTCATGCCCCGCAGTTGCTCGAGGTGGTGGGGATCGGTCCGGACACGGCCGTCACTTTGCTGATCACGGTGGGGGACAACCCGGAGCGGTTGGACAGCGAGGCGTCCTTCGCCGCGCTGTGCGGCGTCAGCCCCGTCGAGCGTTCCTCGGGACGCCGGCAGTTCCGTCGCCTCAACCGCGGCGGCGACCGTCAGGCCAACGCCGCGCTCCACCGCATCGTCTTCACCCGCCTGCGGGTCGACCCGCGCACCCAGGACTACTACGAGCGCCGCATCAAGGAGGGCAAGACCCGACGCGAAATCGTCCGGTGCCTCAAACGCTACGCGGCCCGGGAGGTCTTCCACCTGGTCAAACAGCCACAACCAGCACCCCGCTCATAGGGGCTGTCGTGACAGATGAGAGGCTCAGACGGGTGAGCGAGACACCACCGAACACCCTGCAATACCGCTTTGACGGGCCAGAAGAGGCTCCCGTCCTGATCTTGGGTCCCTCACTGGGTACCACATGGCACATGTGGGACCGCCAGATCCCCGAGCTGATCAAGCAGTGGCGCGTCTTCCGGTTCGACATGCCGGGACACGGCGGCGCTCCCGCGTACCCGGCGGGCTCGGTCACCGACCTCACCACACGGCTGCTGACGACCCTCGAAGGGCTCGGCGTGCAGCGCTTCGGCTACGCGGGCTGCGCCCTCGGCGGCGCGGTCGGCATCGAGCTGGCCCTGCGCCACCCCGAGCGGCTGGCCTCCCTCGCGCTGATCGCCGCCTCGCCACGCTTCGGCACGGCCGACGAGTTCCGGCAGAGAGGCGTGATCGTCCGCACGAACGGCCTCGACCCCATCGCCCGTACCGCGCCCGAGCGCTGGTTCACCGGCGGGTTCGCCGCCGCGCAGCCCGCGATCACCGAGTGGGCCGTGCAGATGGTGCGCACCACCGATCCCGGCTGCTACATCGCCGCCTGCGAGGCGCTCGCCTCGTTCGACGTCCGGGCCGAGCTCGGGCGGGTCGGCGTGCCGACGCTGGTCCTCGTCGGATCGGACGACCAGGTCACCGGCCCGGCCGAGGCCCGCACCCTGGTCGCCGGCATCCCGGACGCCCGCCTCGCCGTCGTCCCCGGCGCCTCCCACCTGGTGCCGGTGGAGCAGCCCGCGGCCGTCACCGACCTGCTGGTGCGGCACTTCTCGACCGCCTGGCAGCCCGCCTTCGAGACCTCCACCGGCCAGACCGCCCTGCCCGCGGCCGCCGTCAAGCCGGTCCTGTCCGCCGCCCCTGCCCAGCCCGTCCAGACCGGGCCCGTCGCCGAGATCGCCTCGGTCGTACCGCCGCAGCCCCAGGGACGGCCCGACCCCTACGACGCCGGGCTCAAGGTCCGCCGCGAGGTGCTGGGCGACGCGCACGTCGACCGGGCGCTGGCGCAGGCCGACGAGTTCTCCGGGGACTTCCAGGAGTTCATCACCCGCTACGCCTGGGGCGAGATCTGGGACCGCCCCGGCCTCGACCGGCGCACCCGCAGCTGCATCACCCTCACCGCCCTGGTCGCCGGCGGCCACCTCGACGAACTGGCCTTCCACACCAGAGCCGCCCTGCGCAACGGCCTCACCCCGGGCGAGATCAAGGAGGTGCTGCTCCAGGCGGCCGTCTACTGCGGCGTACCGGCGGCGAACAGCGCGTTCAAGGTGGCCCAGCAGGTCATCCGTGAGGAGACCACGCCCCAGGAGTGAGCCCGCGGGGGAGCGCGGAGGCAGGATGGATTCATGAAGCTCACGAAGAAGTCGCACGCCTGCGTCCGCCTCGAGAAGGACGGCCGCACCCTCGTCCTCGACCCGGGCGGGTTCAGCGAGGAGGACGCCGCGCTCGGTGCGGACGCGATCCTCGTCACCCATGAGCACCCCGACCACTTCGACGAGTTCCGGCTGCGTGCCGCGATGGAGAACAACCCGGCGGCCGAGATCTGGACCCTGAAGGCGGTCGCGGAGAAGATCTCGTCCGCCTTCCCCGGCCGCGTCCACACCGTCGGCCACGGCGACACCTTCACGGCCGCCGGCTTCGACGTCCAGGTCCACGGCGAGCTCCACGCGGTGATCCACCCGGACATTCCGCGGATCACCAACGTCGGCTACCTCGTCGACGGCGGCAAGGTCTTCCACCCCGGCGACGCCTTCACCGTCCCCGGCCACCGGGTCGAGACGCTGATGCTCCCGGTGATGGCCCCCTGGAGCAAGATCTCGGAGGTCATCGACTACGTCCGCGAGGTCAGGCCGCAGCGCGCCTACGACATCCACGACGCCTACCTCACCGATCTCGCCCGCCCGATCTACGACCGCCAGATCGGGCAGCTCGGCGGCTCGGAGCACCTGCGGCTGACACCGGGAGACTCCGCCGAGGTCTGAGGCTCCAGGGGACCGGGCCGCGATGTCAGACCCGCCGGGTAGGTTGTGGGACATGCGCATCGCGACCTGGAACGTGAACTCGATCACCGCCCGCCTGCCGAGGCTCCTGGCCTGGCTGGAGAGCAGCGGCACGGACGTGCTGTGCCTCCAGGAGGCCAAGGTCACCGAGGACCAGTTCCCGACGGAGCAACTGCGCGAGCTGGGCTACGAGTCGGCGGTCCACGCGACCGGCCGGTGGAACGGCGTGGCGGTGCTCTCCCGCGTCGGCATCGAGGACGTCGTCAAGGGCCTGCCCGGCGACCCCGGCTTCGACGGCTCGGTGGAGCCCCGCGCCATCTCGGCGACGTGCGGCCCGCTCCGCGTCTGGTCGGTCTACGTGCCGAACGGCCGTGAGGTGGACCATCCCCACTACGCCTACAAGCTCCAGTGGTTCGAGGCCCTCAAGGCCGCCGTCGCCGGAGACGCGTCCGGCAGCCGCCCCTTCGCGGTGATGGGCGACTACAACGTGGCACCGACGGACGACGACGTCTTCGACCGCGCGGCCTTCGAGGGCGCCACCCACGTCACTCCCGCCGAGCGCGCCGCCCTGGCCTCCCTGCGCGAGGCGGGCCTGTCCGACGTGGTCCCGCGGCCCCTCAAGTACGAGCACCCGTTCACGTACTGGGACTACCGCCAGCTCTGTTTCCCGAAGAACCGCGGCATGCGCATCGACCTGGTGTACGCCAACCAGCCGTTCACGAAGGTGGTCAAGGACGCGTACGTGGACCGCGAGGAGCGCAAGGGCAAGGGCGCGTCGGACCACGCGCCGGTCGTGGTGGACCTGGATGTCTAGAAGCTAGAGCAGCCGCAGGTCGACCGAGTCCGCCAGGGCGGCGAGACCCGCGTCGCCCGGATGCAGATGGTCCCCGCTGTCGTACGCGGGCAGGATCCGGGACGGCCGCTGCGGATCCCGGACCACCGCGTCGAAGTCGAGCACGCCGTCGAAGACCTCGCCGTCCCGGATCCACTCGTTCACCGCGACCCGCTCGGCGTCGACGGCGGCCGTGCAGCGCGCCTCGCCCTCGCAGGGCAGGATCGTCGCCGCGAGCATCCTGACGCCCCGGGCGTGCCCGCGTGCCGCCAGCTCCCGCAGCCCCGCGATCACCTGCTCCGCCGACGTGCCCCAGCGCACGTCGTTGACGCCTTCGAAGACGACCGCCGTCCGGGCCGACGTCTGGGCGAGGACGTCGCGGTCGAACCGGTGCAGGGCGCTCACCCCGGCCGCGTCCGTGGACACCCCGTCGCCGGGATACCGGTCGGTGACCACACGGTTGCCCGAGATGCCCTGGTTCAGCACGCCGTAGCGCGGAACCGTGGTCTGCTTCAGCAGTCGGCCGGCCAGCACGTCCGGCCACCGCCGGTTCGCGTCCACCGTGGACTTGTCGCCGTCGGTGATCGAGTCCCCGAGCAGCACCACGGACCCGGGCCCGCCGCTCACGTCGACCCCGGCGAGCAGCGGCCAGCTGGTGATGACCGAGCTGTACGCGTCCGCGGAGCCGTCCGCCGCGTGGTCGCCCGGCCCGCTGACGTACGACCGCTGCTGCGCGAGCCGGTGCACGGGCGCCGCCGCCACCGTGCCGGGCAGATGGAAGCTCACCAGCAGGTTGGCGTCCGCCGGGACGGCGAAGCCCAGCGGATCGCTGTACGCCTGGGCCCCGGCCGGGATCTCCACGCTTCCCGCACCGCCGAAGGACAGCGGCACCGGTGTCCCGCGTGCCGCCGCGCCCGACGCCTGCACGGCGACCGTCGCGCTGCCGATCCGTACCGGCGCCGCCGCGAAGGTGTTGTCGAACCGCACCCGCACCCGGGGCCCGCCGGCCGACGTGTGCACCACGAGCCGCAGCGTCCGGTCCGTCCAGGGGCCCACGGCGGTGTAGCCGGAGGTCGACGTCGTCCAGCTGCCCGTCCAGCCCTGCGTCGCGGTCCGTACCGACACCGCGAAGACGTGCAGCCCGGCCGCGTGCGGCAGCCGGACCGAGGCGACCGGGCGCCCCGGCGCCAGCGGCACCGTCACGACGTACAGGCGGGCCTGCTCGGCGAGTTGTCCGCCGGGCGTGTTGATGTGGGGCAGGGCCACCGCCTTCGTCGCGAGCGGCCCGGTGCGCCAGTCGGGCGCGGTCAGCCGGTATCCGGAGCGGCTGCCGTTCCCGTACGTGATCACACCCGGGCCGCCCACCTCGGTGCCGGCGGTGCCCGCAACCAGGAAGGCGAGGGCGTCCCCGCGCCCTGTGACGCGTACGTCCTGGCCGGCCGCGCGGACGTTGTCCGGCTCGCCGGGCTGCCGCCGCGGCCAGGTCAGCCGGGCCCCCTGGACGGTGAGGCCGCGGCCGGGCGTCCAGCCCGCGGCCGCGAGGTCCCGCGCCGACAGCGAGGCACCGGCACCGTCGAAGTCGGCCTGCGTGGGCCGGCCGTCGTCGCTGACGGCGATGTTGTCGAACAGCCGCTCAAGCGGCACCGGCGCGGACCGGCGCTCCTCGACGGCCTGTGCCGGGACCGCCGGCATCAGGGACCCGCACAGGGCCAGGACGATCAGGACCCCCTGGACACATCGGCGCACGGCCGACTCCTCCCGCTCATCGACACACGACGCAACAAGACGAAACGCAGGGACGGGACAGAAGACACGGCGAAGGCCGAGACACACGACGCACGGTGAAACTAGGGAGACATCAGGGGCGCGTCAACGAGGCCTACGCGAACTCGACGTGAACGTGTCAGGAATCGGCGGGCCCGCGCGCCTGTGGTGCGTACGGCGGTGCGAATGACACGCTGGACGTATGAACATCCCTTTCCTGGGCAACCGGCGCCGGAAGCTCGGGGTTCCCGATCCGGCAGGCATCGCGGAACTCCTTGCCGAGTGTGAACTGCTCCGCTCCCAGGCGTACCGGGCGGGTGTCCGGCTGGACGACTCGGCGGCCTCGCTGGAGGCGCTGGACCAGCTCGTGCCACGCTGGCGGGACGACGAGGAGGCCCTGGCCTGGCTCGGCAACGACGCCGGGCTCTACCTGGGCACCGTCATCGTGCGTACCGTACCCGGAGCGGCCTGGGAGATCCGGTCCGACGGACAGCCCGTCGTGCGGCTCGCCTCCGGCCGGGAGTTCGACGTCGTGGACTCCGGTCACGAATGGGCCGCGAACGGCGTGCCCGAGCTGTCCCAGCTGTACGCGGAAGTCGCGGAGGCGTGAGACTGGTCCTCAGAAGCTGTGGCCCAATGGCCGCCGTAAATACGGCTAATGATCGAAAAGTGCGTGTCGCCCTTCAAGTCTGATCTTGCCTGGATACGTTGCGGCAACCACCACACAGCTGAGAGTGAGTAGGGCTGAGCATGGCCGTCGATCCGCTGATCGAGCTGCGTGACGTCAACAAGCACTTCGGGGAGCTGCATGTCCTCCAGGACATCGACCTCACCGTCGGCAGGGGGGAGGTGGTGGTGGTCATCGGCCCGTCGGGGTCGGGAAAGTCGACACTGTGCCGGGCGATCAACCGCCTGGAGACCATCGAGTCCGGGACGATCGTCCTCGACGGGCAGCCGCTGCCGGAGGAGGGCAAGCCCCTCGCGCGGCTGCGCGCCGATGTCGGGATGGTCTTCCAGGCATTCAATCTCTTCGCCCACAAGACCGTCCTGCAGAACCTCTCCCTGGGCCAGGTCAAGGTGCGCGGGCGCAAGAAGGAGGACGCCGACAGGCGCTCCCGTGAACTGCTCGACCGGGTCGGCGTCGCCGACCAGGCGGACAAGTACCCGGCGCAGCTCTCCGGCGGCCAGCAGCAGCGCGTGGCCATCGCCCGCGCCCTGGCCATGGAGCCCAAGGCGATGCTCTTCGACGAGCCGACCTCGGCCCTCGACCCGGAGATGATCAACGAGGTGCTGGAGGTCATGAAGCAACTGGCCCGCGACGGCATGACCATGATCGTCGTCACGCACGAGATGGGCTTCGCCCGCTCGGCCGCCAACCGCGTCGTCTTCATGGCCGACGGCCGGATCGTCGAGGACCGCACCCCCGACGAGTTCTTCACCAACCCCACCAGCGACCGCGCCAAGGACTTCCTCTCCAAGATCCTCAAGCACTGAACGGGCGGGCACCGGACGGCTCGTCGCATCGGACCTCGACTACGATGTGCCCTTCATCCCTGTCGGAGAGGGGGACTTCGCCGAATTCCGCCGATCCCGCCGGGGATGAGCAGACCGCCCGCCCGCTCCGCGGGCCACTCCCGCCGGGTGCGGCCCCCACGGCCCTGTCGGCCACGGGGGCGGCGGTTCACATCGGCCAGGCCCGTCCGGCGGCAGCCGGAGATCACTGCTCGCGCAGCGGAACCGACACGTACGACGGGTCGTTCGCCGGCGAGGAGAAGGTCAGCTGCGCGCCGGACGGGTTGTGCTCGATGTAGAGCGGGTCGACCGTGTCGACGACCAGGGCGAGGCGGTGCCCGGCCGGGACGTCGTAGGCCGTGGAGTACAGCTCCAGGTCGACGCCGAACGGCTTTCCGGGCGTGCGCCCGTGGAAGGTGTACGGCGCGTTGGCGACCAGCTTGCCGAGGCCGAGCGGCCCCACGTCGTACAGGTAGGCGACGAGGGTGCCGCTCTCCTTGGTCGGGGTGACGGTCGTGTGCAACTTGGCCGTCCCGCGTACCTGTTGGGCCGTGGCGTACTTCTCCGACTGCCACACGGCGGCCCAACGGCGGGGGAGCAGCGGGATGGAGGCGACCGGGGGCAACTGGGCCACCTGGTCGAGGATGCTGGACAGGAAGACGACTCCGCCGTCGGCCCCCGAGTTCACGTTCGTACGGATGGTGGTCGTGCCCGCGAGGCCGATCTTCCGGTTCGTCGCGGCGACCGACTTCCAGTCCGGGTAGCCCTCGTAGCCGCCCGTGGAGCGGGACTTGAGTTGGACGGGCTGTTCCCGGTCGATGCCGTTGTCCTCGCCCCTGAGGTAGTGGTCGAACCAGCGCTCGGTGTCCTTCCACACGTCGTTGGGCAGCCCGAACAGGCCGGTCAGCTCGGCGGTGGCGTGGTCGCCTGGGCGCATTTCCAGCCGCTTCGGGCCGGTCAGCTTCTCGTAGAAGTCGGCGTACTGGTTGGGCGGGAAGATCGTGTCGCCCCAGGCGTTGGCGAGCATGATCGCCGCGCCGTTCTTGTTGATCTGGTCGACGTAGGTCGCAGCGGAACGTTTCTTCCCCCAGGCGATGAGGTCCGGCTCCTTCGCCAGGTTGGAGGCGTAGAAGTCGTCGAAGACCTGCCGGAGTTCGGCGCTCTGCCGGCCCGTTACCAGGCTCGCTCCGTCCAGCAGGGCGGCGGCCTGGACGTGCTGGGTGCGCTCGGAGTAGATCGAGTCGATCAGGTCGGCCCAGCCGCTCAGCGAGGCGACCGCGCGGACCCGTTTGTCGTGCGCGGCGGTGAGGAGGCTGATGCCGGCGCCGTAGGAGACGCCCGCCATGCCGATGTGCCCGGCGTCCGAGGGTGTGTTGGCGAGCGCCCAGTCGATGACTTTCGAGGCGTCGGCTATGTCGGGCGGGCCCGCGACTTCTATCTCGCCGCCCGACTGCCAGAAGCCGCGCACGTTGTAGGTGACCACGACGTACCCGGAGTCGGCGAGCTTCTGAGCCTGGGCCAGGTACTCGACCTGGGGCAGACCCCAGCTCGTGGGCATGACGAGCAGCGGGTAGCGGTGCGTGCCGTCGGCGCCGGCCGGGGTGACGACGTTGGCCTTGAGGACGGTGCCGCCGTCGCCGGTGATGTCGACGAACCGGATCGGGCTCGGCGCCGCCTGTGCGGTGGGGGTGAGTCCGAGGGCTGTGCCGGCGACCAGGGTCGCCGAGACGGCGCCTACGGCGGTGGTGCGCAGGGCCTTGCGGTGATGTCCCACGGGTCACTCCTCACTCGTGTCAGTGCAAAGTGACCAGACGGTAACCTCGCCTCCTTACCGCTGGTAACCCGTCGGTAAGTTACGTGCCAGTAACGATTGTTGAGAAGTGGAGGACTTCAGGAGGCCCGGTGGCTGTTGCGTGGAGCCGGGGCGGGCAGTGGCGTCTGTGCCGCGCGTGTCACGTCCTCCACCAGTTCGACGACGTCCGGGCCGTACGCATGCGAATTGATCACCTTCAGCAGCAGCACGAAGGAGTCGCCGTGTTTGCGGGCCAGCCGCTCGTGGTTGCGGGCGAGGTAGCGGGTGGCGGCCTGGTTGGTGATGGCCCGCTGGCCGCAGAAGAGGAACACGGGACGCGCCTCGCGGCGGTCACCGGCGGTGAGCCGGGCCAGCAGGACGTACTCCGTGATGCCCGGATCCATGCGGTAGCGCTCGTCGCCTATCTGGAAAGCGCCCCGGTCCGGCCCCGGTTCGGCGTCGATGTTGACACGCACGCCGGGCAGCATGGCCGCCATGTGCGCCATCATGCGCCGGTTGGACCCCGGGCCCCCCACGCAGAACTCGGTGCGCTCACCGAAGCCCTGATGGGCCGTGTCCTGGGTGACCACATGGAGGTGCGCTCCGCAGCCCTTGATCAGCGCGGAGAGTTCCAGGAGCGCGTACACGTCGAAGCGGTGCACCGCCGGCTCGGTGGCGGCCGGATCGCGGTTGACGACAAGCAGGGACTCGGAGTTCTCCGGCAGCCCGAAGAAGGCCTGCTTGCGCCGGAGTTTCCGCTTCCACAGGAACGTACGGGCAAGCCAGCCGAGCGCGGCGCTGATTCCCGCCGCGACCACGCCCAGGACGATGTTGCGCACGTCGTCATTCATGGGCGCGCATGGTAGCGGGCTCGACGCACCGGTGTTCGACGCCTTCCTGACGCGGCCATGGCGATGAATTAAGCTGCGCGAACGGCCTTTGACTGGAGGTGCGGATGCGTCGCCCTGTCGCACGTAATCTGACGGTCCTGGCGGTTTCGGCCGCCGTGGTGGTGTCGGCGGGAGCGGCGCCGCCCACCGCGCGGAGCAGCGGCGGTGAGAAGACTCCCGTGGCCGCCGGCTACGGCGGCGCCGTCTCCAGTGTCGACCGGGACGCCTCCGCCGCCGGGATCGAGGTCCTGCGCAAGGGCGGCAACGCCGTCGACGCGGCCGTCGCCACGGCCGCCGCGCTCGGCGTCACCGAGCCCTACTCGGCCGGCGTGGGCGGAGGCGGCTACTTCGTCTACTACGACGCCAAGTCCCGCACGGTCCGCACCATCGACGGCCGCGAGGCCGCCCCGCTGACCGCCGACAAGAACCTGTTCGTCGAGAACGGCAAGCCCATCCCCTTCGCCGGGGCCGTCAGCAGCGGCCTGAGCGTCGGCACCCCGGGCACGCCCGCCACCTGGCAGACGGCGCTCGACCGGTGGGGCAGCAAGCGGCTCGCGAGCGTCCTGAAGCCGGCCGAGCGGCTCGCCCGTGACGGCTTCACGGTCGACGAGACCTTCCGCTCGCAGACGGCGTCCAACGAGACCCGCTTCCGCTACTTCCCGGACACCGCCAAACTTTTCCTGCCCGGCGGGCGGCTCCCCGTCGTCGGCTCCACCTTCAAGAACCCCGACCTCGCCCGCACCTACGCGGAGCTGGCCCGCAAGGGCGTCGGCGCGCTCTACCGCGGTGACATCGGCCGGGACGTCGTCGACACGGTCAACAAGCCGCCCGTGGACCCGGCATCCGGCTGGAACGCCCGCCCCGGCGACCTGTCCGAGCGGGACCTGACCGCCTACCGCACCAAGCTCCAGGCACCCACCAAATCCTCGTACCGCGGCCTCGGCGTCTACTCCATGGCGCCGTCCTCCTCCGGCGGTACCACGGTCGGCGAGGCGCTCAACATCCTGGAGCGGACCGACCTGTCGAAGGCGAGCCAGGCGAAGTATCTGCACCGCTACATCGAGGCCAGCCGGATCGCCTTCGCGGACCGGGGCCGCTGGGTGGGCGACCCGGCCTTCGAGGACGTACCGACGAAGGAGCTGCTGTCCCAGCGGTTCGCCGACTCGCGCGAGTGTCTGATCAAGGACGACGCGGTGCTGAAGAGTCCGCTGGCGCCGGGCGATCCGCGCAACCCCGCGCGGTGTGGCTCCGGCGGTACGGCCGCTCCGACGACGTACGAGGGCGACAGCACGACGCATCTGACGGTGGCCGACAAGTGGGGGAACGTCGTCGCCTACACGCTCTCCATCGAGCAGACGGGTGGCAGCGGGATCACCGTGCCGGGGCGGGGCTTCCTGCTCAACAACGAGCTGACGGACTTCTCCTTCACCCCGGCGAATCCCGCCGTGCACGACCCGAACCTGCCGGGGCCGGGGAAGCGGCCGCGGTCGTCCATGTCGCCGACGATCGTGCTCGACCGGCATGACAGGCCCGTGGTGGCGCTGGGGTCGCCCGGTGGAGCGACCATCATCACGACCGTTCTGCAGACGCTGGTCGGGTTCCTCGACCGGGGGTTGCCGCTGGTCGACGCGATTGCGGCGCCGCGGGCCAGTCAGCGGAACGCCGCGCAGACCGAGCTGGAACCGGGGCTCTACGACAGTGGCGTGAGGAAGCAGCTCGAAGCGATCGGGCACTCCTTCAAGGCCAACCCGGAGATCGGGGCGGCCACGGGGGTTCAGCGTTTGCCGGGTGGGAAGTGGCTGGCGGCGGCTGAGACTGCGCGGCGTGGTGGGGGATCGGCGATGGTGGTGCGGCCTGAGCGTTGAGTGCCGGGTGCGGGGGCGTGGGGGCTGGCCGCACCCACGCGGCGGAGCCGCGACCGGCACAGCCCCGCGCCCCTGAGAAGGCAGGACGCGTCACAACTCGGCGGGTGGCGTCTCCTGGGTGCGGAACGCCAGGTGGCCGTCCTCCGTGTCCACCGTTACCTGGCCGCCCTCCGACACTCGGCCGTCCAGCAGCAGCCGGGACAGCTCGTTGTCGACCTCGCGCTGGATCGTGCGGCGCAGCGGGCGGGCGCCGTACTCCGGCTGGTAGCCGTGTTCGGCCAGCCATTCCACCGCTCGGTCGGTGAAGGTCACCGAGACGCCCTTGTCGTGCAGCAGGGAACGGGTGCGGTCCAGCAGGAGGTTGGTGATCCGGCGCAGTTGTTCCGTGCTGAGCTGGCGGAAGACGACGATCTCGTCGATGCGGTTGAGGAACTCGGGCCGGAAGTGCTCGCGCAGCGGACGCAGGATCTGTTCGCGCCGGGCTTCCTCGTCCGCGTCGGCGCCGCCCGACGCGAAGCCCACGGAGGCGCCGCGGCGGGTGATGGCCTCGGAGCCGAGGTTGCTGGTCATGACGATGACGGTGTTGGTGAAGTCGACCGTGCGGCCCTGGGAGTCGGTGAGGCGGCCGTCGTCGAGCACCTGGAGCAGGATGTTGAAGACGTCCGGGTGGGCCTTCTCCACCTCGTCCAGCAGGAGCAGCGAGTACGGGTGCCGACGGACGACCTCGGTGAGCTGGCCGGCCTCCTCGTGGCCGACGTAGCCGGGCGGGGCGCCGACCAGGCGGCTGACGGTGTGCCGCTCCTGGTACTCGCTCATGTCGAGGCGGACCATGCGGTCCTCGCTGCCGAACAGGGCCTCGGCGAGCGCCCGGGCCAGCTCGGTCTTGCCGACGCCGGTCGGGCCGAGGAAAAGGAAGCTGCCGATCGGCCGGTCGGGGCTGGCCAGCCCGGCGCGGGAGCGCAGCACCGCGTCCGAGACGACCCGCACGGCCTCGTCCTGGCCGACCACCCGCTCGTGCAGATGCTCCTCCAGGCGCAGCAGGCGGTCCTTCTCCTCCTGGGTGAGGCTGCTGACCGGGATGCCGGTCTGCCGGGACACCACCTCGGCGATCGCCTCGGCCTCGACCACCAGGTCCTGGCCCTCGTCGATCTCGTGGTCGCCGCCCGCCTGGGTGATCCGCAGCTTCAGGTCCACGATCCGGTCGCGCAACTGGGTGGCCTGTTCGTACTGCTCGTCCGCGACCGCCTGGTCCTTGTCCCGGGTCAGCTGCTCCAGCTCCCGCTCCATGGCCCGTACGTCGGTGCCCTTGGTGCGGGCGCGCAGCCGGACCCGGGCACCGGCCTGGTCGATCAGGTCGATCGCCTTGTCCGGCAGCCGGCGGTCGGTAAGGTAGCGGTCGGACATTTCCACGGCGGCGACCAGGGCCTCGTCGGTGTAGCGGACCTGGTGGTGGGCCTCGTAGCGGTCCTGGAGGCCGCGCAGGATCTCGATCGCGTCCGCCGCGGTCGGTTCCGGCACCATGATCGGCTGGAAGCGGCGGGCCAGCGCCGCGTCCTTCTCGATCCGGCGGTACTCCTCCAGCGTGGTGGCGCCCACGATGTGCAGCTCGCCGCGGGCGAGGGCCGGCTTGAGGATGTTGCCGGCGTCCATGGAGCTGCCGTCGCCGCCACCGGCACCGGCGCCCACGACCGTGTGCAGCTCGTCGATGAAGATGATCAACTGGTCGGAGTGGGCGCGGATCTCGCCGACGATGTTGTTCATCCGCTCCTCGAAGTCACCCCGGTAGCGGGTGCCCGCGACCACGCCCGTCAGGTCCAGAGCGACCACGCGGCGCTCGGTCAGCACATCCGGCACGTCCCCCTCGGAGATGCGCTGCGCCAGCCCCTCCACGATCGCGGTCTTGCCGACGCCCGCGTCACCGATCAGCACCGGGTTGTTCTTGCCGCGACGGGAGAGGACCTCGACGGTCTGCTCGATCTCCTCGTCCCGGCCGATCACCGGGTCGATACGGCCCTGCCGGGCCAGTTCGGTGAGGTCACGGCCGTACTTGTCGAGGGTCGGCGTGTTCGTCGGGCGCGGTCGCTCGGCCTGCGGGGCCTCCGGCGCCTCGGGCGGGCTCGAGGGGGCGAAGCGGGCCGCGTTCAGGATGTGCCCGGCGGCCGAGTCCGGGTTCGAGGCCAGGGCGCTGAGCACGTGCTCCGGCCCGATGTAGCCGTAGCCGCGAGCCCGGGCCATGTCGTGCGCGTCCAGCAGGGCGCGCTTGGCGGCCGGTGTGAGGGAGAGGGCGGTCGGCGGCGGTGCGTCGGCCGGGGTGTGCTGGGCCGGGCCCGACCGCTCGTCGATCTGCGATGCCAGAGAGTCGGGGTTCGCGCCGGCCTTGCTGAGCAGGGTCCGGGTGGGCTCGGTGGCCAGAGCCGCCCGCAGCAGGTGTTCCGTGTCGAGGTCCCGGCTGCCGTGCTCGGCGGCGTACTGGGCGGCGCCCCGCACGAGCTCACGGGCCGGCTGGCTGAGCAGCCGGCCGATGTCGATCTGCCGGGGACCCGGACGCGGTCCGCCGAAGAAGCGTGCGAGGAATTCTCCGAAGGGGTCCGAGCCGTAGCCCTCCGGGCTGGTGAAGCCGCTGCTCATGGGCCTTCCGTTCCCGGCGTCCCCGGCGCGCGGGCGGGGGACGCCCTCGCTGGTCGACGTGCCGGGGTCGGGTAACCCGGGTGGCAGCCCGTTACACCTGGGGCGCGCTCGTAGAACACCTTCGCACGATCGTCGACGAGGGGCACCTTCGGGGCATACCCGGGTAATCCTGGCGTGCTTCAGCGCGCGGTCAGGATCCTCGGTCCCGACTCCATGATCGCCACCGTGTGCTCCGCGTGGGCCGCGCGGGAGCCGTCGTCCGTCTTCAGGGTCCAGCCGTCGGGGGCCGCGTGGAAGGTGTCCGTGCCGCCCGCGACGACCATGGGTTCGATCGCCAGCACCATGCCGTGCCGGAGCCGCATCCCGCGCCCCTGGCGGCCCTCGTTCGGCACCGACGGGTCCTCGTGCATACGGCGGCCGATGCCGTGGCCGCCGAAACCGTCGGGGATGCCGTAGCCCGCGGCACGGCAGACGGTGCCGATCGCGTGGGCGATGTCGCCGATGCGGTTGCCGACGACGGCGGCCTCGATGCCGGCCGCGAGGGCCCGCTCGGCGGTCTCGATCAGGCGCAGGTCGGCCTCGCGCGGGGTGCCCACGACGAAGCTGAGCGCCGAGTCGCCGACCCAGCCGCCCAGTTCGGCGCCGAAGTCGATGGAGACCAGGTCGCGGTCGCGCAGCCGGTAGCGGGTCGGGATGCCGTGCACGATCGCGTCGTTGACCGAGACGCAGAGGACGGCGGGGAAGGGGGTCGGTGCGAAGGACGGCCGGTAGCCGAGGAAGGGCGAGGTCGCTCCCGCCTCGCGCAGCACGTCGTGCGCCACCTCGTCCAGCTCCAGCAGGGAGACGCCCACGTCAGCGGCCTTCTTTACGGCCGTCAGGGCGCGGGCGACGACCTGGCCCGCCTCGTACATCGCATCGATGGAGGTATCGGTCTTCAGCTCAACCATGCCAATTACTATACCGGTATTAGAATGGGGGCATGGTGCGCACCCCTCTCACCCCCGAAGAGCGCGAACGCGGCGAGCGGCTCGGCCGACTCCTGCGCGAGGCGCGTGGCGACCGGAGCATGACGGAGGTCGCGACGAGCGCGGGCATCTCCCCGGAGACACTCCGGAAGATCGAGACCGGGCGGGCTCCGACCCCGGCCTTCTTCACGGTGGCAGCGCTGGCGGGCACGCTCGGGTTGTCGATGGACGAGCTGGCCGCGCGGTGCGTGCTGGTGCCGGTCTGACGGCGCGGCACTGAGGCTCCTGCGCCCTGTGTGAAAACTCCGCGTAGCACGGCTGTAACACGACTGGTGTTGCCTACTGACCGGAGTGCTCCGGTCTAGCGGGAGTTGAGCGATGGCGGCGGATCGGCTCCCGGATGACGTACGGGAGTTCGCGCATTACCTGGACGGTCTGCTGGCACGCCTGGACCCGTCCGGGGGTTGGTGTGCGGTCTTCTGGCAGCGTGACCCCGAGGGCATGCGGGCCTGTCTCGACGGGCGTGAGATGCCGCCCTGGGACGTGGTCCAGGCCCTGTTGCAGGACCTCGCCGGGCAGTACGGCCCCGGGGGCGCGGGCCCGGAGACGGAGCGTGCCCGGTCCCTGCATGCCTCCGCGCTCGCCGCGTACGACGCCCGGCCCGGCGGCCGCGACGCCCTCGGCGACCGGCTCGACGTCATGCTCCGAGAACAGAAATACGCAGCCGAACGCCATACGGAACTGAGCCGGCTCCTGGCCACCGCCGCCACCCGTGAAGAGGCCGACGCCCTCCGCCTCGACCTCGCCTGGGCCCACGACGACCATGAACGCGCGACAGCGCGCTGCGCGGAACTCCGGGCTCGGATGGCCGACTTGGACCGCCGCGAGCGGGACGTGTCGCGCACGGCGTGGGGTGCCGGGGACGGGCGGGGCGGTGGCGTGCCGGGGGCTGCCGCGGGTGTCTCCGGCGGCGCGGGTGCGGCGGAGGACGCGGCCTCAGACGGGCGGCGCGGCCCGCGCGGCGGTGGGTCCCCGGACGACGACGGTACCTGGTCGGGCGCGTGGCACAGGCCGAACGAGGGAGGCTTCGCGGCGGCGGAGGTGGACGGGGGTACGCGAGCAGGAGCCGGCACGGGGGCGTGGCCCGGTGCGGCGGCGGAGAGTGGTCAGTCGGCAGGGGGCCGCGGGTATACCGGTGACGGTCCGGCATCCGACAGCGGCCGTATGCAATCAGCCCTTGGCGGGCCGCACGACCCCGGGACGCCTGCCACGCCCTGGCACCGCGACGAGCAGGCGTCAGCCGTGACCGGTGCCGCCGGCCGTGACGCCCCCCGGCATGCGGACGCCGACGCGGAGGCGGAGCACCGGGCCGATGCCCGGGGCGGCGAGTATTCGATGGACGGGGCGGCCTCTGGGGAAGCGGCGGCCGGCGGCATGCCTGGTGCGTCTGCGTCTGCGTCTGCGGCTTCGGGCGGCCGGGCCGATGCCCGGGGCGGCGAGTATTCGGCGGGCGGGGCGGCCTCCCGGGAAGCCGCAGCCGGCGGTACGTCCGGCGCCTTCGCCGCGCCTGCCCCTGCCGCCCCCGAGCCCACGGCGCCCCAGCCCCCCGCCACCCCCAAACAGCGCAAGCGCCGCCGCGGCAGTGCCCGCTTCGCCGGGATGGTCGAGGAGGAAGCCACACCCCTCGTCGTGCCGCCCGCTGCCGTGCCTCTGCTCCCTGACCCCGCCCCCGTGACCGGCCGCCGTACCCGGCGTGGCGCGCGGTTCGCCGGGGCCGCCGAAGAGGTGGGGGAGGAGCGGGCGGCGCCGCGGGTCGTGGCCGTCGGTGTGGCGGAGCGGAGGGATGTCGTGCGGACCGTCGACGCGCTCGCGCGGCTGCGGAAGGACGGGCGCAGCGGGGAGGCGCATGCCCTGCTGGTCGAGGCCGCGTCCTGGGCCCCGGCGCGGTTTCCGCTGCTCGCGGACGAGCTGGAGCGGGCCGGGCTGGGGGCGGACTGGCAGACCCTGCTCTGGGAGGCCGCCTCGCTGCCCGCCGCGCGGCTGGTCGCCGCGGCGGACGCGCTGGGCGCGGCCGGGCGCGCGGGCGACGCGCAGCAGATCTTGCGGCAGGGGGTCGCCCGGCCCCCGGGCGAGGTCGGAGAGGCCGTCCTCGGACTCGTCGCCGAGGGACGTCACCGCGAGGTACGTGCGCTCCTCCACGCATACGTCAGAGCCCGCACCCCCGAGGAGGCGGCCCGCAGCGCGGAGGCCGGTCCGCAGACCCTCGTACCGCTCCTGCTGGAGGCCGCCCGGGGCGTGTCGGAAGAGCGCCGCTGGGATCTCGTGCACGCCCTCCGGGTCGCCGGATTCACCGCCTGACCGGTGACGTCGTGCTCCCGGCGGCTCACCCACAGGAGTGCGAATCGCGCCCGGCCCAGCGGGTTGGCGACGATGGTCTTGGCAAGCCCGGGCCGGAGGCTTACGTTCGTGGCTCTACGGCCCGCTTCTACGGGCGTAGAGGCGCTGACGTCGCGTCGAAGGAGCAGCTCATGGCCAACGTCGTACGTGCCGCCCTGGTCCAGGCCACCTGGACCGGCGACACCGAGTCCATGGTGGCGAAACACGAGGAGCACGCCCGCGAGGCGGCCCGCAGGGGCGCGAAGATCATCGGTTTCCAGGAAGTCTTCAACAGCCCCTACTTCTGTCAGGTCGAGGAGCCGGAGCACTACCGCTGGGCCGAGCCGGTGCCCGACGGGCCGACCGTGCGGCGCATGCGGGCCCTCGCGCGCGAGACCGGCATGGTGATCGTCGCGCCGGTGTTCGAGGCGGAACAGCCCGGCTTCTACTACAACACCGCGGCCGTGATCGACGCCGACGGCACCTACCTCGGCAAGTACCGCAAGCACCACATCCCGCAGCTCAAGGGTTTCCGCGAGAAGTTCTACTTCAAGCCCGGCAACCTCGGCTGGCCCGTCTTCGACACGGCGGCCGGAAAGGTCGGCGTCTACATCTGCTACGACCGCCACTTCCCGGAGGGCTGGCGGCAGCTCGGCCTGGCAGGCGCCCAGCTGGTCTACAACCCCTCCGCCACCCACCGGAGCCTGTCGTCCCACCTGTGGCGGCTGGAGCAGCCCGCGGCGGCCGTCGCCAATTCGTACTACATCGCCGCGATCAACCGGGTCGGGGTCGAGGAGTACGGCGACAACGACTTCTACGGGACGAGCTACTTCGTCGACCCCCGCGGGCAGTTCGTGGGAGACGTCGCCAGCGACAGCCAGGAGGAGCTCGTGATCCGGGACCTGGACCTCGACCTCATCGAAGAAGTGCGGCAGACGTGGGCCTTCTACCGCGACCGCCGCCCCGACGCCTACGAAGGACTGGTGCAGCCGTGACCGACGACCTGCTGGGCCGCCACCGGGCCGTGCTCCCCGACTGGCTCGCCCTGTACTACGAGGACCCCCTGGAGATCACCCACGGCGAGGGGCGCCACGTCTGGGACGCCCGGGGCAACCGGTACCTCGACTTCTTCGGCGGCATCCTCACCACGATGACCGCGCACGCGCTGCCCGAGGTGACCAAGGCGGTGAGCGAGCAGGCCGGGCGGATCATCCACTCCTCGACCCTCTACCTGAACCGGCCGATGGTGGAGCTCGCCGAGCGCATCGCCCAGTTGAGCGGCATCCCGGACGCCCGGGTCTTCTTCACCACGTCCGGCACCGAGGCCAACGACACCGCCCTGCTGCTGGCCACGACGTACCGCCGCAGCAACACGATCATGGCCATGCGCAACAGCTACCACGGCCGGTCCTTCAGCTCGGTCGGCATCACAGGCAACCGCGGCTGGTCCCCGACCTCGCTGTCCCCGTTGCAGACGCTGTACGTCCACGGAGGCGTGCGCACGCGCGGCCCGTACGCCTCCCTCAGCGACGACGACTTCATCGCGGCCTGCGTCGACGACCTGGTGGACCTGCTCGGGCACACCCGCGCGCCGGCCGCGCTGATCGCCGAACCCATCCAGGGCGTCGGCGGCTTCACCTCACCGCCGGACGGGCTGTACGCCGCCTTCCGCGAGGTGCTGCAGGAGCGCGGCATCCTCTGGATCGCCGACGAGGTACAGACCGGCTGGGGCCGCACCGGCGAGCACTTCTGGGGCTGGCAGGCCCACGGGCAGAACGGGCCGCCCGACATCATGACCTTCGCCAAGGGCATCGGCAACGGCATGTCCATCGGCGGTGTCGTCGCCCGCTCAGAGATCATGAACTGCCTGGACTCCAACAGCATCTCCACGTTCGGCGGCACTCAGATCACCATGGCGGCGGGCCTCGCCAACCTCAACTACCTGCTGGAACACGACCTCCAGGGCAACGCCCGGCGGGTCGGCGGCCTGCTCATCGAGCGGCTGCGGGCCGCCGCCGCGCAGGTCCCGGCCGTACGGGAGGTGCGCGGCCGCGGGCTGATGATCGGCATCGAGGTCACCAAGCCGGGGACCGACGAGGCCGACCCGCAGGCCGCGGCGGCCGTCCTGGAGGCGGCCCGCGAGGGCGGCCTGCTGATCGGCAAGGGCGGTGGCCACAACACCAGCTCCCTGCGCGTCGCCCCGCCGCTGTCCCTCAACGTCGCGGAGGCCGAGGAAGGCGCCGCGATCCTCGAGAACGCTCTGAGGAGCATCCAGTAGCAGTGAACTGAGGCAAGGGAAGTCCGCCATGACCACCACCCCGGACATCTGGGAGCCCCTGGAACCGGCCCTGTCCGTCCGTCAGGTCCTCACCCTGGAGCGGGTGCTCGCCGGGGAGCCCGAGGTGGTGGCCGGCGCGAGTCATCTCGACCGGCCGGTGCGCTGGGTGCACGTCGCCGAGGCGGCCGACGTCGGCGTGATGCTCAGCGGCGGCGAGATGGTCCTCACCACCGGCGTGCTGCTCGCCGGCGACGAGGAGAAGCAGGCCGAGTACGTCCGGTCGCTGCACCGCGCGGAGGCAGCCGCCGTCGTCCTCGGACTCGGCCGCGCCTTCCCCGCCGCACCGGACGTGATGCGCCGGGCGGCCGAGCGGTGCGGGCTGCCGATGGTCGTCCTGCACCGGCCCTTCCCCTTCGCCGAGCTGACCGAGGAGGTCCAGTCACGGCTCGTGCGGCGCAAGTTCGCCGCCGTCAGCCTCTCCGAGGCCGTCCGCACCGAACTCACCGCCCTCACCATCGCGGGCGCCCCGCTGCAACGCCTGCTCGACGAGGTCGCCCGGCACAGCGCCTGCCCGGTCGTCGTCACCAACCTCGCCCACCGCGTCCTCGGCACGGCGGGGGAGCGGCCCGCGGTGGACGACGTACTGCGCGACTGGGAGCGCATCGCCCGCCAGGCCGGCGGCACCGAGGGCGACGGCTGGATCCGGGCCGAACTGGGCGGACGCGGGGAGCGGTGGGGCCGGATCGTGCTGTGCGGCTACCGGGGCGACACGGCCACCGGACGACTGCTGGCCGACCGCGCCGCCGAGGCCCTCGTCCTGCACCGCATGCTCGGCGGCGGCGCCGCCTGCTCCTGGGAGGAGCAGTCCGCACAGAGCCTGCTGACCGACCTGGTCAGCGGCGTCGTACCGGCACGGCAGCTGCTGCCCCGGGCGCGCGCGGCCGGGCTGCCGGTCAACCGGCGGACGTTCGTGCCGCTGGTCGTCCGCGGCGGCGACACCCCCCGACTCGACCGGCTGCTCCGTCTGCTGGGCCTGCCCGGGCTGGTCGCCGAACTGGCCGACGGAGCCACCGCCGTGCTGCTCAGCCTCGCCCGTGACCAGGACGCGGACGCCCTCGCCGCGCACTTCGCGACCCGGCTGCGCACCGAGTCCGGCCCGGCCCGCACGGTCGTCGCCGCGGCCGACCCCCGGGCCGGCTGGGACGACGTACCCGCTGGACTGCGCGAGGCCCAGCACGTGGCGGACGCCGTCGCCGACTCCGCCGCCGCCCTCGACCTCCCGCCGGTCGTCCGCCTGCGGGACGTCCACCTGCGGGGCCTGATCCGTCTGCTGCGCGACGACCCGCATGTGCAGTCCTTCGCCGAGCGGGAGCTGGACGGGCTGCTGCGCGAGACCGACGAGGACCTGCTCTCCGTCCTGCGCACCTACCTCGCCACCGGCCGCAACAAGTCCCGGACCGCCCAGCTCCACCACGTCTCCCGGCCCGCCCTCTATCGCCGCCTGGAAGCCATACAGGTCCGCCTCAGGGTGGACCTCGACGACTTCGAGCAGGCCGCCTCGGTGCACATCGCACTCCTCGCGCACGACGCGCAACAGCAGTGAAACACCCGACCACCTGGGAAAACGGCGGTGAAACATGAGCTCACGGCAGAGTGACACGGTGACACGCCGCACGCCCGCAGACGTGACACGGTGCAACTCAAAGAGGACTTCACGACTTCCTAGGCTCACGGCACACCGAGCGACCGGAGGTCCCGATGAGCCGAGTGATCCGTGCCGCCGTCTTCCAGACCGCATGGACGGGCGACAAGGAGTCGATGATCCAGGTACACGAGCAGGCGGCCCGCGACGCGGCCGCGCAGGGTGCTCAAGTCCTGTGCTTCCAGGAGCTGTTCTACGGACCGTACTTCTGCCAGGTCCAGGACCCGGCCTTCTACGAGTACGCCGAGCAGATCCCCGAGGGCCCGATCGTCCGCCGCTTCCAGGCACTCGCCAAGGAACTGGGCATCGTCCTGGTCCTGCCGATGTACGAGGAGGAACAGCCCGGCGTCCTCTACAACACCGCCGCCGTGATCGACGCGGACGGCTCCTACCTCGGCAAGTACCGAAAGACGCACATCCCGCAGGTCAGGGGCTTCTGGGAGAAGTTCTACTTCCGCCCGGGCAACAGCGGCTGGCCGATCTTCGAGACCGCCGTGGGCAAGATCGGCGTCTACATCTGCTACGACCGCCACTTCCCCGAGGGCTGGCGGGCGCTCGGCCTCGCGGGCGCCGAGATCGTCTTCAACCCCTCGGCCACCTCGCGCGGCCTGTCCGCCTACCTGTGGCAGCTGGAACAGCCGGCGGCGGCCGTCGCCAACGAGTACTTCGTGGGCGCGATCAACCGGGTCGGGGTCGAGGAGTACGGCGACAACGACTTCTACGGGACGTCGTACTTCGTCGACCCGGAGGCCCAGTTCGTCGGCGAGGTGGCGAGCGACAAGGAGCCCGAACTGGTCGTCCGCGACCTCGACATGGCGAAACTCCGAGAGGTCCGCGACCGCTGGCAGTTCTACAGGGACAGGGCGCCCGGGGCGTACGGCCCCCTGACGGCTCCCTGAAAGGGCGCCCGGGCTGGATCGTCCTGAAGGGGCGCGGGGCTGTGTTCGATATGCGGCTACCGCCGCGCGGGCGCGAGCAGCCACCGACCACCCGCACCAACCCACAGCGAGGAGCGACCACGACATGAGCAGCCGTACAGTCATCCGCGGTGGCCTGGTCATCACCGCCTCCGACGAACTGCACGCCGACGTCCTGATCGAGGACGGCCGAATCGCCGCCCTCGCAGCCTCCGGCACCCCCGCCGCCGAGGCCTTCACCGCGGACCGGACGATCGACGCCACCGGAAAGTACGTCATCCCCGGCGGCGTCGACGCCCACACCCACATGGAACTGCCCTTCGGCGGCACCTTCGCCTCCGACACCTTCGAGACCGGCACCCGCGCCGCCGCCTGGGGCGGCACGACCACGATCATCGACTTCGCCGTGCAGAGCGTCGGGCACAGCCTGCGCGAGGGCCTGGACGCCTGGCACGCCAAGGCCGAGGGCAACTGCGCCGTCGACTACGGCTTCCACATGATCGTCTCCGACGTGAACCAGGAGACGCTCAAGGAGATGGACCTGCTGATCGAGGAGGGCGTCACCTCCTTCAAGCAGTTCATGGCCTACCCGGGCGTCTTCTACAGCGACGACGGCCAGATCCTGCGCGCCATGCAGCGCTCCGCCGAGAACGGCGGCCTGATCATGATGCACGCCGAGAACGGCATCGCGATCGACGTCCTGGTCGAGCAGGCGCTGGCCCGCGGCGAGACCGATCCGCGCTACCACGGCGAGGTCCGCAAGGCCCTGCTGGAGGCCGAGGCCACCCACCGCGCCATCAAGCTCGCGCAGGTCGCCGGCGCGCCTCTGTACGTCGTGCACGTCTCGGCGACGGAGGCGGTCGCCGAGCTGGCCCGGGCCCGCGACGAGGGGCTGAACGTCTTCGGCGAGACCTGCCCGCAGTACCTTTTCCTGTCCACCGACAACCTCGCCGAGCCGGACTTCGAGGGCGCGAAGTACGTGTGCTCCACCCCGCTCAGGCCGAAGGAGCACCAGGCCGCGCTGTGGCGGGGCCTGCGCACCAACGACCTCCAGGTGGTCTCCACCGACCACTGCCCCTTCTGCTTCGTCGGCCAGAAGGAACTCGGCCGCGGCGACTTCTCCAAGATCCCCAACGGCCTCCCGGGCGTCGAGAACCGTATGGACCTGCTCCACCAGGCGGTCCTCGACGGGCACATCTCCCGCCGCCGCTGGATCGAGATCGCCTGCGCCACCCCGGCCCGGATGTTCGGCCTCTACCCGAAGAAGGGCACCATCGCGCCGGGCGCCGACGCCGACGTCGTCATCTACGACCCGCACGCCGAGCAGGTCATGTCGGCGCAGACGCACCACATGAACGTCGACTACTCGGCGTACGAGGGCAAGCACGTCACCGGCCGGGTCGAGACGGTCCTCTCGCGCGGCGAACCCGTCATCACCGAGCGGGAGTACACCGGGCACGCCGGGCACGGCGTCTACACCCCGCGTTCCACCTGTCAGTACCTCAACTAGGAGTGGTGCGGATGGACTTCGGACTCGTCCTGCAGACGGACCCGCCGGCCTCGCGGGTGATCAGCCTGATGAAACGCGCGGAACGGAACGGATTCTCGTACGGCTGGACCTTCGACTCCGCCGTGCTGTGGCAGGAGCCGTTCGTGATCTACAGCCAGATCCTGGCCAACACCACGAAGCTGAAGGTCGGGCCGATGGTGACCAACCCGGGCACCCGCACATGGGAGGTCACCGCCTCCACCTTCGCCACCCTCAACGACATGTACGGCAACCGCACGGTCTGCGGCATCGGCCGCGGCGACTCCGCGATGCGCGTGGCCGGCCGCAAGCCCAACACGCTGGCCCGGATCAGCGAGGCCATGAAGGTCATCCGGGCCCTCGGCAGCGGCCAGGAGGCCGACCTCGGCGGCGGCACGGTCGTCCGGTTCCCGTGGATCCGGCCGGGCGCGGAACTCCCCGTGTGGATGGCCGCGTACGGCCCCAAGGCCCTGAAGATGACCGGCGAGGAGGCCGACGGGTTCATCCTCCAGCTGGCCGACCTGTATCTGACCGAGTACATGGTCAAGGCCGTGAAGGACGCGGCCGTCGCCGCCGGCCGGGACCCCTCGGCGGTGGCCGTCTGCGTGGCCGCCCCTGCCTACGTCACCGAGGACGACTCGCCCGAGGCGCTCGCCCACGCGCGGGACCAGTGCCGGTGGTTCGGCGGGATGGTCGGCAACCACGTCGCCGACCTGGTGTCCAAGTACGGCGAGCACTCCGCCGCCGTCCCCGACGAACTCACCGACTACATCAAGGCGCGGGAGGGCTACGACTACTCCCACCACGGCCGGGCCGACAACCCCGACACCCAGTTCGTGCCCGATGAGATCGTCGACCGGTTCTGCCTGATCGGACCGGTCGAGAAGCACGTCGAGAAGCTGAACGCGCTGCGCGCGCTCGGCGTGGACCAGTTCGCCGTCTACGACATGCACGACGCGCAGGAAGCCGTCGTCGACGCCTACGGATCACGGGTGATCCCGGCCGTCAACGGCTGACCCCTTTCGCAGGAACCCCTCCATCTCCCCCTTCCCGTCGGCCCGGGAAGGGGGCCAGGACGCTCTCGAGCGCACCCCCCATCGGCATCACCCGCATGGCCTTTCCCGTCCCACCTCCCCTGATTGGCCTGGCCCATGACCGATACCGCTCCCACGGCCCCACTGCCGCCCACCCAAGTCACCCTCGCCGACGGCCGGGTGGAGATCGCCCCGGGCGCTCCCGCGCCGAGCGGTCCCTACGCCAACGAGGACCTGTTGCCGGTCCCCGTCGAGAAGCGCACCTGGACCACGTACAGCTTCTCCGCGTTGTGGGTCGGCATGGCCCACAACACGGCCTCCTGGACCCTGGCCTCCGGTCTCATCGCCGTCGGCATGGACTGGAAGCAGGCGGTGCTCACCATCGCCCTGGCCAATGTGATCGTGCTGATACCGATGCTGCTCACCGGGCACGCCGGACCCAAGTACGGCATACCCTTCCCGGTCTTCGCCCGTGCCTCCTTCGGCATCCGCGGGGCCAACCTGCCCGCCGTCGTACGGGCGCTGGTGGCGTGCGGCTGGTTCGGCATCCAGACCTGGATCGGCGGCGAGGCCATCTACTTCCTGGCCGGCAAGCTCATCGGCAGCGGCTGGACGGACGCGGCGAAGGTCGGCGGCTACGCCTGGACCATGTGGCTGTCGTTCGCGATCTTCTGGGCGCTCCAGGTCGTCATCATCTACCGCGGCATGGAGACCATCCGCCGCTTCGAGAACTGGGCGGCGCCCTTCGTGCTCGTCGGCGCGTTCGTGATGCTGTGGTGGATGAGCGACAAGGCGGGCGGCTTCGGCCCGCTGCTCGACCAGCCGTCCAAGCTCGGCTGGGGCGCCGACTTCTGGACGCTGTTCGCGCCCGCGCTCATGGGCATGATCGGCTTCTGGTCCACGCTGTCTCTGAACATCCCCGACTTCACGCGCTACGGCAGGAGCCAGAAGGCGCAGACGTGGGGTCAGGCCCTCGGCCTGCCGACGACGATGACGCTGTTCGCGTTCCTGTCCGTGATGGTCACCTCGGGCTCGCAGGCGGTCTACGGCGAGGCGATCTGGGACCCGGTACAGCTCGCGGCCAAGACCGACAACACGGTGGGCCTGCTGTTCGCCCTGGTCACGGTTCTGGTGGCGACGCTGTCCGTCAACGTCGCGGCCAACCTGGTCTCGCCCGCGTTCGACTTCTCCAACATCGCGCCCCGGAAGATCAGCTTCCGCGCCGGCGCCCTCGCCACCTGCGTCCTTGGCGTACTGATCTTCCCGTGGAAGCTGTACTCCGACCCCCAGGGCTACATCTTCACCTGGCTCGGCCTGGTCGGCGGCCTGCTCGGCACCGTCGCGGGCATCCTCATCGCCGACTACTGGATCCTGCGCCGCGCCCGGCTCGACCTGGCCGACCTGTACCGCACGGGCGGGCGCTACTGGTACGAGGGCGGCTGGAACTGGCGGGCCGTCGTCGCCTTCGTGGCCGGAGGCGTCCTCGCCGTCGGCGGCGCCAGCTTCAAGCCGCTGGTCGACGGCCGCCCCATCCCGGCACTGGCCGGCCTGGCCGACTACGGCTGGGCGGTGGGCCTGGGCACGTCGATGGTGCTGTACCTGGTGCTGATGGCGGCGCGGGGCCGGAACCGGACCGTCGTCTGACCGCGGACGCGGGCGCTGGAGGTCGGTCAGCCCTTGCCGCCCTCCAGCGCGGCCACCGCTTCCTTCGCGGCCTTGATGGCGCCCTTGTTGATCGTGTCCGTGCTCGGCGCCTTCTTCGACTCGAAGTCACTGCCGTTGTACGTGATGACCACCAGCGCGTTGGAGGCGCGGACGAACACCTGGCCCTCGCGCGTCTCCTGCTTGTCCTCGGTGGTGAGGTTGACGATGGAGTACGCGGTGTCACCCAGACCGGGGACGGCACCTCCGCCGCTCTTCTCCTCGGTGCGCCCCTTGTAGGCCTTCTCCGCCGCCTCGTCCGACTCCATCACCTCGAAGGACACGTCGAGCCAGCGGTAGTTGTACCCCTTGAGCGCATTCCAGGAGCAGGTGCGGCGCAACCCAGAGTCCGTGGACGGGATCTCCTTGCCGGCCGTCTTGGCACCCGGCACCAGCGACTCGATCGTCTTCTTGGCGACGCTCTCGCACGGCGCCGGCGCGGCCGAGTAGGTCTTCGACACCGTCGACGTCGACGGGGCGGACGCGGACTGGGTCTCGGTCTTCCCGTCGGCCGGCTTGTGCTCGGCGGCCTGTGGCGCGGCGAGCGGGCCGGACGACAGTGCCCAGCCCGCCGCGGCGAGCACGGCCACCGGGGACAGGCGTGCGGTCAGGGCCAGGGGCAGAGGTAGGGAACGCACGGCGCCCTTCTCGTGGGGGACGGACGGTGCGGATCAGGTCCGCACGGCGGACGGGACGACAGTTTCACATGACTCCCTGTGGTGCGGAAGAGCGGTCCGACACACAGGCTGCGGGAATACCGTTTGCATTGGCGCGGTCGCGCTCTGCAGCGTCACGGGCCGCTGCACCACCTGCCGGAGCGGGCGGACCGACTCCGTCTCCGAGCAGGGCCGGCGCCCCCTCCTGAACCGGAGAAGACAATGCGCGGACCAAGTTGTTTCTATTTCGGGTAATTGGCGTGCACACGCGGTAGCATGCGCCTCTGGCAGTCCAGACAGAAGAGAGCATTGTGAAGAAAGCGCGCATATGTCTCCTGGTGGTGGCGTGCACTCTTATGGCCGCCTCATGCAGTGGAAGTGACACGCCTGTCGACACGTCCCGCCTGACGGACCGGGAAAAGGAATGGGTCGAGTTTTCCTACGCGCACGAGAAGAACGACGAGATCAAACGGGCGTGGGAAGAACTGACCGCTGCAGGCGTCAAGTCCTACCTTGACAAGCAGCGTCCCCGCCTGTGCGGCGACACGGCGTCACTGATGCAGGGCCTGAAGGAATCCGGCTACGAGGCGGGCGAAATGCAGGAGTACAAGGAAAAGACCGAAGAACTCATCTGCTCGCCCCTGTAGAGAATTTCCTACGCCTGCAGGGGCGAAGGTCCCTGCCGGCGACAGCAGGGACCTTCGCTCCGCAGGCTCGGCTAGTTGCTCTGCGCCACCGCGCCTCCGAGGATCCTCAGCGAGTACCTGTCGTACGCCCGGTGCAGAACCATCGTCACCGGTCCCGAGGCGAACACCCCGCTGACCACGTACTCCTTCTTGTTGCCCGTCTCGGCAACCTGCTTCCCATACAGGGAGTCGGTCTCCTTCTTCGCCCGCTTGAGCCACGAAGAGGCCTTGTTGTGGTCGACTCCCGCCACGTCGAGTCCGGTGCAGGCGGCGAGGAAGTCGAGACCGCCCGGTTGGTCCGTGCTGGTTCTGCACAGAAGGGATGACATGTTCTCGTGATCGGCGTACCCGGCCGAAACCGTCACCCCGTTCCCCCCGCGCCCGTGGACATAGGTTCTCTTCTTGCCGTCGGGCATCTCCTGCTCAACGGGCTTGTCCAGCTTCAGTTTCCAGTCTTTCGAGAGCCCGGTGAGGAAGTCCTTGCCGGTGTATCCGGTGGCCATCGTGTCCGCCGCGCCGAAGCTGGGGCGCTTGTCGCCGGTTACCGGCTGCTTCGGCAGATCGGCGGCACGCGGCGCAGTCCGTGTCTTGGACGGCTCAGGGTGGGGCGCTGCGGCCTTCGAACGGTCGGGCGCTGCCGTTTCGGAGCTGTTCCGGCTACAGGAGGCGGCCCCCGCCGCGCCGATGACGACAGTCATCAGCACGGCGGGAACGCGGATGGCGGCGCGCATCACACGCCACCGTCGTTGAGGTTGCACGGACCGGGTTCGGAGTAGTTGAACGGAACGAAGGCGATCGCGTCGAACACCACGTTGTCGTCTCCCGTGCCGGCGTCGTGGAGGTTGTCCGCCTCGATCCGGCCGCCCTTCCAGAAGGAGAAGGTGCCCATCTCGAACCAGGTGTCCTTGCCCGCGCTGCGGGTTCCCTGATTGACCCGGCAGTAGTCGGGCTTGGCGCCGATCGTGTTGTCGCCCGGGATGAAGTTGTACCGGACGACCGCTTCCGCGCCGTGGCTGGGCAGGTGGAGATAGACCTTGTAGCGCTTGCCGGGCTGGTCTCCGGAGGGGAGCTTGGCCTGGTTGACCTCCCACCGGCCGGTGACCTTGTGGAAGTAGTCGGTGTCCGGGTAGCTGTGCGTGAAGTAGACGTGGTGGTCGTACCCGGCGCCGAGCTGGTGAAGGTCGATGGGGGCGAGGTAGGGGGTCGCGCGGAACGTGCCGTCGTCCCTCAGCGTGGTGATGTTGTCACCGGCCTGGAGGGTGAACTTGCCGTCGTCGGCTGCCTCGAAGTCCCCGCATCCGTAGGTGTCCTCGTGCTGGCCGAGGTCATCGACGATGATGGCGTTGGGGTAGACGCTCGGATGGTCGATGCACGGGCCGTGACCGTACTTGCTCTTCAGCTCGGGCTCTCCCGAGCCGAGCGAGTAGTTGAGCTTCTCGGTGCTGGAGTTGGCGGTGCTCTGCGAGCCCATCCAGTTCACGCTGCCGTCCCAGTAGCACTTCGCGTCCCAGCTGGGGCACGGGTCGGCCGCGTCCGGGTTGCACGCGTTGATGGACGGGTTGCAGAACAGGGTCCGCGGGGCTGCCGTGATGCCGCCGAGCGGCATGTTCGGCTCGGAGTACGACTCTTCTCCGTTCCAGGTCATCTGCGGGACTTCCGCCCAGCCGAAGATCTTTTCCGGGTAGTTCCAGTCGCCGGGGTGGGAGGCGTCGTCGTAGCTGTGGCGCAGGAACGGCTGCCGGTCGGCGGGGTAGCGCGGGTTGATCGGGTTGTTGAAGAAGCCCAGGCCGACGGAGCCGGAGGTGTAGACACCGGAGTTGTAGCCCCACAGCGCCGTGTACCAGTTCTCGATGTAGGCCGGGCTGCCGTTGTTGGTGTTCATGCCCAGCGCCTTGAGCTGGTTCCACTTCTCGGCCAGGATGCCCAGACCGGCGGCGATGTTCGCCGCGTAGTCGGTGGTGACGGCGCCGGCGCGCAAGGTGTCGAACTGCTCGGCGTGCTCCTCGGACATGCCGGTCGTCACCTGGGCGATGCCGTAGCCGCAGTCGGCCTTGGCCCGCTTGGGGTAGCCGTGGATGCCGTTCTCGTTGCCGTACCAGTCGGACTTGGTGACGTTGCCCGAGTCGCCGTTCATGGAGTGCCAGGACGCCTGCTTGAAGTTGGACTCCTGGGCGAGGATGCCCAGCATGACCTGCGCGGGAATCTCGCCTCCGCCGGTCAGCGCCGGCTTGGGGAACAGGCCCTGCGGGGTGTAGGCGTCAAGGCCGGTGTCGTGCCAGTTCTTCGGGCGGGAGACCGTCAGGGTGCCGTGGACAGCCTGGTCGACCGCCCACTCGACCATGTTCGCGCTGGCCTGGAGCGCCTGGCGCTTGGGGTCGTTGCGCTTGACGATGCAGGGGGACTCCATCTCCCCGACCTTGCCGTAGACGGCCGCGCCGGATCCGGACAGGCACTGCGATTCCGGCATGCCCTCACCGCAGGTGAGAGGGTCCTGGTCATCGGGTCCGGCCTCGGCGAACGCGGCCGGGTCCATCGGCAGCGAGGAATCCGGCTTCGGCCGCTCGCGGTCGGCGTCCACCAGCGTGGTGGCCTTCGCACCGGTCTTGAGCGCGGTCGCCTTGACGGTCAGCGCTCCGGCGCCCTTGTCCGAGGGCGAGCCGACCCGGGTGGTGATGCCCTTCATCTGCTCGGAGAACACCGAGTTGGTCACCAGGTGACCGTGGCGGGAGATCCCGGCCACGCGGCCGTCCACCGCGTGCTTGGAAAGCCCCGGGGCGTCGCTGGTGTCGATTCCCTTCACGTCGCCGACGACCGCATCGCCGTCCGCCACGGGGAGGAGCTTGACCTTCCCCTTCGGGGCGCGGCCCAGTTCGGTGAAGTCCTTGCCGTTGTAGCGGGAGATGACGCTGCTCTTGCCGTCGACCGTGCCGACGTCCACGGTGCCGTTCTTCGAGGCGGTCAGCGCGAACATCGGGCCGGGCACCGCGGCGAGCTTGCGGGCGGACAGCTTCTTGCCGTCGCCCTTCAGGTCGACGAGGTTGCCGTCGAGCACGCCGACGGTGCCCTTCCGGGTGGGCGTGACGTGCGTCAGATAGCCGTTGACCGTGCGGCGGGAGGAGACCGATCCCGTGGCCGCGTCGACCGATAAGACCGTCGTCGAGCCGGCGGACTTGTCGGTGGCCGAGCTGGATGTGAACGCCACCTCGTCGCCCGTTCCGCAGCCCGGTGTGAAGTACGCCAGTTGTACCCGCTCGGGAACTTCGGTGACCTTGCCGTCGGAGAGACGGATCACCGCGGCGAACGCGCCGTTCTCGTACGCGCCGGGCTCGTTGGACCAGGCCGACGGGGCGTAGACCGCTGCCGCGTAGTTCCCTGATCCCGTGGTGCAGACGTAGCCCGTCCACGGGCCGACGCCGGACAGTTCCTTGCGGTTGAGGCGGGCGATCTCGTAGAAGGAGAACCCGTCGTTCTCCCTCGCCGAGAGGATGTGCAGTCCCTCGGCGTCGCCGGTGGCCTGCACGATCGCATCCGGTGACGAGGCGTAGCCCGACCCCAGGTCCTTGCCGGGTGCGGAGAACAGGCGGGGCGTCGCCTCGTCCGCGGCGGTAGGGGCCGTCTGCGCCGTGGTGTCCGGGGAAGCCAGGGGGACCAGAGCGGCGGATGCCGCCACCACGCTCATGACCAGCAGCGGGTTCGCGGAGAAGTATCTCCTGAGACGTCTTGTGCGCATCGTCTTCCTCACAGCCAGTCCGTACACAGGCCATGCACGAGCGGGAGGCTCGCGTTGTTGTTGTTCTTGATGTACTTCAGAGGCGCGGGGTCGTACTGAGCGTGGACGTCGTTCCAGCACGCCTTCGCGGTCGTGGTCTTCCAGTTCTGCATCTCGGTGTAGGCGCCTGCCACGCCGTCGGAGAGAAGACCCGTGGTGTCGTACTCCTGGATGCCGCCGTCGGAAGCGCGTGTCGTCCACAGCGTTCCGTACACGTAGTCAGGGGAGGTGTCGAGATCACGTGAGATCTTCGCCCAGACCCCTTGGCACTTCGGCGACCACATCAGCCGCACCACGACCGACTCATCCGGCTCGGTGACCTGTTGAAGAATCTCGGCGTCGTCGTCACACCCCATCTGGATGGGGTCCTTGCCCGAACAGGTGGCTCGCCAGCAGTCGGCTGCGGCTGCCGGGGCGGCCTGAAGCCCCTGTAAGGCTCCGGCCAGCAGCGTCAGGACAGCCGCTGCCGGGCCCCATCTACGTATGCCGTGCACACGCATCACCTCAGATCTTTCTACTCCGTGATGCATCAAGCGCAGCACGTATGACCGTTTTCATCCCTGATGCCCTGTGTAACATCGGCGTCAGAAGAACCCGCGCAGCTTACGCGAACACATGCGCGACACGGTGGAGTTGAACTGCTCTTTACCTGCTTTGATTTCGAAGCCGGGGAGGCCGGGCCAGGGTGTCGCAGTGCGTCGATAGCCTGATGGGGGAGCGGACGGAGGGGAACTCTGGCCTGAACTCGCCAGGTTCTCCCCCCGGACCGGTCCTGAGCGCCCATCGGTCCGGCGATGCGCGGAAACAGCGAGGTGAGAGGTCATATGTTCACCACCCGCCCCACCCTCCAGGGCACCTTCGGCATGGTGTCCTCCACCCACTGGCTCGCCTCGCAGTCGGCGATGGCCGTCCTGGAGGACGGCGGCAACGCCTACGACGCGGCCGTGGCGGGCGCCTTCGTGCTGCATGTCGTCGAGCCGCACCTCAACGGGCCGGCCGGCGAGGTGCCGATCCTGCTCGCCCCGGCCGGCGGCGAGGTACGGGTGCTCTGCGGGCAGGGCGTCGCGCCGGCGGGGGCGACGGTCGCGCACTACCGGGGTCTCGGACTGGACCTCGTCCCCGGCACGGGGCCGCTCGCCGCCGCCGTGCCGGGTGCGTTCGACGCGTGGCTGGTGCTCCTGCGCGACCACGGGACCAAGTCCCTCGACGACGTCCTGAAGTACGCCATCGGGTACGCCGAACACGGGCACGCACCCGTGGAGCGCGTCGGCGAGACCGTCGAGACCGTGCGCCGGCTGTTCGAGACGGAGTGGACCTCGTCGGCGGAGGTCTACCTGCCCGGCGGGAAGGCACCGCGCCCCGGCGAGCTGTTCCGCAACCCCGCGCTCGCCGCCACCTGGAAGCGCCTGCTCGCCGAGACCGCGGGGGCGGGCGACCGGGAGGCCCGGATCGAGGCCGCGCGGGAGGTGTGGCGCTCCGGCTTCATAGCCGAGGCCCTGGTACGGCAGGCCCGGCAGCCCACCATGGACACCAGCGGCGAACGCCACACAGGCACCCTCACGGCCGCCGACCTCGCCGCGTGGTCCGCGACCTACGAGGCACCGGTGTCGTACGACTGGAACGGCTGGACCGTGTGCAAGCCGGGCCCCTGGAGCCAGGGCCCGGTCCTCCTCCAGCAGCTGGCCCTCCTCCCGCCCGAGCTGCCCCGGTACGGCTCGGCCGACTACGTCCACCTGCTGGTCGAGGGCTGCAAACTCGCCATGGCCGACCGGGAGGCCTGGTACGGGGACGCCGCCGCCGTGCCGCTCGACGACCTGCTGTCCGCCGAGTACAACAGGGCCCGCCGCGCCCTCGTCGGTGAGAAGGCGAGCCACGACCTGCGGCCGGGCAGCCCCGGCGGACGCACCCCGCGACTGTGCGCGCACGCGCGCGTGGCGGCCGCCGCCCAGGAGGGCTTCGACGCCCTGGGCATCGGCGAGCCGACGGTCGCCAAGAGCCCCGCGTCCCCCGTGCCGGGCGAACCGGAGGTCGCCGCCGACGGGACCACCCGCGGCGACACCTGCCACCTCGACGTCGTCGACCGCTGGGGCAACATGGTCTCGGCCACGCCCAGCGGCGGCTGGCTCCAGTCCAACCCCGTCGTGCCCGGACTCGGCTTCCCGCTGGGCACTCGGCTCCAGATGGCCTGGCTGGAGGAGGGCCTGCCGAACTCCCTCGCCCCGGGGCGCCGCCCCCGCACCACGCTGACACCCTCGATCGCCCTGCGCGAGGGCGTGCCCGTCATGGCGTTCGGCACCCCGGGCGGGGACCAGCAGGACCAGTGGCAGCTGCACTTCCTCCTGGCGGTCGCGCTGCGCGCCCCGGTGCGCGGCGGCCTGGACCTGCAGGGCGCGATCGACGCGCCGAACTGGCACAACGACAGCTTCCCCGGCTCCTTCTACCCGCGCGGCATGCGCCCGGGGAGCGTCACCGTGGAGTCCCGCACGGACCCGGCCGTCGTCGAGGAGCTGCGGCGCCGCGGCCACCAGGTGACCGTCGGCGGCCCCTGGTCGGAGGGCCGGCTGTGCGCCGTCGCGCGGGACCCGGGGACGGGCGTCCTGTCGGCGGCGGCGAACCCGCGCGGCATGCAGGGCTACGCGGTCGGGCGGTGATCCCACCGGGTCTCCCCGGCCGTGGGCTCCGCTGTTCATCGTGATGCCACCCGGAGTGCACCGGGCGGGTGGGGATTGTCAGTGCCGCGTGTTGTGATGGAGGGGTGATCGACAGCACCGAAACCATCGAAGAGTTTCTCGCACAGCACGCCTCCGACGTCGAGGGGGAGATCCGCAGGGCGGCCGCCGCCGAGATCATGCCGCGCTGGCGCCGGCTCGCCGCACACGAGGTGGACCAGAAGGCCGGCCCGCACGACCTGGTCACGGACGCCGACCGCAAGGCCGAGCTGTACCTGACCGAGGCACTGGCCGCCCTGCTGCCCGGCTCGGCCGTGGTCGGCGAGGAGGCGGTCCACGCCAACCCGGCTTCATACGAGGCGCTGCGCGGCGACGCCCCGGTCTGGATCATCGACCCGGTCGACGGGACCCGGCAGTTCGTGCGCGGCGAACCGGGCTTCTGCACTCTGGTCGCGCTGGCCCACGGCGGCACCCTGCTCGCGTCCTGGACCTACGCCCCCGCCCGCGACCGGCTCGCCACCGCCCAGCGCGGCAAGGGCGCCTACCTCGACGGAGAGCGGCTGTTCGCCGGCGTGCCCGAGCCCGGCCGGGACCTGCGCGTGGCAACCTCCCACCCGGACTACACGACGGACGAGCAGAAGCACGCCCTGCTCGGCCTGCGCACCGACGGTGTGGCACCGCGCGCGTGCGGCTCGGCCGGGCTGGAGTACCTCGCCATCGCACGGGGCGAGTCGGACGCCACGGCCTTCTCCTGGGAAGCCGCCTGGGATCACGCGGCCGGTCTGCTCCTGGTCGAGGAGGCGGGCGGCGCCCACCTGACCGTCGCGGGCGAGCCGTTCCGCATCACGGGCGGCAACGCCCTCCCCTTCACCGCGGCCCGCGACGCGGCCACGGCCCGCCGGGTGGTGGCACTGCTGGCGGGCGGAGCCCGACCGTAACGGACCGTGCACGTCCTGTTGCTCAAGCGGCATTCCGGGCGTCCTTCCGGCGCGAATCCACCCGCGGCCGGTGACTGTCAGTCCCCGGGCCTATCCTGATCCTCAGTGGCCGTCGGCTGACGAAGGGGTCCGAAGGTGCCGTCGATGCTCGATGTCGTCGTTGTGGGTGCGGGGCCGAACGGACTGACCGCGGCCGTGGAGCTGGCCCGCCGCGGCTTCTCCGTCGCCGTCTTCGAGGCCCGGGGCACCGTGGGCGGCGGCGCCCGCACCGAGGAGCTCACGCTGCCCGGCTTCCGGCACGATCCGTGCTCCGCTGCGCACCCGCTCGCGATCAACTCACCCGCGTTCCGCGCCCTGCCGCTCCAGCGCTACGGCCTGGAATGGCTGCACGCCGAGCTTCCCATGGCGCACCCCTTCCCGGACGGCTCGGCGGCCGTACTGGCCCGGTCGGTGGGCGAGACGGCCGCCTCCTTCGGGCCGCGCGACGCCGGGGCGTACCGCAGGCTCATCGAGCCCTTCCTGCCCAAGTGGGACGCGCTGGCCCGCGACTTCATGTCCCTGCCGCTCACCGCGCTGCCCCGCGACCCGGTCACCCTCGCCCGTTTCGGCCTGGTCGGCCTGCCCCCGTCGACCCTGCTCATGCGCCGCTTCCGCGACGAACCGGCCAGGACGCTGTTCGCCGGGCTCGTCGCGCATGTCATGGCACCGCTCGGCGGCTTCGCCACCAGCGCCATCGGCCTGGTCTTCGCCCTCGCGGCACACGCCCGCGGCTGGCCCGTCGCCCGCGGCGGCTCCCAGGCCATCTCCGACGCCCTCGCCGGCTACCTGCGTGACCTCGGCGGCAGCGTCCACACCGACTACGAGGTCAAGCGTCTCGACGACCTGCCGCCGGCCCGCGCGTACGTCTTCGACACCTCACCCACCGCCCTGGCCCGCATCGCCGGCTTCGGCAACCACTACGCGGGCTACCGCTACGGGCCGGGCGTCTTCAAGATCGACTACGCGCTGGACGGCCCCGTGCCGTGGACCGCGAAGGAGGCCCGCGTCGCCGGCACGGTGCAGATCGGCGCGAACCGCGCGGAGATCGGCACGGCCCTGCGCGCGGCGTCCCGGGAGGGCCGGGCCCCCGACAAACCGTTCCTGATCACGGTCCAGCCGAGCGTCGCCGACCCCACCCGGGCCCCGGCGGGCAAGCACGTCTTCTGGGCCTACGGCCACGTCCCGCACGGCTGGACCGGTGACCTCACCGACGCCGTCGAGCGCCAGCTGGAGCGGTTCGCCCCGGGATTCCGCGACCGCGTCCTGGCCCGCGCCACCGCGGGCCCGCCCGAACTCGCCGCCCGCAACGCCAACTACGTCGGGGGTGACATCGCCTCCGGAGCGGTATCCGGCCTACAGATCCTGCTGCGCCCCAAACCGACCCTGTTCCCCTACCACACCCCCCACCCGGCCGTCTTCATCTGCTCGTCGGCGACCCCGCCGGGCCCCGGCGTGCACGGCATGTCGGGCCACAACGCGGCGAAGGCCGTCTGGAAGCGGCTGAGGCGGACATGACCACCATCGAACTGGTCCAGGGCGACATCACACGCGAGAGCGTCGACGCCATCGTCAACGCGGCCAACTCCTCGCTGCTGGGCGGGGGAGGGGGCGACGGAGCGATCCACCGGCGCGGCGGCCCCGCGATCCTGGAGGAGTGCCGGAAGCTGCGCGCCTCCCACTACGGCAAGAGCCTGCCCACCGGCCAGGCGGTCGCCACCACAGCGGGCGACCTGGACGCCCGGTGGGTCATCCACACGGTCGGCCCGGTGTATCAGGTTTCAGGCGGCGATCCTGCGCTGCTTCCGATGCCGGCGTGACCACGGCCTGGTCCGGGAGTTCCACGACTCGGCGTTTCGCCTTCGACCGCAGGGCCTCCACAGCCTTGAAGATTGCCGGAGAGCGGCGACACGACAGGCCATTCGGAACGACAACAGCTTCTCACGCGTAGGACACGGTCTCAGTCAATGTCAAGTGCGCCTGACTTCGCCAGACGATAGCTGAGTTCGGCCCGGCTGTGGCAATCGAAGATTTCAGACGCCCGTTTGATGTGTGTGCCGATCGTCCGTACGCTCAGTCCGATCCGCTTCGATATGGCCGCATCCGTCTGACCTCTCACCATGAGCTCCAGGATGGTCCGTTGGACGGCGTCCGTAAGTTGATTGGTCCGATGCGGGTGAGCGTCGACAACGAGTGGTTCTGCTCGCTCCCACAGTGCCTCGAACGTGTCCGTCAGGTATGCGATCAGTCCGGGTTCTCGTATGGCGAGGGCACGTGGATGAAGCCCCTCACGCGTCGGCACCGGAATGAACGCGACGGCTCGATCGCATACGATCAGCGGCTCGAAAGGGGCACCGACGGTACGGATCTTGGCTCCTGCCCTGCTCAGCTGTTCCGCGTGGGACAGTGTCGGGCCGTGCGAGCGCATGGTGTGGCTGAACAGGGCACGGTGCCGTACACCTTGTTGCGACAGGGCGGGTGGGTTCGGCAGCGCGTCCTGGTGCGGTTGGGCGGACAGCAGCTCATGCTTGCAGGTGTCAACGGCCAGCTTGATCGCGCCGTTGACGATGTCCTCCCCGATCAGGTGCTGGATGTGAGTCTCACGTTCTCGCTCCTCGCGTTGGTAGACGGCCTCCAGGGGGGAGAGCATTTCCGTCAGTGCGGTGAGCCGTGACCGCTGTGTCTCGATGGCTTCCTCTATCGGGCGCGACAGGTTCCTTGCGGCTATGGCCGGTGGCACAGGCACGTACACGGCGCCAGTCGATTCCTGGGCGCCGACTTCCAGCCTGTGTAAAAGCCTGAGGTTGATGAGGCACTGAGGGACGTTCCCAGCGATTTCGCCGCTGCGCAGTGCCGCCCGGTAGTGATCCAGTCCGTGGCCGCAAACCTTGCGACAGCCGCTTATGTCCGCTTCTGGGCTGCTGGTGCTCATGTATCCCCGTTTCTTGTTTCGGCAGTGCAAGATCATGATGCCTTCAGCCCTTGATGGCGCGGTAGGGGTGGGCCAGGATCAATTCGCAGTGCTGAGTGCAAATTTGCCAACATCATCGGCTGCCCGGAGTGGCGAGTCATGACACGAATCATTCGTTCACGACGAAGGGTTCTGGGTGTGACATTGCGTGGTACGGAAGCTGATCCGCCGCCATCGCTGCAGGAAGTGCTCGGATTGTTGACTCAGGCTCGCGAGATCCTGGGCAAGGAAAGTCCTCAGGTCGGCCCCATCACGCGCGTCGCGCTGCATCTGATCGATTGCGCGACCGACGTCTCGCACTTGTTGGCCGAAAATGAGGGTCTGGAAACCGCACGTGAGGCGCTGGGGTCGGCCCGGTCCGCAGTGGTTGCCGCGACGTGCGCGGTACGCCACACGCATGACCGTGAGAAGGCCCCGTCGGCGTGAACTCGACTTCGAGACGTGGAGGGACAGGCATGATAACGGCGGGACTGAAGCTCACTCAGAGTGGCGGGATCGCGCTGCTCGACGGCGACAAACTGGTGTTCAACGTCGAGATGCAGAAACTGAACAACGGCCGTCGATACAGCAACGTCGACGAACTCGACGACATCGTCAAGATCCTCGACACATACGGCTACGGCGTAGGGGACATCGGCCAGTTGGTCGTCGACGGGTGGGACGGTGCCCTCAACGGCCACGTCTCGACGCTGTCCGGCGGCACGCCGTTGGACCTCCTGGTCGCGCCCTACCGGGAGACCGACAAGGTGCCCGACCCGGCCCTGCCTGGTCACGCCGGGCGCCTGACCATCGGGGGGCGCAACCTCGAGTACCAGAGCTATGTGCACGTGGCCAGCCATATGGCCGCCGCGTACTGCACGAGTCCGTTCGCCCGCCGGGGCGAGCCTGCCATGGTGATGGTCTGGGACGGAGGTTGCTTTCCCAGGCTGTACTGCGTGGACGCGCAGGGCCGGGTGGAGCCCGGCGGCGAGGTCTTCCGCCTGATCGGGCACACCTACTCCATGGCCTCGCAGCACTGGGGCCCGTACGCGCGCAAGAACAAGTCCACCAACGTGGACGATCTCGCGGTGGCCGGGAAGATGATGGCCTACATCGCCCTCGGAACCCCGAGGCCCGAAATCGAGGCCGTTTTCAGGGAGTTGTTCCACGAGCACTTCGAGGCGGACACCCCGAGGGTGCGGGAGTACCGCGAGAAGATCATCGGCTGCGGATCCACGGGCGAGCCCTCGCATGGATACGTCCACGCCTTCCTCCAGGACGTCGCTGCGCGCGTGAAGGAGTTCGAGGTCAGTGACGAGGACGTACTGGCGAGTGTGCACACGTTCATCGAGGGCCTGCTGCTGGAGCGTGTCGCAGCCAAAATCCGGGCGTGGAAGGGCGATGAGCCCTGGAACCTGTGCTTCGCGGGCGGTTGTGCGCTGAACATCAAGTGGAACAGCGCGCTGCGCGCCCATCGGATGATCAAGGAGATGTGGGTGCCGCCGTTCCCCGACGACTCGGGTTCGGCGATCGGCACCGCGTGCCTGCGTGCCGCCGACGGCAGGGGACTTCGGCCCTTGGAGTGGGGTGTCCGTCAGGGGCCCGGCCTCGTACGGACCCCGCATGTGCCGCAGGGCTGGACGGTGGTGCCGTGTCGTCCGGAGGAACTGGCCCGCACCATCCACCGGACCGGCGAGCCGGTCGTCGTGCTCCACGGCCCGGCCGAACTCGGCCCCCGGGCTCTCGGCGGACGCAGCATCATCGCGCCGGCCACCGACCCGGCGATGAAGGACCGGCTCAACGACGCCAAGAAGCGCGAGCACTTCCGTCCGGTAGCGCCGATCTGTCTGGTCGAGCACGCGGCGGAAATCTTCGATCCCGGCACCCCCGACCCGTACATGCTCTTCGAGCACCGTCTGCGCCCCGAGTGGGTCGACCGGGTCCCCGCGATCATGCACCTCGACGGCACCGCCCGGCTGCAGACGGTAAGCCCTGAGGACGACCCGACGCTGTATCAGATCCTGCGTGAGTACTACAAGTGGAGCGGTGTTCCCGTGCTCTGCAACACCAGTGCCAACTACAACGGCCGCAGCTTCTTCCCGGACGTCGCCTCCGCGGTCGAGTGGGGCCAGGTCGACATGGTGTGGTCCGAGGGCGTCCTGTACCGCCGGGCGCTTGGCAACGAGCAGCAGCAGCAGTAGGAGGAGGAGAGGCATGCCCCAGGCACCCCGCACCATGGTGATATCCCTGCAGAAGGCCGGCACTCATCTCATGCAGGGACTGATGGTCAAGCTCGGCTACAAGATGGCCGGCGTGCCCCGTCCCGCCCCCGACAACGTCCCTGAGTTCGATGACGCCCAGCTGCTCGACATCGCCGCGATCACCCGGTCCAGCGCGGAGTACGAGGAGCTGCTCGCGCTGTCCCCGCAGCAGCTGCGCAAGGCGACCCGCGACGACTGGGCGGCCCTGGGCTGGCACTGGCAGCGCAGATTGGGGCAGCGGGTCGTCAACCGCTACGGCCAGACTCGTTTCGACTTCGCCGAGGGCGTCATCAGCAACGAGCACATCTCGTACTCGAAATTCGCCGACACGCCGCGCGGACTGTGCTGGATCTTCCACGAGCTCGACATCGACAAGGTGGACGGCTCGTTCCTGAGTGAGTGGGTCGGCACCGGCACCCCACCGCTCGTCTTCAACTACCGCGACCCGCGTGACACCATCGTCTCGATGATCAACTTCCTGGAAGGGCGCACCGCCGCCGGGTACGGGAATTTCTACGAGTTCGACATCTTCCACAAAATCCTCAAGTCCCTGCCGACGTGGGAGGAGAAGATCGACTACGCCCTGCGGGACCCCTCGTTCCTGGGCCGCGACCAGTTCGAGCGGTCGATGTGGCTGCTGCGGCACCCGGACGTGTGCAAGGTGCGTTTCGAGGACCTGATCGGACCGAAGGGCGGCGGTTCCCGGGAGAGGCAGGTGGAGAGCCTGGCCCGGTTGTTCACCCACATCGGCTCGCCGGAGGATCCCGAAGAGGTCGCGGACAAGATCTACAACGAGAACTCGTGGAGCTTCTTCAAGGGGCGGTCGGGCTCTTGGCGCGAACACTTCACCGACAGGAACATCGCCCGATTCGATGAGCAGTTCGGCGACATCCTCGAGCAGTACGGATACGAGTGATGACAGCCACTCTTCGCGGCCCTCACGGGCCGCGCGGATCCGACCGGCCCCGCGCCTTCGTACTGCTCGGCGGCCTCAAGGTCATCCTGCGCAACTGGCGGTACCTGAGCGAGCTGGAGGAGCGAGGCATCGTCCCTCTCGTCGTCACGTCTCAGCAGTGGCGTGAGGAATGTCTGCGGCAGATGACGTCCGCCATGCGCCCCGGCTCGCTCATCGCCGAGGCCCGGTTCGTCTCCGGCACCGTGGGAACGGAAGGCGGTTTCACCGCCGGTGTCATCGCCGCGGTCATGGAGTGGCGGGAACGCTACGACATCCTCGGCGTCTTCGCGGCAGGGGAGATGCTGGTCGAGCAGACGGGAATCGTGGCGGACATGCTCGGCCTCCCGGCGCCCGGTCTGCGGGCCACCCGGGTCTGCCGCAACAAGTACCTCCAGCGCGCCTACCTCGCCGAATGGAGCCCGCGTGCCGTGATCGTCCCTCCTGACGGGCGGGACACTCTGCCGTACGACGAAGTCACCTTCCCCGCGGTCCTGAAGCCCTCGGGGCGCCGGGAGAGCTCGGGTGTCCGGGTGATCGAGGACCGCGCGCAGCTCGCGGAACTGGTCTCCTCGGACGCGTATCTGCCGGGTGAGACATTGCTCGTCGAGGAACAGGTGCGGGGCCAGGAGTACTCGGTCGAGGCCCTGGTGCAGGACGGAAAGATCGTTTTCGACTCGGTGACGCACAAACGCACCAACGAGGAGTCGGGCGCCTACTTCGTGGAACTGGCGCACACCGTCCCCGCCGCTCCGTCCCCGGACAACGACCTGCTCCTGGCCGCCAACCGGGACATCGTCGAGCGGCTGGCGGTGGAAAACGCCATCGTCCACACCGAACTGCGCCTGCCCACCGGCGGCAGCCCGGTGCTGATGGAGGTGGCCGTGCGCACGCCAGGCGACGGTCTGCTTCCGCTCTACCACCTCACCACCGGCCGCCCCATGGAACCGGACATCCTGCGTATCGCTCTGGGCGAGCCGGTGACCCCGCCCGAGCCGGTGCGCTGTGCCCGGCAGGTGTACCTCCAGACGGAGCATGGTGTCCTGCGCGATGTCGTCGTGCGCCATCCGCAGGCACCAGCTGTCACCTGGACGGCGAACGGCGAACCGTGGCCGGAGATCAGGCCGGGCACTCCGGGCGAGCCGGCAGCGGTGCGCGCGGTCCTCGTGCTCAAGCCGCACGGCGCCCGGATCGGCCCGCTCACCGAGTCCGCGGACAGAGCGGTCACGTTCCTGATCGACGCACCGTCACCGGCCGAACTCGACCGGCTGGAAGCAGAGATGACCGCGGCCATCGAGGTATCGATCACGCCGGACTAGAAGCCAGTCGGTCACTCTGCTCTACGAAAGGAACAGCCACCCATGTGGATCGTCGAACTCTCCTTCACCGACGCACCCGAGAGGCTCGCCGCGCGCCCCGCGCACCGGGAGAAGCTGACGGACCTGCGCGAGAAGGGAATTGTCCGGATGGCCGGGCCGCTCGCCGACGACTCGGGCGCGGTACTCGTCTTCGACGTCCCCGACCGGGCCGCCCTCGACCAGCTGCTGGCCGAGGATCCGTACTTCAGCACCACGGGCGTGCGGGTCGAGCGGCTGCGCGAGTGGCAGCCGTTCATCCACTGATGAAAGATCCGACGACGAACCCGGACGACGGGACAGCCAAGGAGGGCACCATGGGCCGGCGTCCGCAGGACGCGGCGAGACCCGGCGCCGACCCGGCGCGTACGCTGATGCGGCTGGGCGTCTTCCGCCGCCTGTGGGTCGGCGACGCCTTCTCACGCCTCGCCTACCAGGTCGCGCTGTTCCTGTTTCCGCTGCTGGCCGTGGTCGAACTGGACAGCAGCGGGGCGCAGGCGGGACTGGTGTCGGCCACACAGTTCCTCCCCGTGGTCGCCCTGTCCCTCGTCGCCGGAATCCTCGCCGACCGCTCTCCGGCCCGCACAGTCATCGTGGTCTGCGCGGTGATACGCGGTGCGGCCCTCGCCTTGCTCGGCGTGGGGTATGCGCTCCTCGGCCTCAGCCTGTGGATGCTGCTCGTGATCGCCTTCGTGGTCGGGTCGGCGACGGTCTTCTACGACATCGGCTACCAGTCGGCCGTCCCCAAAGTGCTGCGGCCCGAGGAACTGACCGAGGGCAACGGGATCCTGCAAGCGAGCAACTCGGCGACACAGATGGCCGGTCCCGCGCTGGCGGGCATCTTCGTCCAGCTGGCCGGGCTGCCGTTCGCCGTGACCGTGACGTTCGCGCTGTTCGCGGGCGCGGCTATCGCCTTCTGGTCGCTGAAGATCCCCGAGGACGCAACCGTCGTGCCGAGCGGTCCCGGGGGCCCTGCGCTGCTCGATGGCCTGAAGTTCACCTGGACCTGCCGGCCGATACGGGATCTGTGCGTCCAGTCGGGTCTCTTCAACTTTCACGAACAGGCCTTCATCACCGCCTTCATGATCTACGGGGTCCGGGAGGCCGGTCTGTCGTCCGGCACCGTCGGCCTGCTCATCGGCGTGGCGAGTGTCGGCGCGCTGGTCGGCTCGGTGGGCGTGGGGCGGCTCGCCGCCAGGCTGCCCGCCGGCCCTGTCCTGACGGCCGGGCTCCTGATCGCCTCGGGCTCCCTGCTCCTCGGCCCGCTGATCGCCCTGCTGGTGAACCCGCTCGTGGCGTACGGACTGGCGTTCCTGTTCAACGGTCTGGCCCTGGGCGCGTACAACGTCTACGTCATGAGCTTGCGGCAGACCATTCCGCCGCGCGAGTTCCTCGGCTCCGTGACCGCCAGCTACCGGCTGGTCGCCCTCGGCCCCAATCCACTGGGCGCGCTGATCGGCGGTGCACTCGCCGACGTGCTCGGCGCCAAGGAAGCGCTCCTGCTGGTCGGAGCATCCCTGACGGTCTCGGCCCTGCCGCTGCTCGCCTCACCGGTCAAGCGCGTACGCCGCGTCGAGAACGCGGACGACGATCTGCGCGCCTACCTCCCGGTCGGGCGGCTTCCGGCATCGCGCGAAGAAGGCGAGGCCTGAGCGGTGGACACCTGCCTGCACTCCGACGCCCTGGCCCTCACGGCCGGGCAGTGGGAGGAACTGTACGGCGCCGACCGCGCCGACCTGAGTCCTGGGTACGCGCGGTTCCGGGAATACATGGAGCCCGGTGATCCGGTACTGCTGACCGCGGCGGACGACAGTGGCGTCTGCGCGGCACTGCACGGTGCGCTGACCACGCCGGCCTCCGGGTTGTTCAGCCACCCGTGGAAGCTGCTCACCTCCGAACAGTTGCGCCGCCCCGAGGAGGGCGACGCCGAGCGGGCCGCCGAGAACCACGCCGATGCACTGAGCACGGTCACGGGCCAGACCGACGGGTCGGTACCCGACGCTGCCGCGCTGACCGCCGTACTCGGTGAGGCAGTGGTGTTCCGGAGTTTTGACTCCAGCGAAGCCGGACTGCGGGCCGACCTCGACGGCCCGAAGCGGCAGCACGCCCTGCGTGCCCTGCTCGCGCACGCCCAGCAAGCCGTTCGCGACGGTGCGGCCGGTGCCGTCTGTGTGCCTTTCGTACGCGCCGACGACGAGGTCCTGCGCACCGCCCTGGCCCACTGCGGCTTCCGAGGCGCGGTTCTGACCGCCGTCACCGAGTTCGACCTGCGGGGGGTCTCCTCCTACGAGGAATACCTGGCCGCGCTCCCCAGTCGTCGCCGCCGCCTGCACCGCAAGGAGGAACAGGCCCTGACCAACTCGGGACTGAGGCTGGACTCCTGGTCGCTGGCCGACCATGTGGAAAGGATCGCGGCGCTGGAGGCCCGCAACATCGCCAAGCACGGCGGACAGCCCGACCCACCAGCGCTGGTCGCGGCGCGCACTGCCATGGCCGCCCTCCTCGGCGACCGCATCCGTGTCCCCGTGGCACTCGACGAAACAGGGGAACCGGCGGCGTGCGGCATCCACATGACCGACACCCAGGGCTACTGCATTCTCATGTACGGCGCGGACGCGTCCGTCTCTGACGGAGCACCCGTCTACCCCTGCCTGACCTTCTACGAACCGCTGCGCCACGCGGCGCGGCACGGACTGCGCACCGTACGCCTCGGCTTCGAGGCGTACAGCGCCAAACTGCGGCGTGGCGCCAGGCCCCACCCACGGGAGACCTGGTTGTGGACCCCCGACCCCGGCCGGCTTTCCGCCCTGCACCGGGTGATGGAGTTCCTGGCCGCCCGTACGTCGACACATCTGGAACGTCTCACCGGTGAGCAGCACTGACCGAGAAAGAGGTTGACCGACCATGGTCGTTCGCCCTGGACCGTGTGACTGCGGCGTGACCGTCCTGCTGTCCGGCCTTCCGAGCGCGGGAAAGTCGACGATCGCGGGCTTACTCGCCGAGCGGCTGCGCGATGACGGATACCGCGTCGAGGTGCTGGACGGTGACGCGATGAGGGAGACGCTGTCGGCGGGTCTCGCTTTCAGCCGCGAAGACCGGCACGAGAATGTGCAGCGGATCGGCTTGATGGCCGAAATCCTCGCCCGCAACGGCGTGATCGTCCTTATGCCGGTCATCGCGCCCTACGCCGACAGCCGCAACGCCGTGCGCCAACGGCACATCAAGAGCGGTACGACCTTCCTCGAAGTCCACGTGGCGACCCCTCTCGAGGTCTGCGCGCAACGGGATGTGAAGGGCCTTTACGCTCGGCATCGGGCCGGCGAGCTCAAGGGACTCACCGGGGTGGACGACCCGTACGAGACACCCGAGGAACCGGACCTCGTCATCCCGGCGGACCGCCAGTCGGCCGCCGAATCGGCTTCGATGCTGATGGGCCTGCTCATAGAGAAACAGTTCGTTGCATGACCGCCACGGAACCGCGGCGGTTCACCGGCCTCAGCCACGTGGGCGCGCTGGAGTCCGAGGCGGTGCACATCTTCCGTGAGGTGGCGGGTGAGTTCGAGCGGCCGGTGATTCTGTTCTCCGGCGGTAAGGACTCCATTGTCATGCTGCACCTGGCGCTGAAGGCCTTCGCTCCGGCGCCGGTGCCCTTCCCGCTGCTGCACGTGGACACCGGGCACAACTTCCCCGAGGTCATCGACTACCGCGACCGTACGGTGGCGAAGCACGGCCTGCGGCTGTATGTCGCGTCCGTGCAGGACTACATCGACCAGGGTGTGCTCAAGGAGCGTCCGGACGGCACGCGGAACCCGCTGCAGACGTTGCCGCTGACCGAGAAGATCCGGTCCGAGAAGTTCGACGCCGTCTTCGGCGGCGGGCGCCGGGACGAGGAGAAGGCCCGGGCGAAGGAGCGGGTGTTCTCCCTGCGGGACGAGTTCTCGCAGTGGGACCCGCGACGCCAGCGCCCGGAGCTGTGGAACCTCTACAACGGGCGGCACGTTCCCGGTGAGCACGTGCGGGTGTTTCCGCTGTCCAACTGGACCGAGCTGGACGTGTGGCAGTACATCGCCCGCGAGGGCATCGAGTTGCCGGAGATCTACTTCGCGCACGAGCGTGAGGTGTTCCAGCGCGGCGGCATGTGGCTGACCGCCGGTGAGTGGGGCGGGCCGAAGGACGGCGAGACGGTCGAGAAGCGGGTTGTCCGTTACCGGACGGTGGGCGACATGTCCTGCACCGGTGCCGTCGATTCGGACGCGGTGACGCTGGATCAGGTCATCGTGGAGATCGCCGCGTCGCGTCTGACGGAGCGCGGTGCGACGCGTGCCGACGACAAGCTGTCCGAGGCCGCGATGGAAGACCGCAAGCGCGAGGGGTACTTCTAGGATGAAGAAGGGTGATGTGGTGTTGTCCGACGACCACACTTATGCGGCCGACCTCGCTCGGCGTGCCGGCGAGGTGCTGCTGGACGTGCGGGAGCGGAAGGGCTTCGCGGACGCGGCCGCTCTGCGCGCGGCGGGAGACCGCGCTTCGCAGGAATTCCTGGCCGCGCAACTCGCCACCTGCCGTCCCGGGGATGCCGTGCTCTCGGAGGAGGCGGCCGATTCACCCGCCCGACTCGACGCCACGCGGGTGTGGATCATCGACCCACTGGACGGGACGCGTGAGTACGCCGAGGAGGGCCGGGACGACTGGGCCGTCCACGTGGCCTTGTGGGAGCAGGGCAGCCTGACGGCCGGGGCGGTGGCCCTGCCTGCCCGCGGTCAGGTGTTCGCCACCCGGCCCTCGCCCGCGATGCCCCTGGCGAGCCACACCGGAGCCCCTCTCCGGATCGCGGTCAGCCGCACCAGGCCGCCGGCTTCGATCGCGAAGCTCAGTGCCGCCCTGGGGGCGGAGACGGTTCCGATGGGCTCGGCAGGGGTGAAGATCCTGGCGGTGGTCTGCGGCACGGTTGACGCCTACGTGCACGGAGGCGGCCAGTATGAATGGGACTCCGCGGCTCCCGTGGCCGTGGCGCTGTCCTCAGGCGCCCACGCGTCCCGACTGGATGGCTCGCCCTTGCTCTACAACCGGCATGACCCCCTCCTGCCGGACCTTGTGGTCTGCCGCCCGGACCTGGCGGAGCCGTTGCTGCGTGAGACAGCTCGCTTGGAGTGGTGAGCCCGGGCCTCCGATCAGGGCGGGGGGAGGACAACACCGGCGGCGCCGGTCAACGGATCGTCATCCCACTGGGACGCAGCGGCTACATCGGCCCGGGGACCGGTAGTCACCTTGAGGGATGCCGACGGCGCCGTGCGCAAGCACGATCTACACATGCTTCGGTGGCAGCACCTGCGCCGCAGACAGTCCTGTCGATGCCTGTCGATGCCTGTCGATGCCTGAGGAGGAAAAATGACTGTTGCAGCACTCGTCGCAACGCACAACAGGCGTGAACTTCTGAGGACCTGCCTCTCCGCACTGCTCGCGCAGACCTGGTCGTTGGACGAAATCCTGGTTGTCGACAACAACTCCTCCGATGGCACCGTGGACATGATCCGCCGCGAGTTTCCCTCTGTCAGCTTGGTGCGGAGTCCGACGAACGTCGGCGGCGCCGGTGGCTTTTCGATCGGGGTCGAGGTCCTGGCCGAGCGGGGACACAGCTTCGCATGGCTGATGGACGATGACGCCGTTCCCCGCCCTGATGCGCTGGATCCGTTGATGACGGCCATGGAGGAAGCAGAGGGCAGGCCCGGGTTCGTGGCATCGCGGGTCCTGTCGCCGGACGGAAACAGGCTTCGCACCCATGTCCCGCGCGAGATCCCCGCAGAGGAGAACGGCGGGCTGGTGACGCCCGCCAACACGTATCCAGCGGCACATTCGACCTTCGTGAGTGTTCTCGTCAATCTGGAAACAGCCCGGAGGACGTTTCTCCCCGTCTCTGATTTCTTCATCTGGTGGGACGACATCGAATACACAAGTCGCCTCCAGTCACTTGCCGGTGGCTTGGCGAGCGAGACCAGTGTCGTCGTTCATCCGGACAAGCTGGTATGTAAGGATCTCGGACCTCGGTTGCGCTACGATCTCCGCAACAGGATATGGATTCGTAAGTGCCATGAACTCAGCTCGTCCTGGGGGCGGGAGTTCGCGGCTCGCAATTTCTGGAGCGATATCTGGGAGCAGGCGGTGGTCGCGCGCCGGAAGGATCTCTTCCTCTGGCACATGACCCGAGGATTGCTCGAGGGCGTGCTCACGAGGCCACGCACGGCGATACTGAACCGTCCGGCTGATGTCGTGGAACTCGAATCGTAGAGAAACGGGCGGTTCACCGGCGGGACTTGATCTCAGCCCGAGTCTTCGGGAGAGCCGGGGGTGTCCAGGGGCTGCCCGTGCCCGTCGTGGAACAGAGCGGCGAACTCGCCGGTTCCCCGCGCGAGCAGTTCGGTCGGGGGGCCGTCGTCGACGACACGACCGTTGGAAACCACCAGGACCCGATCGGCGATCTCCACGGTCGACAGGCGGTGGGCGATGATCAAAGCGGTCCGGTCGGCAAGCAGAGAGCGCAGAGCTTTCTGCATCGACCTCTCCGTGGGGATGTCCAACGCGGACGTCGCCTCGTCCAGGATGAGCACGGCAGGGTCCATGAGGAACGCTCTGGCGAAGGCCACCATCTGCCGCTGGCCGGCCGACAGGCGCGTCCCGCGCTTGCGCACATCTGTGTCATAGCCCTGCGGGAGTGATCGGATGAATTCGTCGGCACCTACGGCACGTGCGGCAGCCTGAATCTCGTCCCGCGTGGCCCAAGGCCGTCCTATGGCGATGTTGTCCGCCAATGATCCAGTGAAAAGAAAGCCCTCCTGCGTGAGTAGGGTGACCGAACTCCGCAGATCTGCATCGGCCAACTCGCGCAGATCAATTCCGTCGAGCCGGACCTGTCCGTGTGTCGGGTCATAGAACCGGGCCATCAACTTGGCGATCGTGGACTTGCCGGCGCCTGTTGCGCCGAGCATGGCAACGACCTGCCCGGCTTCCAGGCGCAGTGAGAGCCCCGATATTTCCGGTGAGGCGGCTGACCGCTCGTCACGGTCAGCCCTCGAAGCACTTCGATATGAGAAGGACACATCCTCGAAGACCACCTCGCCCCTCGCTCGATGTTTCATCGCGACCGGTTTCGCCGGCTGGGCCACCAGAGGCTCTTCGGCGAGCACCTGAGCGATTCGCTCCGTGCCTGCCAGCGCCGCCTGTAAGGAGTCGAACGCCGATGGCAGGGCTGCGACAGGACCGAAGAACTGGGCCACGTAGAGCACAAACGTGGCGACAACCCCGACCTGCAGGCTGCCCGACGCCACCCGCAGACCGCCGACCACCACGACCGTAAGGGCAGCCAGGCTGAAGATCAGTTCCAGGCTGGGCCAGAAGACACCGCGGACCCGAAGGATGCGTGTTGCCACCGCCCGGAGCCGTTCGGTGTGCACTGCGAACAGTTCGTCGTTGCGGCGCTGCCGGCGGAACGCCTGTACGGCACGGATGGCGTTGAGTGACTCGACAACCTGCACCGTGGAGTCCGCGGTCGCCGCACGCTGCGCGCGGTAGGCCGGTGTCAGCGGTCGGATCTGCCAGGCGGTCAACAGGCCCAGAGGCAGGAGCGCAGCCAGGGTGACAGCAGCCAGACCGGGGTCAAGGATCAGCATGGCCACGCTCATCAGCACGATCACGAACACGGCCTGCAGCAGGTCGGTGAGCGTCACCCCGAGCAGAGCGGTCAGGGCTTCGGTGTCCGAGGTCTGGCGAGCGATCACCTGCCCGGAGTTCATGCTCTCGTGAAAGGGAACCGACAGACGCTGCAGGACACGAGCGAGCTCGGTTCGAAGCGTGAGGACGACGGACTGGCCGATACGTCCGGCACCTCTCACCCACACGAAGTGGAGGGCACCGGACGCAGCGGCGCAGCCGACGACAGCCGCACCGACAGCGGTCAGAGGCCCGTAGTCCGCTTCACGTGCGCGTGGCACGCCTACGTCGACAGCCACACCGACGAGCCAGGACGGGATGATGGTGAGCACGCTCTGGCCCACGGCCATGACGAGCAGCACGAGGATCCCCCGGCGATGGGGAAGGGCCAGCCTCATGAGTACCCGCCAGGCGCTGACGCCTCGCCCGGCGGCATCGAGACGCTCATCCACAAGATGCGCCCTTCCCCGATCGGACCTCATCGGTGTCCGCTGCTATGAGGACATGCCGGTACGCGGCGCTGCGTTCCATCAACTCGGTATGGCTTCCCACGTCGACGATGCGGCCGTCAGCCAGGACGGCCACCCGGTCAGCCAGCAGCGCGGTAGCGGGCCGACGTGCGACCACCAGAGTCGTGATCCCGCCGAGCGCTTCGCGCAGCCCACGCTCGATCGCTTCCTCGGTTGGAATGTCAAGAGCGGACATGGGGTCGTCCAGGACGAGGACGCGTGGCCCACCGAGCAGTGCTCGTGCCAGTGCGAGTCGTTGACGTTGCCCTCCCGACAAGGTCAGTCCCTGCTCTCCGACGACCGTGTCCAGACCGTCCGGCAGTCGGTACACGAACTCAGCTCGTGTCAGGGTGATGGCACGGCGCAGCTCCGCCTCCGTGATCCCGTCGCGGCCCAGCACCACGTTTTCCCGCACGGTTGCTGAGAACAGGGCCGCGTCCTCGAACGCCATGCCGATCGCCCCACGGAGATCGTCGAGTGCCAGATCGCGGACATCGTGCCCATCGATCAGTACCCGGCCCTCAGTGGGATCGGTCAACCGTCCCACCAAGTCGGCCATAACTGTCTTGCCGCTACCCGTAGCGCCCACGAGCGCCAGAGTCTCGCCCGCCTTGATCTCGAGGTCGACACCATCGAGTACCGGTGCCGACTCGCCCGGAAACCGGAATTCCACGCCTTCCAGACGGACTGCCAGCGCCGCGGACGGCGGCAGTACAACGGGGTGTGGCGGGTCTGTGATCGTGATCTCCGCGTCGAAGACCTCACCGATGCGGGTCAACGCGCTGACCGTCACCTGGAGGTGTGCCAGGAGGTTGCCCATGGTGCTGACGGGAGACAGCATGCGGAAGTAGAAGGTCGTGAATGCGACGAAGGATCCGGTGGACATGGAGCCTTGGGCAACCGCACCGCCGCCACCGACAACGATAAGGCTCAGTACGAGCAAGGGATAAGCGCTCAGATGCGCCTGGAATGTCGAGTTGAGACGGACCTTGTTCATCTCCGCTTCGTACACAGCACGGGCAGCCCGGTCGAACCGGCCGGCTGCGAAGGCCCGCCCTCCGAGTGACGTCAGCACGCGCACTCCCAACGCGCACTCTTCGGTGACGGTGGCCAGGTGACCGGCGCGATCCTGCGCGACGCGGGCGGCGCGGCCGTAGCGGTTCCGGAACCGGCCGCTCGCCACCCCTACGGGGACCACGGCCACGACGACGACCATGCCCAGAACGGGATGGATCGCCACCAGCATGGTTGCCGTGACGACGAGCATGACGGCGTTGGAGATCAGAAAGACAGACGTGAGATGGTGGAACTGGCCGATCTGCGCGACGTCGCTGAACACGCGCGAGACCGCGTGGCCGCTGCCCTGCCGATCGTGATACTGGGCGGGAAGGCGCTGAAGCCGTCGGAACATATCCCGGCGCAGGGCCTTCTCAACCTGGGCCGAATCAGTCGCCGGCCAGCGGCGGAGGACGTAACAGAACGTCTGTACGGCTGCCAGTCCCAACAGCAGCAGGGCGAAGCTCCACATACCTTCGCGATCACCGTGCCGGATGGGCCCGTCGATCATATGGGCGAAAACGAACGGCGTCACTGTTTGGGCGACGAGGCTCAGCACGTCGCCGACCACCATCACGACCAGACCGCGCCGGTATGGGCGCAGCCATGGCCACAGTCTGCGCAGTGCGCCGAGGAGTGAGGCGGTGTCAGTTGTCATCGGGCGCCCCAGTGGTCGGAGTTCCATCACCGGTTTGCGGTGAGACGGGGCATCAGGCGATTGTCGAACATCTGCAGTGCGGAGGCGATCGCCATGTGCATATCGAGGTACTGGTAGGTGCCGAGCCGCCCGCCGAAGAAGACGCCTGTCTCCGCCTGGGCGAGCCTTCGATAACGAGTGATCGCTTTGCGGTCCGTCGGAGAATTTATGGGATAGTAAGGCTCGTCGTCCTCTCCCGCGAACCTGGAAAACTCCCGCATGATCACGGTCCTGTCCACCGGATAGTCACGCTCTGGGTGCAGGTGCCGGAATTCGTGTATCCGTGTGAAGTCGACGTCCAGATCCGCATAGTTCATCACCGACGTCCCCTGATAGTCGCCGACCGGCACGACCTCGGTCTCGAAATCCAGCGTACGCCAGCCCAGCCTGCCCTCAGAGAATTCGAAATACCGATCTATCGGTCCTGTGTAGACGATCGGTACACCCTTCGGGACCCTGCTTCGTTCTGCGAAGAAGTCCACTCCGAGCTGCACCTCGATGTTGCGATGCGCGGACATGCGCTCCATCCAGGCCGTGTAGCCGTCGAGCGGGAGTCCCTCATACGTGTCCGAGAAGTATCTCCCGTCGAAGGTGTAGCGGACGGGAAGTCGCCCTATCGTCTCGCCTGGAAGCTCGCACGGATCGGTCTGCCATTGCTTGGCGGTGTAGTTGCGGATGAACGCCTCGTAGAGCGGTCGGCCGATCGAGGATATGGCCTTGCCCTCCAGGGTGCCGGTATCCAGTTCCTGGACCTTCTGAGTGTTGATCAGGTCACGTGCATCGCCCGGCGACAGCACCTTCCCGAAGTAGCTGCACATGGTGGCGAGGTTGATCGGCATGGGGTAAATCATGCCGTCATGGACTGAGAAGACCCGATGCCGGTAGTCGGTGAACTCGGTGAATTTTCTCGCGTACCTCCAGACGCGTTCGTTGGAGGTGTGAAAGATGTGCGACCCGTAACGGTGCACTTCAATCTTGGTCTCGGGATCCGTTTCGCTGTACGCGTTGCCGCCAATGTGTGTACGTCGGTCGAGCACCGTAACGCGCAGGCCGAGTTCCGAGGCGCAACGCTCAGCGACGGTAAGGCCGAAGAGTCCTGCGCCGACAATGAGGACATCCATGTACCACTCCAGATGGGGCAGATGATTCGATAGCGCCCTGCTTGTCGACGGGAACTAGGTGAAGCTGACCGGCGTCGCGAGGCCGGCGCGGAAGGCGAAGGAAACCAGCTCGGTCCGATCGCGCAAGTGCAGCTTCTGACGGATTCGGTACAGATGGGTTCGGATCGTGGACATGCTGATGAACAGGGAATGCGCCGCGTCATCCAGCGACTTCCCGCTGGCCAACGTCACGAGTATCTCTCGCTCGCGCGGCGTGAGATTCTGTGCTCGTACCTGCAGAGCGATGTCGACACTGACGGTTCTCTCCCTGAGCCACTGGATCAGGCCGCCGACCAACGCGGCCGTGAGGTAGATGCTCCCGTTCGCCACCGTCTTGACGGCACGCACCATTTCCGTGGCATCCACGTCTCCCATGACGACTCCGCAGGCACCAAGCTCGAGGAGCGCGTTGACCCCCTCGATATCCGTGTCGTGGGAGACGGCGAGCACGGGCAGAAGGGCCGGCGCACCGCACCCCAGGAGGCGGACCGCCTCGGCCAACTCGTCGTTCTGCCCGGGAAAGTCGACGACCACGAGATCAGGAGGCCTTGTGCGGCAGGCGGCCAGGTTGCCGCGCGGGCTGGTTGTCACGTGCCCCACCGACACCCCCGGCGCATCAGTCAGCATGGAACGCAGACCTTCACGGGTAATCGCTCGCGATGCGCAGATCGCGACCTCAATGTCCATCGAAGCCCCTACGAAATAAGTCGAGTTCGATCTCGGGCCAGGACGTTCCTGCCGCAGGGCTTGATGATGTCCGGCGGCCGATCGGGGTCAGTGAGACGAGTTGTCGCGTTACAAGATCCGGAATGCTAGCCGTCACGCTGAAACAGCGTCAACCTCACGTAGGGGGGCGATGAGATTGCGTGGTGTCGGAATCACGCATGGCGGAGATACGACGGAACATGGCGCTTCCCCTGCTCGAGTCGGGCCTGTGCAAGATACAGCCATGCCATCTTCCGCTTACAGTCAGCTGACTGGACAGCGACGGCGGCCAGGTGCGAGACCAGGCCTGCAGGGCCTCGCTCTGCCTCGACGGCGTCGTTCGCTGACCCTGCCCCGGCAAGCGGAGAGCCGTTCCTGACCTGGTGCGGCGCACATTCCACTTCCTCGCACCCGACGCGCTGTGCGCGACATGACGGAGATCGACACCGGCGAGCCGCAGTCGACGGGAATTGCGTTCGAATGGATCATCCGGAAAGCACGAGCCCGCGCCGATCACGAAGTCCGGGCGGCATGACCAACGTCTCTGCGCACCCAGGGGATTGACACTGTGAAGGCAGTACATCGGACATCTTCATCCCTCTCACCGGTTCAGGCTGTTCGCTTCTACGACAGCACTTTGCGTGATGGTGCTCAGGCCCCTGGAGTAGCTTTCGACAGGGGCCAGCAGTTACACATTGCCAAGGCGCTGGACGAGTTGGGCGTAGACGAGATAGAAACCGGGTTCGCGGCTTCCGGCCCCAAGCAGCGAGATGACATGCGGGCCATCGCGGAACTTGGCCTCAAGGCGCGTCTTCTGTCGCTCGCAAGGCCGCTCAAGGTTGATATCGAGCGTGCCTTGGAAGCGGGCGTGGGCGGCGTGATCCTGGTCGCCAGTATTTCCGACGCGCACCTTGAGTACAAGCTACGCAGAGACTACGCGGACGTACTCGGGCAGGCACTCGAGGCCATTGAGTACGCTCGCTCACGCGGCCTATTCGTGCAGCTCTCGTTGGAGGATGCCACCCGCACTCCGCTGCACAGACTTCTTGACCTGGCCAAGCGGAGCGAGGATCACGGAGCGATGCGCATCGGCCTGGCAGACACGGTCGGCGTCGCCACCCCGCCCTCCATGCGGCAGTTGGTCGCTGCGGTCCGCGAGACGGTGGCCATCCCGATCTCGGCCCACTGCCACAACGACTTCGGGCTGGCGGTGGCGAACTCGTTGGCCGCCGTGGAAGGCGGCGCGGATGTGCTCTCCACAACGCAGAACGGCCTGGGCGAACGGTGCGGGAACGCAAGCACCGAGGAGTGCGCCGCCGCACTCGAACTTCTCTACGGCATACGTACTCATGTACGCCTTGAGCTTCTGGCAGCCACGTCGCAACTGGTCGCGGAGTGCAGCGGGGTGGCGATTCCGCCCAACAAGGGCGTCGTCGGCGGTAACAGTTTCCGTCACGAGTCCGGCATCCACGTCGCCGCGATGCTCCGGCATCCCGCCTGCTATGAGGCATATGACCCTGAGATCGTTGGCGGACGCCGTGAGTACGTGCTGGGAAAGACGAGTGGGCGAGCGGCCCTTCGCCATTTGGCCGGCAGCGTGGGCGAGAACCTGACGGACGAGCAGTGCAGTCAGGTGCTTGACGAGGTCAAGCTCCTTGCCGAGAGCAGAACGCCGATCGACTCGGAAGCCGTCCAGCTACTCATCAAGGGGCACCAGACCTCATGACCATGACTCAGCGGATCCTGTCGGCTGCGGCAGGACGGCCCGTGGAGACCGGCGACATCGTGGTGGTCGGAGTGGACCGGATCATGGCCCATGACGGATCAGCCCCCGTCGTGGCCCGTGCCTTGGCCAAACACGGCATCGACAAGCTGGCCGCCGCAGATCGAGCCGTCGTGGTGTTCGACCACTACTATCCGGCAGCCACCGAGGCTGAGGCCGATCTCCAGGCGGTGGCACGGGAGTTTGCCGAACACTACGACATCCCCTTGTACGCCGGCCTGGGCATCTCGCACCAGCTGCTCCCGGAACTGGGGTTGGTCCCTCCCGGCGGCGTAGTGGTCGGCGGGGACTCCCACACGTGCACCGGTGGTGCCTTCGGCGCGTTCGCCACTGGGCTCGGTGCCACCGACGTGGCATCTGTCCTCGCCACCGGACGCCTGTGGATCGAGGTCCCGGAGACACTGACCGTCAGGCTTGAAGGAAGGGTCCCCGACGAGGTCGACTTCCATGACGCCGTGCTCCACATCGTCGGCTTGATCGGCGTACGAGGGGCCTTGGGACGCGTTCTCGAATTCGTCGGGCCCGGGGTCGGTGGTCTGTCCGTCCCCGAGCGGATGAAGCTGTGCAATCACGCAGTGGAGATGGGCGCGGTTGCCGGCCTGATCGGCGTCGACGAGACGAGCGAGCGCTGGCTGGCGGAACGGGGTGCGGACCTCAGCGCCGTGGACCTGGCCCGGCACGACGCCGTGGGTGAGGTGTCCGACCTCACCGTGGACCTGGGCGCGGTCAGGCGGATGCTCGCGCTTCCCGCCAAACCCGACAACGTGGTCTCACTGGCCGAGGCGGAAATCCCGCACATCGACCAGGTCTTCATCGGCTCCTGCGCCGGCGGACGGCTCGAGGATCTGCGACAGGCCGCAGCCGTACTGAGCGATGCCTCCGTGGCGAAGGGAGTACGACTGCTGATCGCCCCGGCGTCGGCCGAGATACAGGAACAGGCCATGGCCGATGGCACCTTGAGAACGCTCCTCAAGGCCGGCGCGACCCTCCTTCCCCCTGGCTGTGGGGCGTGCCTGGGGCGTGCCGGGACACTTCGCGCAGGCGATGTGGCAGTGACCACACAGAACCGCAACTTCGTCGGGCGGGCCGGCAGCTCGCGGTCCGAGCTGTACCTGGCATCCCCGGCCACCGCGGCTCGCGCAGCCCTGGACGGTCGAATCTCCCGGGAGGAAGGTGACCCGCGATGAGTCTGCAGGGGAGGGTCTTCAGGCTGCCCGCGGACGTGTGGTCCGATGTCAACACCGACGTGATGCTGCCAGGTGCCTATCTGCGCCTGCCGGAAGAGCAGTTGGGGGACTACGCCTTCCACGGTGTGCTGCCCGGTTTCAGGGAGCGGTTGAACGGTGCGACCGTCCTGGTCGGAGGCTCGAACATGGGCTGCGGATCAAGCCGTGAGCAGGCGCCCAAAGCGTTGCTCGGGGCCGGGATCCAGCTGATCGTGGCACAGAGCTTCGGCTCCATCTTCTTCCGCAACGCGCTCAACCTGGGTCTGGCGCTGCTGCGCGTCGAGGACGTCCGGCTCCTGGAACCGCTGCGTACGGGGACCACCGTCCAGGCAGATCTCGCCGAGGGACTGCTCACCACCGATGCGGGCGTGGTCGTCCAGGGGCGTCCCCTGGGTGAGTATCTCCAGCTGATCGTCTCCACCGGGGGCGTTCTGCGTCTGCTGGCGGAGCGGCCGGACGCGTTGACATGACGCCGCCTGTCGGTCCCGCTGCCTGGCTGGCCCACTGGGCTCGCCACACCCCGTCCGCGCCGGCGTTCATCACCCCCTCCGGAGGGCGGTTGACCTTTCGGGAGTTGGACCAGCGGGTCGATGCGGTCTGTGCGGCACTCGCCGGTCGCGATGTCGGAAGGGACGCGCTGATCTGTGTCCAGACCCCCGATCCTCTGGAGACGCGGCTGCTGAGACTCGCCGCCAACCGGTACGGCATCGCCGACGTGCTTCTCGACCCTGCCGCCCCCCGGGCGGAGGTCTCCCGGCGCCTGGAGGTGCTCGGCGACGGTGCGATGTTCATCGACGCGGACCAGGCAGCGGCGATATGTGCCAGCCCGTTCACTCCGTTCCGAGCGGTGCCCGAAGCGAAGCGTCCCGCGCGGGTCCTGTTCACCACCGGCAGCACCGGAAGCCCCCGCGCCGTGCTTCATCGCAACCGTCACCTCGAGAGCGCCTCTTGCTCCAACGCGACCGCACGTGGCCTGCGTTCGGACGATCTCGTGCTCGCGGCGCTCCCGCCCCACCATGCCGCCGGGTCCCTCTTCGAGGACACCGCGCTGCTCGTCGGGGCGGCCGTAGCCCTGATGCGACTGGACTCCGACACCGCCTCGAACCGTCTGACGAAGGCATTGCGCCGGCACCGCCCCACCGTGCTGACCGTCGTCCCGTCACTCATACGAGACCTTGTGAACGACCGCGACGGCATCGCGGCACTGAGCGTGCTCCGATTGCTGAACTACGCCGGTGAGACTGCTTCTTCGGACCTGGTCGAACGGCTCACGCGGGCCTTCCCCGGTGAGCTGTATCGGGGGTACGGGTTGACGGAGGCCGGCCCGATCGTGGCCGTGCTGAACGATGAGGATCACCGCTGTGGTACCCCGCCCCCCACCGCTCTGGGACGGCCTGCTCCAGGTGTGGCGGTCCGACTACGCGCCATGAGCGACGGTTCTTGTGAACTCCTCGTGCGATCAGGCCATGTGATGGAGCGATACCTCAACGATCCGGAAGCCACCGCGAGAGCGGTGCGGGATGGCTGGCTGCATACCGGCGACCTGGTGTCCATGGAGCACGGCCTGCTGATCCACAACGGTCGGCTCGGTTCCAGGATCCGCAGCGGGGCCGAGTGGATCGACCTGGACGAGGTCCGACGCGCCCTGGAGCGTACTCCTTGCGTCACTTCCGCTGCCGTGGTGGCGATCGCCAGCGCGCGATGGGGGCAACGCCCGGTGGCCTTTGTCACCGGCACAGGCGAACTCGACCTTTCGTACGTGCAAGAGCATCTGGCGGGTGAACTGGCCCGTTTCAAGCGGCCGGACCAGATCCGTGTCCTCACTCAACTCCCGAGAACGGCCGCAGGGAAGGTCGACCAGGACCTCCTGCGCCGCATGGCCGACTGATACATCGCGTCGCAGCCCGTACGCGTTGCGATCCTGCCTGCCCAACAGAAGGAGCACGATGAGTTCAACCGTTCTCGCGATCGACCTCGCACCGGGCTTGATCCGGCCGGCGGACGCTCGAATCGCCATCATCGCCAACGCCTTCCAGACAGTGGACGAGACTCTCGCCCACTACCGCATGTCGGCCGATGACGAGGCAGCACTCAACCGCAACAACGAATTCTACCTGGAACGCTATCGGGCCATGATCCCGACGATAGAAGGAGAACGCCGTGAGATTGTGGACGCGGCGAACTCGATCAGGAGCGCGGCCGGCCAGTGCTCCCTGATCGAGGAGCACAACTCCTGCTCCCTCAACGGGGTGTATCTCTACAGCTTCCTCTCCCGCAACGGATACCAGGGGAAGGTCGAGCTCATCGACAACCTCGATCTGGAGCCCGAGCGTGCCCGTTCGGTCGTGACCGAGAGCGACATCGTCCTGCTTTCGACGACCTTCATCACCAGCGTCGACACGATCGTCCGGTTGGCCCGGCTCATGAAGGACTGGAATCCGCGGGCGAAGGTCATCGTCGGAGGTGCGAAGCTCACGCAGTACGCCGACGAGTCGGAGATCGTCGGCGCCGCTGAGGCCGCCGATGCCTTGGTGCTCTCCCCGAACGGGGAGAAGACCCTGCTCCGGATGATCCCGCGGCTGATGGAGGGCCGGTCCCCCGAAGGCCTCCAGAACGTGGCCTACCACGACGGAGAGTTCCGCCGCACTTCCCGCAACGCTCCGGACGGAGTGGACATCGACGCTCACTACGTCCGCTGGGCGGAACTGCCGTCATCGATCGTGCGGTCTTCGCTGAACCTGCGCACCGGGCGTGGCTGTCCGTTCAAGTGCAAGTTCTGTACTTTCCCCAGCTACAACGACCAGAAGGTCGACCTCATGTCGACCGACACCGTCATCGCCCAGCTCCGCGAGATTCAGCGGATGCCCGCGGTGAAGTCGATCCGCTTTGTCGACGACACGCTGTTCCTGAACCGCAAGCACCTGATCTCGGTGTGCCAGGGCATGATCGACATCGGGTTCTCGCTGCCCTGGACGGCGTATCTGCGCTCCACGACGCTGACCGACGAAGCCTGCCGCTACCTCAGCGAGGCCGGATGCAAGCTGGTCCTGGTCGGTGTCGAGTCGGCTGACCAAACCGTCCTGGACAACATGCTCAAGGGCACGAAGGAAGCCCACAACTGGAACGCCGCTGCCAATCTTGCGAAGTACGGCATTCTGGGCTTCGCATTCATCCTGCATGGGTTCCCCGGAGAGACGCGGAAATCGGTCGACAAGACCATCGACTTCCTGAACAACTCGGGGATCCAGTCGTACGTCCACTCCCCGCTCTTCGTATTCCCCAACTCCCCGGTGGCCAGGGAAGCCAAGAATTTCGGTCTGACCGGCGGCTTCAACGACTGGTCGCACCCGACGATGGACTGCCGGACCGCGATCGAGGAGTCGTCCCGGATCTTCCAGGAGGTCACCAGGGCCGGATACATCGATCGGGGCTCATCCGTGACCAAGATTCTGCTCGACCACGGCTATTCCGTCGATCAGGTGCAGCACATGGCGATCAGCCACAACCAGATCGCGCGTGACCAGATCAATGGCTCCTCGACCACCGAGTCGCTCGCGGCCTTCCGCCGAATGGCTCTGGAGCAGAACCTCGGAGTCTCCGCGGTCGGTGAATTCACCTCTCCGTACTCCCGTGTCGGCGGCGTCCAGCACATCAACTCCTCGGCCCGATACTGACGTTCGTACTGGTACTGGAGTCAAGCATCATGAACACACGCCTACTCGCGATCCCCGGTGACGGCATCGGTGAGGAGGTCATGGCGGTAACGACACGCATCCTCGGCCTCGTGCCCTCCCTCCGCGTGGAGTCGGCATCAGCGGGTTATGGACACTGGCAACGCACAGGAACCACGATCGATGAGGATGTCGTCGATCGAGCCCGCGAGTTCGACGGCATTCTGTTCGGCTGCACGGCGACACCCTCTCCGCCGCCCGAAAGCTACCTCAGTCCGATCCTGCGGCTGCGCCGGGTGCTCGGACTCAGCGTGAACATCCGGCACTGCCGTTCCACGGGGGGCAGCCCCATGGACGTCGTCGTGCTCAGGGACTGCTCCGAGGGCCTCTACAGCGAAGTCGAACACCTGACCCCCGACGGGGTGACTGCTGAGTACCGCGTCACCCGCGACGCCACCGTGAAGCTCGCCCGGGCTGCCGCGGCGATCGCGCGCCAACGCAGAGGCGAGGTCACCGTCGTGCACAAGGCCAATGTCCTGCGTCATTCCGACGGGCTGTTCCGTCAGGTCGCCGTGGAGACCATCGAGTCCGAGGGCGTGTCCTGGAACGAGGCGATCGCCGACGCGGCCGGCTATCACCTGGTGATGGAGCCGGAACGCTATGACGTCATGATGATGACCAGCCAGGTCGGCGACATCCTCTCCGACGTCGGTGCCGCGGTGGCGGGAGGGCTCGGGCTCGTCCCCTCCCTCTCTCTCGGTGACGGACCGCCGCTGGCCGAGCCCATTCACGGTTCCGCGCCGGACATCGCCGGCCGGGGCATCGCCGACCCGACGGCGATGGTGCTGTCCGCGGTGCTGCTCCTCGAGCACCTGGGACTGTCCGAGCCGGCCGCAGCGGTCCGCACCGCCGTTCACGCGCATCTCGCCGAACGGAGCCTGACCTCGCCGCCACCCGGCACAGCCGAGATCGAGAAGGACATCGCCGATCGGATCGTCCTGTGACCGGGGGCCCGGGGGCCAAGTCGGTGCTCGGCCTGTCCGCCCTCAGCCACGACCCCGCCGCCTGCCTCTTCATCGACGGGCTCCTCGTCGGGGCTGTCGAGGAGGAACGGCTCAACCGTCAGAAACGTACACTCGCATTCCCGCACCGGGCGATCGACTGGCTGCTGAAACAGGGCGGTCTGACCTCGCTCGCCGACGTGGACGTCATCGCGTACTACTGGGACGACCGCGGCCAGGCCCCCGCGATGCTGCAGGCGTCCGTGCCCTCCTTGCGCCACGACCTGGCCGGTATGGGCCTGCACATCGCACGGCGTCTCGCCGCGGCTGTACGGGCTCCCGGAATGCTGCGGCGGGAACTGGCCCCGCACTGCGGGGGTGACGTCTCCCGACTGCCTCGCATCGTCTCCGTACCGCATCACGAGGCTCATCTGGCCGCGGCCCTGCACAGCGCACCCGAGGGCACCGGTGGCGCGCTCGTCATAGACGGACGCGGAGAGTGCGCCGCGACCTCGCTGTACGACCTCCGACACGACTCAGGTCCCCGCCTACTGGAACGCTACGACTTCCCCAACTCGTTGGGTGTGTTCTACGGCGCCGCCACCCAGGCCATCGGCTACACCCCGCTCAGCGACGAGTACAAGGTCATGGGGCTTGCGTCCTACGGCGTCGCGTCTTCTCGGCAGTCACGGGTGGTCAATGACTTCCTGGACGTCACGCCTGACGGGAGGCACCGACTCGACACCGGCATGCTGCACGCCGAGAACTGCACGGTCGGAGGTCTGCCCTGGCTCAACGAGTCCGGTCGTCGCCTCCTCGTCGGTGACTACCGCGACGCCGCAGGCGGTCTGTCCCAGGACGCACGGGACTTCGCCTTCGCCGTGCAGCAGCGCTTGGAGGAGGCCGTGCTGGGGCTGGTACGGCGCCTGGTCACACAGACCGGGTCGCGGCGCATCACGATCACCGGTGGTGTCGCCATGAACGCCAGGGCGATCGGCCGTATCCGCGAGTCGGGCTTGGTGGACGACGTGCATGTCCCGCTCGCCCCGACTGACGCGGGGGCGAGCATCGGGGCCGGCCTCCGGGTCCTGGAGTCGACCGGTGTGGCCTTGCCCGACCCCGCGTCTCTCCTGGACCCCTTCCTCGGGCCCTCCTATGACGACGACGAGATCGGGCAGTTGCTCGCTCAGTCGCACTGGCAGCACACCAGGCTGGATGACCCGGCTGCGGCCGCCGCTCACGAGATCGCCCAGCGCCGCGTCATCGGCTGGTTCGACGGCCGGATGGAGTTCGGTGAGCGTGCTCTGGGCTCCCGTAGCATCCTCGGCGATCCTCGGGCGGACGAGACCCGGGAACGCATGAACGCCCTGGTGAAACGGAGAGAGAGCTACCGGCCATTCGCCCCCTCGGTGCTGGAGGAGCACGCTGCTGAGTACTTCGCGCTCGGGGAGAGCCGACGCATGGGCGAGATTTGCACCGTTCGCCACGAGGTACGAACAGACATCCCGGCAGTCGTGCATGTCGATGGCACGGCCCGGCCGCAGACCGTTCCGCGCGACTTCGCCCAGCCGTCCTACCGCAGGCTCATCGAGTGCTTCATGGCCGAGACCGGCGTTCCCATGGTCGTCAACACATCCTTCAACGTGAAGGACGAACCGATCGTCTGCAGCCCTGATGACGCCCTGCGGTGTTTCGCCGCCTCCGGCCTGGAGCGCCTGTTCATCGGGCCGTTCCTCGTCACCAAGGGGGCGGTGTGAGCAGGATCGATCAGATGAGGCGCGGCTCCAAGGGCGTCAGGATCGCCCGTCTGCTGTCCACCCGCGCTCTGCCCGCGCTCGCGCTGTCCTTGGGCGTCCGCCGCCTGCGACGGCGTGACATCGCCATCCCGCTGGTGGGGCTGGCCGCCTGGACGGTGTCCGAAGCGATCAGTGAGGACGAGGATTCCAACCGACAGGCCAGGGGCAGCCGCCAGGACGAAGGCACACGGCATCTCGTCCTCGGGGCGCACCTCGCGAGCTGGTGGCTGCCGACCGCCGCGCTCCTCGTCCGAAGGGAGCAGCCGCGCGTGTCCGCCGCGCGGATCGGACACTCCACAGTGCTGCTCCTGGCTGGCGCCGCCCTTCGGGTCGCGGCTGTGCGCGCACTGGGACGGTCCTTCACGGCCCACGTTCAGGTGAACACCGGGCAGGAGCTGTGCCGCAGTGGCCCCTACCTACTGGTGCGCCATCCCTCGTACATCGGGTTGTTCCTGCTCAACATCGCGCCCGCGGTCGCCGTCGGCGGAGCCACCCCGCTCGTTGCCGGAGCGCTCACCGCGTACGCGAACACCAAACGGGTGGCGGTGGAGGAGCGGGCCCTGACCGAGCTCCTCGGCGACTCCTACGTCGACTATGCCGAGGAGGTGCCGCGTTGGCTGCCCGTGCTCTTACATCGGCGTCGCCATGGCCTGGCCACGAAAACCGGAGAAGGAGGGCTCATCGCATGAACACCGGTCCCACCGGACTGCTCCCGCAGCCCCGCAGCCTGCGAAGGGCGCCTTCTCCGACGGAGGCGGAGGAGGTCCTGCGCGGTCACGTCATACGGACCCCCATGCGCAGACTGCACTGGCTCGAACGCCTTGTCGGCGTCCCCGTCTGGGCCAAGCTGGAACTCCAGCAGCACACGGGCTCCTTCAAGTACCGGGGTGCGTATCTCGCGGTCAGCAGCCTCGATCCGGACGTGCCCGTCATCGCCGCGTCGGCGGGTAACCACGGTCTGGCCGTCGCCGAAGTGGCGAGGCGCCTGAACCGAGTCAGCAACATCGTCATTCCGGCCAACGCGAGCCGGCTCAAGCGTGAGCACATCATCGACACCGGAGCCGGGCTGATCGAGTTCGGCAGCTCGCTGGAGGAGGCGATCAGCCACGCACAGGAGCTCGCCGCCACGAAGGGCCACTACTTTCTGTCCCCGTACAACGACCCTCTGGTGATCGCCGGGAACTCGACGCTGGCCCTGGAGATCCTCGATGAAGTGCCGACAACAGCGGCTTTCGTCGTGCCCGTCGGCGGCGGCGGCCTGATCTCGGGCGTGGCACTCGGTGCTGCGACTCGCGGTGGCCAAGCCACTGTCTTCGGGTGCGAGCCGGCGCGATACCCGTCCGTGTCCCGCAGCATCGACGCGGGGGGACCTGTCCGCGTGGTGCACCAGCCGACGCTCGCCGACGGCCTCGCGGTCAACCTCGATTCCGACGCGCTCACGGTGGGCCTGGTGCGCGACCACGTCGATGACATCGTGCTGCTGTCGGAGGAGGAACTCGCGGCGGCTACCCATGTCCTGCTGGCCAGAGAGAGCCTGCTGGTCGAGCCGGCCGGCGCGGCACCGGTCGTGGCCTGTCTCAGGCTCGCCGAGGCAGGGCGGCTCACCGGCCCTGTCGTCCTTCCGCTGTGCGGAGGGAACGTGCACCACACGACCCTGTCCCAGATTCAGCACTACCCCTTCAGGGACAAGGGCCTGACACGCCTGCTGGACCTGGTCGGCAGGCGGGTCCAGGACATCCGGCCGGCACGGCAGCGTGTGCCGGCCCGTGCCGCGCGACCCGGTGCGGAGATCGGCGGAGACGGCTCGTCCGTCGAGTTGCTCATGGACCAGCTCGACCGATGTCGCCGTACCTTGGCCGAATGCATGCGCGAGATCGGCGACTTCGACGAGTACCGGTCCAGCCAGGACCTTGTCGTCCCGAACGACATCATCGACAGCCTGAAGGCGCAGATCCTGTCCGTGGACGCACAGTTGGCGTCGACCCTGGACACGGCTCAGGCGCACGGCGGAGAGGAGCCGTCGTCAGCCGAGCTGTCATCGATGGAGGCGGAGCTGCGGTGGGGCATGAACACGGTGGCTCACGTTCGGGGAAGCCTCGAGTGGTGCTCCGCGGCGTACGACCAGTCCCGGAGTGCACAGTTCTTCGGTATGGGCGCCCAGGACAGTCCCACGGTCAACTATGAGCGCTATGAGAACAGCCGTGTTCGGCAGATCGAGGACCAGCTTCTGAACGCGCTGGGCTTCCCCGGCGACACCTTCGCGGCAACCCTCACGTCCTCCGGAATGGCCGCCTACTCGCTCATCGAGTCCTACTTGATCCGCGACCGGCTGAAGCCGGGTTCCACCGTCCTCACCGCTCCCTACATCTACTTCGAGGCCTCGGAACAGCTGTTCGCGCTGCCGCACATCCGTTGCGTGCGCTCCGCCGACTACAGCACCGAGTCGATTTTGGCAGCGGCGCGGGAGCACCGCCCCGAGCTGATCCTGCTGGATCCCGTGGCGAACACACAGGACCAGCGGATGACCGATGTCGGCGCGGTCCTGGCCGGCCTGCGGGCGATGGATCTGGGACACCAGGTCACCGTCGTGGTGGACGGCACTGTCGTGTCCGGTGCCCTGCCCGCTGATTGGCTGGTCAGTGACGATCGGGTGCAAGTGATCTACTACGAGAGCTGCTCGAAGTACCTGCAGCTGGGGCTGGACGCGACCATGGCCGGAGTGGTGATCCACCCGGTGGAGCTGCGGCCGCGCCTCGAAAGGCTGCGGCGCAATACCGGCACCATCCTCTACCGGCACAGCACGAGCCTCTTCCCGAAGTACGACCGGGACGCCTTCATCCGGCGAATGCGCCGGATATCCGCCAACGCCTGTGAGATCACGGACCAGCTCGTCTCGAATCTGGTCGTCTCCCGCACGGTGAGGATCTCCTATCCGGGACATCCCACTCACCCGGACCACGAGACAGCGCGTTCGATCGGTCACGCCGGCGGCTGTGTGACCTTCAAGTTCCTGGTGAACGGCGCCAGCAACCACAGCCAGTTGGAAGCCCTCATCGACGACGTGCTGCACCGGGCACGGGAAGCAGATCTCTTTCTCACCAAGGGCGTCAGCTTCGGCTTCTCCACTCCCCGGATCTCAGCGGCCTCCAGCATGGCGGAGAACGATCCGCCCTTCCTCCGGCTGTACGTCGGAGACCGTGGCGAGTACGCGACCAAGCTCATGGCGAAGGTCCTCGCGGAAGCGATCGCCGGTCATGCGACCCAGGAGTCGGGAGGCCTTGGTGAGTGAGCCGTTGCTGTGTCTTCCGGACGAGGGCCCGGAGGTCCTGATCGCCGACCTGCGAGAAGCCCTTTCGGCGGTCCCCGGGTTCGACCCGGCGCACAACACGGTCGCGCCCGAGGAGACCATGGCCGCCGCTGCGACAGCGGTGGAAGCCCGCCTGCGCGTTCTGCTGAACACCTACCGCGGTGACTACCGGACCGACTCGTTCGCCGTCGAGCGCCTCACCGCCCAGGTACGGGAGAGAAGGGAGCTGATCTGGTTCTGGGGCAGTTCGGCCGAGGTGGCCCGGTTGCGGACCGCCTTCCGGGAAGGACGCCTTCCCGGTGCCTGGCAGCCGGCCCTCGGCACGGTCACGGTGCGCAACGCTGAGAGCGAATTCGGCGTGGGACACGGAGAACTGTGCCGATCGGGGAGCACCAGCCGTGAATTCGGCGCCAAGGCACCCATCATGTGGCGCACCCTCGGCTATGTGGACGGGCGCGAGCAGCGTCTGCGGGACGCCTTCCACTCCCTCGTGCTCACGCCGCGCAACCGGCCCACGACCGACACGGTGCGTGGTGGCGAGGCGATCCAGCGCATCCATTCCCACTACGTGCGCTCGCGCTTCTGGGGATACGCACCGTGGTACGTCATGCAAGGCGGCGTACTGGAGCTGACTGAGTTCAGGGAGAGCAACCGCGACCCGCAGGACGTGCGGAGGGCTCTGGACTCCTCCGATGCCTGGCACTTCTCGGATGCCCGTGAGGCCGAGTACGCGGCGGCGCTGTGCCGGATCAGTTTCGGCGTGGAGGTGCCGATCCGGGTGGGCGTGAGCGCTGGGGCCCGGAGCCTGCGGGCTCGTCTCACCGCCCCTGCCTCGGCCGAGCTGGTGAAGGACAACCATGGCACGGTCACGGTGGACGACGAGGGCTCGCTGACGTTCGACGATGCGCTTCAGCGGCTCGACGAGATGCCGGTGTGTTCCGCGGTGGCGCATGTCCCACTGACCGACCCAGCAGCGGTGCACGCCCAGTTGCTCCTCCGCGGACGGGGCTTCAGGCTCACCGCGGTGCTCCCGCCCAAGCGCACCTGGGCGATCCGCGACGGAGAGCCGCTGGACATCGCGTCGCACCCGGTGGGCATCTGGTCCCGGCCGAGGGCTGACTTGGCGGTGGTGGCGCCCTACTACACGGAGCACGTGCCGGGAAACGCCGCTGAGAAGACCGTACTGGCCTACGTTCGCGAGCGACTGGCGTTCGCCATTCATGAGAAGGGCGCTCACTCGTGATCACTTCGCCGCGAACGAGCCCGGCCGAGCTGTTCTCCACGCTCTTCGGCAGTGATCCGCCGCCCGACGCTCCGTACCAGCTGTACGAGGAGCTGCGTACGGCCGGTGAGCCGGTACTGCTGGGCGACGGTCTGTGGTGCGTGACCGGTTACGAGATGTGCGAGCTTGTACTCCGGGACCCGCGGTTTGTCAACGACACCGAGGCGGTGGGGCTGAGCAAGGGCGGCGAACGGTGGCGCGAGCACAGCTCGTTGCGCATGTTGAGCTCAATGATGCTGATGGCGAACCCGCCACGGCACGGCATCCTGCGGAAAGCCCTGCGAGGCCGCTTCACGCCCTCCAGGACCAGGACCGGCGTTGTCGGCCCGGCGACGGTACGAGCCATCGCAGACGACCTCGCCGCGGGCCTGGCCGCGCGTGGTGAGCCGGACTTCATCACGGACTTCGCGGATCTGTTGCCCACCGAGGTGATCAGCCGGTTCATCGGCATTCCCGAGTCGGATCGCCGCCACTTCCGTCAGCAGATCCTGGCGTTCAACGTGATCTTCGAACGCGGACTGAACGCCGAGCAGCTCCGCGCGGCCGACGGCGCGGTCGATGAGGTGTCCGCCTTTCTCGAGGGGCTCCTCGCCGTGCGACGGACGGGCGACGGGGACGACCTGCTGACACACATCGCGCGCGCCGCCGCGAGCGGCGCGCTCCCCGAGGAGGAGGCGGTTCCTCTCGTCTTCCAGATCTACAACGCCAGTTACCAGACCGTCAGCAGCCTGCTCGGGAACGGACTGGCCGCACTCATGGCGTACCCCGACCAGCGGGCCAAGCTGCGGACCGGGCAGGCCTCGATGCAGACGGCCGTCGTCGAGATGCTCCGGTACGATCCGCCGGTCCAGAGCACCGGCCGACACGCGGCTGAGGGATTCACCCTGGGCGACAGGGACGTGGCCGAGGGAGACATGGTGGTCACTCTGATCGCCGCGGCCAACCGGGATCCCGAGCGCTACTCCCTGGCGCATTCGTTCCGGGTGGACCGTGAAGGGCCACCGCCGCTGTCGTTCGGCCAGGGTATCCACTATTGCCTCGGGGCACCGCTCGCCACGATCCAGGCGGAGGCGGCCTTCTCGGCCCTGCTGGGATTCCGGTCGATCGAGCCGGCGGGACCTGCCCGGAGGCGAGCAGGGGCCAATATGCGGGGGTACGAGCACCTGCCCGTGAGGGTGACGCCATGAGCCAGGAGGCTCGACCTCACCCTGGAGAGGAGAAGAAGCTGAAAGGATTCACTGATTCTGTGCGGTCAGGATGTGGGACGAGCGCGGTCCACCAGACCGTGCTGACCGATCAGATAGCCGGCGTGGAGACGGTTCTTGGCGCCGATGCGTTTCATGATCTCCGCGATGTGGCGTTGGAGTGTCCGAAGTGACATCCCCAGACGCCGAGCAATTATCTTGTCTTCGACTCCGTCGACCAGCAGTCGCAGGATGGTGGTGTCGATGTCCTCCACTATGTTCTGCAGTGTTTTGTGGTTGGATGCGGGATCGAGGACTTTCGCTTGGGCCCAGGCGTGTTCGAACGCGGATTTGACAAAGTGCACCACGTGGGGTTCACGAACTATGGCCGCGTCGAGTGGGCTGGTCCGGAGTCCAATCACGGCGACCTTGTCGTCGAAGACCGTCAGCCGCACAAGACTGTCGCTGCTCGTCCGCACCTCCGCACCGAGACGGATGGCGTGTTCGGCGCAGTGTACGACGGTCGGGCTGTACCTCACCGTGTGCGGGTACAGCACGCGCATGCGTACACTTCCCAGACGCGTCACTGTCGGGAATGCCAAAGAGTCGTGCAGTACCTCTTCGTTCCCGGTGCCTCCGGGCTGGAACGTCACTATTTCGGTTTGCGCGCTTTCCGCTAACTCCGAAGTGACCGCATGCACCGCCTCGTGGTCGTGCAGGGTTTCGATCGATTTCGCGGTAGAACGATACAGAGGGCTGGTGTTGTAGACGCGCATCAGATTGGCGTACGTGTCGTGAAGCTCATCGACTTTACATTTGCTGCGTTCCAGTTCTCGAGTGATCGGTCCGAGTACCTTCGAGCGGGCCGCCTCCGGAGATATGACTCTGAGTGCGACAGAGTCCTGCCCGCTTTGGTCCAGGAGTCCAAAATCACCGAGTTCGGAGACAGCGCGTTCGGCTTGAGCACTTTCAAGCCCCAGCTGTCGCGCCAGATCCTGTAACTCCAGGCCTCTTGGATGGTTTACGAGGCATTCGTATGCGCGCTGAGCGATGCTGCTGAGCTCATAATCGTAAACTCGAGCGAGTTGTCCTGGTTCATTCAACTTGGGCCACTCCTCGCAGTTCCGGCGTGACGGTATTGAACCGATTCAGGTTTATGGCACACCGCTATGTGGTGTCAACGTCACATCGAGCCATCCGTGATCTTCAGGAGTCCATAAAATGGCCCACCATGTCCGTTATCGAATAATCCTCCCCATGTCGCACCTCCGCCATGGATCTCCCTGAGTGTGCGGTGGACGAGCGGAAACGGGGTCGAACTCGCTGAAAAGTCTGTGACGCTGATGTGAGAAATGTGAGTAGGTCGTGGACGCCTCCGTCGGTGCAGAGCGCTGACGGAATCGTGCGCTTATGGAATCGACGGCCTTCCTGGCGATTTTTTGTCAGGGTTCTGGGAGGTGTTGGTGGGGGATCACCAGTGATGCGGGGGACGGGTGGATGGCCGGTTTGGCCATTCATGGCCTGCCCAGCGGCCGGAGAACGCCCCCAGAGGCGAGCCGCGCCTGCGCTGCTGGGCAACCGGCCCGGGCAAACCGGGCGACCTGGGACGGGCCTGGGTGCGGCAGCTGGGCAGGTTCCCCGAGTGCGAGAGCCAGATACGAAGAATCTTTTTCCGTAATTATTTCTGTGGCACGGAGTTCGACGCGGACGCACGACTGTCCCTCGTCATCGAGGTTCCAGTTTTTCCGCCGGGAATATCGGGTAAGAGCTGCGAAGCTGTCTTTTGGACGGGTAGGGGAATGAGCGTTTCACGGAGCGCAGAGGCGCTGCAACGCCGCGTCGAGGACGTCTTGACGGAGTCGGTGACGGACGGCACCGAGACGGGAGTCCAGGCCGCCGCGTATCTCGGGGAAGAACTGGTTGTCGACGCCGCGGCGGGCGTCGCCGATCCGAAAACGGGCCGGGCGGTGGACGGTTCAACGCTGTTCCACGTCTTCTCATGCGGTAAGGCGGTCACCGCGACGGCGATTCATCTCCTGGTGGAGCGCGACAGGCTGGCATACGACGCCCCCGTCGCCGCATACTGGCCGGAGTTCGGCGCACGGGGCAAGGAGGCCATAACCCTTCGGCACGTCCTTTCCCACACCTCGGGTGTACCCCGACTGCCGGCGACGACCACCCTGGGCGAGTTGTGCGACTGGCAGGCGGCGTGCCGCCTCGTCTGCGACTTGGAGCCCCTGTGGGCGCCCGGCAGCAGGACCGGCTACCACGGCCTTACCTACGGCTGGATCCTGGGCGAGGTGCTGCGCCGGGTGGACGGTCGCGGCATCCGTGATTTCGTGGCGCAGGAGATCACGGGGCCTCTGGGCATCGACGACTGCGTCGCCCTGGGACTCCCGCTGCATCTCGTCAGCCGGGTCGCCGTACACCTGGACGACGGCGTGGTGCCGCGGCCCGCCTCAGCCGACGCCCTTGCCGACGAGCAGCCCGGCGCCGCCTGGGCCAACGATCCTGCGTATCTGCGGGCATGCGTTCCCGGTACGGCCACGGGAAGCGCCCGGGGACTGGCCAGGCTGTTTGCCGCACTGGCCAACGACGGGGCACTCGGCGGGGTCCGGCTGCTGTCCCGGGCCCGCTTGGCGGCGGCCACCGCCGTCGCGGTCGACGCGCGGGACATCCTCAGCGGAGCCCTGGTCCGCCGAGGTCTCGGATACCTGCTGGGCCGTCCCGGGCATCCGATGGGCGAAGCCGGGACGTTCGGCCACAACGGCCTCGGAGGAACGCTGGTGTTCGCCGATCGTGCCCGTCGCCTGTCCTTCGCGCTGGCGAAGAACAACCTCACGGCCGACGAGCCGCCGACGAGCACCGTCGGCCGCGTGGTCCGCGGCCTGCGAGCCGAGCATGCCCGGTGCCGGTCGGACCGCCTGCGCGGCCACCCGGCACCGGACTGAACACCTGCGGCCCGGACGCGTCAGGAGGCCTCGGGCAGTTCGACCGTCACCTGGAACTCCGCCGACACGGAATGCCTGATCTCCCCGATGTGACCCGCGTTCGCCAGGTCGACCTCGATGGAGCGGATCGCCTCGATCAGTTCGGCGGGACCCGCGACTTCCACCGCGGGGACGTCGGACCGCATGGACAGCTTCGCCTCGCTCTTCGCCTTGCGCACTGCCCTGATCACGTCGGAGGCGTACGGCAGAAGCCCCGCGTCGCCAGAGGTGCCGGCGAAGTCCTCGACCGCAGGCCAGGTGGAGGTGTGCACCGAGGTGTCGTGGGTCCACGACCACACCTCCTCGGTGACGTACGGAATGAACGGCGCGAGCAGCCGGATCACACTGTCCAAGGCCAGCCGCAGGGTGAAGCGCGCCGAATCCGATCCGTCGTAGGCCCGCTGCTTGACCAGTTCCACGTAGTCGTCGCAGAAGGTCCAGAAGAACCGCTCGGCTGCGGCCAGGGCCGTGGTGTATTCGTAGGCGTCGAGCGCTTGCGTCGCCTCGGTGACGGTCGCCTTCAGCGACTCGATCAAAGCGGCGTCCAGCGGTTCTCCGACCGTGGCGTCCGAGGCCGCCTCCGGGAAGCTGTACACGAACTTCGCCGCGTTCAGCAGCTTGGTGGCAAGGCGGCGGCCGACCTTCATCTGCTTCGGCTCGAACGCCGTGTCGGTGCCCGGTCGCCCGGACGCCGCCCAGTACCGCACGCCGTCGGCGCTGTGCTCGTCGATCAGGTGCTCAGGGGTGACGACGTTGCCCTGCGACTTCGACATCTTCTTGCGGTCCGGGTCGAGGATCCACCCGGACAGCGCGGCGTGCCGCCACGGCGCCTTCCCCTCCTCGATGTGGGACCTGACCGCGGTGGAGAACAGCCATGTCCGGATGATGTCGTGCCCCTGCGGGCGCAGGTCCATCGGGAAGGTGAGCGCGTACAGCTCAGGGTCGGTCAGCCAGCCGCACGCCAGCTGGGGAGTGAGGGAGGAGGTCGCCCACGTGTCCATCACGTCGGGCTCCCCGGTGAAGCCTCCGGGCGCGTCCCGCTGCGCCTCGGTGTAGCCCGGCGGAACAGCACTCTGCGGGTCGATCGGCAGGGCCGACTCATCGGGGACGATGGGGTGGTCGTAGTCCGGCTCGCCCTCGCTGTCCAGCGGATACCACAACGGGAAGGGAACACCGAAGAACCGCTGTCGGGAGATCAGCCAGTCGTTGTTCAGGCCGCGGACCCAGTCGTCATAGCGGGCTTTCATATGGGCCGGGTGCCAGACGAGCGATTCCCCGCGCTCCAGCAACTCCTCCCGGTGGGCCATCGTGCGGATGAACCACTGCCGGGAGGAGACGATCTCCAGCGGGCGGTCGCCCTTCTCGTAGAACTTCACGGCGTGCGTGGTCGGCCGGGGCTCGCCGTCGACGAATCCGCGCTCGTCCAGCGCCGCCACGATCGCCTTGCGCGCCTGCGTGGCAGACAGGCCGACCAGCGGGTCGTACGCCTCCTGCGCGGAGCCGGGGTCCTCGCACGGCAGGGCGGCGAAGTCCAGGTCGTGGAGGCGGCCGTTGCGGCCGATGAGGGTACGGGTCGGCAGGTGCAACTCGCGCCACCAGATGACGTCCGTCTGGTCACCGAAGGTACACACCATGGCGATGCCGGATCCCTTGTCCGACTTCGCCAGCGGATGCGCGACGACCGGCACGCGGACTCCGAACAGCGGGGTCACGGCCTCCCGGCCGAACAGCGGCTGATAGCGCTCGTCGTCCGGGTGCGCCACCAGCGCCACGCACGCGGGCAGAAGTTCCGGCCTGGTCGTCTCGATGTGTACCGGCTCGCCGTCCACCGTGAAGACCAGCCGGTGGTACGCGCTCGGCACCTCTTTGTCGATCATCTCGGCGTTGGCGACGGCTGTGCCGAAGTCGACGTCCCACATGGTGGGCGCTTCGTCCTGGTACGCCTCGTTCGCGGCGAGCAGCTTCAGGAACGCGGCCTGCGACGTGCGCTGCGTCGCGGCCCCGATGGTCGTGTAGTTCAGCGACCAGTCCACGGACAGGCCGAGGCGGCGCCACAGGTGCTCGAAGACCTGTTCGTCCTCGGCGGTGAGTCGCTCGCACAACTCGATGAAGTTCCGCCGGGAGACGTTGACGACCGGCGGCCGGTCCTTCTTGGCGATCTTGGCGACAGGCTCCGGCACCTTGAACCCCGGGTCGTACGGCAGGGAGGGGTCGCAGCGGACCCCGTAGTAGTTCTGCACGCGCCGCTCAGTCGCCAGGCCGTTGTCGTCCCACCCCATCGGGTAGAACACGTGCTTGCCGCGCATACGCTGAAAGCGCGCGATGATGTCGGTGTGAGTGTAGGAAAAGGCGTGGCCGACGTGCAGTGATCCGGACACCGTGGGCGGCGGGGTGTCGATCGAGTACACCTGCTCGCGGGAGGCGGGCCGTACGAACCGGTAGATGCCGTTCTCGGCCCAGATGGCTGACCATTTGTCGTCTAGGCCGTCGATGGTCGGTTTCTCCGGCAGCGTCACCGTGAACACACCTCTCGTGGACTCGCACCTGGTATCCGCGTAGTTTAGGGGATCGACCTCGTCGGTCATCCCGCCCGAAAATCCCCATCACCAGGTTGACCAAAGCTCCTCGGCGGTAGGGACAAAGCGTGTTGCACAAGGCCCTGAACTGGGCATTTCCTGGGTATGGCCGAGGTTTCAAGGGCTGAGCGGGTGTGGGGCGAGACCTTCACAGAGCTTCAAGTGACGTGCTGTGCCCGTCTGTTGAAGGTTGTGCGGGAACGGGGCGGCGACGGCGCCGGGGGCCGCCCATGGTGCCAGCCGGCCCACCTCGTCGCCTTCGGCGAAGCCCTCGACGCCCTCCCCCCTCCTCGCGCCCCAGCCCCTGAGGCCCCAACTCCAAGACGCCACCACCGAGTTCGAGCGCACCATGCTCCGCGACCCCGAGGCCGTTGCCGACGGGGCAGGCCGTTCAGTGGGTACGGGAGGCGTGTGGCCCGCTGCGGCGGCCTCCGCGTCGCCGACGAACTCGGCGCCCGCAGGCCAGCCGGATCCGGTAGCGCCGACCGACAGCGTGGCCAGGGGACGGGCACGGTCGCTGACCGCACCCAGTCCGTCCAGGGCGACGTCCACCCGGCGGTCGGCGTCCCAGGCGTCGAGCGCCTGCGCCGCCTCCAGGGCGTCGGCATAGGCCTGTCCGGCACCGGGGTCTTCCGCCGTGAGGGCTTCCCCGGCGGCGTCCAGACCCCGCAGGGCGGCGCGGGCGTCGGCCAGGTACTCGTCGATGAAGTCGCCGACCGTGCGCTCGTCCTCGGCGGGCATCTCCTGCTCGGCCAGGGCGAGGGTGCCCACGCGGTGCACGGTCCCCTCGTCCGGGGGCAGCAGGCGGGCCAGGACGTGCAACAGGGTCGACTTGCCGCGTCCGTTCTCGCCGACGACGCCCCAGCGCGAGCATGGGGAGACCTTCATCTCGACGTCGTGCAGCACGGTGCGGCCACCGCGGTCGACACGGACGCGGGCGCAGGTCAGCTGTGCCCGGTCACGGGCAGGCAGATCAAAGGTGGTCACGTTCTCTTCCTCCGTGAGGAGGCACACTTCACCCCCCGTTCGGGCGGGGATGTGAGCGGGCCTTCGGATCCGACGGACGGCCGGCCCGGAACAGGGCGGGCCGTGGGCGACGTCGCGGCTCCCGGCGCCTCGGCCCGTGGTCGTCAGGGCATGCGAGGGGCGGAGCCAGTGGCCCGCGGATCAGAGGTGGAGAACGTAACTCACGCACACAGACCAACAATTGGGACCGCGCGCTCAGGAGCGGATGCGGACCAGCAGGAGCGCGACGTCGTCGTCGGGCTCCGGGCTCAGCGCGCTGAGAAGGCTGTCACTGGTCCGTTGCAGGCTGGGTCCCGCGTTCCCCAGGAGGCGGGTCAGCGTGGTGAGGCCGGTGTCGATCGGTTCCCCGCGCTTCTCGACCAGCCCGTCGGTGTACAGGGCGAGCAGGGAGCCCGGCGCGAGCTCCAGTTCCACGGTGCCGAACTCCACGCCGCCCACCCCCAGCGGCACGCCGCCGGGCACGTCGACGAGTCTCGCGCCGCCGTCCGCCCCAGCGAGCACGGGCGGCAGATGACCGGCGCTGGACAGCGAGCAGATGCCGGTCCGCAGATCGCACACCGCGTACACGCACGTGGCGATCGCGTCGCCGAGCGAGCCGGCGATGTCGTCGAGGTGCCGCAGCAGCTCGGCGGGCGGCAGGTCCAGCCGGGCCAGCGCCCGCGTCGCCGTGCTCAGCTGCCCCATGATCGCCGCGGCCTGGACGCCCTTGCCCATGACGTCACCCACCACGAGCCCGGTGCGTCCCGGGCCCAGCGGCAGCACGTCGTACCAGTCGCCGCCCACTTCGCTGAGGGCCGGGCGGTAGCGGGCGGCGACGTCGAGCCCCTCCTGCTCGGCGGGCGTGGCCGGGAGCAGGCTGCGCTGGAGCGTCAGGGCGGTGCCGCGTTCCCGGCCGTAGAGGCGGGCATTGTCGATGCAGATCGCGGCGCGCGCGGCGAGCTCCGAGGCGAGCACCCGGTCCCGGTCGTCGAAGGCGCGTTCGTCGACCGTGCGGTACAGGGTGAGGGTGCCGAGCACCTTGCCCCGGGCCATCAGCGGCACCGCCAGGTAGGAGTGCGCGCCGGCCTCGTGCAGGGTCTGGGCGGCCCGCGCGTCCCGGGCGATGCGCCGCATCATCTTCGGGTCCACGCGCTCGACCAGGACCGGGCGAGCGCTGCGGACGCACCGCGTGATGATCCGTGACGAAGCGTAGGTGGCCAGCTCGCCGACCGGGTCGGCGGCGTGGATGGCGTCGGTCGGGTAGCCCGCCGCCACGGCCAGCGCCCGGAACTCGGCGGGCGCGCCACCCGACACCGGCACGATGGTGCCGTGGGCCACGACCGACTCCAGGACGTCCACGGCGGCGAGGTCCGCGAGGTGCGACACCACCACGTCGGCCAGCTCCCGGGCGGTCTGCTGAAGGTCCAGCGTGGTGCCGATCCGCACCCCGGCGTCGGCGATCACCGACAGGTGCTGGCGTGCCTGCGCGACCTCGGCCGCGGCCTGCTGGCGCTCGGTGACGTCCAGAACGGCCATCGCGAGACCGAGCACCCGGCCGTCGGTGTCCTCGATGCGGTGGTACGACTCCGAGTAGGCGCGGTCGTGTTCGTCCGCCGCCGTACGGCCGATGGTCTGCTGGTCGAGCAGGGGCCTGCCGGTCTCGAGGACGTGCCGCATCCGGGCCTCGATGGCCTCGACGTCCAGGCCCGGCAGCACCTCGCCGATCCGCCGGCCCAGCACGGCCTCCTCGGGCACGCCGTTCATCCGCTCCAGCGCGGGGTTGACCCCGACCCAGCGCAGGTCGTTGTCGAAGACGGCGATGCCGAGCGGGGTCTGGTTGACGAGGCTGTGCGAGAGGGCGAGGTCCCGCTCCACCTTCCGTACCGTCGTCGCGTCCGTGGCGAGCCCCAGCAGATGGGGCTGCCCCTCGCTGTCGAGGAGCCGCATCGTACGGAACTCCACGGCGCGTTCCGTGCCGTCGCGGTGCCGCAGCGGGAAGACACCGGCCCAGCGGTCCCCCGACCTGACGTGGGCGAACAGCTTCCTGCCCCGGGGGCGGTTCTCGGGCGCGACCAGGAGCGTGTCGGCGCGCTGCCGCAGGGCCTCCTCGGCGGTGTAGCCCAGCAGCTGCTCGATCTGGGGGCTCCACAGGGCGATGTGCCCGCCGCAGTCCAGGACCATGGCCGCGACCTTCAGCAGGTCCAGCAGCCCGCCTGGCGCGGCCGTGACGGCATCGCGATCCGAGGTCGCATACCCGTTCATGCGAGCCGCTCCTTCCGGCGCGGCAAAAGGTCCGGCCAAGATCCGTTGCGCAGCTGTCCGATGAGGTCACATTACGGTTGGAGGAGCGGCAGTGTCGCGCCGAAATGACAAAGAGCGGTGGGTCGGTACACGGAGAGAGGGAGCGGGGATCTTGGCTGACTGGACGTTGCGGGAGAGCCTGGCCACCACGTCGGGGACCGTGCGCTGGGACCGGCTCGGGGATCCTGGCGGCGAGCCGGTCGTGCTGCTGCACGGGACGCCGTTCTCGTCGTACGTGTGGCACGAGATCGCTCCCGCACTCGCCGCCGCCGGACTCCACGTGCACGTGTGGGACATGGCGGGCTACGGCACCTCCGACATGCACCCGGACCAGGACGTCTCACTGGGGGCCCAGGGTCGGATATTCACCGAGCTGTTGGCGCACTGGGGCCTGGTCGAGCCGTCCGTCGTCGCGCACGACTTCGGCGGGTGCGTGGCACTGCGCGCTCATCTGCTGCACGGCGCCCGCTACCGGCGGCTCGCCCTGGTCGACCCGGTGGCCCTGGAGCCCTGGGGCTCCCCCTTCTTCCGGCTGGTCCGCGAGCAGAGCCACGTCTTCGAGCGGCTCCCGGCCGCCCTGCACGAGGCCCTGGTGCGTGAGTACGTCACGTCCGCGAGCCACGTCGGCCTGCGGCCCGCCGCGCTGGACGCGCTCGTGCGGCCCTGGACGGGGGAGCGGGGCCAGGTCGCCTTCTACCGCCAGATCGCGCAGGCCGACCAGCGCTACACCGACGACATCCAGCCGCTGTACCCCACGATCGACCTGCCGGTGACGGTCTGCTGGGGCACCGAGGACACCTGGATCCCCTTCGCCAAGGGGCAGGAGCTGGCCGCGCTGATCCCGGGCGCGCGGCTGGTGCCCGTCCCGGAGTCCGGCCACCTCGTCCCCCTGGACGCACCCGCCCGGCTGACGAGCGAGGTGCTCACCTTCCTCGGGGCCTGAAGGCGTCGAACGCCCAAGGACGCGAGAGAACCATCAGGACCGCACAAAGTCCGACGGGGTCATTGCTTCGGTTGTGTTCGAGTCCTAGGGTGTGCCTGCTCAGCAGTTGCTCCGTCACCGTCAGTTGCACGTGTCCCAACAGAAACGCCCATCACGGGAGTTGGGGATCACATCTGACGTGCCCTCAGTCCGTGCAGCACCCTGTCGAACCGAGGAAGGCCACGGTCATGCCGCACCCGCTCTCGTCCCCCGCCGACCGGCCCGTCGTCAGCCGTCGCCGTCTGCTCGAAGGGGGCGCCGCCGTGCTCGGCGCGCTCGCCCTGTCCGCGTCGCCCGCCGCCGCGCACACGGCGGGCCGGCGCCCGGCGACGGACGGCCCTCCGGAGTGGAACGACGGCCTGGCCGTGTACCGCGTGGGCACCGAGTCGCCGCACACCACGCTCATGCCGTACGCGGACGTCGAGCAGGCACTGGACGGTGACCGCACCCGCTCGCCGTACCGGCTGAGCCTCGACGGCACGTGGAAGTTCGCCTACGCCGACCGCCCCGACGACCGGGATGCCGACTTCTACCGCACCGACGTCGACGACTCCGGCTGGGACACCATTCCCGTGCCCTCGGCCTGGCAGATGCACGGCTACGACTTCCCGATCTACGTCAACATCACCTACCCCTGGTGGGGCCCCAACGGCGGCGGCGAGGAGGCCCAGCCGCCGGCCGCCCCGACCCGCTACAACCCCGTCGGCCAGTACCGCCGTACGTTCACCGTCCCCCGGAACTGGTCGGGCCGGCGCACCTTCCTGCACTTCGAGGGCGTCAAGTCCGCACACTACGTGTGGATCAACGGCGAGCTGGTGGGCTACCACGAGGACTCCTACACCTCCGCCGAGTACGACATCACCCCCCATCTCAAGCCGGGCACCAACCAGATCGCCGTCGAGGTGTACCGCTACTCCGACGCGGAGTGGCTGGAGGACCAGGACATGATCCGGCTGAGCGGCATCTTCCGCTCGGTCCACCTGTACTCCACGCCGTCCGTGCACCTGCGCGACTTCAAACTGGACACCCCACTGGGCGACGACTACACCTCCGCCGAGCTCAAGGTCACCGCGCACGTCCGCGACTACGGCGGCAAGGGCGCGGGCCGCCACACCGTCGAGACCCAGCTGTACGACGCGCGCGGGCACGCCGTCTGGCCGCGGCCCCTGAACCAGCCCGTCGACGTCCCGGACGGCGACGAGGCCACCGCCGAGGCGTCCAGAGCCGTCCCCTCGCCGAAGCTCTGGTCGGCGGAGCACCCGAACCTCTACACCGCCGTGCTGCGACTGCGCGACCCGTCCGGCAAGGTCGTCGAGACGCTCTCGCACCGGGTCGGCTTCCGCGAGTTCGCGCTCAAGGACGGCCTGATGCGCATCAACGGCAAGCCGGTCTCCTTCCGCGGGACCAACCGGCACGAGATGCACCCGGTCACCGGCTCGGCGCTCACCCGTGCGCAGATGATCGAGGACATCGAGATCATCAAGCGGCTCAACATCAACAGCGTCCGCACCTCGCACTACCCCAACAACCCGCTGTGGCTGGAACTCGCCGACGAGTACGGCCTGTACCTCGTGGACGAGACCAACCTCGAAACCCACGGCATCCGCGACGAGTTCCCCGGCAGCGGCCACCCCGAGTGGACCGAGGCGTGCGTGGTCCGTGCCCAGAACATGGTCCACCGCGACAAGAACCACGCCTCGGTGGTCATCTGGTCCCTCGGCAACGAGGCGGGCGGCGGCACCACCTTCAACGCCATGCACGACTGGATCCGCTCCTACGACCCCACCCGCGTCATCCAGTACGAGGGCGACGACCGCCCGGGCATCAGCGACATCCGCTCCGAGATGTACGACAGCCCGCAGCGGGTCGAGCAGCGCGCCAAGGACTCGAACGACACCCGCCCGTACGTGATGATCGAGTACTCGCACGGGATGGGGAACTCCAACGGCAACTTCAAGAAGTACTGGGACATCGTCCGCCGCTACGACGTCCTCCAGGGCGGTTGGATCTGGGACTTCGTCGACCAGGCCCTGAGCTGGCCGACCCCCACCCGCAAGCTGCTGACCGAGTCCGGGCCGGGCGCACTGCGCGGCGAGATCATGGCGCCCTCCGGCACCTTCGACCGTGTGAAGGGTGTCTTCGGTGGCACCGTCTTCCCCCGCGACCCCCGCCTGGACCTCACCGGCTCCCTCACGCTGGAGGCCTGGGTCACCCCGCACGTGACCGGCGGCCATCAGCCGCTCCTCGCCAAGGGCGACACCCAGTACGCCCTCAAACAGACCGACAAGAACCTGGAGTTCTTCATCCACGGCGGCGGCCAGTGGGTCACCGCGAGCTGGGCGCTGCCCGAGGGCTGGACGGGCAAGGAGCACCACATCGCCGGTGTCTTCGACGCGGACGCGGGGACGCTCACCCTGTACGTCGACGGCCAGGTGCGCGGCACCCGGACCACCACTCGGCGCCCCAGCGACAACACGGCGTCCCTGTCCCTCGCCACGGACATCGACAACCCGACCCGCGAGTTCAGCGGCACCATCCGGCGGGCCCGCGTGTACGCCCGCGCGCTGAGCGCCGCGGAGCTGGCCTCGGACGGCCGCGGCCCGGACGACGAGGGCGTGCGCTTCTGGTTCGACGCCGCCACCGTCGGCCTCACCGAGCAGCGCCCGCGCGACAAGACGTTCTACGCCTACGGCGGGGACTGGGGCGACAACCCCAACGACGGCGCCTTCGCCGGTGACGGCATCATCACCGCCGACCGCGGCCTGACGGGCAAGTCCGCCGAGGTCAAGCAGATCTACCAGGCGATCAACGCCGCGCCGGCCTCCGGCGGCCCCGGCGCCGTCACCCTCACCAACGAGCACCTCTTCACCAACCTCCGTGAGTTCGACGGCCGTTGGTCCCTCGTCGCCGACGGCAAGGTCGTCCAGCGCGGCCGGCTGACCCGCGACCAGCTGAACGTGGCGCCGCTGAGCAGCAAGGACATCAAGGTGCCGGTGCGGCTGCCGGCGAAGCCCGAACCGGGCACGGAGTACTTCCTCCAGCTCTCCTTCACCACCAAGGAGTCCACCAAGTGGGCGAAGGCGGGCTTCGAGGTGGCCAAGCAGCAGCTCGCCCTCGACACGGACAGCCCGGCCGTGACGCCCGTGCCGCTGCGCGGCGTCCCGACCCTGCGGTACACCGACCGGGACGAGGACGTCACCATCAAGGGCAAGGGCTTCTCGGTCACCGTCGACAAGAGCACCGGCACCATCACGTCGTACGAGGCGGGTGGCACCCGGCTCATCACCTCCGGCCCCGTCCCGAACTTCTGGCGGGCGCCCACCGACAACGACCGGGGCAACGGCCACCACACCCGCAACCAGACGTGGCGCGACGCCGGAGCGAAGCGGAAGGTGGCGGACGTACGGGTCCGGCCGCTGGACGACCGGGCCGTCGAGGTCAGGGTCACCGGCACGCTGCCGACCAGCGCGGAGTCCACGTACAGCACGACGTACACGGTCTTCGGCAACGGCGAGATCAAGGTCGACAACACCCTGCACCCGGGAGCGTCGAACCTGCCCTACATCCCCGAGGTCGGCACCCTGCTGTTCCTGCCCCGCCGCCTGGACCGGCTGCACTATTACGGCCGGGGTCCGGAGGAGAACATGTGGGACCGCAACAACGCGACCGACGTCGGTCTGTACTCCGGCACCGTCTCCGGGCAGTGGACCTCCTACCTGCGCCCCCAGGAGAACGGCAACAAGACCGACGTCCGCTGGGCCGCGCTGACGGACGGCAGCGGACGCGGACTGCTCGTCTCCGGTGAGCCGCTGCTGGAGGTCAACGCCTCACGCTTCACCCCCGAGGACCTGTCGGTCGGCGCCCGCCACGACTACCAGCTCACCCCGCGGGACGCGGTGGTCCTCCGCGTCAACCACCGCCAGACGGGCGTGGGCGGCGACAACAGCTGGGGTGCCCACCCCCACGACGAGTTCAAGCTCTTCGCCAACCGCGACTACGCGTACACCTACCGGCTGCGTCCGCTGACGCGTGTGAGCGAGGCGATGGCGGCCTCGCGACGGCCGACGGCCACCGAATAGAACAACGGTGTAGAGAGCAAACGGTGTGACAGCGGCGCCGCCTCAGTCGGCGGCGTCGCTGATGCCGAGGCGCAGATGCTCCACGTGGTAGACGGCCTGGTCGAGCAGCTCGGCGACATGGTGGTCGTGCAGCGCGTAGACGACCGAACGGCCCTGCCGCTCGCCCACGACCAGGCCCAGGTTGCGCAGCAGCCGCAGCTGGTGCGAGCAGGCCGACTGCTCCATGCCCACCTCGGCGGCCAACTCGGTCGCCGGCAGCGGGCCTTCCCGCAGCCGCGCCAGGATCAGCAGGCGGGAGGGCGTGGACAGGGCCTGGAGCGTGGTGGCGACCTTCGCGACGTTGTCCGCGTCCAGGCGTACGCGCTCGGTGGCGTCCCGCGCGGGGATGACGGCTCCATGACCCATGACCTCATCGTACCGGTCACCCGCGAACACATGAATGAATCTTCATCTGCCCCGGCTTCGGCGGCCTCCGCGGGGCGCCGCACGGACGGGTCGATGTCGGATTCTCGCCAGACCCGTCCTGTGCGGTGCCCGATGCTGGACGCATGCAGATGGGGATGCACACCGACACCGAGCGCTGCGTGCGCGCCGTCCAGTCCAAGGACGCGCGGTTCGACGGATGGTTCTTCACGGCCGTCCTGACGACCCGCATCTACTGCCGTCCCAGTTGTCCGGTCGTGCCGCCCAAGCCGGAGAACATGATCTTCCACCCGAGCGCGGCGGCCTGCCAGCAGGCCGGGTTCCGGGCCTGCAAGCGCTGCCGGCCCGACACCAGCCCCGGCTCTCCGGAGTGGAACCAGCGCGCCGATCTCGTGGCCCGCGCCATGCGGCTGATCGCCGACGGCGTTGTGGACCGCGAGGGCGTGCCCGGCCTCGCCGGCCGGCTCGGCTACAGCACCCGGCAGGTCGAGCGCCAGCTGCTCGCCGAACTGGGCGCGGGACCGCTCGCGCTCGCCCGCGCCCAGCGCGCCCAGACGGCCCGGCTGCTCATCGAGACGACGGCCCTGCCGATGGCTCAGATCGCCTTCGCCGCCGGCTTCGCCTCGATCCGCACCTTCAACGACACCGTCCGCGAGGTCTTCGCCCTCTCCCCGAGCGAGCTGCGCGCCCGCGCCCCGAAGCGGCAGGGGGCGAGCACCCCCGGCGCGCTGTCCCTGCGGCTGCCGTTCCGCACCCCGCTCAACCCCGACAACCTCTTCGGCCACCTCGCCGCCACGGCCGTACCCGGCGTGGAGGAGTGGCGGGACGGCTCCTACCGGCGCACGCTGCGGCTGCCGTACGGCCACGGCATCGTGGCCCTCGCTCCCACCCCCGACCACATCGCCTGCCGCCTCACCCTCAGTGACCTGCGCGATCTGACCGTCGCCATCAGCCGGTGCCGCCGCATGCTCGACCTGGACGCCGACCCCGTCGCGATCGACGAGCAACTGCGCACGGACCCGGTCCTGGCGCCGCTGGTCGACAAGGCGCCCGGCAGGCGTGTCCCGCGCACGGTGGACGAGGCGGAGTTCGCCGTCCGGGCCGTGCTCGGCCAGCAGGTCTCCACCGCCGCCGCCCGCACCCACGCGGCCCGCCTGGTCACCGCGCACGGCGAACCGGTCGACGACCCCGAGGGCGGACTCACACACCTCTTCCCCGCCCCCGAGTCCCTCGCGGCGCTGGACCCGGAGACACTCGCGATGCCCCGCACCCGCCGCACGACCTTCACCACTCTGGTCCGTCAACTCGCCGACGGCGATCTCCACCTGGGCGTGGAGAGCGACTGGCCGCAGGTCCGTTCCCAACTTCTCGCCCTGCCCGGCTTCGGTCCCTGGACGGCCGACGTCATCGCCATGCGCGCCCTCGGCGACCCCGACGCCTTCCTCCCCACCGACCTCGGCATCCGCCGCGCCGCCCAGGAACTCGGCCTGCCCTCCACCCCCGCCGCGCTCACCGCCCGCGCGGCGGCCTGGCGCCCCTGGCGGGCCTACGCGGTCCAGTACCTCTGGGCGACCGACAGCCACCCGATCAACTTCCTTCCGGTATAGGGATGTTCCATGAAGCACCACACCGTGACCGACAGCCCCTACGGCCCCCTCACCCTCGTCGCCGACGACGGCGTTCTGTGCGGCCTCTATATGACCGACCAGCGCCACCGGCCGCCGGAGGAGACCTTCGGCGCCCGCGACGACACGCTGTTCGCCGAGACGGAGGAGCAGCTGAAGGCCTACTTCGCGGGCGAGCTCGAGGAGTTCACCGTCGAACTCCGCCTGACCGGCACGCCGTTCCAGCGTGACGTCTGGGACCAGCTGCGCCGCATCCCGTACGGCGAGACCCGCACCTACGGCCAACTCGCCGACGCCCTCGGCACCCCGACCGCCTCCCGCGCGGTCGGCCTCGCCAACGGCCGCAACCCCATCGGCATCATCGTCCCCTGCCACCGCGTCATCGGAGCGAACGGGAGCCTCACGGGATACGGGGGCGGGCTGGAGCGCAAGCAGCGTCTGCTGGACTTCGAACGCGGGACGGCCCTCTTCTGACGCCACGGCTCGTCAAATTTGACTAGACTCCGGTCATGCCGCAGAAGACCATCCCGATCCTGCCCTGCCGGACCCTCCCACCCGTTCTCGACTTCTACACCGCCCTCGGCTTCGAGGTGACGTACGAACAGCGAAGCCCCAACCCGTACGCGGTCGTGGAGCACGGCGGCATCGAGCTGCAGTTCTTCGCGATGAAGCACTACGAGCCGACCGGCTCGATCAGCACCTGCTACGTCCTGACCGACGACGTGGACGGCCTGTACCAGGCGTTCCGGGCCGGGCTCAAGGCGGCGTACGGCAGGATCCCCACCCGGGGGCTGCCGCGGGTCGGGCCGCTCAAGGACATGTCGTACGGCGTGCGGCAGTTCCTCATGACCGACCCGGGCGGCAACTGCGTCCGGGTGGGGCAGCGCACGGGCGAGGACCGGCACCACGGGCCCGCCCCCGAGGAGACGTTCGCGCGGGCCCTGCACCACGCGTCCCTCCTGGCGGACTCCAAGGGGGACACGGCGGGCGCCGCCAAGGTCATCGACCGGGTGCTGCGCCTGACGGACGAGACGCCGACGCCCGTACAGCTGCTTCAGCTCCTCGTCCTGCGCGCGGACGTCGCGGGACGCCTCGGCGACGAGGAGACGACGGCGACCGCCCTCGCCCGGGCCGCCGCGCTCGACCTCACCGGAGCCGAGCGCGACCAGGGCCGTGACGCACTCACGCGCCTGGAGGATCTGCGGGCCGCGCCTCGGCCGTGAGACCGCGCAACAGCTCCGGCAGCGCCGTGCCGATGGGTTCGCGGACGATCTCGCCGGCACGGTCGTCGTACGGCGTCGGCTCGGCGTTGACGATGACGAGCCGGGCGCCGTGGTCGGCGGCGAGGCCGGCGGCGGGCTGGACCTGGAGGCTCGTGCCGACGGCGACGAACACCTGGCAGGCCTTGCTGATGGCGACCGCCTCGCCGAGGACGACCGGGTCGAGCCGCTCGCCGAACATCACCGTCGCCGACTTCAGGACGCCGCCGCACTCCAGGCACGGCGGGTCGTCCTCACCGGCCTCGACCCGTGCGAGCGCGTCCACCATCGGGCCGCGGGTGTGGCAGCCGGTGCACACGAAACTCCGTGCCGTGCCGTGCAGTTCGAGGACCTTGCGGGCGGGCATCCCGGCGAGCTGGTGCAGCCCGTCCACGTTCTGCGTGATCACCCGGACGGGTACCCCGGACCGCTCCAGCTCGGCCACCGCCCGGTGCGCGGCGTTGGGCTCCGCCTGAAGCGTCCGGTTCTTGCGCCGCATCTGCCAGGAGCGGCGGCGGATCTCCGGGTCGCCCATGTAGTACTCGTACGTGACGAGCTTCTCGGCCTCCGGATCCCGCCGCCAGAGTCCGTTCGGCCCGCGGTAGTCCGGGATCCCGGAGTCCGTGCTGATACCGGCACCGGTGAGGAGCGCGACGAGGGGCTTGGCCATGTCACCGAGGGTAGGCCGGGCGATGGGGGAGCGGCGAGCGGATATACCGCGTGGCCGCACGCGACGAGGCGCTGCGCGAGGTCGACGCCGAACCCCGGGACGTCGAGGGCTGGGCAGTCGGCGCCGTTCAGGCCACCCGGTGCCCGTTCTCCAGCTCCGCCGTGCCCGAGCCGTCCGCCAGGACCTCCAGGCCGGCCAGGACACGGCGGCCGAGGGCGCCCGGCAGGTACTCGGTCAGTTCCTCGCGCGGGACCAGCCGCCAGGACAGCAGCTCCTCCTCCTGGAGGCGGATCGCCTTGAACTCGTCCTCGCCGAGCACCCCGCCGTCGTACAGATACGCCACCAGCGGCGGACGCCCCGGGCCGTGCGCCCAGTCCACCGCCAGCAGCCGGCCGAGCTCACGGTCCAGCCCGATCTCCTCGGCCGTCTCGCGCCGCGCGCCCTGCCGCGGGGTCTCGCCGTCGTCGGACTCGATCGTGCCGCCGGGCAGCGTCCAGCCCTCCCGGTAGTTGGGCTCGACGAGCAGCACCCGGTCCTCGCCGTCCCGGAACAGCGCGGCGGCGCCGGCCAGGACGCGGGGCAGGGACGCGATGTAGGCGGCGAAGTCAGAAGAGGTGGTCATGGGGGCAGGGTAACCACCCGATGACGGCTCAGCCGCAGAGGAGGACGTGGCTGGACTCGTGGTTGATGCGGAGGCTGCCGGAGGAGGGGAACGGCCGGTTCGATCCGGTCAGGCCTCCTGCTCCGCCAGCCGCAGCGTCCGCTCCGCGAGCTCGCTGATCCGCACTCCGTCGAAGCCGAACACCGCGCTGCGGACCGTGTCCTCCAGTGGCACCTTCCACTGGTCCGGGATGGCCGCGGCCCCGCCGAACACACCCGCCACCGAACCCGCCGTCGCGCCGTTGGAGTCGGTGTCCAGGCCGCCGCGGACGGTCAGGGTGATGGTGCGGGTGAAGTCGCCGTCGCCGTAGAGCAGGCCGGCGGTCAGGACGGCGGCGTTCGGGACGGCGTGGATCCAGCCCATGCCGAGGGTCTCCTCGGCGACCGTGGTGAGTGTGTCCTCCCAGGACATCCGGGTGTCGTGCAGGGAAACGACCCGGCGCACCGTGCGGGCCAGACGGCTGCTCGCCGGGATCACGGCCAGGGCCTCGTCGACCGCGTGCCGCACCGTGGGCGCCGTGAACGCCGCCGCGATCAGCGCCGCCGCCCACATCGCCCCGTAGACCCCGTTGCCGGTGTGCGACAGCACCGCGTCCCGCCGGGCCAGCGAGGCGGCCCGGCGCGGCACCCCCGGGCAGGTCCAGCCGTAGATGTCGGCCCTGATCAGCGCGCCGATCCACTCCTGGTACGGGTTGTCGTACGTCGCCGTCAGCGGCGGCTTGAGCCCGTTGGCGAGGTTGCGGTACGCGGCCCGCTCGGCGGTGAACGTCTGGAGGTACGGCAGCCGCAGCAGCCACAGGTCACCGACCTGCTCGGTGCTGAAGCCGAAGCCGTGGGTCTCCAGCAGGTCCAGGCCGAGGATCGCGTAGTCGACGTCGTCGTCACGGCAGCTGCCGTGGATACGGCCGCGCACGCACTGGCGCCATTCCGGGCGCAGCTCGAAGCCGTCGTGTTCGCTGATCGGCTCGGGCAGGTAGTCGGTCAGCGGTAGCGCTGCTGCCTGTCGCAGGTAGCGGTCGATGCGGTCGCGCGTCCAGACTTCGCCCTGCTCCACCGGTTTGCCGAGCATGTTGCCCGCGATGCGGCCCAGCCAGCCGCCGAGGATGCGGTTGGCGATGTCTGTCTCGGTGCGCGCGAGGGTCATGGTTACGGTCTACCCGTTTCGGCGGGACGCCCTGGGGTGGGACTGCGGTGTGTTTCGGGGGGCGCGGGTACGTCGTGGTCGGTCGCGCCCGCGCGGCGCCGGCCGCATGGCTGACACAGCCCCGCGCCCCTGAGGGCGGCACCCCTGGTCCAGGAGATGGGCAGAGGCTGACGACGGGGGCGTCCTCCGGTTAGGGTCGCAGCGGCGCGACTGGCCTTGACGTGCGTGAGGGCCCGGAGAGCAAGGGGAGTGCAAGTGGCGGACGTTGCAGTGAGCGATACCCAGAGGACACGGCGGGTGCTCGTCGCCGCGGACAAGTTCAAGGGGTCGCTGACGGCCGTGGAGGTCGCCGAGCGGGTGACGGCCGGGCTGCGCCGGGCCGTACCGGACGTCGAGGTCGAGGCGCTGCCCGTGGCCGACGGCGGCGACGGAACCGTGGCCGCGGCGGTCGCGGCCGGGTTCGAGCGCCGGGAGGTACGGGTCGCCGGCCCGCTCGGCGACGAGGTGACGGCGGCGTTCGCGCTGCGCGACGGCACCGCGGTCGTGGAGATGGCCGAGGCGAGCGGACTCCAGCGGCTGCCCGCCGGGGTCTTCGCACCGCTCACGGCGTCCACGTACGGCTCCGGCGAGCTGCTGCGGGCCGCGCTGGACGCGGGTGCCCGCACGATCGTCTTCGGGGTCGGCGGCAGCGCCACCACGGACGGCGGCGCCGGAATGCTGTCAGCGCTGGGCGCGCGCTTCCGGGACACGGACGGCGAGCCGGTACCGCCGGGCGGCGGCGGCCTCACCGATCTGGCCTCGGCCGACCTCTCGGCCCTCGACCCGCGCCTCACCGAGATCGAACTGGTCCTCGCGAGCGACGTCGACAACCCGCTGACCGGCCCGACGGGCGCGCCCGCGGTCTACGGCCCGCAGAAGGGCGCCTCGCCGGACGACGTGGCGGCCCTGGACGCCGCCCTCGCGCACTTCGCGAAGGTGCTGGAGGAGTCGGCCGGTCCGAAGGCCGCCGAGTACGCCGCCTCACCTGGCGCCGGCGCGGCGGGCGGCATCGGCTACGGCGCCCTGCTCCTCGGCGCCCGTTTCCGCCCCGGCATCGAGGTCATGCTCGACGTCCTGGGCTTCGCCCCCGCCCTGGACCGTGCCGACCTGGTGATCACCGGCGAGGGCTCCCTCGACGAACAGACCCTCCACGGCAAGGCCCCGGCGGGCGTCGCCGCGGCGGCCCGTGCGGCCGACAAGGACGTCGTAGCGGTATGCGGCCGCCTCGCCCTCCCCCCGGAGGCCCTGGGCCGTGCCGGAATCCGCCGGGCCTACCCCCTGACGGACGCGGAGCCGGACGTGGCGAAGTGCATCGCCGAGGCCGGGCCGATCCTGGAACGGGTGGCGGAGCAGATCGGGCGGGACTTCCTGACCTGAGCCGGTCCCGTCCGTCCTGATCGAGGCTTCGCACCCGAGCTGAACCGACCCCGACCACGCCGACCGCAGGACAAGCACCAGCACAGGCAGAGGGCCCCGAACCGAAACCCGGTCCGGGGCCCAAGCAAAGAACAAACGCTACGGCACTACGGCAGCTGCGCCGCCCGCGCTTCCCTCCGGTTGTCACGGAAGTTGTTCACCCGCCGAGCCGTCGCGAACAGCGGAATCACCGCCCCCATGACCAGCTGAAGCGCGCATCCTGTCTGCAGCAGCAACTGCCCGCTCGGCGCGTCGAACGCCCACGCCGCCAGCAGACCCATGCTCAGCACGATCCACGACAGCATCGCCACCGCGAGCCGCCCCCGCGGCTTCGGGTACTCGACCCGGCTCACCATCAGCCACGCCGTACCCAGGATCGCCAGCAGCGTCGCCACGAACGGCAGCTCGAGCAGCACGATCGAGACGACCGTGAGTGCACCGAACGGCGAGGGCATGCCCTGGAACGTGCCGTCCTTCACGGTGACGCACGAGAACCGGGCAAGCCGCAGCACCACCGCCAACAGCACAACGATCGCGCCCACCGCCGCGACCCGCTCATGCGCGTCACTCGCGACCATGCCGTACACGAGCACGAAGTACGCGGGCGCCAGACCGAAGCTGATCAGGTCGGAGAGATTGTCCAGCTCGGCACCCATCGGCGATGACCGCAGCTTGCGGGCGACGAGGCCGTCGAACAGGTCGAAGACAGCCGCGCACAGCATCAGTATCACGGCCGTGGCCGCGCTGTTGCGGGCCATGCCCGAATTGTCACCCGAGAGGTGGGGGATGAGGATGCCGGTGGTGGTGAAGTACACCGCCATGAAGCCGCACGTCGCGTTACCGAGCGTGAGCGTGTCCGCTATCGACAGCCGGAGAGACAGCGGCAGTTCCTCCGCGTCGTCGTCCTCGTCCTCGGCGACCCAGTTCGCGGCCTGTGTGTCGGGATCAATCACGGTCAATTCGAGTCACCCCCGCAGTCGTGGTCTGACCAACCTCGACAGCGACGTCGACACCTTCCGGAAGGTAGATGTCAACGCGCGATCCGAAGCGGATCAGGCCGATGCGGTCGCCCTGCTCGACCTTGGTCCCCTGCGGGACGTACGGGACGATCCGCCGCGCGACCGCGCCGGCGATCTGCACCATCTCGATGTCACCGAGCTCGGTGTCGAAGTGCCACACCACACGCTCGTTGTTCTCGCTCTCCTTGTTGAAGGCGGGAACGAAGCCACCGGGCACGTGCTCGACCGACGTCACCGTGCCGGCCAGCGGCGCGCGGTTGACGTGTACGTTGAGCGGGCTCATGAAGATGGCGACGCGAGTGCGGCCGTCCTTCCACGGCATGATGCTCTGCACCACACCGTCGGCGGGCGAGATGACCCGGCCCTGGCCGATCTCGCGCTCGGGGTCGCGGAAGAACCACAGCATTCCCGCCGCGAGCGCGGTGGCGGGAACGGCGATGGCCTTGGCAGCGCCGGAGCGGCGCGCCCGGGCCAGGCTGAGGGCTGCGGTGGCGACGGTCGGAAGGAGCCACGGCGATGCTCCGCGCGCGAGGCGTACGCCGGCCCGGCTGTCGCGAGGTGCAGAGGTTTGGCTGTGGGGCATGGATGACCTTCGTAGCGGATGATGCCGCACTCTGACGGGGGACGGCGGCTTTCCGGCGATCGTAGCGGCTCGGGGCCCTAACTGGGTAAGCCAGGCAGCCGAGTCGGCGGCCGAAGAGCGCTGACGGGGTGTGATCTTCTTCTCCAAGAAAACACCCCGTATCCGGACATCTAGCCCTGGAATCGATACTCTTCGAGCAACCGCCTGCCGATGATCATTTTCTGGATCTCGGCGGTACCTTCACCGATCAGCAGCATCGGTGCCTCGCGGTAGAGGCGCTCGATCTCGTACTCCTTGGAGAAGCCGTAGCCGCCGTGGATCCGGAAGGAGTCCTCGACGACCTCCTTGCAGTACTCGGAGGCGAGATACTTCGCCATCCCAGCCTCAAGGTCGTTTCGCTCCCCGGAGTCCTTTTTGCGAGCTGCGTTCACCATCATCGCATGCGCGGCCTCGACCTTGGTAGCCATCTCCGCCAGCTTGAACTGGATCGCCTGGTGCTGGGCGATCGGCTTGCCGAAGGTGTGACGCTGCTGCGCGTACTGGACGCCCAGCTCGAACGCACGCTGAGCGACGCCACAGCCACGCGCCGCCACGTTGACGCGGCCGACCTCGACGCCGTCCATCATCTGGTAGAAACCACGGCCGGTGACGCCGCCGAGCACACGATCGGCAGGAATCCGCAGGCCATCCATGATGAGTTCTGTGGTGTCGACGCCCTTGTACCCCATCTTGTCGATCTTGCCGGGGATGGTGAGTCCGGGCCGGACCTCGCCGAAGCCCGGCTCCTTCTCGACCAGGAAGGTCGTCATCGACTTGTGGGGCGCGGTGCCCTCGGGGTGACCTTCGTCACTTCGGACGAGAACGGCCACGAGAGACGAGGTTCCGCCGTTCGTCAGCCACATCTTCTGGCCGTTCAGGACGTACTCGTCGCCGTCCTGCACCGCCTTCGACGTGATCGCCGAGACGTCCGAGCCGAGGCCCGGCTCCGACATCGAGAAGGCGCCGCGGATGTCGCCGGCCGCCATCCTCGGCAGGAAGTGGTCCTTCTGCTCCTGCGTGCCGTGCTGCTTGAGCATGTACGCCACGATGAAGTGCGTGTTGATGATGCCGGACACCGACATCCAGCCGCGGGCGATCTCCTCCACGCACAGCGCGTACGTCAGGAGCGACTCGCCCAGACCCCCGTACTCCTCGGGGATCATCAGGCCGAAAAGGCCCAGCTCCTTCAGCCCGTCGACGATCTGCTGGGGGTACTCGTCGCGGTGTTCCAGCTCGGTCGCGACCGGGATGATCTCCTTGTCCACGAAGTCCCGGACAGTGGACAGGATCTCCTGCTGGATGTCCGTCAGACCGGCGGTCTGGGCGAGTCGCGCCATGGCTACTTCTCCTGCTCCTCGAGCTCGGGGCGGCCCGGCTGCTCGCCGCCGCGCTCCTTGATGTACGTCTCGGTCGGCACCATGACCTTGCGTCGGAACACGCAGACCAGCGTGCCGTCCTGCTTGTAGCCCTTGGTCTCGACGTGCACGATGCCGCGGTCGTTCTTCGACTTCGACGGCCACTTGTCGAGCACGGTCGTCTGACCGTAGATGGTGTCGCCGTGGAAGGTCGGCGCCACGTGCTTGAGCGACTCGATCTCCAGGTTGGCGATCGCCTTGCCGGAGATGTCCGGCACGGACATGCCGAGCAGCAGCGAGTAGATGTAGTTCCCGACGACGACGTTCTTGCCGAAGTCCGTCGTCTTCTCCGCATAGTTCGTGTCCATGTGGAGCGGGTGGTGGTTCATGGTGAGGAGACAGAACAGGTGGTCGTCGTACTCCGTGACCGTCTTGCCCGGCCAGTGCTTGTACGTTGCCCCGACCTCGAACTCCTCGTAGGTGCGCCCGAACTGCATCGCACTCAGCGCCTTTCTAGTCGGTGGGGATCTCGAACTTGCTGGTGCGCTGCATGCCGGCCGCGCGGCCCTTGCCGGAGATGACCAGCGCCATCTTGCGGCTGGCCTCGTCGATCATCTCGTCGCCGAGCATCGCGGAGCCCTTCTTGCCGCCCGCCTCGGACGTGTAGTAGTCGTACGCGTCCAGGATCAGCTCGGCGTGGTCGTAGTCCTCCTGGGACGGCGAGAAGATCTCGTTGGACGCCTCGACCTGGCCCGGGTGCAGCACCCACTTGCCGTCGAAGCCGAGGGCGGCGGCGCGCTGGGCGACCTCGCGGTAGCCGTCGATGTTGCGGATCTGGAGGTAGGGGCCGTCGATCGCCTGGAGGTCGTTAGCGCGGGCGGCCATCAGGATCTTCATCAGGATGTAGTGGTAGGCGTCCGCCGGGTAGCCGGGCGGCTGCTCGCCCACGACCAGCGACTTCATGTTGATGGACGCCATGAAGTCGGCCGGGCCGAAGATGATCGTCTCGACGCGCGGGGAGGCCTGCGCGATCTCGTTGACGTTGTTCAGGCCCTGCGCGTTCTCGATCTGCGCCTCGATGCCGATCTTGCCGACCTCGAAGCCCATCGTCTTCTCGATCTGGGTCAGCAGGAGGTCGAGGGCGACGACCTGCTGGGCCGTCTGCACCTTCGGCAGCATGATGCAGTCGAGGTTCTGGCCGGCGCCCTCGACCACCGTCACGACGTCGCGGTAGGTCCACTCGGTCGTCCAGTCGTTGACACGCACGACGCGCGTCTTGCCCGTCCAGTCACCTTCGTTGAGGAACTTGACGATGGTGTGCCGCGCCTCGGGCTTGGCGAGCGGGGCGCACGCGTCCTCCAGGTCGAGGAAGACCTGGTCGGCCGGGAGGCCCTGGGCCTTCTCCAGGAAGCGCGGGTTCGAGCCCGGTACCGCCAGGCAGGAACGCCGGGGGCGAAGGCGGTTGACCGTGGTCATGCGGGGACCTCCAGGGGGTCGAGCTTGTTCGCTTTCCGGATCTCGTCGACGATGCGGCCGATGATTCCGGTGATGTCGAAGTCCTTCGGGGTGAAGACCGCGGCCACTCCGGCTGCCCTGAGCTGCTCGGCATCACCGTTCGGGATGATGCCACCGGCGATCACCGGTATATCTGTGGCGCCCGCCACACGGAGCCGTTCGAGGACGTCCGGCACCAACTGGGCGTGCGATCCGGAAAGGATGGACAGGCCGACCGCGTGCACGTCCTCGGCGAGGGCCGCATCCACGATCTGCTCGGGCGTCAGCCGGATGCCCTGGTAGACCACCTCGAAGCCGGCGTCACGCGCGCGCACGGCGATCTGCTCGGCGCCGTTGGAGTGCCCGTCCAGGCCCGGCTTGCCGACCAGGAAGCGCAGCTTGCCGACGCCCAGGTCCTTGGCCGTCAGGTCCACCTTGCGGCGGACCAGGGCCAGCGTGCTGCCCTCCTCGACGGGAACGGCCACCGGCGCCGAGGAGACGCCCGTGGGCGCCCTGAACTCGCCGAACACCTCGCGCAGGGCCCCGGCCCACTCGCCGGTGGTCGCCCCGGCGCGGGCGCACTCCAGGGTGGCCTCCATGAGGTTCTCGGTGCCGCGCGCGGCCTCCTTCAGCCGCTCCAGCGCCTTGCAGGGCCGGGGGTGGTTGAAGGGCGGCTGGTAGCGGCTGTCGCGCCACTGCTGGAGCGAGGCGATGACGCGGGCCTCGACCTCCGGGTCGACCGTCTGGATCGCGGTGTCCAGGTCGGCGGTCAGCGGGTTCGGCTCGGTGCCCTCGAAGGCGTTGACACCGATGATCTTCTCCTGGCCGGACTCGATCCGGCCCCGGCGTTCCGCGTGCGAGGCGACCAGCTGCGACTTGAGGTAACCGGACTCGACGGCCGCCATCGCGCCGCCCATCTCCTGGATGCGGTCGATCTCCGCGAGCGCGGCCTCGACCAGCTCCTCCACCTTCGCCTCGATGACCTTCGAGCCCTCGAAGATGTCCTCGTACTCCAGCAGATCGCTCTCGTACGCCAGCACCTGCTGGATGCGCAAAGACCACTGCTGGTCCCAGGGGCGGGGCAGGCCGAGCGCCTCGTTCCAGGCGGGGAGCTGCACGGCACGCGCGCGTGCGTCCTTGGAGAGGGTCACGGCCAGCATCTCCAGCACGATCCGCTGGACGTTGTTCTCCGGCTGCGCCTCGGTCAATCCCAGGGAGTTGACCTGGACGCCGTAGCGGAAGCGGCGGTGCTTGGGGTTCTCGATGCCGTACCGCTCGCGGGTGACCTGGTCCCAGATGCGGCCGAAGGCGCGCATCTTGCACATCTCCTCGATGAAGCGGACGCCCGCGTTCACGAAGAAGGAGATCCGGCCGACGACGTCGCCCATGCGCTCCTGCGGCACCTGCCCGGAGTCACGGACCGCGTCCAGCACGGCGATCGCGGTGGACATCGCGTACGCGATCTCCTGGACCGGCGTGGCGCCCGCCTCCTGCAGGTGGTAGCTGCAGATGTTGATCGGGTTCCACTTCGGGATGTGGGAGACCGTGTACGCGATCATGTCCGTCGTCAGACGGAGGCTCGGCCCCGGCGGGAAGACGTGCGTCCCGCGGGACAGGTACTCCTTGACGATGTCGTTCTGGGTCGTGCCCTGGAGCTTGGTGATGTCCGTACCCTGCTCCTCGGCGACGACCTGGTAGAGCGCCAGCAGCCACATGGCCGTGGCGTTGATGGTCATCGAGGTGTTCATCTGCTCCAGGGGGATGTCCTGGAACAGCCGACGCATGTCACCGACGTGCGCGATCGGCACACCGACCCGGCCGACCTCGCCGCGGGCGAGGATGTGGTCGGAGTCGTAGCCGGTCTGCGTCGGCAGGTCGAACGCCACCGACAGACCCGTCTGGCCCTTGGCGAGGTTGCGCCGGTAAAGCTCGTTGGACGCCTCGGCCGTGGAGTGACCGGCGTAGGTGCGCATGAGCCACGGCCGGTCCTTCTGACGCTCAGTCATCTGTGACCTCAGATGTTCCGGAAGCGGTTGATGGCGTCGATGTGCTGGGCGCGCTTCTCGTGGTCGCGCACGCCGAGACCCTCCTCAGGCGCCAGGGCGAGGACGCCGACCTTGCCCTGGTGGAGGTTGCGGTGCACGTCGTAGGCGGCCTGGCCGGTGTCCTCCAGGGAGTACACCTTCGACAGGGTCGGGTGGATCTTGCCCTTCGCGATGAGCCGGTTGGCCTCCCAGGCCTCGCGGTAGTTGGCGAAGTGCGAGCCGATGATCCGCTTCAGCGACATCCACAGGTAGCGGTTGTCGTACTCGTGCATGTAGCCCGAGGTCGAGGCGCAGGTGGTGATGGTGCCGCCCTTGCGGGTGACGAAAACGCTCGCGCCGAAGGTCTCGCGGCCGGGGTGCTCGAAGACGATGTCGATGTCCTCGCCGCCGGTGAGCTCGCGGATGCGCTTGCCGAAGCGCTTCCACTCCTTCGGGTCCTGGGTGTTCTCGTCCTTCCAGAACTTGTAGTCCTCGGCGTTGCGGTCGATGATCGCCTCGGCGCCCATCGCCCGGCAGATCTCCGCCTTCTGTGGCGAGGACACGACACAGATGGGGTTGGCGCCGCCGGCCAGCGCGAACTGGGTGGCGTAGGAGCCGAGTCCGCCGCTTGCGCCCCAGATGAGCACGTTGTCGCCCTGCTTCATGCCGGCGCCGTTGCGGGAGACCAGCTGCCGGTAGGCGGTCGAGTTGACCAGGCCCGGAGCGGCGGCCTCCTCCCAGCTCAGGTGGTCCGGCTTGGGCATCAGCTGGTTCGACTTGACCAGCGCGATCTCCGCGAGGCCGCCGAAGTTGGTCTCGAAGCCCCAGATGCGCTGCTCGGGGTCGAGCATCGTGTCGTTGTGGCCGTCGCTGGACTCCAGCTCGACGGACAGACAGTGCGCGACCACCTCGTCGCCGGGCCGCCAGGCGTTCACACCCGGTCCGGTGCGCAGGACGACGCCCGCCAGGTCGGAACCGATGATGTGGTACGGCAGATCGTGCCGCTTGGCCAGATCGCTGGTGCGGCCGTACCGCTCCAGGAAACCGAAGGTCGACAGCGGCTCGAAGATCGACGTCCACACCGAGTTGTAGTTCACCGACGAGGCCATGACGGCCACCAGCGCCTCGCCCGGGCCGAGCTCGGGCAGCGGCACCTCGTCCAGGTGGATCGACTTGCGGGGGTCCTTGTCGCGGGTGGCGAGCCCGGCGAACATCTCCGTCTCGTCCTTGTGCACGGTGATCGCGCGGTACGACTCGGGAAGCGGGAGGGCGGCGAAGTCCTCCGACGTGGAGTCGGGCGACTGGATCGCGGCCAGGATGTCCTTAACGGTCACGGTGTTGCCTCCGGCGGTGAGCGCCCTGAGGGAGGGGCGCCGATGGTTACGTCGGTGCTGCTGAGGGTCGAGGGTGTGCCGTCGGTTCGGCGGTGGTGCTGTCCGGCAGCGCTGGTGGCGCGGGAGGTTGCCTGTGACGCAGGCGTCCGGACGGGCAGGCACTGGGCTTGCTGGGACATCGCCCGGACCTCTTCAACGTATGACACCGCGTGTCACCCCGCAAGGCACTGAGTGCCAGAAGTTGCTCTCAGATGAAATCTTTACGTAACAAATGAGCGATGATCGATCGAATGACCTCGGAAAGGCCCTGCAAAACGGCCCCTGACATGCCAAAACGGCCACCCCGAGGGGTGGCCGTCATCACACGGGCGGAGGGGGCTCAGCGCTCCTTGAGCGCCTGCTCGATCGTCCGCATGACCTCGTCCAGCGGCGCGTCGGTACGGGCGACGGTCACGAGCACCTCGCCCTGCGCCGAGGCCGTGGCCGCGGCCGGCTGCGACTCGGTGGAGCGCCCTGCCCCGATCCCCGTACCGAACGTCTTCCGCACGATCGCGAAGGCGTGGTCCAGCTGCGCTTCCACGTCCCCCTGCCCGCCCGCCCGCAGCCAGCGCCGCAGGACGTGGTTGTGGGCGGTGACCACGGCGGACGCGGCGACCTCCGCGAGCAGCGGGTCGTCGTTGGCGTCGTCGGCGTGCGCGCGCTCGTCGAAGTGGCCGAGGAGATAGCGGGTGAACAGGCGCTCGTAGCGGGCCACCGACGCGATCTCCGCCTCGCGCAGGGTGGGCACCTCGCGCGTCAGCTTGTAGCGGGCGACCGAGATCTCCGGACGGGCCGCGTACATCCTCATGACTTCCTTGATGCCGCGGCACACCGTGTCGAGCGGATGCTCGTGCGCGGGCGCGGCGTTGAGCACCGCCTCGGCCCGCACCAGGGTGTCGTCGTGGTCGGGGAAGATCGCCTCTTCCTTGGAGCGGAAGTGACGGAAGAAGGTGCGGCGGGCGACTCCGGCCTGGGCCGCGATCTCGTCGACGGTGGTCGCCTCGTACCCCTTGGTCGCGAACAGCTCCATCGCGGCGGCCGCCAGTTCCCGGCGCATCTTGAGCCGCTGGGCGGCGGCGCGAGAGCCAGCGGCACTTTCCGGCGCGTCGGTCGTAGCCGATGTACGTGAGGACTTGGCGGGCTGGGACATGCCCTGAACGTACTGCATGTGCGCAGCTCGCTGCGCATGACCTGGTTCGTGGAACCGGTCCGGGCCGAGCAGGCCGCCCCACTCCGCGCCGGACCGGAACCAGTCGCCGGAACCCTCAGCGCTTGGCATATTCGCGGAAGCCACGGCCTGTCTTGCGGCCGAGGCAGCCCGCGGCCACCAGGTGCTCCAGGAGCGGCGCCGGGGCGAGCCCCGGGTCGCGGAACTCGCGGTGCAGGACCTTCTCGATGGCGAGCGAGACATCGAGCCCGACGACGTCCAGCAGCTCGAACGGGCCCATCGGGTAACCGCCACCCAGCTTCATCGCCGCGTCGATGTCGTCGAGCGACGCGTAGTGCTCCTGAACCATCTTGATCGCGTTGTTCAGGTACGGGAACAGCAGCGCGTTCACGATGAAGCCCGCACGGTCTCCGCAGTCGACCGCGTGCTTCCGGATCCGGCCGCAGACCTCGCGGACCGTCGCGTGGACGTCGTCGGCCGTCAGCACCGTACGGACGACCTCGACCAGCTTCATGGCGGGCGCAGGGTTGAAGAAGTGCATGCCGATCACGTCCTGCGGGCGTGACGTGGCCCGGGCGCAGGCGACGACCGGCAGGGACGACGTGGTGGTGGCCAGGACGGCGCCCGGCTTGCAGACCTTGTCCAGCGCGGCGAACAGCTGCCGCTTGACCTCCAGGTCCTCGGCGACCGCCTCCACGGCCAGGTCGACGTCGGCGAAGTCGTCGTACGTGCCCGTCGGCGTGATGCGGTCCAGGGTCTGCGCCGCTGCCTCGGCGGTCATCCGGCCCTTGTCGACCGAGCGGGACAGGGACTTGCCGATCCGGGCCTTCGCGGCCTGGGCCTTCTCCTCGCTGCGTGCGGCGATGACCACCTCGTACCCGCCCTTGGCGAAGACCTCGGCGATACCGGAGGCCATGGTGCCCGAGCCGGCGACGCCGACCGAGCGGACCTCCCGGCCCGGGACCAGGTTGCCGCCCTCCAGCGGGGTCAGCGCGTCCCGCACGACGGTGCCGCTGCCCGGCGCCTCGTACGTGTAGAACCCGCGCCCCGCCTTACGGCCGGTCAGGCCCGCCTCGCTCAGCTGCTTCAGGATCGGCGCGGGGGCGTGCAGCCGGTCGCGGGACTCGGCGTACATCGCCTCCAGGACCGTGCGCGCGGTGTCGACACCGATCAGGTCGAGCAGCGCCAGCGGGCCCATGGGCAGGCCGCAGCCCAGCCGCATCGCGGCGTCGATGTCCTCGCGGGAGGCGTACTTCGCCTCGTACATCGCGGCGGCCTGGTTGAGGTAGCCGAACAGCAGCCCGTCGGCGACGAATCCGGGGCGGTCGCCGACCGCGACGGGCTCCTTGCCCAGGTCGAGGGCGAGGTCGGTGACCGCCGTGACGGCGGCCGGCGCGGTCAGTACCGAGGAGACGACCTCGACCAGCCGCATCGCCGGGGCCGGGTTGAAGAAGTGCAGGCCCAGCACCCGCTCCGGACGGGCCGAGTCGGCGGCCAGCCGCGTGACGGACAGGGCGTTGGTGCCGGTCGCCATGATCGTCTCGGGGCGCACGATCCCGTCCAGTTCCCGGAAGATCTGGTGCTTGACCTCGTACGACTCAGGCGCCACCTCGATGACCAGGTCGGCGTCGGCCGCGGCCCGCAGGTCGGTGGAGGTGCGGACGCGGTCCAGGATCTCCGCGCGGTCCTGCTCGGTCAGCCGTCCGCGCTCGACGCCACGGGCGGTGGAGGATTCCAGGGCGGCGACGCACTTCGCGGCCTGGGCCTCGCTGATGTCGATGCCGACGACCACGCGGCCGGCCTTGGCGAGGACCTCGGCGATGCCGGTGCCCATCGTGCCGAGGCCGACGACTGCGATGGTGCGCAGCGGGGACAGGGACGGGTCGGAAAGGGGAGTGGCCATCGCGGGACTCCAGGAATGAGGGTGACGACGGGGAACGCGCCCGGGTACGCCGAAGACGGACCGGCGAGAGCCGGACTCCGGGCGCACCGGGTGCGTGAGAAATGCGGGTGTTGGCCGGGCTGCGAGCGCACACGCCCGGTGCCGTCGGGCCGGGCGTGTGCGCGCCCGGTGAACGGCGGTTCCGACCGGCCCTGTCCCGGGGCCGAGCCGTACTGCGGTACCGATGTACCGAACCGACTGCTCTCACGACGGCCGCGTCACCAGACCGCCGCGAGGAGATACGAGTGGGTAACTCGCTCGTCTGAGCTTAACTCGCGGGTAACGAGCGCGCCAGCCCTCGTGTTTGTGATGTACGTCCCGCGCTGCTCGCGGCGCCCCTAATCTCTCAGTCATGGACGAAGAGTTGCGATCACTCACGGAGCGCTTACGGCAGGAGTCGGGGGCGTCGCCCGCCTTCGAGCGGCTCGTGGCGACCGACGACCTCGACGCTCTGGCCGCGGTGCTGACCGAACCCGGGCAGCCCTTGTGGGCGAGGGAGCTGGCCGCCTTCCGGCTGGGACTCGCCGAGGACCGGCGGGCCTTCGAGTCCCTGGTGCTGCTGCTCAACCACCGTGATCCGCCGCGCTGCGCCTCAGCCGCCTACGCCCTCGCCCGCCTCGGTGACCCGCGCACCGCCCGCGCGGCCGCCGCCCTCGCCACCAACGAACTGCGTGTCGCCTACGCTCTGCACCCCGTCCGGCTCCTGGTCGAACTGCGTGCCCCGGAGGCCGTGCCCGCCCTGATCACCACCCTCCAGCGACGGCTGCGCCCGCACGACCCGTACCGCCGCGTGGCCCTCGCCTGCGTGGACGGGCTCGGCACGCTGGGCGACGCCCGGGCCAGACCCGTGCTGAACGAGGCTCTCGCGCATCCGGTGCTGGCGGAGGCGGCGGTGCGGGCGCTGGGGCGGATTCCGAAACAGAGGTGAGTCAGCGGGGGCGGGTGAGATCAGCTGGGGAGCGCGCGTGCGTACCGCACCTCCGGGACCGTGGCACCTTCCACCTCGAAGGGCTCCTCGGCGCCGTCCGCGTGGAAGCCGGCCCGTTCGTAGAAGCGGCGGGCCCGGCCGTTGCCCTTGAGGACCCACAGGAGCAGACGGCCGTGGCCCGCGGCGGCGCAGCGCGCGACGGACTCGGCGAGCAGGGCCTGCCCAGCGCCCTGCCCCAGGTGTTCCGGATGGACGTAGATGGCGTACAACTCGGCGTCGCCGACGACGACTTCGACGCCCCGGTAGGGCCCGTGGCAGGCCCAGCCGACGACCTCGCCGCCGGTGTCCTCGGCGACCAGGTTCACCCTGCTGCCGTCGGCCTGGGCCAGCTGCCCGCGGCGGCGCTCGGCGTCCTCCGCGACGCTGAGCCCGTCCAGGTACGACTGCGGTATCAGCTCCTGGTACGCGCTCTGCCAGCCGCGGACGCGGATCTCGGCGACGCGGTCGCAGTCGGCGAGCGTCATCTCCCGTATCCGAAGCTCCCTTGCCCGAGGCCCCTTCACTCCGCCACCACCGCGAACGCCTCGACCTCCAGCAGGAACTCCGGCCGGACCAGCCCCGCGACCCGCACCGCCGACGCGGCCGGCAGCCGGTCGTCGGGTATGTGCTCGGCGCGGGCGGCGCGGATCGCGGGCATGTGGGCCATGTCCGTGACGAAGTAGGTGAGTTTGACGACGTCGTCGAAGGTCGCCCCGGCGGCGACCAGGCAGCGCCGGAGGTTCTCGAAGACCTGACGGGCCTGCGCCGCCGGGTCGCCCTCTCCGACCGGCCGGCCCTGCTCGTCGAGCGCGAGCTGCCCCGCGATCGCCACGAAACGGCCCGTGCCCATGACGACGTGACTGTACTGGGCAGCGGCGGCTACCCCGTCGGGGGCGGAAATCCTGGTCAGCTCACTCATGGGTCCATGGTGGACCACGGGACTGACAACGCACGTCCCCGACGGATTGACCGTCAAAGCTCAACTGCTCAACTGCTCAACTGCTCAGCTGCGGAAGCCGAGCAGGCCGTGCGGCGGCCGGACGGATCTGTGGATGCGCCCGAACGCTCCTAAATGAGCGAGAGTTGAGTCGGCCCGGACACCGGGGGCTCCTCGGCCGGTTCAGGGGGCCGGATCCGGCGCGGCGTCCCCGCGCGCGTGGGCCCGATGCCGTACTCCTCGGCCAGTTCGTGCACCTGACGGGTGATCCGGCGCTGGTACCACTTCGGGGCGTAGGAGCCCTCCGCGTAAAGCCGCTGGTAGCGCGCCACCAGGTGCGGATGGTGCTGCTCCAGCCAGGTCATGAACCACTCGCGGGCGCCGGGCCGCAGGTGCAGCACCAGCGGTGTGACGGACGTGGCGCCGGAGGCCGCGATCGCCCGCACGGTGGCCCGCAGTTGGGCCGGGTGGTCGCTCAGGAACGGGATCACCGGCGCCATCAGCACACCGCAGCCGATGCCGTGCTCGGCGAAGATCCGTACGGCCTCCAGGCGCCGCTCGGGCGCGGGCGTACCCGGCTCGACGGTCCGCCACAGCTCCGGCTCGGTGAAGCCGACCGACACGGAGATGCCGACGTCGGTCACCTCCGCCGCCTGCTTGATCAGGTTCAGGTCGCGCAGGATGAGCGTGCCCTTGGTCAGGATCGAGAAGGGGTTCGCGTGGTCGCGCAGGGCCGAGATGATGCCCGGCATCAGGCGGTAGCGGCCCTCGGCCCGCTGGTAGCAGTCGACGTTCGTGCCCATCGCGATGTGCTCGCCCTGCCAGCGCCGCGAGCCGAGCTGCCGGCGCAGCAACTCCGGTGCGTTGATCTTGACCACGATCTGGGAGTCGAAGCCGAGACCCGTGTCGAGGTCGAGATAGCTGTGTGTCTTGCGCGCGAAGCAGTACACACACGCGTGTGAGCAGCCGCGGTAGGGATTGACCGTCCACTGGAACGACATCCGGGAGACCGCCGGCACCCGGTTGATGATCGAGCGGGCCCGGACTTCGTGGAAGGTGATTCCGCGGAACTCCGGCGTGTCGAAGGTACGGGTGGTCACGGCGTCCGCGCCGAACAGCGCGGCGTCGGCCCGGCTGTGTTCGGAGTCCTCTGTGAGGTTGTCCCAGCGCATGACGCCTCCTCGGTAGCACTGCCCACAGAATAGAACACACGTTCCCTTGATCGTGCGAGGCTGTTTTCCGAACGTGTTCGACCGGGTTGGGCGACCCCGATTTGGGGGGCCGGGCGGCGGGGTGGTTGGCTTGCCCCCAACCCCCGAGAACCCATGTCCTGGAGGAAAGCGATGGCGCAGGTCGAGGCCACTACGGAGCGGATCGTCGCGGCGGACGCGGAGACGGTGTTCGACGCCCTCGCCGACTACAGCGGCACGCGCGCGAAGCTGCTGCCCGAGCAGTTCAGCGAGTACGAGGTCCGGGAGGGCGGTGACGGCGAGGGCACCCTCGTCCACTGGAAGCTCCAGGCCACCAGCAAGCGCGTGCGCGACTGCCTCCTGGAGGTCAGCGAGCCCACCGACGGCGAGCTGGTCGAGAAGGACCGCAACTCCTCCATGGTCACCACCTGGCGGGTCACCCCGGCCGGCGAAGGCAAGTCCCGGGTCGTCGTGACCACCACCTGGACCGGCGCCGGCGGCATCGGCGGCTTCTTCGAGAAGACCTTCGCGCCCAAGGGTCTCGGCCGGATCTACGACGCGCTGCTCGCCCGGCTCGCCGCCGAGGTCGAGAAGTAGGCTCCGCGCCGAGAAGCAGCCCCCCGTTGGGGGCGTCTTCCCCAAGGCGCAAGCCCCCAGGGGCCGTTGTGCCTCTCACCAGTTCGGGTGATCTCCGTTCGGCTCCGACTTGTGCCGTAACTCGTCGCGCTTGCTCGTAGTTGTCGCTTTTACGCGGGAATTGTGCGGCAGCGCGACGAGGGGAGCGGTAGGTGGGCGGGATCACTCTTGCGCAGGACGAACCGGCGGTGGCACCTCCCGAACCTCCTGCCCCACCACCGGCCCCGGCCGCCGAACTGAGCCCGCGCAGGGTGCGGCTGGTCTTCGTCGCGCTCATGCCGGCCCTGCTCCTGGCCGCCCTGGAGCAGATGATCGTCGCCACGGCGCTCCCGAAGATCGCCGGTGAGCTGCACGGCCTGGAACGGATGTCCTGGGCGATCACCGCCTACCTGCTCACGGCGACCGTCGGACTGCCGATCTACGGCAAGCTGGGCGACCTGCTCGGCCGCAAGGGCGTCTTCCAGTTCGCGATCGTCGTCTTCGTCGCCGGTTCCGCGCTCGCGGGCCGGGCGCAGACCATGGACCAGTTGATCGCCTTCCGCGCCCTCCAGGGCGTCGGTGCGGGCGGCCTCATGATCGGTGTCCAGGCGATCATCGCGGACATCGTGCCCGCGCGGCAGCGCGGCCGCTACATGGGCCTGATCGGCGCCGCCTTCGGGCTCGCCTCCGTGGCCGGACCCCTGCTCGGCGGCTACTTCACCGACCACCTCTCCTGGCGCTGGTGCTTCTATGTCAATGTGCCCTTCGGCCTGGTCACGCTGGCCGTCGTCGCCGTCGCGCTGAAGCTCCCGAAACCGGCGGGCAAGGCCCGGCTGGACATCCTCGGCGCGCTGCTGCTGACCGCCGTCTCCACCTGCCTGGTCCTGCTGACCAGCTGGGGCGGCACCGAGTACGCCTGGGACTCGCGCATGATCCTCGGCCTCGGCGCGGGAGCGGCCGTGGCGAGCGTCCTCTTCCTCGTCGCCGAGCACTTCGCCGCCGAACCCCTCATCCCGCTGCGGCTGTTCAGGGACTCCGTCTTCAACGTCACCGGCCTGGTGGGTCTGGTGATCGGAGCCGGACTGTTCGGCGCCGCCAGCTATCTGCCGACCTACCTCCAGATGGTCGACGGCGCCTCCGCCATCGAGTCGGGCCTGCTCATGCTGCCCATGACGGCCGGCATCGTCGGCGCCTCGATCATCGCCGGACAGCTCATCAGTCACACCGGCCGCTACAAGGCCTACCCGATCCTCGGCAGCGCCCTCTCGGTCGTCGGCATGTGGTTGCTGTCCCGCCTCGACGCCGACACGCCCCGGCTGCACTCCAGCATCTGGATGGCCGTCCTCGGCGCCGGCATCGGCATGGTGATGCCGGTGCTGATCCTCGCCGTGCAGAACTCGGTGCGCCCGGCCGACCTCTCCACCGCCACCGGCGCCAACAACTACTTCCGGCAGATCGGCGGCAGCGTCGGCGCCGCCTTCTTCGGCACCCTCTTCGCCGACCGGCTCGCCGACGCCCTGGCCCACCACCTGCCCACGCGCGCGGGCGACCGGCTCCCCGACCCCGAGTCCATCACCCCGCAGCTGGTGCACAGCCTGCCCCCGGCGCTGCGCGACGGCTACATCGGGGCGTACGCCGACGCCATGCCGCGGATCTTCCTCTACCTGGTGCCGATGCTCGTCCTCGGACTGGTCATCGCCCTCTTCCTCAAGGAGAAACCCCTGGTGTCCCACTACGTATCCGTCACCGACCCGGACACGGCGCCGGGGAACACCCCGATCCCGCAGGCACGCGCTCCGCACACCGCCGGGATCCCCGTCTGCGGTTCGGTGCAGCACCACGACGGGACCGTCGTGCCCCGCGCGGCACTCACGCTCATCGACGTCACCGGACAGCAGACCGGGCGCGGTGCCAGCGGCGAGGACGGGCGCTACGCGCTGGCCACCCCGGGCCCCGGCGCGTACGTGCTGATCGCCGCCGCGGGCGGCCACCAGCCGCAGGCGGTCTCCGTGACCGTCGGCGAACGCCCCGTCGAACTGGACATCGTCCTGGGGGGCGCGGGGAACCTCGTCGGCAGCGTGGTCACCGCCGACGGCACCCCCGTACGGGACGCCCGCGTCACCCTCACCAACGTGCACGGCGAGGTCGTGGCCACCACCCGCAGTGGCCGCGAGGGCGGTTACGTCATCACCGATCTGGTGGCCGGCGAGTACACCCTCGCCGCCGGCGCCCCCGCCTTCCGCCCGGCCGCGCTCCCCGTCACCGTCCAGGCCGCCTGCGAGACCCGCCGGGACATCGAACTGGCCGGCGGCGCCGTCCTGCGCGGCACCGTCCGGGCCGGCGGCGGCCGGCCCGTGGAGGACGCGCGCGTGACCCTGCTGGACGTCGCCGGCAACGTCGTCGACACCCTCACCACCGGCCCCGACGGCACGTTCCGGTTCGTCGACCTGTCCTCCGGCGAGTACACCGTCATCGCCGCCGGTTACCCGCCCGTCGCCACCGTGCTCCAGGTGGCCGGGGGCGGCCGCACCGAGCGGGACCTCCAACTGGGGCACGAGGACTGAACCCACACCGGCGCGCGGGGTCGCACGCCGGTGCGAACCCCGCGCGAGGAATTCCCGCATTGCCGCACACGGCAACCGGCGGTCGCCGTACGGTGATGACGCCGGCACACATCTCGCGGATCCGTGGGGAGAGAGGGCCTGGGCCATGGACCGTGGCACTCCTACGGAGTTACACCCCGACGGCGCGCGTATCGAGCTGCCCTCCAGGTGGCTGGTGGCGGGGCGTACGGCCTGAGGCGGACGGTCAGCGGTCCTGCGGAGCGGAGCGCGACGCGGTCTGGTGGGCGGGGTTTTTGTCGGTGTACGGTCATGGCTTCCAGTCCGTGCACCCGCCTCGTCCTCCGGAGGACAGTCATGCCGTTGCCCTGGTTACGGATGCTGGTCGCGTCGACGGCGGCGATGGTGCTGGCCGGCCCGCCCGCGGTCGCCGCCGCCGCCGCGCCGGACAAGGACGGAGTGCGCGCGAGCGTGCACACCGCCGGGCGGGTCAAGGACGCCGGAGACGTGCTCCAGTACAGCTGGCCCGGCGTGTACTTCGAGGGCCGGTTCCGCGGCACCGGCGTGGGGATCGTGCTCGACGACCCGGCCGCCGACTACGACGTCCAGATCGACGGAGCCACCGTCGCGACCCTCGTCACGCCGGGCAGGACCACCCACTGGGTCAACGGCCTGCGCGACGGGGTGCACACCGTCCGGCTCGTCAAGCGCAACGACACCCCCTGGAGCACCAGCTCGTTCGGCGGCTTCGTCGCCGCGCCCGGCGGCGCCGTCCTCACCAGACCGGCCGCGCGCAGCCGCCAGATCGAGTTCGTCGGGGACTCCCTCACGGCGGGCTACGGCAACCTCTCGACCTCCCGCGACTGCACCGGAGAGCAGGTCAAGCGCACCACGAACGCCGACGTGAGCTACGGCGCCCTCACCGCCCGGCGGCTGCGCGCCGACTACCAGATCAACGCGTACTCGGGCCTGGGGATGGTCCGCAACTACAACGGCGGGACGCCGGAGGTGAACTACCGCACCTTCTACGACCGTGCGCTGCTGAACGCGCCCGGCGACGTCTGGCAGAACCCGGGCACCTGGCGGCCGCAGCTGGTGGTGGTCCACCTCGGCACCAACGACTTCTCGACCCCCGTCAACCCGGGCGAGCCATGGACCGACGAGAGCCTCGCCGCCGCCTACCGGAGCGCCTACAGCGGCTTCCTCCAGAAGCTGCGGACGCGCTACGGGCCCGGAACCACCATCCTGGCCGTCGGCACCGGCCCGTTCGCCGGACACGTCGAGCAGGTGGTCGGGGAACGCACGGGCGCGGGCGACCGCCGGGTCCGCTACTGGCGCCTCGACGACACGGGCCTGGACTACACGGGCTGCCACTGGCACTACTCGGCCCGCGACAACCGGCTGCTCGCCGACCGGCTCACCTCGTTCATCACCGGACTGCCGATACGGTGGTGACATGTCGTAGCCGGTTCCGCCCGTAGCGCGTAACGTGACGAACCATGAAGATCTCCATCCGGGGGGACGGTTCGTCATGAGAATCCTCATCAGCGCCGACATGGAGGGCGCCACCGGCGTCACCTGGCCCGACGACGTGCTGCCGGGCGCCTCGCAATGGGAGCGCTGCCGCTCGCTCTTCACCTCGGACGTCAACGCCGCCGTGCTCGGCTTCTACGACGGCGGCGCAGGCGAGGTGATCGTCAACGAGGCGCACTGGACCATGCGCAACCTGCTGCTGGAGCAACTGGACGAACGGGCCCAGCTGCTCACCGGGCGGCACAAGGCGCTGTCCATGGTGGAGGGCGTGCAGCACGGCGACGTCGACGGCATCGCGTTCGTCGGCTACCACGCGGGCGCCGGCATGGAGGGCGTCCTCGCCCACACCTACCTCGCGAACCAGATCACGGGCGTGTGGCTGAACGACGTACCGGCGAGCGAGGGGCTGCTCAACGCCCGTGTCGTCGCCGAGTTCGGGGTGCCGGTCGTGCTGGTCACCGGCGACGACGTCGCCTGCGAGGACGCGCTCGGGTACGCGCCCGAGGCGCTGAAGGTCGCCGTGAAGGACCACGTCTCGCGGTACGCGGCCGTGTGCCGTACGCCCGCCAGGACCGCGGCCGACATCCGGGCGGCGGCCAAGGAAGCGGCATCGCTGGCGGTGCGTCACGAACCCGTGCACGGCGGCCCGTTCACGGTCGCCGTGGAGTTCGACGCCGAGCACCTGGCCATGGCCGCCACCGTCGTGCCGGGGGTGGAGCGGATCGGGGAGCGGAAGGTGGCCTACACGAGCGAGACCATGTACGAGGGTATCCGCGCCTTCAAGGCGGTCACCACGATCGTCTCGGCCGCGGTGGAGGAGCAGTATGGCTGAGCAGGTGGACGGTCAGGCGCTGGACGAGGTCGTGACGTTCACGTCCGACCTGATCCGGATCGACACCACCAACCGGGGCGGAGGCGACTGCCAGGAGCGGCCCGCCGCCGAGTACGCCGCCGCGCGGCTCGCCGAGGCCGGCATCGAGCCGACGCTCCTGGAGCGCACCAAGGGCCGCACCAACGTCGTCGCCCGCGTCGAGGGCACCGACCCGTCGGCCGACGCGCTGCTGCTCCACGGCCATCTGGACGTCGTACCCGCCGCGGCCGCCGACTGGACCGTGCACCCGTTCTCCGGGGAGATCCGCGACGGGGTCGTCTGGGGGCGCGGCGCCGTCGACATGAAGAACATGGACGCGATGATCCTGGCCGTGGTCCGCGCCTGGGCGCGCCAGGGCGTCCGGCCCCGGCGGGACATCGTCATCGCGTTCACCGCGGACGAGGAGGCCAGCGCCGAGGACGGCTCCGGATTCCTCGCCGACGAACACGCCGCGCTGTTCGAGGGGTGCACCGAAGGCGTCAGCGAGGCGGGTGCCTTCACGTTCCACGACGGCGCCGGACGGCAGATCTACCCCCTCTCGGCCGGTGAGCGGGGCACCGCCTGGCTGAAGCTCACCGCGCGCGGCCGGGCCGGGCACGGCTCCAAGGTGAACAAGGCCAACGCGGTCACCCGGCTGGCGGCCGCGATCACCCGGATCGGCGAGCACGAGTGGCCGCTGCGGCTGACCCCGACCGTGCGCGCAGCGCTCACCGAACTCGCCGCGCTGTACGGCATCGAGCCCGACCTGACCGACGTGGACCGGCTGCTCGACAAGCTCGGCCCGGCCGCCGCGCTCGTCGAGTCGACCATCCGCAACAGCGCCAACCCGACCATGCTGGACGCCGGTTACAAGATCAACGTGATTCCCGGTGAGGCCGTGGCGCACGTGGACGGCCGGTATCTGCCCGGCGGGGAGGACGAGTTCCGCGACACCCTCGACCGGCTCACGGGGCCGGACGTGGAGTGGGAGTTCCACCACCGCGAGGTGGCCCTCCAGGCGCCGGTGGACTCGGCGACGTTCGCCCGGATGCGGGCCGCCGTCGAGGAGTTCGCCCCGGAGGGGCACGTGGTGCCGTTCTGCATGCCCGGCGGCACGGACGCCAAGCAGTTCTCCCGCCTCGGCATCACCGGCTACGGCTTCACACCGCTGAAGCTGCCGGAGGGCTACGACTACTGGGCCATGTTCCACGGCGTCGACGAGCGGGTCCCCGTCGAGGCGCTGCACTTCGGCGTCCGCGTGCTCGACCGGTTCCTGCGGACTGTCTAGGCGAGTGGGGGAGACGGTGCGGACGCTGGCGTACGGGGCGTGGCCCTCGCCCATCGACGCGGCCCTGGCCGCCGCGCACGACGGCCATCCGGAGTACGTGGGGTTCGTCGGCGACGAGGTGTGGTGGACCGAGCCGCGCCCCGCCGAGGACGGCCGGCGCACCCTGGTACGGCGGCACCCCGAGGGCACGGAGGAGTCGCTGCTGCCCGCGCCGTGGAACGTGCGCAGCCGGGTCATCGAGTACGGCGGACATCCCTGGGCCGCCCTGCCGGGGGAGAACGGCCCGCTGGTGGTGTTCGTGAACTTCGCCGACCAGCGGCTGTACCGGTACGAGCCGGGCGGCGAGCCGCGTCCGCTCACGCCCGTGTCCGACGTCGGCGCGGGCCTGCGCTGGGCCGAGCCGGGACTGCGGCCCGAGCGGGGCGAGGTGTGGTGCGTGCTGGAGGAGTTCACCGGCGCCGGACCCACCGATGTGCGCCGTGTCCTGGCCGCCGTACCGCTGGACGGCTCCGCCGCCCGGGACCGGGACGCGGTGCGCGAGCTCACCGACGACCGGCACCGGTTCGTCACCGGGCCGAAGCTGTCGCCCGACGGGCGGCGGGCGGCCTGGCTCGCCTGGGACCATCCCCGCATGCCGTGGGACGGCACCGAACTGGTCCTCGCCGACATCGGCCCCGACGGCACCCTGCACGGCGCCCGGACCGTCGCCGGCGGCCCCGGCGAGTCCATCGCCCAGGCCGACTGGACCCACGACGGCCGCCTGCTGCACGCGAGCGACCGCAGCGGCTGGTGGAACCTCTACCTCGACGGGGAGCCCCTGTGCCCGCGCGAGGAGGAGTTCGGCGGGGCGCTGTGGAAACTGGGCATGCGATGGTTCACGCCGCTGGACAGCGGCCTGATCGCCGTCGTGCACGGCCGGGGCCCCACCGCCCTCGGCATCCTGGACCCCGAGACCGGCGAGGTCGTCGACGCGGCCGGACCCTGGACCGAGTTCGCGCCCACCCTCGCGGCCCACGGCGAGCGCAGCGAGACGGGGGTCTCCCCGCCCGGAGAGTGGGGGAGGGTCGTCGCCGTCGGCGCCAGCCCGCGCAGCGCCTACGAGGTCGTCGAGCTGGACGCCAGAACCGGCCGGGCCCGGGTGATCGGCGCCGAGCACGACGACGCCGTGGACCCCGTGTACTACCCCGAGCCACAGATCCGCACCTTCACCGGCCCGGACGGACGCGACGTCCACGCCCACATCTACCCGCCGCACCACCCCGACTGCGTCGCGCCCGGCGACGAGCTGCCGCCGTACGTCGTCTGGGCGCACGGCGGGCCCACCGGACGCGCGCCGCTCGTGCTCGACCTGGAGATCGCCTACTTCACCTCGCGCGGCATCGGCGTCGCCGAGGTCAACTACGGCGGCTCGACCGGATACGGCCGCGCGTACCGCGACCGGCTGCGCGAGCGGTGGGGCGTGGTCGACGTCGAGGACTGCGCCGCCGTCGCCCTGGCCCTCGCCGAGGAGGGCACCGCCGACCGTGACCGGCTCGCCGTCCGGGGCGGCAGCGCGGGTGGCTGGACCGCGGCCGCCTCGCTCACCACGACCGACGTCTACGCCTGCGGCACGATCAAGTACCCCATCCTGGACCTCACCGGCTGGGGCACGGGGGAGACCCACGACTTCGAGTCGCAGTACCTGGAGAGCCTGATCGGGCCGCTCGCCGACGTGCCCGCGCGCTACACGGAGCGCTCGCCCGCCACCCACGCCGACCGCCTGGACGTGCCGTTCCTGCTGCTCCAGGGCCTGGACGACGTGATCTGCCCGCCCGTCCAGTGCGAGCGGTTCCTGTCCCGCCTCGGGGACCGGCCGGTGCCGCACGCCTACCTCGCCTTCGAGGGGGAGGGGCACGGGTTCCGGCGGGCGGACACCATGGTGCGCGCCCTGGAAGCAGAACTCTCCCTGTACGCCCAGGTGTTCGGACTGAAGCCGCCCGGCGTCCCGACCCTGGAGCTCGAGTGAGACCGCTGCTGCGACCGCCCCGACTCGCCCCCGGCGCCCGCGTGGCCGTCGTCGCGCCCAGCGGGCCCGTGCCCGAGGAGCGGCTCCAGGCCGGGCTCGACGTCCTGCGCGGCTGGGACCTCGACCCCGTGGTGGCGCCCCATGTGCTCGGCCGCCACCGGGAGTTCGACTACCTGGCCGGCACGGACGCCCAGCGGGCCGCCGACCTCCAGAACGCCTGGTGCGACCCGACCGTCGCAGCGGTGCTGTGCGCCCGGGGCGGATACGGCGCGCAGCGCATGGCCGACCTGCTCGACTGGGACGCGATGCGGGCGGCGGGCCCGAAGGTGTTCGCCGGGTTCAGCGACATCACCGTCCTGCACCAGGCGTTCGCCACCCGCCTGGGACTGGTCACCCTGTACGGCCCGGCGGCGGCCGGCGTCGACTTCCTCAAGAACGCCCGGGCGCAGGAACACCTCCGGGCGACCCTCTTCGACCCCGAGTCCGTGCGGAAGGTCACCGCCGTGCCCCCGGGCGGCACCGCGCTGGTGCCCGGGCGCGCCCGGGGCGTCACGCTGGGCGGCTGCCTCAGCCTGCTCGCGAGCGACCTCGGCACCCCGCACGCCCCCGCCGGCGCGCGGGGCGGGCTGCTGCTCATCGAGGACGTGGGTGAGAGCCCGTACCGCATCGACCGGTATCTGACCCAACTCCTGCGCACCGGCTGGCTGGACGGGGTCGCCGGGATCGTGCTCGGGTCCTGGGCGGCATGCGGCCCGTACGAGGAGCTGTGCGCGGTGCTCGCCGACCGGCTGGGCGGACTCGGCGTCCCGGTCGTGGAGGAGCTCGGGTTCGGGCACTGCGAGGGCGCGCTGACGGTGCCGCTCGGGATGTCGGCCGAACTGGACGCCCACAAGGGCACGTTGACGTTCGACGCACCGGCTCTCAGCTGAGCACGCCGCTACTGAGCGAAGGCCGAGCGCACGCAGAACTCCGGCGACGCGGCCGGCGAGCTCGTCCTCTTCGCCAAGATCCACGACATCGCGCCCGACGGCACCCGCACCCTCGTGCGCCGCCTGGTCGCGCCGGTCCGGGTAGCGGATGTGACCAAGAGCTCCGCCGTCACGCTGCCCGGCACCGTGCACGCACCGCGCGAGCCCTGGGTGCTCCAGCTGCCGGTCGCCGGGTCCTGAGGAGACACGGCCGGCGCGGCTACTGTGGCGGGATGCCGCACGACGCATCCCGCTACCTCGCCGAAGGCCCTCGGGTGGGCATACGCCACTTCACCTACGAGGACGGTGCCGAGTTCACCGCCCGCGCGCGGGAGAGCAAGGACCTGCACCACCCGTGGCTCTTCCCGCCCGACACCGCCCAGGCCTACAGCGCGTACGCCGGGCGGCTGATCGAGGACCCCTCCAAGGCCGGCTTCCTGGTCTGTGAGAAGAGCGACGGGTCCATCGGCGGGTTCATCAACATCAACAACATCGTCGAGGGCGGCTTCCAGTCCGGGACGCTGGGCTACGGCGCCTTCGCGCACGCCGCCGGGCGCGGGCTGATGCGCGAAGGGCTGGACCTCGTCGTGCGGTACGCGTTCGGCCCGCTGCGGCTGCACCGGCTGGAGATCAACGTCCAGCCCACGAACGCCGCGTCGATCGCCCTGGCCCGAGGCTGCGGATTCCGTCTGGAGGGCTTCTCGCCGAAGATGCTCTTCGTCGACGGCGCCTGGCGCGACCACGAGCGCTGGGCGATCACCGCTGAGATGATCACGGAGCCGGGGCGGCGGCGCTGAGCCGGGCCCCGGCCCCGGGGATCACGCCTGGCGGTCCACGTACTCGTAGATCGAACCGTCCGGATGCAGGACGATCAGGTTACGGCCCGCCGGTGAGGCGATGGGGCCCGCGATGATGTGGGCGCCCAGCTCGGTCAGCACCTTGTGGGTCTCCTCGACGTCCGTCACGGCGATCGTCGCGGCCACCTTGCGCAGTACTTCCAGTTCGGCCGGGGGGCCGCTCATCAGCAGGAAGCAGCCGATCGCCGCCACCTGGACACCGCCCCGTTCGAAGCGCTGGGCTCTGCCGCCCGCCAGCCGCTCGTAGAAGGGAATCGCGGTCTCGAGGTCGTCGACGCAGACGCGCAGTGTGGCACCCAGAATCTCCATGGGGACGAGCCTAGTTACGCGCAAGGGGGCAAGGGTACCCGGCCGGGTATGAAGCCGTTGGATCACCTGGAGCATCTGGACAAGCACCTGGTCGACGAGCTGGCACAGGTGGCGCGCGAGACCGTACGGGACGAACTGCGCGAGCAGACCCGCAAGCAGCGCCGCAGGGCCGCCCTGTACGCGGCGTCCGGCGCCCTCGCCCTGTACGCGGGCGCGGCCCTCGCGCTCGCCGTGGGACTGGCACTCGCCCTCGGCCTGCCCGACTGGGCCGCCGCGCTGATCACCGCCGTGATCCTGGGTGCCCTGGCGTACGTGCTGCGCGGCATGGCCCGGCCGTCCGCGTCCCGGCCGGGCCCGGCGCACGCGGCCGGTATGACGCCGGGACACGAGAGCACCACCGGCCCGGGCACCGGTGTGCCCGGCGGTGTGCCGCCCGTGCCGCCGGCCCCGCCCGCCGCCGGACCGGTCGGCGGCGCCGCCGGCGGGCCCGCCCCGGGCGTGGTGCCCCCGCGGCCGGCGGACGACCCCGACGTGCCTCCCCACAGGGCGTGATCCGAAGTGCGCACGACAGAAACACCGCACGGCCGCGTCGTCGTGGTGACCGGGGCCAGCGGCGGCGTGGGACGGGCCACGGCCCGGGCCTTCGCCGCCGGGGGCGACCGGGTCGCCCTGCTGGCCCGGGGGAGTGAGGGACTCGCCGCCGTGGCCGACGAGGTGCGGCGCGCCGGGGGCGAGGCCCTCGTCATCGGCGTGGACGTCTCCGACGCCAAGGCCGTCGACGACGCCGCCCAGCAGGTCGTCGACACGTTCGGACCCATCGACGTCTGGGTCAACAACGCCTTCACCGGGGTCTTCGCGCCGTTCACGGAGGTCGGCCCGGACGAGTTCCGTCGCGTGACCGAAGTGACCTACCTGGGCTATGTGTTCGGCACCCGGGCAGCCCTGCGCCACATGCTGCCGCGCGACCGCGGCACGATCGTGCAGGTCGGCTCCGCGCTCGCCTACCGCGGCATCCCGCTCCAGTCGGCGTACTGCGGGGCCAAGCACGCGATCCAGGGGTTCAACGAGTCCCTGCGCTGCGAGCTGCTGCACGCGCGCACCGGGGTTCGTACGACGATGGTGCAGCTGCCGGGCCTCAACACCCCGCAGTTCGACTGGGTGCTCAACCGCATGCGGGGCCGGGCCCGGCCGGTCGCGCCCGTGTACCAGCCGGAGGTCGCGGCCCGGGCGATCGTGTACGCGGCGTCGCACGCGGGGCGCCGGGAGTACTGGGTGGGCGCCTCCACGGTCGCCACGCTCGTCGCCAACGCCGTCGTTCCCGGGCTGCTGGAACGTTATCTGGCGCGTACGGGCTTCTCGTCGCAGCAGGAGGAGGACCGGCACGACGGGCCGGCCAATCTGTGGGCCCCGGCGGACGGCCCGCAGGGTCATGACTTCGGCGCGCACGGGCGGTTCGACGACGAGGCCGTGCACGACAGCCCGCAGCAGTGGGTCTCACGGAACCGGCGGCGGATGGGCGCGGCCCTGACCGTGGGGGCGGCGGGCGTTCTGGCCGCCCGCAAACTGGCGGGACAGGCCCGCCGGTAGGCGCCGGCGTTTCGCGCAGGGAGCCAGCAGGGGGCCAGCAGGGAGCCAAGGGGGGGGGTCCGCGACGTCCCGCCTGCCCGGCGGGCGGACAACGGGACTTTGCGGACACCCCCTGGGCGACCCGGTCTAGGCGACCCGGTATTCCGCCACCTCCTGGGTGCGCAGAGTGAGCCCGTGGCCCAGGCCCTGGGCCGGGAGGATCGTGCCGCCCGTGGGGTCCAGGGCGCCGTCGAAGAACATGTCCTCGTTGCGGACGTGGTCGTGGAACCGCTCGATGTGCCGGAGGTCGGGGAGCGAGGCGGCCGCCGCCGCGTGGGCGTGCGGGGCGCAGTGCGCGGAGACCTCCAGGCCGTGGGCGTGGGCCAGGGCAGCCGCGCGCAGGAACTCCGTCAGGCCGCCGGTTGGGCCCCCACGCCATTAGGGCAGCGGGGGAGGGTCGCGTCGACCTGAAGGCAGTCGACCGCCCCGGCCGTGATCATGCGGGCGAAGTAGGGGAGGCCGAAGCCGCATTCGCCGGCCGTCACGTCGCTCACCACCGCGTCACGGACCAGCCTGAGGCCCGTCAGGTCGTCCGAGGACACCGGCTCCTCGAACCAGCCCACGCCGTGCTCGGCGAGGGCGTGGCCGACGCGCACCGCCTGCTTGCGGGTGCAGGCGCCGTTGGCGTCGACGTACAACTCCGCGTCCGGGCCGATGACCTGGCGTGCCGCCTGGACGCGGTGCAGGTCGCGGGCCACCTCGCGGTCCCACCCCTCACCGGTCTTGATCGTCACGCGCGGGATGTGCTGCCCGTGCACCCAGCCGTTCAGCTGCGCGGCCATGGGGGCCCCTCCCACGCCCTTAAGGCAGTGGGGGAGCGTGTCGTGGTACGTCGTGAAGCCCCCGCTGCCGTACACCGGCACTGCTCGTGCCGGACCCCCAGCAGCCGGTCCTTGAGGTCCCACAGGGCGATGTCCAGTGCCGAGATCGCGCAGGACGCGATGCCCGGGCGGCCCGCGTTGCGCACCGAGCGGCACATCGCGTCGTGCACGGCCGGGATGTCCAGGGCGCTCATGCCCTCGACGAGCGGGGCGAGTTCGGCGGTGAGGAAGTCACCGACCGCCGCCGGGCCGTACATCCAGCCCGTGCCGGTCGCGTCACCCGCCGTCACCTCGCAGATCACCAGGGTCGTGGAGTCCCAGGCCAGCGTGCCGTCCGCCTCGGGAGCGTCCGTCGGCACCGTGTACACGGACGCGACGGGGCGGTGGAGTTCCCTCGGGTTGCCCGGCCTTCCGTCAGACGGCCTGCTGGACCTGCGGCAGTACCTTCGTGCGGTAGAAGTCGAAGAAGCCGCGCAGGTCCGGGCCGATCTGGTTGACGTAGACCCGGTCGAAGCCCGCGTCGGCGAACTGCTTCAGCTCGGCCACGTGCTCGTCCACATCGTCGCCGCACACCCGGTTCTCACGCACCATGTCCTCGGTGACCAGCTGCTGCGCCTGTTCGAAGTGTTTCGGGGAGGGCAGCACCTGGCCCAGCTCGCCGGGCAGCTGCTCGTTCGCCCAGAGCCGGTGGACGGTCTGCACGGCCTCGTCCTCGTCGGTGTCGTAGCAGACCTTGGTGCCGCCGCTGACGAGCTTTCCGCCGCCTCCGCCCTTGCGGTACTGCTCGACCATCGTCTCGTCCGGCTGGATGGTGATGTAGCCGTCGCCGACGCGGGACGCGAGCTGCGTCGCCGCCGGACCGAAACCGGAGATGTCGATCGGGATCGGCTCGTCCGGGACCGTGTAGAGGCGGGCGTTCTCCACCGTGTAGTGCGGGCCGTGGTGGTTGACCTCCTCGCCGGTGAACAGCCGGCGCATCACCTGGATGGCCTCCTCCAGCATGTCCAGACGGACGTGGGCCGGCGGCCAGTGGTCACCCAGGATGTGCTCGTTGAGTGCCTCGCCGGAACCGACGCCGAGCCGGAAGCGGTTGTCCGTCATCACCGCGCTGGTCGCCGCGGCCTGCGCCACCACCGCCGGGTGCATCCGCACGGTCGGGCAGGTCACCGCCGTCTCGACGGGCAGGGACACCGCCTCGGACAGCGCGCCGATCACCGACCACACGAACGGGCTCTGGCCCTGCTCGTCGTTCCACGGGTGGTAGTGGTCCGAGATCCACAGCGCCTGGAATCCGGCCTGCTCGGCCATCCGCGCCTGCTCGATCAGCTCGGCGGGTCCGTACTGCTCGCACGAGAGGAAATAACCGTACTCGGGCATGGGGGAGTGCCTCCGCGACGTCGGCGGTTCGTATCCCGCACCGGGTACCCGGGCGCCGGTCCGGAAACCGGCGGCGTCCGGGCGAGAGGACCCCGGCGGACGTTTGGCTGCCCTGGCCAGGGGGACGCGGAAGGCTCCCGAGGTACGCGACAGCGCCGGAGGCGAGCCAACCGTGAGTCGACCCCGCATCGTGATCGTCGGTGCCGGCTTCGCCGGGTACCGCACGGCCCGCACCCTGTCCCGGATGACCCGGGGCCGGGCGCACGTCACCCTGCTGAACCCGACCGACTACTTCCTGTATCTGCCCCTGCTGCCGCAGGTCGCCGCCGGCGTCCTGGAGCCGCGTCGCGTCACGGTCTCCCTCTCCGACTCGCTGCCGGACGTACGGCTGGTGCTGGGCGAGGCCGACCGGATCGACCTCGACGGACAGACCCTGCACTACACCGGTCCCGAGGGCGACGGCGGCACGCTCGCCTACGACCGGCTGGTGCTCGCCGCCGGCAGCGTCAACAAGCTGCTGCCGATCCCCGGCGTCGCCGAGTACGCGCACGGCTTCCGGGGACTGCCGGAGGCGCTGTACCTGCGCGACCACGTGACCCGGCAGGTGGAGCTGGCAGCCGCCGCCGACGACCCCGAGTCCTGCGCCGCCCGGTGCACCTTCGTCGTGGTCGGCGCCGGTTACACCGGCACCGAGGTCGCCGCGCACGGGCAGATGTTCACCGACGCGCAGGTCCGCAAGCACCCGCTGCGGCAGGGCATGCGGCCGCGCTGGATGCTGCTGGACGTGGCGCCGCGGGTGCTGCCCGAGATGGACGAGAAGCTGTCCACCACCGCCGACCGGGTGCTGCGGCAGCGGGGCGTGGACGTGCGGATGGGCACCTCCGTGAAGGAGGCCACGCCCGACGGGGTCGTGCTGACCGACGGCGAGTTCGTCGAGACCCGGACGCTGGTGTGGTGCGTGGGCGTGCGGCCCGACCCGCTGGTCGAGTCCCTCGGGCTGCCGATGGAGAAGGGGCGGCTGCTCGTCGACCCGCACCTCCAGGTGCCGGGCCGGCCCGAACTGTTCGCCTGCGGTGACGTGGCCGCGGTGCCGGATCTGGAGAAGCCGGGGAGCTACACGCCGATGACCGCGCAGCACGCCTGGCGGCACGGCAAGGTCGCGGCGGAGAACGTCGCCGCCTCGCTCGGCCTCGGCGGCGCGCGCAAGCCCTACCGCCATCGCGACCTGGGCTTCGTCGTCGACCTGGGCGGTGCGAAGGCCGCCGCCAATCCGCTGGGCGTGCCCCTGTCCGGGGTGCCGGCGGGTGCGGTGACGCGGGGCTACCACCTCGCCGCGATGCCCGGCAACCGCGTCCGGGTCGCCGCCGACTGGCTGCTGGACGCGGTACTGCCGCGCCAGGCCGTGCAGTTGGGCCTCGTCCGGTCCTGGTCCGTGCCGCTGGACACGTCCTCGCCGGAGCTGGCCCGGGTGCCGGGCGGCCCGGGGCAGCGGCAGGATGCGAGCGCCCGTTCGGGGCCGGGGGCGGCGGTCGCGGCCGACACGTACGACGGGGGGACCGGCGCCGGGCCAGGGAAGGGCCGGGCCGGAGACGAACCCGCGAAGGGGCAGCCCGGATCCAGGGCGACGCAGGACCAGCCCGGATCCGGGACCGCACGGCGCCGATCGGAAGAGGAGCTGGCCAAGGGCCGCCCCGGTGGTGAACCGACCAGGAACCGGCCCGCCGACGAGCCTGCCAAGGGACCGCTCGGGGGCGGGTCCGCCAAGGGGCAGCCGGGGGCCGAGCCCGCGAAGGGGCAGCCGAGTGGTGAGTCGGCCAGGAATCAGCCCGGCGGCGAGCCCGCGAAGGGGCAGCCGAGTGGTGAGCCGGCCAGGAATCAGCCCGGCGGCGAGCCCGCGAAGGGGCAGCCGAGTGGTGAGCCGGCCAGGAACCAGCCCGGCGGTGAGCCCGCAAAGAACCAGCCCGAGGCCACCCCGCGGCCCCCGGCCGACCAGCCACCCCCCGGACCCGACACAGCCCCCGGCCCAGTCAAGCGATCCGACGCCCCGGACGACTCCGCGAAAGGAGACTCATGAACACCGGTGAACTCACCGACCTCGGACAGCAGCTGCGGGTGGACAGTGTCCGCGCTGCCGCCGCCGCGGGCTCCGGGCACCCGACGTCATCCATGTCCGCAGCGGACCTGATGGCCGTCCTGCTCGCACGCCACTTCCGCTACGACTTCGACCGCCCCGCCCACCCCGGCAACGACCGCTTCGTCCTCTCCAAGGGACACGCCTCGCCGCTGCTGTACTCCGCGTACAAGGCGGCCGGCGCCATCGACGACGAGGAACTGCTCACCTTCCGCACGCTGGGCAGCCGCCTCGAAGGGCACCCCACACCCCAGCGTCTGCCGTGGGTCGAGACGGCCACCGGCTCGCTCGGGCAGGGCCTGCCGGTCGGTGTCGGCATCGCACTGGCCGGCAAGCGGCTGGACCGCACCGGCTACCGCGTGTGGGTGCTGTGCGGCGACAGCGAGCTGGCCGAGGGGTCCGTGTGGGAGGCCGCCGAGCACGCCGGGTACGAGCACCTGGACAACCTCACCGTGATCGTCGACGTCAACCGGCTCGGCCAGCGCGGCCCGACCCGGCACGGCCACGACCTGGACGCCTACGCCCGCCGCTTCCAGGCCTTCGACTGGCACACCATCGAGGTCGACGGGCACGACGTGGACGCGATCGACCGCGCCTACGGAGAGGCCGCGTCCACCAAGGGCCAGCCCACCGCGATCCTGGCCCGCACCCTCAAGGGCAAGGGCGTCGAGGGCGTCCAGGACCGCGAGGGCCTGCACGGCAAGCCGCTGCCGGAGGCCGAGGAGGCGATCGCCGAACTCGGCGGCCCGCGCGACATCCGCGTCCGGGTACAGGAGCCGCCCGCCGCCCGCATGCTGCACTCGGTCCACACCGGGGACTTCGAACTGCCGACGTGGGACAAGGGCGAGGAGGTCGCCACCCGCAACGCCTTCGGGCAGGCGCTGGCCGCGCTCGGCACGGGCCGCGGTGACATCGTCGCCCTGGACGGAGAGGTCGGCGACTCCACCCGCGCCGAGTTCTTCGCCAAGGAGCACCCCGACCGCTACTTCGAGTGCTACATCGCCGAGCAGCAGCTGGTCGCCTCGGCGGTCGGGCTCGCGGCACGCGGCTGGGTGCCGTACGCCGCCACCTTCGCGGCCTTCCTGACCCGGGCCTACGACTTCGTCCGGATGGCCTCCATCAGCGGATCCGGCATCAACCTCGTCGGCTCGCACGCGGGCGTCGCCATCGGCCAGGACGGACCCAGCCAGATGGGCCTGGAGGACCTGGCGATGATGCGGGCGGTGCACGGCTCGACCGTGCTGTACCCCTGCGACGCCAACCAGACCGCGCGGCTCGTCGGCGCGATGGCCGGTCTGGAGGGCGTCCGCTACCTGCGCACCTCGCGCGGCGAGAGCCCGGTGATCTACGGCCCCGGCGAGGACTTCCCGGTCGGCGGGAGCAAGGTGCTGCGCTCCTCCAGCAGCGACCGGCTGACCCTCGTCGCGGCGGGCGTCACCGTGCACGAGGCACTGGCCGCCGCCGACGCCCTGGAGCGGGAGGGCATCCAGGCCCGGGTGATCGACCTGTACTCGGTGAAGCCCGTCGACCGGGCCACCCTGCGCCGGGCCGCCGAGGAGACCGGCTGCCTGGTGACCGTGGAGGACCACCACCCGGAGGGCGGTATCGGCGACGCGGTCCTGGATGCCTTCGCCGACGGACGCCCGGTACCGCGCCTGGTGCGGCTCGCCGTGCGGAGCATGCCGGGCTCGGCCTCCCCGGACGAGCAGCTGCACGCCGCGGGCATCGACGCCGAGTCGATCGCGGCGGCCGGGCGGCTGCTGGTGGAGGAGGCGGTCGTGCCGTGAGCGGCGGCGACGGCACGCGCGGGGTGCGGGCGGGCCGCCGCACCGTGGAGGTCCACCGGCCGGACAAGGTGCTCTTCCCCGGCGGCGGGGACGCCAAGGAGTACACCAAGGGCGATCTGGTGGACTACCACCGGGCCGTCGCGCCCTTCATGCTGCCGCACCTGCGCGGCCGTCCGCTGATGCTGGAGCGGCACCCGGACGGGCTCGACGGGCCCACGTTCATGCAGAAGAACACCCCGGATCACTACCCGGAGTGGATCACCCGCGTCGAGGTGGCCAAGGAGGGCGGCACCGTCCGCCACGTCGTCTGCGACGACACCGCCACCCTCCTCTATCTCGCCGACCAGGCCAGCATCACCCTGCACCGCTGGCTGTCCCGCGCCGACAGCGTCGACCACCCCGACCGGCTGGTCTTCGACCTCGACCCGGCGGAGGACGACTTCGACGCCGTGCGCGAGGCGGCCCGGCTGCTGGGGGAGCTGCTGGACGAGCTGGAGCTGCCCTCGGCGCTGATGACCACCGGATCGCGCGGACTGCACGCGATCGTGCCGCTGAACGGCCGGCACGACTTCGACGAGGTGCGCTCCTTCGCCCGGGACGTCGCCGACACCCTCGCCGACGCCCACCCCGACCGGCTCACCACCGCCGCCCGCAAGAAGGACCGCGGTGAGCGGCTCTACCTCGACGTGCAGCGCAACGCCTACGCGCAGACCGCCGTCGCGCCCTTCACGGTCCGGCCCCGGCCGGGCGCGCCCGTGGCCACCCCCATCACCTGGGACCAGCTGGACGACCCGGAGCTGCACGCCCGCCGCTGGACCATCGCCGACGCCCTGGAGCAGGCCCGCACCGACCCCTGGTCGGCCCTGCTGAACCGCGGCCGGGCGCTGGGACCGGCCCGGCGGCGGCTGAACGCCCTGCGCGGCTGAGCCCACGCGCGTGTCTCCCGGCAGGTGGCAGATGCATGCGCCCATAGAGGTTTGGCGAACACTCTTGCGGCCACACGGAGGGAGAGGTGGCCATGTCGAACACAAAAAACACGCAAGAGACACAGGGTTCACAGAAGTCTCAGGACTCTCAGAATTCGCGCAAACCGACTGACAACACGGCCGACGAGCGGCCGAACCCCATGGAGGTGCTGCGCCAGGCGCGTGGCCAGCTCGAGGAACTCACCGGCATGACCGCCGAGTCCGTGTCGTCCTTCGAGCAGACCGAGCACGGCTGGACTCTGGAGGTCGAGGTCCTCGAGCTCGAGCGCGTGCCCGACACGATGAGCCTGATGGCGAGCTATCAGGTGGAGCTTGACGGCAACGGGCAGCTCACGGGTTATCGCCGCGTCCGCCGCTATGAGCGGGGGCGGTCCGACCCGCGAAGGAGCGGCGGTCACTAGGACGCCCGACCGGACCCGAACCCACTGAACAGGATCCGCCCCAGAGACAAGGAGGGACATCCGGCATGACAGTCGTACCGGCACAGCAGACCGGCGGCGGAGGCGGCAGCAGCGGTCTCTACGACGTGCTCGAACTCGTTCTGGACAGGGGGCTCGTCATCGACGCATTCGTGCGAGTCTCCCTGGTCGGCATCGAGATCCTCAAGATCGACGTTCGCGTCGTCGTCGCCAGCGTCGACACCTATCTGCGCTTCGCCGAGGCGTGCAACCGGCTCGATCTGGAGGCCGGGCCGCGCAAGGACCCGGGCCTGCCCGACCTGGTCGGGGAGATGACCGAGTCCGGCGCGCGTGGCAAGTCCAAGGGGGCGCTGTCCGGCGCCGCCGAAACCATCTCGGACGCCTTCAAGCAGGCGCGTTCCGAAGGCTCCGAGCAGGAGACGGAGTCCCGTCCGCGAGCCCGTAAGAGCACGTCCGCCCGCCGGAAGGAGGAGCAGGAGTGAGCACCTACGTCTACGGCATCGCGGCGAGCTCGCATTCCGGGCTCCCCGAGGGCATGGGCGGTGTCGGCGACCCGCCGCGCCCGGTGCGCATTCTGCGCGAGGGCGACCTGGCGGCCGTCGTCAGCGAGGCGCCCGAAGGTCTGCGGCCCAAGCGCAAGGACCTGCTCGCCCACCAGAACGTGCTCAGCGAGGCGGGCGCGGCCGGCTGTGTGCTGCCCATGCGGTTCGGCAGTGTCGCCCCGGACGACAACTCGATCACCGCGGTCCTCGCCGAGCGTGCCGAGCACTACAAGGAGCGCCTGCGGGCCCTGGACGGCCGGGTCGAGTACAACGTCAAGGCCAACCATGTCGAAGAGGCCGTACTGCACCAGGTGATGGCCGAGAACCCGGACATCCGCGGTCTCGCGGAGGCCAACCGGCAGGCCGGTGGTGGCGGTTACGACGACAAGATCCGGCTGGGCGAGATGGTCGCGGCCGCGGTCAAGGCCAGGGAGGCCGAGGACGCCGCCGCACTCCAGCGCGTCCTGGAACCGTCCGCCGAGGCCGTGAGCGTGGGCCCCGAGTCCACCGGCTGGCTGGCCAACGTGTCGTTCCTGGTGGACCGGGAGTCCGCCGAGAACTTCCTGGCGGCCGTGGAAGAGGCCCGCAAGGGCCTGCCGCACCTGGAGGTGCGGGTCAACGGACCGCTGCCGCCGTACAGCTTCGTCGAGCCCGGCCCGACCGAGCCGGCGGGCACCGTGGCGAGTGGCACGGACACCGGAGTGGGGTGACGACGTGGGCCTGATCTCGGAGGTGCTGCTGCTGCCGTTCGCACCGGTGCGCGGCAGCGCCTGGGCCGTCAGACAGGTGCTCCAGGAGGCCGAGCGGATCTACTACGACCCCTCCACGATACGGGCAGAACTGGCGCGCTTGGAGGAGCAGTTGGAGGCGGGAGAGGTCACGGAGGAGGAGTTCGACCGTCTTGAGGACGAACTGCTCGACCGGTTGGAGATCGCTTCGCGCGGGAGCGCGGGAACGGGCAACGGGACGACGCAATGAACCGAATGGGACTGGGTCTCGCCGTGGGGGCCGGATACCTCCTGGGACGGACCAAGAAACTGAAGATGGCGGCGGCCGTCGGCGGCCTGGTGGCCGGGAAGAAGATGAACCTGAGCCCGCGCATGGTCGCGGACCTGGTCCAGCAGCAGCTGCGGAACAACCCGCAGTTCAAGGAGATCGGCGACCAGCTGCGACAGGACCTGCGTGGTGTCGGCAAGGCGGCCTCCGGCGCCATGGTCGAACGGCAGCTCGACGCCTTGGCCGACCGGCTGCACGGCCGTACGGCCCAGGTGCGCGACCAGCTGGCGGGCGTGGTGCCCGGAGCGGGCGACGCCGAGGCCGAGGACGCAGAGGACGAGGAGCCCGAGGACGAGGAGCCTTCGGACGAGGAGCCCGAGGACGAGGTGCCTTCGGACGAGGAGCCCGAGGACTCCGGGTCGGAGGAGGACGAGGAGCCGGAGCCGGCCCCGAAGGAGGCGGCGAAGAAGGCTCCGGCCAAGAAGGCACCGGCCAAGAAGGCACCGGCGAAGAAGACGGCGAAGAAGGCCCCCGCCACCAAGGCCCCCGCCAAGAAGACGGCGGGCCGGAAGGCGGCGGCGAAGAAGACCACGGCCGCGAAGAAGGCCACCTCCGCAGGGAACAGGGGCGGCAGCTCCCGGACCCGGCGGTCGAAGGGAGGCGGTGAAGGATGACCGACACCCTCGGATCAGCGACCTCCGCCGCGAGCGGAGCGACCAAGAACCCGCTCACCGACGTGGCACACAGCGAGGCCGCCGACCGGCTGAAGGCCGAGTTGCAGGAGTACCTCGCCGCCCAGGCCACCCGCATGCTGACGGGTGTGGGCCGCAAGCTCGGCGAGACCACCGTCAGACTCAACGACATCGCCGAGGGCAAGAGCCCCGGCTTCGCCCAGCTCGCCCTCGAAGGCGGGCGCAAGCTCGCCGAGGGCAAGGGACCCGTGCGGGCCGCCCTGGAGACCGGCACCTCGCGCGCCAAGGACAAAGTGGCCGGCGCCCTGAAGAACCTGGGCGGTGGCAAGGGCAAGGGCAAGAATTCGGGCAGCAAGTCGACCGTCATCATCGAGCACATCGACGTCGGCGTGCCCGTGCGCACCGCCTACGACCAGTGGACGCAGTACCAGGACTTCAGCACCTTCGCGAAGGGCGTCAAGAGCGCCGACCGCGAAGACGACACCACCTCCGACTGGCAGATGAAGGTCTTCTGGTCCAACCGCAGCTGGAAGGCGAAGACGACCGAGCAGGTGCCCGACAACCGCATCGTGTGGACGTCGGAGGGCTCCAAGGGCACGACGAAGGGCGTCGTCTCCTTCCACCGGCTCGCCGACGACCTCACGCGGGTCATGCTGGTCATCGAGTACTACCCGTCGGGCCTCTTCGAGAAGACCGGCAACATCTGGCGTGCCCAGGGCCGCCGCGCCCGGCTCGACCTGAAGAGCTTCGCCGGCTTCATCACTCTCAAGGGCGAGGCGGAGGACGGCTGGCGCGGCGAGATCCGCGACGGCGAGGTCGTCCGCAGCCACGAGGACGCGCTCGCCGAGGAGGAGTCCGAGGAGGAGCGCCCCGAGGGCGAGGAGCCCGAGGACGAGTACGCCGAGGAGGAGCCGGAAGAGGAAGGCGAAGAGGAACCTGAGGGCGAGAACGAGGACGAAGCCGAGGCCGAGTACGACGAGGAGGAGGCCGAAGACGAGGAAGAGCCCGAGGAAGAGGCTGAAGGGGAGTACGAGGAGGACGAGGACGAGGCCGCCGAGGACGAAGACGAGTACGCCGAAGGCGGGAGCCGGCGATGACGACGCCCAGCAGGAGGATGCCCGAACCGTACGGCTACGGCCAGGGGAGCGGCGCCAACCTCGCCGACATCCTGGAACGGGTGCTGGACAAGGGCATCGTCATCGCGGGCGACATCCGCATCAACCTGCTCGACATCGAACTCCTCACCATCAAGCTGCGTTTGATCGTCGCCTCGGTGGACAAGGCGAAGGAGATGGGCATCGACTGGTGGGAGACCGACCCGGCACTGAGCTCGCGGGCCCGCCGTGATGAACTGACCCGTGAGAACGCCGAGTTGCGCGAGAGGCTGGCCCGGCTGGAGGAACTGGAGCCCGGCCGTGCGCAGAAGAAGGAGGCACCGTGACCGGACTGCGGTACGTCTACGCCGTCTGCCGCCCCTTCGGCACGCCGCTCCAGTCCCAGCTGTCGGGGGTGGCGGGTGATCCGCCCAGAGCGCTGACCCACCACGGCCTCATGGCCGTGGTCAGCCACGTACCGGAGCGGGACTTCGCGGAGGAACCGCTCCGCGCCCATCTGGAGGACCTCGACTGGCTCACCGAGACCGCCCGCGCCCACCAGGGCGTCATCGACGCGCTCACCACCGTCACGACCCCGCTGCCGCTGCGGCTCGGCACCGTCTTCCGGGACGACAGCGGTGTACGGACGATGATGGAGGCCCGCGAAGAGGACTTCCGGCGCACCCTCGAGCGGCTGGAGGGCCGGGTCGAGTGGGGCGTGAAGGTCTACGCCGAGTCCGAACCGCAGGAGAGCGCCCGGCCCGCGCAGAAGGCCGCGTCGGGCCGCGACTACCTGCGCCAGCGGCGTATGCAGACCAAGTCGCACGAGGAGATGTGGCAGAAGGCGGAAAGCTTCTCGAGCCGACTGCACGAGGAGCTTTCCGCTTTCGCGGAGGATTCCCGGCTGCATCCCCCGCAGAACCCCGCGCTTTCCAAAGCGACCGGGCGGAACATACTGAATGCCGCCTATCTCGTGCCGCGCGCGCATTCCGAGGAATTCGTGGAAATGGTGGATCGCACGAAGGGCGAGGTGCCCGGAATGCGCGTCGAACTCACCGGCCCCTGGGCGGCCTATTCGTTCGCCGGGGAGGCCACATGACCGACGGGGAGAAGCCTTGACCGTAGTGGAACGCCGTGAGGTCGCCCTCGTGGACCTGCTCGACCGGCTGCTCGCCGGCGGTGTCGTGATCACGGGGGACGTCACGCTGCGCATCGCAGACGTCGACCTCGTCCGTATCGACCTCAACGCGCTCATCAGCTCGGTGAACGCCCAGGTGCCCTCCCCGTTCGAGGAGTTGCTGTGACGTCGTCCGACCAGCCCGCCCAGAACCCGCGGCCGCGCCGCAACCGGCTGGACCTCGAACCCGACACCGTCGAGCGTGACCTGGTCAAACTCGTGCTCACGGTGGTGGAACTGCTGCGCCAGCTCATGGAGCGCCAGGCGCTGCGCCGGTTCGACGTGGGGGACCTGAGCGAGGAGCAGGAGGAGCGGATCGGGCTCACGCTGATGCTGCTGGAGGAGCGGATGGCGGAACTGCGCGACCGCTACGGACTGCGGCCCGAGGACCTCAACCTGGACCTCGGGCCGCTCGGACCGCTGCTTCCCCGCGACGGGGGCTAATTCACCACCTGTACCACCGGCCCCTGCCTCCGGTCGCCGACGTACCACGGACGAAGAATCCCAGCAGCCACAGAACGAGAACCGCCAACGCGATCCACCATAGAACCTTCACTGCGAATCCGGCGCCGAAAAGAATCAAGGCCAGAAGCAGCACCAGCAGGATGGGAACCATAATTCTAACCTCCTGCTTTTAGGGTGTCCCCGAATCGGTGTTTCAGGCGTCCTTTCGGCAGAGAATTTCTCCGTGCAGCACGCTGAACCATCCGTCCTCCCGCTCTCCCCACTGCCGCCAGGCGTCGGCCACGGCCCGCAACTGCGCTTCGCTCGCGTGCCCGCCCAGCCGGGCCCGGTCCGCGTATGCCGACGCCAGCGTCCGGTCGGCCCACAGCCCGCTCCACCAGGCCCGCTCCTCACGCGTGGCGAAGGTCCAGGTGCCGGAGGTCGCCGTGACGTCCGTGAACCCGGCTCGCAGCGCCCACGCCTTCAGCCGGCGCCCGGCATCCGGCTCACCGCCGTTGGCCCGGGCGACCCTGCGGTAGAGGTCCAGCCAGTCGTCGAGACCCTCGGACGCCGGGAACCAGGTCATGGCCTCGTAGTCCGCGTCCCGCACGGCGACGAGACCCCCGGGCTTCACCACCCGCCTCATCTCGCGCAGCGCCCGCACCGGATCCCCCACGTGCTGAAGCACCTGGTGGGCGTGCACCACGCAGAACGTGTCGTCCGGGTAGTCCAGGGCGTGTACGTCGGCGACCGCGAAGTCGATGTTGGCCAGCCCGCGCCCGGCAGCCGTGGCGTGCGCCCGCTGAAGGATCTCCGGCTCCCGGTCGACGCCGGTGACATGCCCGTCGGGCACGAGCCCGGCCAGGTCGGCGGTGATGGTGCCCGGCCCGCACCCGACGTCCAGGATCTTCATATGGGGGCGCAGCGACGGCACCAGATACGCGGCCGAGTTGGCGGCGGTCCGCCAGGTGTGCGAACGCAGCACCGATTCGTGGTGCCCGTGCGTGTAGACAGCGGTCTCCCGTGGTTCCGGCATGGCGGATCCACCCCTTCCGTTCGGGTCGGCAGGGGATCACCGTATGCAGTCCGGCCGCATTCTGAGACCGTATTCCCGCTAAATGGACTGACGGTATGTCAGTCAGCGCGGATCGGCCGGTAGACGGTCAGCGCCTCGGGCAGCTTCTCCAGGGTGACGCGGCCCTCCACTTCGATGACTTCACCGTCGTAGGCGAGGAGCGTGCCGGGCGCCACGTGATCCAGACGCAGCCGTCCCACCTGGACGGCGGCGTGGGCGGGGGAGCGGGTCAGCGGCCCCGCGAGGGCGGCGGCGAGCAGCCGGACCGCCGGCCGGCGCCCGCCGTGCACGACCCGCACATCGAGCTGCCCGTCCGCGAGGTCCCTCCGGCGCCCGGACGCCAGCCCCATGCGGTGATAGGTGCCGTTCCCGGCGAACAGCAGCCACAGGGGGCGCGTACGGCCCTGGAACTCGGCCTCCAGCGGGTGCCGGTCGGCCCGCAGCACGCGCAGGGCCGCGAGCACGCCGGCGGGCCAGCCGCCGATCCGGTGCGACCAGCGCTCCCGCTCGCGCACCAGCTCCGGGTAGACGCCGACACTGCACGTGTTGAGGAAGACGCCGTGCTTCCCGCCGCAGGAGTACCGGCCCACGTCCACGCGCACGGCCTCGCCCTCACGCAGCGCGCGGGCCAGATCGCGTACGTCCTCGATGCCCAGGTCGAAGGCGAAGTGGTTGAGGGACCCGCCCGGCAGCACCGCGAGGGGCAGGTGGAAGCGGAGCGCGACGCGGGCCGCGGTGTTCACGGTGCCGTCGCCGCCGCACACGCCGAGGACCCGGGCGCGGGCGGCCGCTTTCTCCAACTCGGCGGCCACGTCTCCCGGCTCGCACTCGACGACCTCGGCCCGGGGGAGGGCGTCCCGCAGGGCACGGGCGCGCTCGGCGCTCCCCGCGGCGGTGTTCGCCACCAGCACGAGTCCCTCGCCGTCCGGCAGCGCCGGGACCTCGGCGCGGGGGCGGGCCGGCGGGGCGACCTGGCCGCGCGTCGGCACCATGCCCCGTACGGCGAACGCGGCACCGACGCCCAGGGCGGCGCCCGCCAGGACGTCGCTCGGGACATGCGCGCCGCTGCGGACGCGGGAGAGGACGACGGAGGCGGCCACCGGGGCGACGACCGTGCCCCAGGCGGGGGACTCCAGGGCGACACCGGTCGCGAACGCGGCGGCGGACGCGGCGTGGCCGGAGGGGAACGAGGTGGTGATCCGCCGCCGCTTCAGCTGCCCGATCAGCGGGACCGGGGCCGGTGCCGGGCGGGGGCGACGGACCGTGCGCTTGCCGAGGGCGTTGACGGTGAGGGAGGCGAGGCCGAGTGAGGCCAGTCCGCGGGCCGCGGCGCGGCGGGCGCGAGGGGTGCGGGTGGCCGCCAGGGCGGCGGCGGCCGCGAACCACAGGGCGCCGTGATTCGAGCTGCGGCTCCGGCGGGGGAGGACGGGGTCCGGGACGGCGGGCGTCATGGGATGCGGGTACCCGGAGGGGGGTGGCCACACCGGCCGCCCACGGGCAGGCTCGGGGGTGATCATCGTGACCGAAGAGGGGGATCCGAGGTATGAGCGGGCTAGTGACGGCGGTCAGCAGCAACGGGGCGTACTCGTTCACCAAGCCGAACCGGGACAGCATCAGGCTGCTCGCCGGTCTCGGGGTGGAGGGGGACGTGCACGCCGGAGTGACGGTCAAGCACCGTTCGCGCGTCGCACAGGATCCCACCCAGCCGAATCTGCGGCAGGTGCACCTCATGCACGAGGAGCTCTTCGCCGAGGTCGGTGAAGAGGGGTTCAAGGTGGCGCCCGGCGAACTCGGCGAGAACATCACCACGCAGGGCATCGATCTGCTCGGTCTGCCGGTCGGCACGTTGCTGCGCATCGGCGACACCGCGGTCCTGGAGGTGACCGGCCTGCGCAATCCCTGCATCCAGATCGACAACTTCCAGGACGGGCTGCTGAAGCGGGTCGTCGGCCGTGACGAGGCGGGAAACGTCGTGCGCAAGGCCGGGATCATGAGCGTGGTGCGGGAAGGGGGCGTGGTGCGTCCCGGCGACCCGATCGAGGCGGAACTCCCCACGGGCCCGCACCGGCCCCTGGACCGGGTCTGAGCCGACGCCTTCCAGGTGCTCGGCGTTGTCGCTGGGGCCGGGTCGGTGCGCAACTCGGCGCGACGAGGTGCCTCCCCCAAGCTCTTCGAGCAGCCCCCAGCGCCCACCCTCCCCCAAGCTCTCGACTTCGCTCGAGCAGGGGCCCCATCGCCCCAGCGGCACGACCGCCCGCAGCTGAGGCACCTGAGCGGGACCACCGCGCCGCCGACCCGCGCACGGCCCCGACCCACACCCGCGCACAGGCGCAGGTGCGCCCCCATCGGAAATGGGTTTGCCCAGCGCGTCGGTCGCCGCCCAGAATCGCGCCCATGGGTCACCTCGAAGCCGCGCATCTGGAGTACTACCTGCCTGACGGAAGGGCGCTGCTGGGCGATGTGTCGTTCCGGGTGGGGGAGGGGGCCGTCGTCGCCCTCGTGGGGCCCAACGGGGCCGGGAAGACGACCCTGCTCCGGATGCTCGCCGGTGAGCTCAAGCCGCACGGCGGATCCGTCACCGTCGGCGGCGGGCTCGGCGTGATGCGGCAGTTCGTCGGGTCCGTACGCGACGAGACGACCGTACGGGACCTGCTCGTGTCCGTCGCCACACCCCGCATCCGCGAGGCGGCCCACGCAGTGGACACCGCCGAGCACGCCCTCATGACCGTCGACGACGAGGCCGCCCAGCTGAAGTACGCCCAGGCCCTCGCCGACTGGGCCGAGGCCCGCGGCTACGAGGCCGAGACGCTGTGGGACATGTGCACCACGGCCGCGCTCGGCATCCCGTACGACAAGGCGCAGTGGCGCCAGGTCCGCACCCTCTCCGGCGGTGAGCAGAAGCGGCTCGTTCTGGAGGCCCTCCTGCGCGGCACCGACGAGGTGCTCCTCCTCGACGAGCCCGACAACTACCTCGACGTCCCCGGCAAACGCTGGCTGGAGGAACGGCTCGCCGAGACCCGCAAGACCGTGCTCTTCGTCTCCCACGACCGCGAACTCCTCGCCCGCGCGGCCCAGCGCATCATCTCCCTGGAACCGAGCCCCACCGGCGCCGACGCCTGGGTACACGGCGGCGGCTTCGCCACGTACCACGAGGCCCGCCGTGAACGCTTCGCCCGCTTCGAGGAGTTGCGCAGGCGCTGGGACGAGAAACATGCCCAGCTGAAGAAGCTGGTGCTGAACCTGCGTCAGGCGGCGACCATCAGCCACGAGCTGGCCTCCCGCTACCAGGCCGCCCAGACCCGGCTGCGCAAGTTCGAGGAGGCCGGGCCGCCGCCCGAGCCGCCGCGCGAGCAGGACATCAGGATGCGGCTCAAGGGCGGCCGCACCGGCGTCCGTGCCGTCACCTGCGAGCGCCTGGAGCTGACCGGCCTGATGAAGCCCTTCGACCTGGAGGTCTTCTACGGCGAACGCGTCGCCGTCCTCGGCTCCAACGGCTCCGGCAAGTCCCACTTCCTGCGTCTGCTCGCCGGCGACGACGTGACGCACACGGGCAACTGGAAGCTGGGAGCCCGGGTCGTACCCGGCCACTTCGCGCAGACGCACGCGCACCCGGAGCTGGAGGGCCGCACGCTGCTCGACATCCTGTGGAAGGAGCACGCGCAGGATCGCGGCGCCGCGATGTCCCGGCTGCGCCGCTACGAGCTGACGAACCAGGCCGAGCAGACCTTCGACCGTCTGTCAGGCGGTCAGCAGGCCCGCTTCCAGATCCTCCTGCTGGAGCTCCAGGGCGTGACGGCGCTGCTGCTGGACGAGCCGACCGACAACCTGGACCTGGAGTCCGCGGAGGCGCTCCAGGAGGGCCTGGAGGCCTTCGAGGGGACGGTCCTCGCGGTCACGCACGACCGCTGGTTCGCCCGCTCCTTCGACCGCTACCTGGTCTTCGGCAGCGACGGCCGGGTCCGGGAGACCCCGGACCCGGTCTGGGACGAACGCAGGGTGGAACGGGCCCGCTAGGGGCCCGCCACCCCGCTCACTTCCAGCGGAGCAGCGCCCCGAGTCCGCCCACCGGCACCTCCTGCGCCTCCTGCGTCTTCTGCTCCGAGACCGCCAGCGCGGGCGCGTCCGTCGCCACGGCCGACCGGATCAGCGCGTCGTCCGCCCGGGCCGGCCAGGAGTGCTGCTCGCCGAGGATCTTCAGATCCGTACGCCGCACCGCCACCTGGTCCGGGTCCTCGCCGATCCACACCTCGCGGTGCGCGTCCGGCCCGTCCAGCCTGATCAGCAGCTCGTCGATGCGGTGCTCACGCGCCGCCTCGATCAGCGCGGGCACGCCCTCCACGGCACCGGCCCGGCCCTCGTCGTCCGGGTTCCGGGCGGCCAGGAACCGCTCCAGTTCCGCCGCGGCCCGCCGCCGTACGTGGTCGGTCCGGGCCCGCTCCACGTCGTCGTCGAGCAGCCGGCTGCCGCTGCCGTGCGGTGCCTCGACGACGAGGTCGTGCAGCCGCTTGGGCAGCCGCTCGTGCACGGACCGCCGCTCACGGTCGTCACCGACGAGAATCAGCAGGTCGGCACGGGTTTCCTCCTGGCACACGGCGAGCGCGTCGGCGATCTCCGCGGCGTTGTGCTCCCAGGTGTTCTCCACCCGCAGCTGGAAATGCCGCTCGGACCAGTCCACGGAGCTCGTCCGGTGCACCGGCCACTGGCGCCCGGTGACGCTTCCGGCGCCCTCGCTGCCCAGTCCGCTGCGCAGCTCGAAGTTCGCGCCCTTGCGGTCGACGTACGCCACCACGCACACCGGGTCCTCGCCGGCCAGCTCCAGCAGCGGCGTGACACGCGGCAGCGGGGCCCATTCGGCCCAGTCGCCGCCCTGCGGGGGACGGGCCAGCGGCGGGTCGAGGATCACCTCGCCGGCGCGGGCGAACAGGGCCCGGCCGTGCGGTTCGGAGGAGTGCCGCAGGTCCTCGATGGCGCTCTGTACGGCCCGGCAGGTCGCCTCGTCCGCGCCCTGGTGGGCCAGCTGCCTGGCCATCGCCTGGGCCGTGAGCTGACGCTCGTGCGGGGTGTCCTCCGTGTGCCGGGAGGTGTCGACGTACACCGAGGCCCAAGGCCCGGGGTGTTCGTAGAGTGGGTGCAGAAAGGCGAGATCCATGGCTCCCTCCCGGATGCCGCTCGGGGTAGTGCTCAGTTGCTCCCCGGGCGGGTACCCGGACCGCATGAACGAACACGACGAGCGGGGCAACACCATGACCGGAGTGGACCCTGACCGGCTGGACGACCAGCAGCTCATGAAGGAGCTGGAGACCATCCACCGCACGCGCCACGACACGCTGCTCTACGGCTCGAACGACGCGCTGCGGGCCCACAACGAACGCATGGCGCAGCTCGAGGGCGAGTTCCTGCGCCGCAACCCGCGCCGCCCGGTGGCCGCGGGCCGCACACGCGAAGGGGCCCGGGAGCGGGGGAGCGGGGAGTCGACGACTCCCACGACCCCCGGCACCTGAGCCCCTCACAGGACAGCACCGGAACAAAGCGAGCCGGACTGCACCGGCGTGACGCGAGCCGGACCGCACCCGGCATACACGAGCCGGACCGCACCCGGCATACACGAGCCGGACCGCAACCGGCATGACTCGAGCCGGACCGCACCGGCATGACGCGAACCGGACCGCACCGCACAAGCGCGGCCCGGCCCCCGGCCCGGCCCGCCGGCTCAGCGCCGCACCGGCCCCCGCCCCCAATGCCGGTGCGTCGCGATCACGTCCACGAACGCGTTCAGGAACTCCTCGCTCGCCGGACCCGGCGACGTGTCCGTCACCACGCCCTGGTCCGTGACCACGCGGTGGAACTCCGTCGACAGCCTCAGCCCCTCGGGCTCCAGCGCCGACAGGACGCCCACGCCCGAGCCGAGTGCGCCCACCGGTTTGCCGTGCCGGAAGGCGTCCCGCACGAACCGCACAGCGTCCGGGTCGGCCACCGTCGGCGGGGTGCCGACGGGCCCGCCGGGCAGCAGCACGGCGTCGTACAGCACGGACGCCACGGTCGGCAGCGCACGGTCGACCGCGTACGTCTCACCGTCGGACCCGGTGATCGTCCCGTCCGTCGCGGCCAGCGCCTCGACGATCGCCCCCTCGGCGGCCAGCCGCTCCCGCACGGAGGTGATCTGCTCTGCGTCCACCCCGTCGGTGACGAGCACTGCGATCTGCCGGGTCCGGATCGAACCGTCCCCGCGCTGCGACTCCAGACTGACCGCGGGGGAGGCCGCCTTGGACGAAGCCTCCGCACCGGACGGCTCCGGCACCCCGACCCCCCGCGCCACCTGCACCGCCAGCTCCCCGTCGACCTTGGCCAGGTGCTCGACGGTACGGACCCGCACGGTCATCGCGCCCACCTTGCCGAGCTCGAACCGGAACGCCTCGACGATGTGCTGCTTCTCCCAGTCCGCCATGCTGTTCCAGAACATCGCCGGCTGGCTGTAGTGGTCCTGGAAACTGGGGCTGCGGCGCCGGATCTTGTGGCCGTCCACCCGTTCGGCGTAATGCGTGTAGGCGCTTCCCCCGGCGCCCGCGTGGGCCGGGCAGCCCCCGCCGAGCGAGTTCGGGAAGTAGTTCGTGCCGGAGTGGATCGCGCTCTGGTGGTAGCCGTCGCGCTGGTTGTTGCGCACCGGCGCGACCGGCCGGTTCACCGGCAGCTGCGAGAAGTTGGGCCCGCCGAGCCGGATCAGCTGGGTGTCCAGGTAGGAGAAGTTCCGCGCCTGGAGCAGCGGGTCGTTGGTGAAGTCGATGCCGGGGACGACGTTCGCCGTGTGGAAGGCGACCTGCTCGGTCTCCGCGAAGAAGTTCTCCGGGTTGCGGTCCAGCACCATCCGGCCGATCGGCCGCACCGGCACCTGCTCCTCCGGGATGATCTTCGTCGGGTCGAGCAGATCGAAGTCGAACGCGAACTCGTCCTCCTCCGGCACGAGTTGCACGCCCAGCTCCCACTCGGGGTACTCGCCCGCCTCGATGGCGTCCCACAGGTCACGCCGGTTGAAGTCCGGGTCGCGGCCCTGGCACTCCTGCGCCTCGTCCCACACCAGCGAGTGCACGCCGAGCCGCGGCTTCCAGTGGAACTTCACGAACGTGCCCTTGCCGTCCGCGTTGACGAACCGGAAGGTGTGCACGCCGAAGCCCTGCATCATGCGGTAGCTGCGCGGGATCGCCCGGTCCGACATCAGCCACATGATCGCGTGCAGCGTCTCCGGCTGGAGCGACACGAAGTCCCACAGGGTGTCGTGCGCGGACGCGCCCGTCGGGATGTCGTTGTGCGGCTCGGGCTTCACCGCGTGCACGAAGTCCGGGAACTTGACGCCGTCCTGGATGAAGAAGACCGGGAAGTTGTTCCCGACCAGGTCGTAGTTGCCCTCCGACGTGTAGAACTTGGTCGCGAAGCCGCGTACGTCCCGCACGGTGTCCGCCGAGCCCTTCGGGCCCTGCACGGTCGAGAACCGTACGAACACGGGCGTCCGCACGGCCGGGTCCTGGAGGAACGCCGCACGGGTGAACTCCGCGCAGGACTCGTACGGTTCGAAATAGCCGTACGCGCCCGCGCCCCGCGCGTGCACCACCCGCTCCGGGATCCGCTCGTGGTCGAAGCGGGTGAGCTTCTCCCGGAAGTGGAAGTCCTCCATCAGCGTCGGGCCGCGCTCGCCCGCCGCCAGGGAGTCGTCGGTGTGGTCGACCTCGACGCCCTGGTCGGTGGTGAGCGGCCCGCCGGCCGGATCGTCCGCCCTGAACACCTCGCGCTGTTCCTGCTTGCGGTCGGCGGGAGAGGCCATCAGGCGGCCTCCTTGGCGAAGACGTCGAGGAAGGTCTCGCAGAACGCCTTCAGGTCGTCCGGCTTACGGCTGGTGACCAGCTTGTTCGCGCCGTGGTCACAGACCTGCACCTGCTCGTCGACCCAGGTGCCGCCCGCGTTGCGGATGTCGGTCCGGAGGCTCGGCCAGGAGGTCAGCGACCGGCCGCGTACGACGTCCGCCTCGACCAGCGTCCACGGCGCGTGGCAGATCGCGGCCACGGGGCGGCCCTGCTCGAAGAAGTCCCGGACGAACGCGACGGCCTCGTCGTCCATCCGCAGGAAGTCCGGGTTGGCCACGCCGCCCGGCAGCACCAGCGCACCGAACGAGCCGGGCGAGGTCTGGCCCACGACCTCGTCCACGGGGAAGGTGTCCGCCTTGTCGAGGTGGTTGAACGCCTGGATCTCGCCCTGCTTCGTGGACACCAGCACGGGTTCGTGCCCGGCGTCCTTCGCGGCCTGCCACGGATCGGTCAGCTCGACCTGCTCGACGCCCTCGGGGGCCACCAGAAAAGCGATGCGCATGATGCTCAACGTCCTTTCCCGGAGCGCGCGGCAGTCCGGTGCGCCGCGTCGCTCCTCGCGTTCTTCTCGTTCTTGCGGTTCCTGCGGCCCGTGCGCACGCACCGCAGCAACTCCTCGCCGTACGGCAGCAGCACGCAGGTGCCGATCGCCGCGGCGATGCCCGCCAGATAGCCGCGCGACAGCGGCCGCCGGCGCGGTACCAGCCGCCACGCGTCGGGATCCCCGCGGCCGCCGCGCAACAGCGACTTCACCTGGTCGGCGTGCAGGCACATCAGGGAGGCCAGCGCCCCGAACGGCAGCGATTCCAGAAAGCTGTGGATGTGCTGCTCGATGGGCTTGACCTTCCGCTCGCTCTCGACGGCCGTACGGACGTCCCACAGCGCCGTCGCCTCGTGCGCCGCGGCCCCGCCCAGCTGCACGCTCAGCAGCAGCGGGTTGACCTCGTAGCGCGGCGTCAGCGCGATCGGGATGCCGACCTCGGCCATCATCAGCGTGGGGGCACCTCCCACGCCCTTAAGGCAGTGGGGGAGGATCAACGACTCCTTGGTGCCCGCGGTCTCCTCGATCCGGGTCCGCCGGTGCATCACCCAGTCGGCCACCCCGGGCACGAACCAGCTGGGCAGCAGCCCGTACAGCAGGTAGCGGGTCGTGGCGTCACCGACGTCCACGTCCCCCACGCTCGGCTTCGCTCGCGCGGGGGGACCCCCATCGCCACTGGCACTGATCTCCTTCGCCTGGTCGGTGCTCACGCACCACCTCGGGCGTCCGGTTCGGCGCGGCTGATGTCGGCGAGCGCCGAGGCGGGGTCCTCGGCCTCGGCCAGGTCGCCGAGGCTCACCATCCCCACCGGCAGCCCGTTCTCCACCACCGGCAGCCGGCGCACCGCGTGCTCGCGCATCAGCGTGACCGCGGTCGTCACCCGGTCGTCCGGCGTCACCGTCACCGGATCCGGCGTGCACACCGAATGCGCGCTCACCGTCATCGGGTCGGCACCGTCGGCCACCGCCCGCACCGCGATGTCACGGTCGGTGAGCACGCCGATCACGTCCTGCCCGTCGGCCACCACCACGTCGCCGATGTTCTGGGTGCGCATCAACTGCGCCGCCTCGACGAGCGAGGCGTCCGGGCGTACGGCGACCACACCCGGGGTCATCACGTCCTTCACCAACTCGGCCATCGTCGAAGGCCCTCCTGTTCCCCGTCCGGCGGGGGGCACCGCGGGCGGGCCGACCCGCCCGCAGCGCCCCCGGTGCGGTCCCTACGCGTACTCCTCCGGTCCGGTCTCCCGGGCCCTGACCAGGGCCTGGGCCAGCTCCTGGACATTGCCGTAGCGCTCCTGGCGCGGCAGCCGCTCCAGGGCCTCGACGAGGGCGTCGGGCGCCTGGTGGCCGCGCAGCTCGCGGGCCAGGTCGCGCGCGCTCGCGGGGAACACCCGGCGGCCCAGGATCCGGGCCAGCTCCAGGCGCACCGATTCCAGGGACGTCGGCGCACGGCTCGGCGTCACCGGCCCGTACGCGACCTCGGGGTCGTCCTCGGCGGCCGGCTCCGGGTCGTGCCACTCCTCACTGCGGGTGGGGTGCCCGGACCTGAGCAGCCCCTGGAGTTCGTGCTTCATCTCGTCGTCGCGGTGGACGCTCAGCCGGTCGCTGCCTCGCTGCATGTCTCCCTCCAGACGGTCGGGGGTCCGCACCGCGTACCCGAACACCGGGGGCCGACACGGGTTCGGCAGCCCGGATCGGTGCCGTGCGCACTGGTTTGCGCCACGGCCTGCGGGAGACCCGGATCACACCCCCCACTCATCTCTGGGGAAGGACGCGCCATGGCGATGCTCGCTGTGCTCATTCCGCTGTTGATGCTCGGAGTGGTGCTGGTGCTGGGCCGTTACGAGGAACTGCTGCTGCCGCAGGACGACGCCGACCGGCACGAACCGGTCGGCGTGCCCCCCGCGGCGGCTGTCGGACGATGGGAAAGAGTTCAGTCGCCGAGGGCGTGACCTGGGGACTGAACTCTTTTCCGTGCATCCGTGACCGCTGATCTGCGCAACGATCAGTTCAGTGCGCAGCCGTGTACCAGGCCAGGCCGTCGCGTAACAGGCCTCGGCCAACGAGGGCTCTGAAGAGAGTGGGAGGCATCATTTCGCTTTGCGCCAGTGACACGTCCGGCGGATCGACAGCCCACGAGCGTGGGAGGTCTCTGATCCTTTGCTGCGCGAGTTCGGCGAACCTTTCAGCTTTGGCGCGGTAGTCGCCTCCAGTGACGAGCTGGAGCCCGTAGATGGATCGCACCTGCGATCAGCAGCGGGTTAGCGGAGTCAATGTGAGTCGTGGTTCCTGGTGACCTGAGTCAGAGATTCGTCGGCAGTAGGCGGCTACTTTGTCGAGGATCTCGTCGGCGGTTCTTGGTCCAGATGAACGGCCTGGGGTGTTCGTTCCAGTTGGTGAGCCAAGTGCGGATGTCTCGTTCCAGGGCTTGGACGGAGCGGTGGACGCCTCGCTTGAGCTTCTTCTGCGTGAGCTCGGCGAACCACCGTTCCACGAGGTTCAGCCAGGACGAACATCGAGGTCAGCGGGGGACTTCCTTGTCGAGCTTGGTCAGAAACTTCTTGAACTCGACGGCCCGGTGGCGCCGGTGCAGGGAGCCGATCACCTTGCCGGTGGCGACTTCCAGGGCGGCGAACAGGGTGGTGGTGCCGGCGCGGACGTAGTCGTGGCTGCGGCGTTCGGGGACGCCGGGAACCATCGGCAGCACGGGCTGGGATCGGTCGAGAGCCTGGATCTGGGACTTCTCGTCCACGCAGAGGACCAGAGCCTTCTCCGGAGGGTCGAGGTAGAGGCCCACGACATCGCGGACCTTGTCGATGAACAGCGGGTCCGTGGACAGCTTGAACGTCTGCGACCGGTGCGGTGCCAGGGCGAACGCCCGCCAGATCCGCGAGATCGCCGACTGCGACATGCCCGTGGCCGCCGCCATCGACCTGGTCGACCAGTGGGTCGCGTTCTTGGGCTTCTCCTCGAGCGTCTTGACGATGACCCGCTCGACGTCCGCGTCGGTGATCTTCCGCGGGACGCCGGGCCGCGGCTCGTCGGACAGGCCGTCCAGGCCCCGTTCGAGGAAACGCCGCCGCCAGGTGCGGACCGTGTCCGGAGTGACCCGCAGCCGACGTGACACCTCCATGATCGAGTGCCCGTCCGCGCACTCCAGCACGATCCGCGACCGCTGGGCCAGCGCCTGAGCCGTCGTGCGGCGACGCACCCAGCCCTCCAGCACGGCCCGCTGGGCATCGGTCACTGACAACGGCGGATCTTCGGACCCGGAGGACTCATACCGAACCAACGACGAATCTCCGACTCAGGTCACCAGCCGATGATCCGGCGGGAGAAGGTGTCCACTACGAACGCGACGTAGACGGTGTCGGACCAGGTCTTGAGGTGAGTGAAGTCCGCGACCCAGCAGCGGTTCGCAGCGCCGGCGACGCAGTTGGCAGGGGCTCATCCGGGAGCGGCACAGGCGCCACAGGGAGGCGCCGGGGCAGATCAAGGGCGGCAGAAACGGTCACACCGACAGGTAGGGCACCGAACAGTTCAGTGCGCTACTGAACTGGCCACTGAACTGTTTCGTGCGCTACTGAACTATTCAGCGCCGTTCAACAGCGACCGCTACTTCTTCTCGCGCCCCGGCAGGAACTCCTGCATCTTCGCCTTGAAGCCCTGCTTGACCACCGATCCCCGGTCCGAGTCGCCCTTCAGGATCGACGCGGCGGTTGCCTCCATCTGCTCCCAGGTGGCGTGCGGCGGGATCGGTGGGACGGCCGGATCGGTCAGGAACTCGACCACCGCGGGACCGTCCGCCTCCAGCGCGGCGCGCCAGCCCGCCTCGACGTCCTCCGGCTTCTCCACCCGGATGCCGGTCAGCCCCAGGGAACGCGCGAACGCGGCGTACTGCACGTCCGGGAGCTGCTGTGAGGGCAGGAACTGCGGCGCGCCCTCCATGGCCCGCATCTCCCACGTGACCTGATTCAGATCCTGGTTGTTCCACACGGCGATCACCAGCCGCGGGTCCTCCCACTGGTGGCGGTACTTCGCCGCCGTGATCAGCTCCGCCATCCCGTTCATCTGCATCGCCCCGTCGCCCACCAGCGTGATCGCGGGCCGGTCAGGGTGCGCGAACTTCGCGCCGATCACGTACGGCACCCCGCAGCCCATCGTCGCCAGCGTGCCGGAGAGCGAGCCCCGCATGCCCGGCCGCATGGTCAGGTGCCGCGCATACCAGTTCGCCGTCGAACCCGAGTCGGAGGCGACGATCGCGTTGTCCGGCAGCAGCGGGTCCAGGGCGCGGGCCACGTACTCCGGATTGATCGGGTCGGCGTCGAGTCCCGCGCGGCGCTCCATGACGTCACGCCAGCGCGTCACGTTGGCGCACACCGTGTCGTACCACTCGCGCCCGCGCCCCTCCTCGATCAGCGGGATCAGCCGCTCCAGTGTGGCCTTCGCGTCGCCGACCAGGTTCACCTCGTACGGGTAGCGCATCCCGACCATGTGCGGATCGATGTCGATCTGCACACCCCGCGCCTTGCCGAACTCCGGCATGAACTGGGTGTACGGGAACGACGACCCGATGGTCAGTAGCGTGTCGCAGTCCCGCATCAGCTCGTACGACGGACGCGTGCCCAGCAGGCCGATCGAGCCGGTGACGTACGGGAGTTCGTCGCTGAGGACGTCCTTGCCGAGCAGCGCCTTGGCGACGCCGGCGCCGAGCAGCTCGGCGATCCGCTCCACCTCGGCCCGCGCGCCGGCCGCGCCCTGGCCGACCAGGACGGCCACCTTGTCGCCGGAGTTGAGGATCTCGGCGGCCCGCCGCACCGAGTCGTCGGAGGGGACCGCCGTCCACGAACTGCGGTCCAGGCTGGAGGGCACCATCTTGAACTCGTGCGTGGGCGGCGAGTAGTCGAGTTCCTGCACGTCACCGGGGATGATGATCGCGGTGGGGCAGCGACGCGCGTACGCGGTGCGGATCGCCCGGTCCAGCACGTTGGGCAGCTGCTCCGGCACCGTCACCGTCTCCACGAACTCGGAGGCGACGTCCTTGTACAGCGTGTGCAGATCCACTTCCTGCTGGTAGGAGCCGCCCATCGCGGTGCGGTGCGTCTGGCCGACGATCGCCAGCACCGGAACGTGGTCCAGCTTCGCGTCGTACAGGCCGTTCAGGAGATGGATCGCGCCCGGCCCGGACGTGGCGGTGCACACCCCGAGACGGCCGCTGAACTTGGCGTATCCGACCGCCTGGAACGCCGACATCTCCTCGTGCCGCGACTGCACGAAACGGGGCTGGTTCTCGGCCCGGCCCCACGCGGCGAGCAGGCCGTTGATGCCGTCGCCCGGATAGCCGAAGACCTGCTCGACCCCCCACTCGCGCAACCGCTCAAGGACGTGGTCGGAGACCTTGGTGCTCATGTACGACCTCCCGGACGTATGGGGACAGAGCCAGCAGGACGAGTCACCCTGCGCGATGGCGGAAAACCTCTCCGGGTTTGCGGGCAGGGGCCAGGGGCAGGCGCACCTCAGTGCTTCGGACAGGAGGCACGTCCGTGGGAGCGGCGAATCGCGCCGCCACCGGCGCTCCTGGTCCGCACAGTCGTTGCGCTCCCACGGTGACCGTCCAACCCAGAGCACCTTCAAGGGAATTGCGACGAATCATGCCGATCCACACCAGCGCGAAGCAGCACCCCCACGACGACGCCCCCGACACCGCCGACGCCTTCCGCAGGCTCGCCACACTGCCCGCCGGCCCCGAGCGCGACGCGCTCCGCGACGAGATCGTCGAGGCCTGGCTGCCCATGGCCGACCGCCTCGCCGGACGCTTCCGCAGCCGCGGCGAGAGCTTCGAGGACCTGCGTCAGGTCGCGGCCCTCGGCCTGGTCAAGGCCGTCGACCGGTACGACCCCGAGCTCGGCAACGCCTTCGAGAGCTACGCCGTGCCCACCATCACCGGCGAGATCAAGCGGCACTTCCGCGACCATATGTGGACCCTGCACGTACCTCGCCGGGTCCAGGACCTGCGCAATCGCGTCCGGTTCGCCTCCCAGGACCTGTCCCAGACCATCTCCGGCCGGCGGCCCACCGTGGCGGAGATCGCCGAGCACGCGAAGATCAGCGAGGAGGACGTCAAGGTCGGCCTGGAGGCTCTGGAGAGCTTCACCGCCCTGTCCCTGGACGCGGAGCTGCCCGGCAGCGAGGACGGGTACTCCCTGAGCGACGCGCTCGGCTCGCCGGATCCGGCGCTGGACACGGTCGTGGACCGCGAGGCGGTGAAGTCGCGGCTGGCGGCCCTGCCGGAGCGGGAGCGGGCGATTCTGTACATGCGGTTCTTCGGGGACATGACGCAGAGCCGGATCGCCGAGGAGCTGGGAATTTCGCAGATGCATGTGTCCCGGCTGATCAGCCGGTGCTGTGGTCGGGTTCGGGAGCAGGTCATGCGGGATGTCGCGTAGCGCCGTGGGGGTTGTCGGCGAGGTGCGAGTGCGGGCCGTGTGCGGCTTGTCGCGCCCACGCGGCGGAGCCGCACATCGATACAGTCCCGCGCCCCCAGGGAGTCGCGGTTCACCCGGTTGAGTGGCACCGTCCCGCCAATGGGGCCTGGCCGCGCGCGGCCTTGTAGCGGGCTGGCTGTGATGGCAGAGGGGCTTTTCTGCCGTCGCCCGAAGGAGCTCGCTCCATGCGCCGCACCCGCCACGCACTCTCCGTCGCCCTCCTGGCAGGCTCCGCCCTGGTGGGCCTCGCGCCGGTCGTGTCCGCCGAACCCGCCGCCGAGGTCAGTCCGGCCACCGTGGAGCCCGGGGGGACGCTCACGATCTCGGTCAGCTGTGATCCGACCGGGGGGTCGCCGCCCGACAGCATCGACGCGACCTCGCAGGCCTTCGACGAGGGCACGGTCCCGTTGCGCAAGGTGACCGGCAACGACGACAAGGTGTCCGGCCCCGCCTACCGGGGGACGGCCCGCATCACTCCCGCGGAGAACTTCGAGGGTGATCCCGACGCCCTCGGCGAGGACTCGGCGTGGACCGTCGACGGCACCTGCCCGGCCGCTCCCGGCGGGGAGGGCAAGGAGTGGAGCGCGACGTTCACGGTGGCCGACGGCGGGGGCAAACACGAGCCGACCCACCAGCCGACCCACCAGCCGACTCACGAACCGACCCACGAGCCGACTCATGAGCCCTCTCACCGGCCCGCCCCCGAGCCCTGCCCCGACGAACCGCGGCACCACCACACCGAGTGCGCGGGAGCGGTCGTCCAGCGCGGGGTGCGCGCCGGTGACGGCGGCGCCTTCACCGACTCCGTGCCCGCCCTGGTCGCGGGCGGGGTGCTGATCGCGGGCGCGTTCGGCGCCGCCGTGCACCGCTTGCGCAACCGGGAGAGCGACCCGTACCGCTGACGCCCGGCGCGCACCACCGCCCCGGAAGCCCCCCGCTTCCCCGGCCCGGCCCGCTCATGCTGTGACCGTCACGACCCGGCCGGGCACCCATGGGGCGTCGGCACCGCGGGTACTCAGTGGCCGAGGGCACGGGCGAGGGCGACAGGACACGGCACCAGGCACTGCGGAGGCACGGATGCGGCGGACGGACCCGGAAGGCCACGGCCCCGTCCGGTTCGGGCCGCCGCTCCCCGAGGACGGGCTGCCCGTGCTGCCGGAGCTGTCCGCCGTGCTCGCCGCCGCGGCGTCCCGGGGCGACCACGAGCCGGTCGGCGGGGGACCGGCCCTGCGGGAGGCCGGCTGCGCCTACTGGGGCCGGCGCGGACTGCACTGCGACCCCGGCCGGGTGGCCGCCGGGCCCGGCGCGCCCGCGCTGCTGCTCGCCCTGACCGCCGCCCTCGGCGGTGACGTCCTCGTGCCACGCCCCTGCGCCGCATGGTGGGCGCCGTACGCCCGCCTGCTGGGACGCCCCGCCTTCCACGTGCCGACACCGCCGGAGAGCGGCGGTGTACCCGACCCGTACGCCCTGCTGGAGACCGTGCGCCGGGTCCGTGCCGAGGGCGGTGATCCGCGCCTGCTCGTGCTGTCCGTCGCCGACGACCCCACGGCCACCGTCGCCCCTCCCGAGCTGCTGCACGAGACCGTCGAGGCCGCCCAGGGGGAGGGCATGCACCTGGTCAGCGACGAGACCTGGCGCGACACCCTGCACGACCCGCACGACACCGTGCTGCTCAGCCCCGCCGAGATGCTGCCCGAGCGGGTCACCGTCGTCACCGACCTGGCCGGTGCCCTGCTCCCGCCCGGCTGGCCGGCCGCGGTGGCACGCTTCCCGGCCGGCGAGGACGCCGACGGCCTCCACGCGCGCGTGCTCGACGTCCTCACCGCGCTCGACGCCCGGGTCGCCGCTCCCGTCGCCTCGGCGGCCGCCTACGCCCTGCGGGAACCGGAACCGGTCACCGCGCGCGTCGCCACCGCCGTGCGCCTGCACGCGCGCCTGGCCGCCGAGGCGCACGCCGCCGTCGTCGCGGCCGGCGCCCTCGCCCGGCCCCCGCAGGCCGGCCGCCATCTGTACGTCGACCTCACTCCGCTGCGCCCCGCCCTGACCGCGCACGACGTCGGCGACGCACAGGAACTGGAGGACTTCCTCGCCGCCCGCCTCGGGATGCCCGCCCCGGGCGGCCACCGCTTCGGCGACGAGCTCGAAGCCCCGCGTGTGCGGCTCTCGACCGGCGCACTGCTGGCCGGCTCCGAAACGGAACGCGCGGAATGCCTCACCTCACCCACGCCGTCGGAACTGCCGCACGTGCGACGCTCGTTGATCCAACTGAAGTCGGCCTTCGACGATCTCCGCGACGAAGCTCAGCGATGGGAGCCTCCTCGATGACGCAGCAGTCCGAGTCGACCGCGAGCACGACCACTCGGGAAGCCGACGACGCGGCCCTCCCGTCCCCCCTCCCGTCCCCCCTCGCGCCCCCGTACCCGCCACTGGCCGAGCCGAGACCACTGGCCGAACGCCGGGTGTGGCCGCGCACCTTCCACGACCGGCTGACCGCGCCGCTCCCCGGTTTGAGGGCCATGGCCCGCTTCGCCCGCGAGGGTGCCGTGAGACCGGGCCCGGAAGGCCTCGCCGACATTCCCCGGCTCCCCTACGCACCCGGCCCGCTGCCCCGCGTCGACGCCCGCACGGTCGCCGTCACCTGGGCTGGACACGCCAGTTGGGTCCTGCAGATCGGCGGACTGACCGTCCTCACCGACCCGGTCTGGTCCCGCCGGATCCTCGGCACCCCGGCCCGGATCACCCCCGTGGGCGTCCCCTGGGAGGCGCTGCCGCGCGTCGACGCCGTCGTCATCAGCCACAACCACTACGACCACCTGGACGCCCCCACGCTGCGCAGGCTCCCGCGCGACACCCCCGTGTTCGTCCCGGCCGGCCTCGCCCCCTGGTTCCACCGCCGCCGCTTCACCCGCGTCACGGAGCTCGACTGGTGGGAGGCCGCCGAACTCGGCGGCGTCCGTTTCGACTTCGTCCCGTCGCACCACTGGTCCAAGCGCACCCTCACCGACACCTGCCGCAGTCTGTGGGGCGGCTGGGTCCTGACCGACCAGGACGGGCAGCGCCTCTACTTCGCGGGCGACACCGGCTACGGCCACTGGTTCTCCCGCATCGGCCGCCGCTATCCCGGCATCGACCTCGCCCTCCTCCCCATCGGCGCCTACGACCCCCGCTGGTGGCTCAGTGACGTCCACTGCGACCCGGAGGAGGCGGTCCGCGCGGCCCAGGACCTGGGAGCGACCAGGATGGCCCCCATGCACTGGGCCACCTTCGTCCTGTCGGCGGAGCCGGTCCTGGAGCCCCTCACACGGGTACGGGCGGCCTGGGAGAAAACAGGCCTGCCGCGCGAAAACCTCTGGGACATGCCGGTCGGCGCTTCAGGGGTGCTGTTCGGGGACTGACCTCTGTCGCACCCGCCGCACGACACTCGGCACCGCGCTGATCACCAAGGTCAGCGCGATCGCCGCGACCACGCCCTCCCACGGCTCATCGAACAACGACCCGCCGAGGATCCCGATCAGCTGGTACGTCACCGACCAGGCCAGACAGGCCGGCAGGTTCCCGCGCCAGAAGCGTCGCATCGGCCACTTCGCCAGCAGACAGGCCAGCATCACCGGAATACGCCCCGCAGGCACCAGCCGCGACAGCACCAGCACCGCCACGCCGTGCTCGGCGAGTTTCGTCTGCGCCTGCTCCAGCCGGTCCTCGGGGGCCCGCGCCCGGATCGCCTCCAGCCAGCGCGAGCCGTTCTTCGACTTCATCCCGCGCCGCCCCAGCCAGTACAGCGCCGCGTCCCCGAGGAACGCCGCCAGCGACGCCGTCACGAACACCATCGCCAGTGAGAACGGCGCCGTCTGGTGGAAGGCGACCACGGCCGCCGAACTCACCAGCGCGCCCGTCGGGATCACCGGCACCAGCGCCCCGATCAGCACCAGCAGGAAGAGCGACGGATAGCCGATCGCCTGCTGCGTGGACTCCGGCACGACGGACGCCGGGGTGACGGCCGACGCCGCGAGCAGGGGTACGGCGGCCTGCGCCACGGGCGCGGTCCAGATCACCGCGCGACCTCCAGACGCACGCTCTCCCCGTGCCCGAGCCGGTGCACCGCCACGCCCGGCGCGCGCCGCGCCGCGAGCCGCACGAACTCGTCACCCGGCGCATGGAACTCGTGGGGGCGCACGGCGTCCATCCCGATCGGCCAGTACGTGCCGTAGTGCACCGGAATCGCACTGCGCGGCGCCAGCCGCGCCAGCGCCTCCGCCGCCCGGCCCGCGTCCAGATGTCCCTCGCCCAGGTACGGTCCCCAGCCACCCACCGGCAGCAGCGCCACCTCGACCGGCCCGACCTCCTCGGCCATCCCGTCGAACAGCCCGGTGTCCCCGGCGAAGTACGTCCGGGCCTCGCCGGCTATGACGTAGCCGAGCGCGGGGGAGCGGTGTGGTCCGAGCGGCAGCCGGCGCCCGTCGTGCCGCGCGGGCACGGCCCGTACGACGATGTCGCCGACCGGGGTTTCGTCCCCGGGCGCCACCTCGCTGACCCGCAGGTGCGCGAGCCGGCGCAGGCCCGGCACCGCTCGGCGCGCGCCCCGGGGCACGAGCAGGCGCGTGCCCGGAGCGAGCCGCATCAGCGACGGCACATGCAGGTGGTCGGCGTGCAGATGCGAGACCAGCGCGACGTCCGCCCGGTGGGCGCCGGGAGGCGGCAGGTCCCCGCGCCGGCGGCGCAGGTGCGCGAGCCGGCGTGCGAACAGCGGATCGGTGAGCACGCGTACGTTCGAGTCCTCGACCGTGCAAGTGGCGTGACCCCACCAGGTGATCTCCACCGGCACTTCTTTGCCCCCTTCGCGCGACTCCCCGAAGCCTACGTGCAGGAGTAGGGTCGGCGGCGAAACCGGAGGTGAGGGGGGACGCCATGGTGCCGGTCCGGGTCACGGCGATCGCGAGTCTGACGCCGCTGGAGGAGCTCGACGACGATCCGTTCCTGGTCGACTCCCGCAGCCAGCACGCGATGTGCGCCCGCTGGGCCGCCGAGCGGGGCTATATGGTCAGCCGGGAGTTACTGGTCCGGGGGCTGCGTCCCGACCACTGCGCGCTGTGGGACGGCGTCCGGCCCGGCCTCGACCTGTTCGTGGCGCCCAGCCGGAGAGTGCTGGAGAGCGCGCTCGCCTCCGTCGAGGAGTTCACCGCGGAGTGCGTGCGGCGCGGGGTGCGGGTCGAGACGGTGGGGCACGCGGAGCCGGCGTACGACGCGGCGATGAAGGCGTGCGTGCACCGCAGGCTGTCGATGCCGACCGCAGGCTACGACGGGCGTTGACGCGACGGTTCGGGGGACACGAGGCGTGCCCGCCGCGTTGTGGCACTGTGGGTGAGGGCCCGTGGTCGCGACGGGCCGGGACGTGAGGTGGCTGGGCGTGCGGGGCGTGCGGTGGCGGCGGGTCGCCAGTCAGGTGGGGCGGAGCGTCGCCGTATGGGCGGTCTCCACCCTCACCATGCTCGTCCTCGCCGGGATCCTGCCGGACTTCCGGCTCCGCTCGGCCGACGGTGACAGCGCGACCGACATCGCCGTCACGGCGGCCTTCGGCGCCGGCGCCTTCGCTCTGCTGTCGGCCGTGGTCTGGCCTCTGCTCGTCCGGCTGCTGCTCCTCGTACCGGCACTCGTGCTCGGGCTGCTGGTGTTCTTCCTCAACGGCGCGCTGCTGCTGCTCGCCCTGCGCCTCGACCCCGGGGAACGCGGCACCGCCGCCCCGGAGACCGCCGTCGTGGTCGCCGCCGTGATGTCCGCCGTGGCGTCCGCCACCGGCGCCGCCCTGGCCGTGCGCGACGACGACGCCTACCGCCGCAGGCTGTACCGCCTCTCGGACCGCCGCCGCAGGTCCGGACCGCCCTGCCCGGCCGGCCCCGGCACGGTCTTCCTGCAACTCGACGGCGTCGGCCACGACGTCCTGCTGGACGCGGTCGGCAAGGGCCTGATGCCCACCGTCGCCCGCTGGCTCGACATAGGCGACGGCGGCCGCCCCACCCACCGCCTCACCCCCTGGCGCACCGACTGGTCCAGCCAGACCGGCGCCAGCCAGCTCGGCATCCTGCACGGCAGCAACCACGACGTCCCCGCGTTCCGCTGGTACGAGAAGGACACCCGCGAGGTGGTCGTGTGCAACCGCCCGACCAGCGCCGCCGAACTCCAGCGCCGCGCCGCCGGACACGCGGGGCACGAGGGCCTGCTCGCCGTCGACGGCGCCAGCCGCGGCAACCTGTTCAGCGGCGGCGCCGGACAACAGGCCCTCGTGCTGTCCGTCGCCGGCCGCCGCAGCCGGGAGAACCGCTCCCGGGCGGGTTACTTCGCCTACTTCTCCGACCCGGCCAACGCCGTGCGCACGGCCCTGTCCTTCGTCGCCGAGGTGGGCCGGGAGATCGGCCAGTCCACCCGGGCCCGCCTCGGCAAGCAACGCCCGCGCGTCTCCCGCGGCGGGCTCTACCCGCTCGTCCGCGCCTTCGCGACCGTCGTCGAGCGGGACGTCGTCGTGGCCGCCGTGACGGGCGACATGCTCGTCGGCCGCACCGCCGTCTACGCCGACCTCGTGGCCTACGACGAGGTCGCCCACCACTCCGGCCCGGCGAGCCGCGACGCGCAGAAGGTCCTCGAACGCCTCGACCGCTCCCTCGCCCTGATCGAGAACGTCGCCGAGCACGCCCCGCGCCCGTACCGGATCGTCGTGCTGTCCGACCACGGCCAGAGCCCCGGCGAGACCTTCCGCTCCCGCTACGGCCTCACCCTCGGCGACCTGGTGCGGGCCGGCTGCGGACTGCCCGTGCCGCGCCGCGCGGAGCGCACCCGCAGCGGGGCGGAGGCTCGCGCCGCCGTGCGCGCCGCCCTGCGCATCCCCGTCGAGGAGCACGGCGAGGAGCACCGCCCCACGCGCCGCTCGGAGCCGATCGTGCTGGCCTCCGGCAACCTCGGCCTGGTCTCCTTCCCGGACGTCACGCACCGCATGAGCAAGGAGGAGATCGACGCCCGCCACCCCGCGCTGCTGCCGACCCTCGCCAACCACCCCGGCATCGGCTTCCTGCTGGCCCGCAGCGACGAGCACGGCGGGGTCGTCCTCGGCGCGTACGGCGCCGAGATACCGCTGGCCGACCTCGACGACAACCCGGGCCCGCTCGCCCCGTTCGGGCCGGGCGCCGCCGACGCGGTACGCCGTACGCACGCCTTCCCGCACACCGCCGACATCATGGTCAACTCCTTCCACGACCCGGCCGACGGCGAAGTCCTCGCCTTCGAGGAGCAGATCGGCTCCCACGGCGGACTCGGCGGCGAACAGGGCAACCCTTTCCTGCTGTCGCCGCTCGGCTTCTCCGCGCCGGTCGACGAGGGGGAGGAACTCGTCGGCGCCGAACACGTCCACCGCGTCCTGCGCCGCTGGATGCGCGAGTCGAACGGCCCCCAGGTGCCGCTGGAGAGCAGTGAGGAACGCGCCGCCTGAAATTGGGCTGCGTCCGGGGCGCCGTACGCACACACTGGTGCGGTTCGTCGTCCCACACCCTTTTTGAGGAGAACCTGCGTTGCAGGCCGCCGTCACCGTCACTCCCGCCCGCATCCCGGAGCTGCTGCTCGGCCTCGCCACCGTCCGGCCGGTCTTCATCTGGGGCGCTCCCGGCATCGGGAAGTCCTCCCTGGTACGGGCGTTCGCCGAGTCGCTCGGCCTGGAGTGCGTGAGCCTGCTGGGCACCCAGCTCGCCCCCGAGGACCTCATCGGCGTACCGCAGATCCGTGAGGGCCGCTCGGTGTTCTGCCCGCCGGAGGCGATCGCCCGGGACGAGCCGTACTGCCTGTTCCTGGACGAGCTCAACGCGGCCACGCCGGACGTGCAGAAGGCGTTCTACTCGCTGATCCTCGACCGCCGTATCGGCACCTACGAACTGCCCAAGGGCTCGATCGTCATCGGCGCCGGAAACCGCGCCACCGACAACGCGCTCGCCCGGCCCATCGCCTCCGCGCTCGTCAACCGCCTCACCCACGTGCACCTGGAGGCGTCCCCGACGGACTGGCTCGTCTGGGCCGCGGAGCACGGCATCCACCCCTGGATCGTGGACCACCTCACGGACCGGCCCGACCACCTGTGGTCCAAGCCGCCGAAGACGGAGGAGCCGTTCTCCACGCCCCGTTCCTGGCACATGCTCTCCGACGCCCTGCACTCCTTCGGCCGCGACCTCGACGAGGAGACGCTGCGGGTGCTCGCGCACGGCACGCTGACGCCCGCGCACGCGCAGGCGTTCTGCGGCTACGTCAAGATCGTGCGCAGCCGGTTCGGGATCGAGGCGATCCTCAAGGGCGACGCCCGCTGGCCGAACCGTCCGGAGGACCGCGACCTGCTCTTCTACCTCGCCGACTCCTTCCGCGGCCGCCTGATCAAGGAACTGCCCGTCAGCAAGGAGCACATGTCGGCGCACGGCCGCCAGACCGCCTACCGCGCCAAGTCGCTCCTGGTGCAGCTCGCCGAGATATCCGTCGAGGTCGCCCAGACCGTCATCGCCTCCGACAGCGACGGCAACCCCCTGCTGCCCTCCTGGTTCCTCGTCGAGGCGGCGCGGGACATGCCCCGGCTGGTGGAGGCACGCCGGTGAGCCGTGGCCGCGGCAAGGACCAGCGGAAGAAGAAGCGGGACCTCGCGGGCGAGGCCTTCGCCGAGGGAATGCGGCTGATGCGGACCAACCCCGCGCTCGCCGCTGTGGAGTTCGACGTCTGCCGACAGGAGGAGTGCCGCTTGGCGCCCCGCCACGGACTCGTGGTCGTCGACTCCGACGGCGATCTGCACGTCCACCCGGACCGGCTCGCCGAGCCCGCCGCCTGGGCCTGGGCGCTCGCCCACGCCGTCCTCCACCTCGGCTTCGGGCACGTCCCGGCGGTGAAGGGCGACCCCGTCCAGCCCGACCGCCACGACCTCGCCGCCCGCTGTGTCGTCGTCAACCGTTTCCTGCTCGGCTTCACCGTCGGCGAGACCCCGGAGCACCTGCCCGCCTCCTACCCGGACGGCGACGAGGAACAGCTCGCCGCCCGCTGGCGACGCGACGGACTGCCCACCGTGTACGAGCGCTGCGGTACAGCCGGTGACGAGCCCGACCAGGTGCTGGTGCCCTGGGTGGGCTGGTCCCGGCCGCCCGACTGGCAGCTGGCCTTCGCCGGCGCCCTGACCCGGACCGTGTCCGCCGCGATGGACATGGCGGGCGGCCGCCGCGACAGCCTGGACGGCGAGGCGCCCCTGCTGCGCCCCTGGCAGCGGGCGCTGAGCTGGTTCATCTCCTCCTACCCGCTGCTCGGCGGTATCGCGTCCGGCATCAAGCTGGTCGCCGACGCCGAACTCGCCCGCGCCCACGGCATCGCGATCGCCGCCGTCAACGCCGAGGCCGGCGAGATCTACGTCAACCCGCTGCGGCAGTTCGACGACGAGGAGTGGCGGTTCGTCCTGGCCCACGAGATGCTGCACGCCGCCCTGCGCCACGGCGACCGCTGCGGCACCCGCGACCCCTACCTGTTCAACATCGCCTGCGACTACGTGATCAACGGCTGGCTGACCGAGATGCAGGTCGGCACCATGCCCGAGGGGCTGCTGCACGACCCGGGGCTCGCGGGCCTGTCCGCGGAGGAGGTGTACGACCGGATCGCCGGCGACCTGCGCCGCATGCGCCGCCTGGCCACCCCGCGCGGCAAGGGCGTCGGCGACGTGCTCGGCGCGCCGCTCGGACCGCCCCGCGACTACGTCGACCTGGACGGGTTCTACCGACGTGGCCTCGCCCAGGGCCTCGACCTGCATCAGCGGCAGGAGCGCGGCTTCCTGCCCGGCGGCCTGGTCGAGGAGATCCGCGCGCTCAGCCATCCGCCGCTGCCGTGGGACGCGCGGCTCGCCCGCTGGTTCGACGAGTTCGTGCCCCGCCCCGAGCCCGTACGGTCCTACGCCCGTCCCTCGCGGCGCCAGGCGGCCACGCCCGGCATCCCGCGCGCCGGGCGGTACTTCCCGCCCGAGGAGATCGCCCGCTGCACTTTCGGCGTGGTCCTGGACACCTCCGGCTCCATGGGCCGCGTCCTGCTCGGCAAGGCACTGGGCGCCATCGCCTCCTACGCCGCCGCCCGGGACGTACCGGCCGCCCGGGTCGTGTTCTGCGACGCGGCCCCGCGTGACGCCGGCTATCTGCCGGTCACCGAGATCGCCGGCCGGGTGCGCGTGCACGGCCGTGGCGGCACCGTCCTGCAGCCCGGCATCGACCTGCTGCACCGTGCGGACGACTTCCCGCCCGGCGCGCCGATCCTGGTCATCACCGACGGCTGGTGCGACGTCCTGCGGGTGCGGCGCGAGCACGCGTACCTGATCCCGAGGGGGGCGCGGCTGCCGTTCACCGCCAGAGGCCCGGTCTTCCGCGTGAGTTGAACCGGAGTGTGATCGGATAGTGGCCAGGAACCCGGTCACGGTTTCCGGATACTCATCGAAAGGATGCGACATGGCAGCCACGCGCTCCGCACACACCGTTTGGGAAGGCAATCTCTTCAAGGGCAACGGCGTCGTCACCTTCGACTCCTCCGGCATCCTCGCCGAGCAGCCGGTGTCCTGGGCGGCCCGTACCGAGGAGCCGGGCGGGAAGACCAGCCCGGAGGAGCTGATCGCCGCGGCCCACTCCAGCTGCTTCTCGATGGCCTTCTCCAACATCCTCGACAAGGCCGGCACCCCGCCGACCAAGCTGGTGACCTCCGCCGACGTCACCTTCCAGCCCGGCGAGGGCATCACCGGCATCCACCTCACCGTCGAGGGCAGCGTCCCCGGCATGGACGAGGCGGCCTTCCTCGCCGCCGCCGAGGAGGCCAAGGTCGGCTGCCCGGTCAGCCAGGCCCTCAAGGCCACCCCGATCACCCTGACCGCCAAGCTCACCTGACCAGTCCCACCCACGTCGCGCGGGCCCGCCCACCAGGGGCGGCCCGCGCGACGTCGTCGGTTCACCGACACCCTGATGCGGGCCTTCCTCGCCCCTCCGCGCGTGGACGTGCTGGTCACCGACCGGCCCCGGCGGGCCGTGGCGCTCCGCGGCCGATCACCCCATCGCGGCATTGACAACAGCGCACTCAAGTTTTGTGCTGGAAAGTGAGAGCGCCCTGGCGGAAGGGGACAGCGATGGGACGTGCGGTCGGGATCGACCTCGGAACCACGAACTCGGTGGTCGCCGTGCTGGAAGGCGGCGAGCCCACCGTCATCGCCAACGCGGAAGGAGCCAGAACCACACCCTCGGTCGTGGCGTTCGCCAAGAACGGAGAGGTGCTGGTCGGGGAGGTGGCCAAGCGGCAGGCCGTGACGAACGTGGATCGCACCGCCCGCTCGGTCAAGCGCCACATGGGTGACGCGCACTGGCGCTTTCCCGACCACGACGACATCGACGGCACCCGCTACCGGGCGCAGGAGCTGTCCGCGCGGGTGCTTCAGAAACTGAAGCGGGACGCGGAGTCCTACCTCGGCGAGGACGTCACCGACGCGGTGATCACCGTCCCGGCGTACTTCGACGACGTGCAGCGGCAGGCGACCAAGGAGGCCGGCGAGATCGCGGGCCTGACGGTGCTGCGGATCATCAACGAGCCGACGGCGGCGGCGCTGGCGTACGGGCTGGACAAGGAGAACGACCAGACCGTGCTCGTCTTCGACCTCGGCGGCGGCACCTTCGACGTGTCGCTGCTGGAGATGGGCGAGGGCGTCATCGAGGTCAAGGCCACCAACGGCGACACGCACCTCGGCGGCGACGACTGGGACCAGCGGATCGTCGAGTACCTGGTCAAGCGCTTCAAGGGCCAGTACGGCGTCGACCTCGGCAAAGACAAGATGGCGATGCAGCGGCTGCGCGAGGGCGCCGAGAAGGCCAAGATCGAGCTGTCCAGCTCCACCGAGACGACGATCAACCTGCCCTACATCACCGCCTCCGCCGAGGGGCCGCTGCATCTCGACGAGAAGCTGACCCGGGCCCAGTTCCAGGAGCTCACCGCCGACCTGCTCGACCGCTGCAAGGCACCCTTCCACCAGGCGGTCGAGGACGCGGGCGTGAAGCTCTCGGCGATCGACCACGTGATCCTGGTGGGCGGCTCGACCCGGATGCCCGCGGTGACCGACCTGGTCAGGGAACTCACCGGCAAGGAGCCGCACAAGGGCGTCAACCCCGACGAGGTCGTGTCTCTCGGTGCCGCGCTCCAGGCGGGGGTCATGCGCGGTGACGTCAAGGACGTGCTGCTGCTCGACGTCACACCGCTGTCCCTGGGCATCGAGACCAAGGGCGGCATCATGACGAAGCTCATCGAACGCAACACCACCATCCCGACGCGGCGTTCGGAGATCTTCACGACGGCGGCCGACAACCAGCCCTCGGTCGGCATCCAGGTCTACCAGGGCGAGCGGGAGATCGCCGCGTACAACAAGAAGCTCGGCGTCTTCGACCTGACGGGACTGCCGCCGGCGCCGCGCGGCGTGCCGCAGATCGAGGTGGCCTTCGACATCGACGCCAACGGCATCATGCACGTCTCCGCCAAGGACATGGCGACCGGCCGCGAGCAGAAGATGACCGTCACCGGCGGCTCGGCCCTGCCCAAGGACGACATCGACCGCATGATGCGCGAGGCCGAGCAGTACGCGGAGGAGGACCGCAAGCGCCGCGAGGCCGCCGAGACCCGCAACCAGGCCGAGCAACTCGTCTACCAGACCGAGAAGTTCCTCCGCGACAACGGCGACAAGATCCCGGCCGACACCAGGACCGAGGTCGAGTCGGCCATCACCGAAGTGAAGGGACAACTGGAACAGCAGGCGGACACCGCCGCCCTGCGCGCCGGCGTCGAGAAACTCGCCTCGGTCAGCCAGAAGATGGGCCAGGCGATGTACGCCCAGGCCCAGCAGACACCCACCGAGGAACCCTCCGGAACCCCGCGGGAAGAGGAGGGAGTCGTCGACGCGGAGATCGTGGACGAGGAGAAGGAGCAGGGGGACCAGAAGGGAGGAGCGGCCTAGTTCTCCGCGGGCGGCAGCGTCGCGTACACGGCGTCGACGACGGACGCGTACGGAGTTCCGGAGTCGGCCAGCCCGCAGCGGAGCAGCTCCAGTCCGGCCCGGTGCTCCGTCAGCAGGACGGTGTTGCCGGTGCGGGCCGTGAACTCCAGTACCGCGGGCAGGAAGTCGGGCAGCTCCTCGCCGGTGAGCTCCAGGCCGTGGGAGCTGTAGAGCTCCTGGAAGCGGGCCGGTGAGAACCCGCGCCAGCGGCTCAGGTACAGGCTGTGGCCGTCTGCGCTCTCGAAGACCTGGAGGTAGTGGGCGGCCAGGTCCCGCGGCGCGGTGCCGGCCGCGTGGTCGGCGAACTCCCGTAGCTGTGGGGCGGCTTCGCGCAGCAGCGGCAGCCGGGCGCGGAACTCGTCGCCGGGATACGTCAGGCACAGCGCGGCCGCCTGGTACAGCAGCTCGAAGCCGGGCATCTGACCTCCTTGGCGTGCGCTCTTGCCGCGCCCCGTGCTGACGACGCTAGGGGCGGGCGGGGGAGCGCACCCGTCGGCGACGCCCGTACGGGTCACGGCCTGCGCGGGGGGCCTCGTTCAGAAGCTCTCTCGGTACTCCCGCAGGAGCTTCTCGGTGCGCTGGGTGGAGGCGGCGCCCGCGGTCATGTGGTCGAGGACCTCCAGATGTGCGGAGACCTCCTTGCGGGAGTCGAGGTAGAGCGCGCCGGTCAGGTACTCGGTGAAGACCATGTCGGGCAGTTCGGGCTCGGCGAAACGGAACAGGGAGAACGGCGCGTACGTCCCCGGGTGCGGGCCGTCCTTGAACTCGGCGATCTGGAGCGTGACACGGTCCCGCTCGGAGTGCTCCAGCAGCTTGTCCAGCTGGTCCCGCATCACCTGGCCGTCGACGCTCACCGGCCGCCGCAGCACCGTCTCGTCCATGATCACCCACAGGTGCGGCGGGTTCGGGCGCTCGAGCAGCCGTTGCCGCTCCATGCGCAGCGACACATGCCGCTCCACGGCCTCCGGCCCGGAGTTCCCGATGGTGCCGGCCTGCAGGACCGCACGCGCGTACCCCTCGGTCTGCAACAGCCCCGGCACGAAGTGCGGCTCGTAGGACCGGATGATCCGGGCGGCGCCCTCCAGGCTCACGTACAGGCTGAACCACTCCGGCAGCACGTCGTGGAACCGCTGCCACCAGCCCGGCCGGTTCGCCTCCTCGGCGAGCTCGACGAACGCGGTCACCTCGTCTTCGGGCACGCCGTAGGCGGTCAGCAGGATCTGCACGTACGGGATCTTGAGCGCGACGTCGGCGGTCTCCATCCGCCGGACCGTCGCCGGGGCGACGCGCAGCACCCGGGCGGCCTCGTCACGACTGAGGCCCGCCGCCTCGCGGAGCTCCTGAAGCCGCTTGCCCAGTACCACCTGACCCACGGTGGGTGCGGCCCGCCGTTCACTCACGCCACGCCTCCCCAACGTGCCAAGCCTGCGATCAGTCTGTCACGTTCCGCCGTCGGTCTCACAGGGCCGCGGGTGAGGAGATCGCGAGGACGGGCGAGTCGCCGGGGCATTACCCCGCGGGTAATCGACCGGGCGCGCTCGGGACGGGATCGTGAACGCACCGGGTCCCGGGCCGGCGCACTCCGGCCCGGGACCCGGTACCTGCCGCCACACCACGACCCGACGGAGAGTGATCCACCATGTCCGCGATCCAGCTCGCCACGCTCGCCCGGACCAGTGCGCCGCAGTCGATGCTGCGCCGCTTCCTCGCCTTGGACGCGGCGGTGACCGGCGCCAACGCGCTCGCCTACCTCGCGTTCTCCGGCCCGCTCGGCCGTTTCCTCGGCGTGGACTCCACGCTGCTGCTCGCACTGGGCGCGTTCCTCACCGCCTACGCGGCGGGCGTGGGCCTGCTGGCCTCCCGCCGGCAGCCGCCGGCGCTCGGCGTGCGGGCCGTCGTCGAGGCCAACCTCGCCTGGACGGCGGTGAGCCTCGCGGCACTGGCGCTCTGGCTCACACCGAGCACGGCGGGCGCCGTGTGGACGGTGCTCCAGTCCCTGACCGTGGCCGGGTTCGCCGCCCTCCAGTACACGGCACTGAGGGTCCGTCAGGACATGAGTGAATGAAGGTATTTGACCGTCGCGGGGTCGGCCGGGAGGAGCGTCTCGATGGCCAGCTCGGCGACGGTCACGTCCATTGGCGTGTTGAACGTGGAGATCGAGGAGATGAACGACAGCGTCCGCCCCTCGTGCTCGATCCGCAGCGGCAGCGCGAAGTACGGCACCGGTTCCGAGGGCTCCTCTGCCGGATCCGCCTCGGGCACCGGATACGCCGCCACCTCCTCGTACAGCGCCCGCAGCGGCTCGGAGCGGTGCAGCGCGATCTGCCGCTCCATCTGCTCCAGCAGGTGCCCGCGCCATGCGCGCAGGTTGCGGATGCGCGGCGCCAGGCCCTGTGGGTGCAGGGCGAGCCGCATCGCGTTCAGCGGCGGTTCGAGCAGGGACTCGCGGACGCCGTCGACCAGCGTCATGATCCCCCGGTTGGCCGCCACGACGTTGTACACCGCGTCCACCACCAGCGCCGGATACGGCTCGTAGCCCCCGATCAGCCGTTCGATGCCCTCGCGCAGCGCGCCCAGCGCCGGGTCGCCCAGGGGCGTCTCGGGATAGCGCGGGGCGTAACCGGCCGCCAGCAGCAGCGCGTTGCGCTCGCGCATGGGCACGTCCAGGTGCTCGGCCAGCCGCAGCACCATCTCCTCACTGGGCCGGGAGCGGCCCGTCTCGACGAAGCTGATGTGCCGGGCCGAGGAGTCCGCGCGCAGCGCCAGCTCCAGCTGGCTGACCCGGCGCTGTTCCCGCCAGGCCCGCAGCAGCGGGCCCACGCCCTGGTCGGCGGTGGACGGATGAGTGGTCATGCCGGGACCGTAGTGGAGAACCGGTCGCGCCGGACAGGCACACCGTTCCGACCAGGGCCTCGGACGTCCCGCTGTGGCAGGCTGAGGAGGGAGAAGAGGACCCCGGTGTCAGGGAAGGAGCGCTGCCCATGCCCGTCGAACCGCTGTCGCAGAAGGAGGTCGAGGACCGGCTGGCCGAGCTGCCGGGCTGGTCGCTCGACGGGGACCGCCTCACCCGCTCCTACCGGCTCGGCTCGCACTACGCGGCGACGGCGATGGTCGTGCACATCGCCCAGGTCCAGGAGGAGCTCGACCACCACTCCGACCTCATGCTCGGCTACAACACGGTGTCCCTGTCCGTCCACACGCACAGTGCGGGCGGCGCCGTCACCGAGAAGGACTTCGAGCTCGCCCGCAAGGTGGAGGACCTGGCGCCCGGCCACGGGGCACACTGACCGGGTGCTCGACTACGACAAGGAAGCGGAGCGGTACGACGCCTCGCGCGGCGGCGAGCCCAGGGCGGCCGCCGCCGCGGCGGCGGTGCTGAGCCTCGTGCCGCCGGACACGCGCGGCCTGCTCGACGTCGCCTGCGGCACCGGCATCGTGACCCGCCGGCTCGCCGCCGCGCGCGACGGCATGCGGGTGACCGGCGTGGACCTCGCCCCGGCGATGGCCCGGCAGGCCGCCGCCCGGCTGCCCGGTGCCGTGGTGCTCGCCGACAGCCGCAGGCTGCCCTTCCGGGACGGCGAGTTCGATGCCGTGTGCAGCGTGTGGCTGCTGCACCTGGCCGCCGGGCCCGCCGACGTCCGGACGATCGTCGGAGAGTGTGCCCGCGTGCTGCGGCCCGGCGGCGTCTACGTCACCACGGTCGACAAGGCCGCCTCCCACAACGTGGGCAGTGACATCGATGTCGTCCTGTCCTCCCGCCCGCCCAGCCCGGTCCGCGACGCGGCGGCGGACGTCGAGTCCTGCGCCGCCGACCACGGCCTCGTCCCGGCCGGGCAGGCCCGCTTCCGCGGTCACGGGCAGGGCCGCAGCCCGCGCCGTACGGTCGCCGACCTGCGCCGCGGCTGGTTCGTCACGCTGCCGCCCGGCCACCCGCTCGCCGACGGCTTCGCCACCCGGCTGGCGGAACTCCCCGACCAGGACAGACCCCGCCCCGACCCGTTCTTCACGCTCCGGGCGTTCCGGAAGCCGTGAGGGGCCTCAAGGCCGTGTGAACTCCATGATCCAGTTGGTCAGCCAGGTCTCTCCGCCGTCCACGGAGAACGCCTGTTCCCAGCGGGCGGTGGCCGGGGAGATCCCCGACCAGACGAACCGCACGCGCACGTCCTTGCCGTCGTGCGTGTCGTCGCCGTGGAACTCGCCCCTCTCGCCCTCGAAGCGGCCGAAGACCGGCGGGAACAGGGTGCCGCTGCGGTTGGACGCCCAGTTCAGCGACCACTCCTTACGGACCGGGTCGAACAGCCGCAGCGTCAGCCCCTTCGCGCCCAGGTGCGGCATGTCGATCTCGTCGATGTTGGCGGCCCCGTCGAACAGCGGCCGGCACTCGCTCCGGCCCGGGAACTCCTCCCAGTCGCTGCCGGGGTCGAGGAAGTCGGTGCGGCGGCGGTGCAGGACCTTCCAGGTGCCGTGGAAGAAGTCGAAGTCGTGCGGGCTGCTCATGAGCGGTCTCCAGTGGTTCCTTCGGACAGACGGTCGGCCAGATAGGCGTCGAGGTCGGGGACGTCCGGGGCGAGCATGTGCCGCACCCAGGCGTCGCGTTCGTGCAGGATCGGCGGCAGCTCCCAGACGCAGCCGATCCACGGCAGGCCGGACCTGACGAAGTGTGTGGGGTCGCGGTCCGGGCAGCCGAGGACGGGCTGGCCCGCCGCCGCGCCGCCGAAGTGCAGCACGTTGTCCCACACCCAGCTGTACGCGTTCAGATAGGCGCCGTCGTCGCCGCCCCGGTGCAGCACGACGAACGTCGCCGGCGGGGTCCCGTCCGGCTCCGGCAGCAGCTCGGGCAGGATCGCGTACGCCGCCTTCTCCACCTCGGGCGCGATCCCCTCAGGGCCGGCCGTGACGTGGTAGCGCTTGATCAACCGGCCGGCCACCTCGACGGGCGGTGGCACGGTCAGGAGTTTCTCTGTGAAGGGCATGGCGGGACGGTACGGCCGGTTCACTGCCACCATGTGTCAGTGAAGTCCAGCCGACTCGTCTCGATCCTCCTGCTGCTCCAGACCCGCGGCCGGATGACCGCCGCACAGCTCGCCGAGGAACTGGAGGTCTCGGTCCGTACCGTCTACCGGGACGTCGAGGCCCTCGGTGCCGCGGGGGTCCCGCTGTACGGCGACGCGGGCCACGCCGGCGGCTACCGCCTGCTCGACGGCTACCGCACACGCCTGACGGGCCTCACCGCCGACGAGGCCGAGGCCCTCTTCCTCGCGGGCGCCCCCGGCCCCGCGGCCCAGCTCGGTCTCGGCTCCGTGCTCGCCGCCGCCCAGCTCAAGGTGCGCGCCGCCCTGCCTGCGGAGCTGCGCGCGCACGCCGACCGGATCAGCGGCCGTTTCCACCTCGACGCCCCCGGCTGGTACGCGGACGCCGACGACGCCCCTCACCTCCCGGCCGTCGCGGACGCCGTCTGGAGCAGCCGCGTACTGCACGTCCTGTACCGCCGCTGGCGCGAGCCCACCGATGTGGAGCGCCGCCTGGAGCCGTACGGGCTGGTGCTGAAGGCGGGCCGCTGGTACGTCGTCGCCGGTCCCGGACCGCGTACCTACCGGGTCGACCAGATCCTCGAACTCGCCACCCACGACGAGGAGTTCACCCGTCCCGAGGGCTTCGACCTGGCCGCGTACTGGGCGGCGTACCAGCGCGGCTTCCACGACCGGCTCCACCGCGGCGAGGCCCTGGTGAGACTGGCCCCGGGGACGACGCTCACCGGCCCGGCGGGGGAGGCCGTACGGCGCGACGGACGTACCGAAGACGACGGCTGGACACGCGCCACGGTCCCCATCGAGTCCGTCGAGCACGCCCACGCCGAATTCCTGAGGCTGGGCTCGGCCATCGAGGTCCTGGCTCCGGACGAACTGCGGTCGAGGATCGCCCGGACCGTGGCCGAACTGGCGGAGCTGTACGGCAACTCCCGTGCACCCGGCGGCGACTGAGAGGCGGAACCCGCCCGTCCTTCCAGGAGGCCCGTCACGTGAAGCACCCGCACAGGCACCGCAGACGCCGCCTGCTCGTCCCCGTCGCCGCAGCCACGGCGGCGCTCGTCGGTGTCGGCCTGACCACGTTCGCCACCGACGACACCTCCCCCACGCTCGAACTGACTCGCGCGGGAGGGGCCCCCATGGCCGCCACCGCCCGGCAGGTCGAGAAGCTGGACCGGGGTGTGGTCAGCGTCCACACCGGCAGCGGCAACCTGGTCAGCTGGCGCTGGCTTGCAACCGATCCGAACGCCGTGTCGTTCAACGTCTACCGGGCCGGTACGAAGGTCAACTCGACCCCGGTCACCGGCTCCACGAACTACTTCCACTCCGGCGCCCCCTCGCACGCCGACTACACCGTCCGCGCGATCGTGAACGGCGTGGAGCAGGGCGACTCGGTGCACGCGGTCCAGTTCCGCACCGGCTACAAGGACGTCCCCCTCTCCCCGCCGGCCGGTGGCACCGCCCCGGGCAACTCGGCGTACACCTACGAGGCCAACGACGCCTCCCTCGGCGACCTCGACGGCGACGGCGCCCTGGACATCGTCCTGAAGTGGCAGCCGACCAACGCCAAGGACAACTCGCAGTCCGGCTACACCGGCAACACCATCGTCGACGGCATCAAGCTCGACGGCACCCGGCTGTGGCGCATCGACCTGGGCCGCAACATCCGCTCAGGCGCGCACTACACGCAGTTCCAGGTGTACGACTACGACGGCGACGGCAAGGCAGAGGTCGCCATGAAGACCGCCGACGGCACCAAGGACGGCACCGGCGCGGTCATCGGCAGCTCCTCGGCCGACCACCGCAACTCCAGCGGCTACGTGCTCTCCGGCCCCGAGTTCCTGACCATGTTCAACGGCCAGACCGGCAAGGCGATGCAGAGCGTCGACTACGTCCCGGCCCGGGGCAACGTCTCCTCCTGGGGCGACAACTACGGCAACCGCGTCGACCGCTTCCTCGCGGGCACGGCCTACCTGGACGGCTCCCGCCCCTCCCTGATCATGGCGCGCGGCTACTACACCCGCACGGTGATCGCCGCCTGGGACTGGCGAGGCGGTGCCTTCACCCGCCGCTGGACCTTCGACACCAACTCCTCCACCAACAGCGGCAAGGGCTACGACGGCCAGGGCAACCACAGCCTGTCCGTCGCCGACGTGGACGCCGACGGCAAGGACGAGATCGTCTACGGCGCCATGACCGTCGACGACAACGGCAACGGGCTGTGGACGACCAAGCTGGGCCACGGCGACGCCGGCCATCTCGGGGACCTGAACCCGTCCCGCGCGGGCCTGGAGTACTTCAAGGTCTCCGAGGACTCCAGCAAGCCCGGCTCCTGGATGGCCGACGCCCGCACCGGCCAGGTTCTCTGGCAGACGGCGTCGGGCTCGGACAACGGCCGCGGTGTCGCCGCCGACATCTACGCAGGCAGCGCGGGCGCCGAGGCCTGGTCCGCCGCCGACACCACCCTGCGCTCGGCCACCGGCGCCTCGCTCGGCCGGGAGCCGTCCAGCATCAACTTCCTGTCCTGGTGGGACGGCGACCCCGTCCGAGAACTCCTCGACGGCACCCGCATCGACAAGTACGGCACCTCGGGCGACACCCGCCTGCTGACCGGCTCCGGCGTCTCCTCCAACAACGGCACGAAGTCCACCCCGGCGCTCTCCGGCGACATCCTCGGCGACTGGCGCGAGGAGGTCGTCTGGCGCACCAGCGACAACACGGCGCTGCGCATCTACTCGACCCCGCACGAGACCAACACGAAGATCACGACCCTGCTCCACGACACGCAGTACCGCACGGCCCTGGCCTGGCAGAACACCGCCTACAACCAGCCGCCGCACCCGAGCTTCTTCATCGGCAACGCGATGCCGACGGCTCCCCGTCCCACGGTCTACACCCCGTGAGACGCCGGTGGGTGCGCGCCCGGGGGAGCGCGCACCCACCGCCCTTCTGAGCGCGGTCAGGCGACCGCGCAGTTCTGGTCGCCGAGCTTGAACGCCGTCGGTTTCGTGTTCGTCCCCGACGCGTTCGCCGTGAAGCCGAAGCTCACGGACGAGCCCGCCGCCACGTTGCCGTTCCAGCCGACGTTCTTCGCCGTCACCGTCGAACCCGACTGTGCGGCCTCGGCGTTCCACGCCTGGGTCAGCTTCTGGCCGTCGGCGAAGGACCAGCCGAGGGACCAGCCGTTCCAGGCGGTGGTGCCGGTGTTGGTGATCTGCACGTCCGCCTGGAAGCCGCCCGACCACTGGCTCGTGACCTTGTACGTCACCTTGCAGGCACCGGCCGGGTCGGGACCGGGCCCGGGACCCGTGGTGCCGCCGTCGGAGCTGTCGCCGTAGATGACGCCACGGCCGTTGGTCGCCACGTACACGCGGCCGTACACCCTCGGGTCACCGGTGATGGCCGCACCCGTCCAGCCCCACTGGTGGGCGTCGTCGTTGATACGCGTCCAGCTCGCGCCCTTGTCCGTGGAGCGGAAAATGCCGCGTACACCGCCGATCTTCGCGCTGGTGTAGAGCGTCTGGTAGGAGGCGCCGGGCGCCGCCTTGCCGAAGCCGACGGTGTCGGCCTGCTCGACGTTCGACAGCTTCGTGAAGCTCGTGCCGCCGTCCGTCGAGTGCCACAGGCCGTACGCCCCGTCGCTCGCGCCGCCCGCCAGCCAGACGTCCCCCTTCCCGCCGGGCAGCGCCTTGAAGCGGACACTGTCACCGCCGGGCAGCCCCGTCGCCGGTGACTCCTTGAACGTCGCCCCGCCGTCCGTACTGACGTAGAACTTCCCGGACTTGAAGCCGTAGAAGGTCTTCGGGTCGACGCGGTCCGACTCGACGATCGCCCCGGAGGGGATCCCTCCGGACGCCTGCCACGACGCGCCGAAGCCGGTCGCGTAGTGCACGCCGGCACCCTGCGGGCTCCACACGAACCGGCTGCCGTCGGCCGCAGCCGCGACCGTGCCGCCGCCGCTCACGCCCGAGGGGTCGGTCCCCGCGAACCAGTTCGCGCCGTTGTCCGTCGAGAACGAGATGTGCGGGCCCGAGTCGAGGTTGCCGACCCGGACGACCGTGTTCGGGTTCGACTCGGCGAAGTCCAGACTCGTGGTGGTCGTGAAGTTCGGCTGAGTGAACATCATCGACGGGACCTTCGTCAGATCCGTGTGGCGGAAGCCGCCGATGTCACCCAGCGCGCTCAGCAGCGTGGCACCCGACGGCGGTGACGCCAGGTCGTTGACCGCCGTCTCCTCCAGCCCCTGCACCATCGGCTTGACGGCGAACTTCCCGCCGCTGTCCCAGTTCGTGAGGTTCTCCGTGCCGTAGATCGTCGCGCCCGTCCCGTACATCATGCGGTTGGAGTTGAACGGGTCGATCTCCAGGGCCTCCGTCATCCACCCGAGCTTCGGGGTCTGTTCGGGCGGCTGCGGGTTCGCACCCCAGGTCAGCCATGGCGAGGACGAGACATCCATCGTGTAGCGGTTCTCGCGATTGGGGTACGACGTGTAGTCCCACGCCTTGGTCCAGGTGGCGCCGCTGTCCGTGGAGCGGAAGATCTGCGTGTCCGGCCACCAGGCGCTGTACGCCGTCGCCATCACCGTGCCCGGCTTCTGCCGGTCCACCGTCAGCCCGCTGAAGCCGTAGAACGTGTCGGCCTCCGCCACCGGGCTGATGTTCGTCCAGGCCCCGGTCCCGGTCGTGTACCGCCACAGCTGGCCCTTGCCGCCGTCGTACGGGCCGCCCTTGTCGCTGTAGGCGAGGTAGAGGTAGCCGTTCTTCGCGTCCAGGACGCCCTTGTGAGCGAGATAGCCGGTGGGCTGCCCGGCCAGCCGCTGCCAGGTCGCGCCCGCGTCCGTCGAGCGGTACACCGCGTTGTCCTTGTCGGCGACGCCCACGTAGATCGTCTTCGTGGCGTTGCCCGACGTGCCCGTGGACTCGTCGAAGGTGACCCAGACGATGCCCTGGTTGTCGGACGCGTAGCCGCTCGTGTCGCTCGGGTCCTGCGCGTAGTTGCCGACGTTGGGGAAATTCGTCACCTGCGACCAGGTGGCCCCAGAGTCCGTCGACCGCCAGAGCCCCTTGCCGCTGGGCGCGCCCAGATACAGCACGCTGTTCCGGTTCGGGTCGACGGCCAGCCGCTCGCCCATGCCCCGCCCCGGCATGTTGCCGCCCAGCTTGAACGGCAGGTTCGCCTTCTGCCAGCTCGCCCCCCGGTTGGAGGAGCGCATGACCGCACCGTTCTTCGGATCCCAGCTGTTGGTGTACGTGCCGACCGCCGCGTACACCCGGTTCGGGTCGACCGAGTCGGACGCGATGCTGACGACCCCCGTGTGCCCCCAGTCGTCCCAGCCGACCGAGTCCAGCAGCGGCGTCCAGGTCTTCGAGGCCTCCTGCCAGCGGTAGGCACCGCCGATGTCGGTACGGGCGTAGGCGAGGTTCTTCTCGGTCCGGTTGAAGACGATGCCCGGAACGAATCCGCCGCCGTCGATCCGCGCGTTCTTCCAGGAGTAGGTGTCGGCGGCGAGCTTCACCGACGGCGGATCGGCGGCCAGGGCGGCGGGAGCGCCCGACAACAGCCCGGCCGCCAGCGTGAGCACGGCCGTGAGTATGCGGGTTCTTCGCACGGTGGGGGTCCTTCCGTGAGGGGGAACGTGCGAGAGCCGGGCGGCCCCCAGTGCGGGTGGGGACCGCCCGGCCGGTCGGCCCCGTCGTCAGGTGACGAGACCACGAACGCAGAGCTTCGGACGCACCTTTCTTGGGGGCGCGGGGAACTGCGCGACCAGCCACACACCGGCCCGCAGATCGCAACCGCCGAACCCGCGGAGCGCCCGGCGGGGACTATTCGAGAAGCTCCGCGTACGAGCCCATGGCCAACGCGATATCCGCCTGAGCCCAGAACCGGTGATACGTGAACGACGGCACCGCACCGCCCGCGAGATAACTCTCGATCTTCGACCAGGCAGGATCGTCCTCGTAGAAGGACCGGATCGAGTCGAACGTCGACGACGAGTTGATCGCGTCACCGTTCGGCATCGTGCCCGTCCAGCCGCTCGGGATGTACACCGGGTCGTCGAACCGGTTGTAGTCGGCCCGGTTCTCCGGGACGGCGATCCCGAGGGCGTCCTGGTGGTTGTCCCACATGCCGTCCAGCAGCTTCTTCGCCGCCGCGGCGGCCTCCGTGTCACCGGAGCGGTCCGCGTAGTACGTCAGCGTCTTGGCGAACGAGGCCGCCACACCGACGTCGTTGGTGTAGTCGGCGACGGTGACGTGCAACCCGCTGTTGGAGCCGGGGCTGGAGGCGTTCCAGGTGTCGGGCTGGCCCGACCACTGGAGCGTCGACGGGATGCGGAACGTACCGTCCGGGTTGAACGTGGTCTCGGACAGCGCCCAGTCGACCCACTTGTCGAGGACCGCCTTGGCCTGCGCGTTCCCCGTCTGCTGGTACAGCTCGGCGACCCGCTCCACGGACCACGCCTGGAAGCCGAACCACTGGTTGGACGGCGGGTCGTGGTAGACCGGCTTCTCGTCGTAGTACATGCCGTAGAACGTCGACTTCCCGGCCGGCGGGGTCGCGTACCGGCCCGCCCAGCTGTTGGTCGCGCCGCCGGCGATGGCGCCTTCGTCCGACTGGAGCCAACGGTAGAACTCCAGCTGCCGGTCCATGGACTTGGCCCAGTCGGCCGCGCCCGTCGCCGACTTGGGCTTCAGCGGGGCGTAGTTGCTCAGCGCGTAGGCGGCCAGCGGGTTCTGGTAGCCGCCGTGGGCGTGGCTGGAGCCGATGCGCCAGGCCCAGCCGGCCGAGGTGTCGGTGGCACCGCCCCAGGCGTAGTACCAGGACATCAGGTACATCGAGGCGTCCTTGCCGGTGCCCGCCGGGCAGGTCGACGGTCCGACGCAGTTGCCGATCTTCTTGAAGTACTTGTCGAACATGGAGTAGCGCAGGTAGTCGCCCATCTTGGCCGCCTTGGCGACGGTCCCGGAGACCTGCCCGCCCTTGCCCTGCTCCTTCGCCCACAGGTCCGCCCAGTAGGCGGCCTGCACGGCGCGCGCGTCGGCGTCCGGCGCGTTGGTGAACTTCCACTGCTTGGCGTAGGAGGCGTCACCGGTGAACAGGTCCAGGTAGCCGTTCTTGCCGCCGTACTTGAAGGCGTCACACGTCGGCTGCGGCACCGTCTCCCACACCGACTCCTGCGAGCCTCGCTGGAAGGTGTTGATGTACGACGGGCCGGTGTCCGAGGGGCCCGCCTCGCACTTGCCGGGCGAGTTGCCGTAGCCGTAGACGTTGTCGACGTCCTGGAGCCAGTGCATGCCGTAGACGTCGTCCGTGCCGTACGCGCTCTTCAGCTCGGCCGCGATCGGGTCCGGGCCGACCGAGACGCCGGTGTCGAGTTTGGCCGGGTACTCGTTCGGCGTGTCCAGCTCGGGCGCGTAAGTCGCCGGCTTGGAGGCGTTGTAGAAGGAGTTGGTCGGCTGGTCGGCGCGGGTGGGGATCATGTACTTCTCCATGAGCTCCCACGCCCCGTTGAACTTGGACCAGTCACCGGTCACCTTGCCGTACATGGCCTGGAGCCACAGGAGGTAGCTGTACGCCTCCGAGGTGGTCTCGTGACCGTGGTCCGGCGCCTCGACGATCAGCGTCTCGACCGAGTGGTAGGGAATGCCCTCGGGGGAGAAGTAGCCGTTCGCCGGGTTGGTGATCTTCCCGTAGAGCTCCAGGAAGCGGGCGTCGTACGCCTTGGTCGCCGCCAGCTGGGTGACGGTGACCGAGGCCTTGGCGTGGCCCGCGGCCGTCGACTCGAACACGGCAGAACCCGTACCGGAGTTGGCGGCCGTGACGGTCACCTTCTGCGCGGTGTTCCAGTTCTGCGGGGTGAAGGTGAGCGAGGCGCCGCCCGTGACCGACAGGCCCGAGTTGCCGCTCGCCCGGGCCGACGTCACCGTGACGTTGGACGCCGGCTGCTTGGACAGCTTCACCTCGTACGTGCCCGACTTCCCCGACTGCACGCCCAGTTGGAGCGGCGAGGCGACGACGGTGGGGCCGGAGGCGACCGTGATGCCGACCGGGGTGGAATCGGCGGAGGCGCCCATGCTGTCGTAGGCCTTCGCCACCAGGGAATGACTGCCTACGGTCAAGTTCGAGACGGACAGCGCGTAGGGCGCGCTCGTGTCCGTGCCCAGCAGCTTGGTGTCGTCGTAGAACTCGACCTTGCTGATCGTGGCGTTGTCCGCGGCGGCCGCGGTGGCCGCCAGCGGAACCGCCTCGCCCTGGGTGTAGACGGCGCCGGCGGCCGGGCTGGTCAGCACGGCGATCGGCGGTTGGTGCGCGCCGGTGCAGGGCGTGCCGTTGACCGTGAAGGACGTGGGCGCGGTGTTGCTGCCGCTGTAGGTGAACTGGGCGCCGGTGGAGACGGCGGCGCCCGCGGCGACCCGGGCGTTGTGGGAGGCGTTCTTGACGGTGATGTTCTGGCCGGACTGCGACCAGGTGCCGTTCCAGCCGTTCCCCAGCTTCTGGTTGCCGGAGTAGGCGTAGGTCAGCGTCCAGCCGTCGATGGCGTCCGTGCCGCGGTTGGTGAGGGTCAGGTCCGCGGTGAAACCGGAGCCCCAGTCGTTCGTCTTGTAATCGACACTGCACTGAAGTGCGGCCGCCTGCGCGGAAGTCGACCCTGAGGAGAGCATCGTCAACGGAAGCGCGAGAGCTGCGAGTGCGGCGGTCCACAGACGCCGCACGGCTCTCCGCCTCCGGGGTGGGGGATGCATGGTGCTGGTTCCTCCTTGCGGCTCGGAGAAGTCAAGGCTTGAACCAGTGGGAGCGCTCCCATAGTGAGGACGGGTGTGGTATCGGTCAAGGTCTTTGAAGAGTCGAAAAGATTCGACGCCGTGTGTTGAGCGAAAGTCAGTGACTCCCCTGTTCTTTGCCGACACTTGGCGCTACCTTCCTTGACACCAGTGGGAGCGATTCCATCAGTCGACGCGTCCGTCACGACGGGCCCGACCTGCAAGGAGTCGCTCATGCGACACCCCTCGCGTTCAGTACTTTTAGCCGCCGCCTTCGCGGTCGTCCCCGGCTGCGCGAGTGCCGGTACCGGGCTCCTCATGCCCTTGTCGAAGCGCGCCCTGAACGGCTGACACCCCCACCACCGAAAGGGAAACCCGCACTCATGAGCCGTACGAGAACAGCGTTACTGGCCGCCATGGCCCTGGTCGCCGGCGCCACCGGCACGGCGTTCGCCGTCGACCCGGGTGGCATCGGCACCGCCGCCGTCCCCTGCACCGTCGACTACAAGGTGCAGAACCAGTGGAGCACCGGCTTCACCGCCGCCGTGACCATCACCAACAACAGCGCCGCGAAGTCGTCCTGGTCGCTGAAGTGGTCGTACGGCGGCAACCAGAAGGTCACCAGTGGCTGGAACGCCAAGCTCAGCCAGAGCGGCGCCGACGTCACCGTGGCCAACGAGAGCTACAACGCCCAGCTCGCGACGGGCGGTTCGGTCAGCTTCGGCTTCCAGGGCTCCTACAGCGGCAGCAACGCGATCCCGGCCACCTTCACCCTCGACGGCGTGACCTGCAACGTCGACAGCGGCGGTCCCGGCGGCCCGACGGATCCGCCGGACCCGGGCGGCCCCGCCAACCGGGTCAACAACCCCTACGGCGGCGCCAAGGTGTACGTGAACCCCGAGTGGTCCGCGAACGCCGCCGCCGAGCCGGGCGGCAGCCGTATCGCCAACCAGCCGACCGGTGTCTGGCTGGACCGGATCGCGGCGATCAACGGCGCCGGCGGCAAGATGGGCCTGCGCGCCCACCTCGACGAGGCGCTGCGCCAGAAGGGCTCCGGCGAGCTCGTCGTCCAGCTCGTCATCTACAATCTGCCCGGCCGTGACTGCGCCGCTCTCGCCTCCAACGGAGAGCTGAAGCCCGACGAGATCGGCCGGTACAAGACGGAGTACATCGACCCGATCAAGGCGATCCTCGCCGACTCGAAGTACTCCTCGCTGCGGATCGTCACGACCGTCGAGATCGACTCGCTGCCGAACCTCGTCACCAACACCGGCAGCCGCCCGACGGCCACCCCGCAGTGCGACGTGATGAAGGCCAACGGCAACTACGTCAAGGGCGTCGGATACGCGCTGAACAAGCTCGGCGACGTGCCGAACGTCTACAACTACGTCGACGCCGGCCACCACGGCTGGATCGGCTGGGACGACAACTTCGCTCCCTCCGCGACCCTGTTCAAGGAGGCGGCGTCCGCCGAGGGCGCGACCGTCAACGACGTCCACGGCTTCATCACCAACACGGCGAACTACAGCGCCCTGAAGGAGAACAACTTCTCCATCAACGACAACGTGGCCGGCAAGTCCGTCCGCGAGTCGAAGTGGGTCGACTGGAACCGCTACGTCGACGAGCTGTCCTTCGCCCAGGCCTTCCGCAACCAGCTCGTCTCGGTCGGCTTCAACTCCGGCATCGGCATGCTGATCGACACCTCCCGCAACGGCTGGGGCGGCACCGCCCGGCCCACCGGCCCCGGCGCCCAGACCACCGTCGACACCTACGTCGACGGCGGCCGCTACGACCGCCGCATCAACCCCGGCAACTGGTGCAACCAGTCCGGAGCCGGCCTCGGCGAGCGCCCGCAGGCCAGCCCGGCCGCCGGGATCGATGCGTATGTGTGGATGAAGCCGCCGGGCGAGTCCGACGGGGCGAGCAAGGAGATCCCGAACCCCGAGGGCAAGGGCTTCGACCGCATGTGCGACCCGACCTACACGGGCAACCCGCGCAACAACAACAACATGTCCGGTGCCCTGCCGGACGCGCCGCTGTCCGGGCACTGGTTCTCCGCCCAGTTCCGGCAGCTGATGCAGAACGCGTACCCGCCGCTGTCCTGACCGGCTGACACACCGTCCCCACGGATCCGCCGGGGCTCCGGCCCCGGCGGATCCTTTTTTGCGGGAGCGGCAAGAGCAGTGGCCTTCTCCCGGTGCGTCGGCGCAGGCTGGCGGCATCCGAGGGAGAGGCTGACCACCATGGCGCACGACCACGACCACGACCACGACCACGACCACAACCGCCGGCACGGCCACGGCCACCACCACGACCACACGGACATCGACTGGGCCGAGATGGGCCCGAGGCTGGAGTCCCAGGCGGAGCTGTTCGCGTCCCTGTACGAGCGGGCCATGGCATGGCTGGCGCAGGAGGTGACCGAGCCGGGCCTGATCGTCGACGCGGGCAGCGGGCCGGGCGTCGTGTCGTGTCTGTTCGCCGAGACGTTCCCGGGCGCGCGGATCGTCGCGGTGGACGGCTCCGAGCCGCTGCTGGAGCGGGCGCGGGCGCGGGCCGAGCGGCTGGGGGTCGCCGACCGCTTCGGCACCATCGCCGGTGAACTCCCCGACGTGCTCGACGAGTTGGACTACCCCGCCGACCTGCTCTGGGCGAGCCGCAGCCTGCACCACCTCGGCGACCAGCGGGCCGCGCTCACCGCCTTCGCGGCACGCCTGGCGCCCGGTGGCACCCTCGCCCTCATGGAGGGCGGTCTGCCCCCGCGGTACCTGCCGCGCGACATCGGCATCGGACGGCCCGGGCTCCAGGCGCGGATCGACGCGGTGGAGGCGGAGTGGTTCACGCGGATGCGTGCGGAGTTGCCGGGCCATGTCGCGGAGACGGAGGACTGGCCGGCCCTGCTGGCCGCCGCGGGCCTGAAGCACACCAGGACGCACACCTTCCTGCTCGACCTGCCCGCACCCGCCTCGGAGCGGGCCCGAGCCTATGTCGTGGCGTCCCTGTCACACCTGCGCGAGAGGCTCACGGACGGGCTCGGCGCGGAAGACCTCGCCACCCTCGATCGGCTCCTCGCCCCCGACGACGAGGCGAGCCTGCACCGTCGCCCGGACGTGTTCCTCCTGGAGGCCCACACGGTGCACACGGCGGTCCGTGCGGGGTAGTACGGCGGTGGGGCAGCCGGTCTGACACGGGGTGCTCGGCCGTTGGTGCTGAGGGCAGGTGCGGTCGCAGCCCGGCGTGGCGGGGTGCCTCCCCCAAGCTCTTCGAGCAGGGGGTACCCCCAGCGCCCCAGCGGCACGACTGCCCGCAGCTCAGCGAGCTGCGGGCAGTCGGGGGAGAGAGATACCTCAGGCGCCGTCGAACGTCGCCGGGTCCGGGCCCAGGCGGCGGTCTTCGTTGAGGGCGCTGATGGCCGCCAGGTCCTCCGTGTCGAGGCTGAAGTCGAAGACCTCGATGTTCTCCTTGATCCGCGCCGGCGTCACGGACTTCGGGATGACCACGTTGCCCAGCTGGATGTGCCAGCGCAGGACGACCTGGGCCGGAGTGCGGTCGTGCTTCCGTGCGATGGCCACGATCGCCGGGACCTCCAGCAGGCCCTTGCCCTGGCCGAGCGGCGACCAGGCCTCCGTGGCGATGCCCTGCTCCGCGTGGTACTCACGGGCGGCGTTCTGCTGGAGGTGCGGGTGCAGCTCGATCTGGTTCACGGCCGGGATGACCGACGTCTCGCCGATCAGCCGCTCCAGGTGCTCGGGAAGGAAGTTGGAGACGCCGATGGCCCGGATCCGGCCGTCGGCGTGCAGCTTCTCGAACGCCTTGTACGTGTCGACGTAGGTACCCCGGGCCGGCAGCGGCCAGTGGATCAGGTACAGGTCGACGAAGTCCAGGCCGAGCTTCTCCAGCGACGTGTCGAAGGCGCGCAGCGTGGAGTCGTACCCCTGGTCGGCGTTCCAGAGCTTCGTGGTGACGAAGAGCTCCTCGCGGGGGAGACCGGACGCGGCGATGGCCTTGCCGGTGCCCTCCTCGTTGCCGTAGATCGCCGCGGTGTCGATGCTGCGGTACCCGGCCTCCAGTGCCGTCGCGACGGCCGACTCGGCCTCGTCGTCCGGCACCTGCCAGACGCCGAAGCCCAGTTGGGGCATCTCGACGCCGTTGTTCAGGATGATCGGGGGGACCTTGCTCACGAGCTCTCGATCCTTCGGTTTGTGGTCAGGTGTATCTTCCATCGTCAACGATCACGAGTCGTGATGCATTCCTGACGAGAGAATTCAGGTCTGCGATTCATCTGTCACCTGGCAGTTCACGCCCGGTACAGCGCCTCGACCTCTTTCTCGTACGCCTTTTCGATCGCCTTGCGCTTCAGCTTCAGGGACGGGGTCAGCAACCCGTGCTCCTCGGTGAACGGCTGGGCCAGGATGCGGAAGGTGCGGATCGACTCGGCCTGCGAGACAAGAGTGTTGGCCGCGACCACCGCGCGCCGCACCTCCGTCTCGAGATCCGTGTCGCGCACGAGTTCCGCCGCGGACATCTGCGGCTTGCCCCGCATCGTCAGCCAGTGCTCCACGGCCTCCTGGTCGAGGGTCACGAGGGCGGCGATGTACGGGCGGTCGTTGCCGACGAGGATGCACTGGTTGACCAGTGGATGGTCACGAACGCGTTCCTCCAGCACGCCGGGCGAAACGCTCTTGCCGCCCGATGTGACCAGGATCTCCTTCTTGCGGCCGGTGATGGTGAGGTAGCCGTCCTCGTCGAGCGCGCCGAGGTCGCCGGTGGCCAGCCAGCCGTCGTGCAGGGTCTCGTCGGTCGCCTTGGGGTTGTTGAGGTAGCCCTGGAAGAGGTTCTGGCCGTGCAGCCAGATCTCGCCGTCGTCCGCGATGTGCACGGTCATGCCCGGGATGGGCTGCCCGACCGTGCCGAACCGGGTGCGTCCGGGCGGGTTGGCGGTCGCGGCGGCCGTGGACTCGGTCAGGCCGTAGCCCTCGTAGATGTGCACGCCCGCCCCGGCGAAGAACAGGCCGAGCCGCCGGTCCATCGCCGAGCCGCCCGACATGGCGTGCTTGATGCGGCCGCCCATCGCGGCGCGGATCTTGGTGTAGACGAGCTTGTCGAACAGCTGGTGCTGCATGCGCAGGCCGGCGGAGGGGCCGGGGCCGGTGCCCCAGGCCTTCGCCTCCATCGCGTCCGCGTACTTGATGGCGATGTCGACGGCCTTCTCGAACGGGCCGGAGCGCCCCTCCTTCTCGGCCTTGCGGCGGGCCGCGTTGAACACCTTCTCGAAGATGTACGGCACGGCCAGGAAGAACGTCGGCTTGAACGCGGCCAGGTCGGGCAGCAGGGCCGCCGCGTTGAGCTGCGGCTGATGGCCGAACTTCACCTTGCCGCGGATCCCCGCGACCTGCACCATCCGCCCGAAGACGTGGGCGAGCGGCAGGAACAGCAGGGTGGCGGCCTCGTCGCCCCGCTTCGAGTGGAAGACCGGCTCCCAGCGCTCGATGACGGTGTCCGCCTCGTACATGAAGTTGCCGTGCGTGATGACACAGCCCTTGGGGCGGCCGGTGGTGCCCGAGGTGTAGATGATCGTGGCGACCGAGTCGGGGGTGACGGCCTGCCGGTGGCGGTGCACCACCTCGTCGTCGAGGTGCGCGCCGGCGTCGTACAGCTCGTGCACGGCGCCGGAGTCGAGCTGCCACAGGTGGCGCAGCTGCGGCAGCCGGTCGATGACGGTGGCGATCGTCATCGCGTGGTCCTCGTGCTCCACGACCGCGGCCGTCACCTCGGCGTCGTACAGCATCCAGAAGCACTGCTCGGCCGAGGATGTCGGGTAGACCGGCACGACCTGGGCGCCGATGGTCCACAGCGCGTAGTCGAAGAGCGTCCACTCGTAGCGGGTGCGGGACACGATCGCCACCCGGTCGCCGAACCGGATGCCGCTCGCCAGCAGGCCCTTGGCCAGGGCGAGCACCTCGTCGCGGAACTCGGCGCTGGTGACGTCCCGCCACCGGCCGGACTCGTCCTTGCGGCCCAGCGCGATGTGCAGCGGGTCCTCCTGGGCATGCTGGAAAACCACGTCGGCCAGACCGCCCACCGGAGGTGCCAACGCCAACGGAGGGTTGGTGAACTCGCGCAAACCCCGCTCCCCGCTCCTCAGCGCTCTTCGGTTGAGTGACGCTCCGCACAGCGCCGTGAAAGCTACCCCAATCGGGCAGAGGGCGGGAGGGGTGACAGGGGCGAGCAGCGCTTTTGTCCGCGCTGGTCAGCCAGGGAAAATGCGCTCACATGGGGAAGGGTCGGACAGAATCCTGACGGTTGAGTAAGTTTCGGGGCCGTGATCTCCACCGAATCTGTACGACCGGTTACGGCTCGAGGGTCCTCGTACGCGGTGCCCGAGCGTCTCTTCTGTCAGCGCCCCGAAGGCGGATTTCGTCACTCCGGTTCAGCCGGTCGCCGCCCGCCAGGATCGCCGCGGCCAGGGCGTCCGCCGCTCCCTGGGCGGAGGAGCGCCGCCGGCCGTGGACCACGACGAAGTCGACCTGCCCCAGCTCCGGCAGCCCCGCCCGGTCCGGGACCCGGACCAGGCCCGGTGGGACGAGGCCGCGGGAGTGGGCCATCACGCCGAGCCCCGCCCGGGCCGCCGCCACGAGGCCGTTGAGGCTGCCGCTGGTGCACACCACACGCCATGCGCGGCCCTGCCGCTCCAGCGCCTCCAGGGCGAGCGCGCGGGTGATGCCCGGCGGTGGATAGACGATCAGCGGCACGGGACGGTCCGGGTCGAGCCGGAGGCGCTCCGCGCCGATCCACACCAGCCTGTCGTGCCGGACCAGCTCGCCGCGCGGGTCCTCGGGCCGCCGCTTGGCCAGCACGAGGTCCAGCTTCCCGGCGGCGAGCTGCTCGTGCAGCGTGCCCGACAGCTCGACCGTCAGCTCCAGATCGACCTCCGGGTGGTCGTGCCGGAAGCCCTCGAGAATCTCCGGCAGCCGGGTCAGCACGAAGTCCTCCGACGCGCCGAAGCGCAGCCGGCCGCGCAGCCGGGTGCCCGTGAAGAACGCCGTCGCCTGCTCGTGCACCTCCAGGATCCGGCGCGCGAACCCGAGCATGGCCTCGCCGTCCTCCGTGAGCTCCACCGAGTGGGTGTCCCGGGTGAACAGCGTCCGCCCGGTGGCGTCCTCCAGTCGGCGCACGTGCTGGCTGACGGTGGACTGCCGTAGCCCGAGCCGACGGGCGGCCTGTGTGAAGCTCAGCGTCTGAGCCACCGAGAGGAAGGTGCGCAGATGGGAGGGGTCGTACATGGCGCCAGGTTATCGCGGAACATGATGACAGTGAGAGCGGTATGAGGGATTCCCGATCGCCGGATCGAGGAGCAGGATGGAAGGGGCCGTACCGGCCCTGTACCGCCCGTAAGTACCGAGTAAGTGGAGCACCGTGAAACGCCTGCGCCGGCCGCGTCGGATGCCGATCGACCCGTACATCCTTCTCCTCCTCGCGACGGTGGGTGTCGCCGCGCTGTTCCCGGCTCGCGGGACGGTCGCGGATGTCGCGTCCGGTGCCTCCACGGCGGCGATCGCCCTGCTGTTCTTCCTCTACGGCGCCCGGCTGTCCACTCGTGAGGCACTGGACGGCCTGCGCCACTGGCGGCTCCACGTCACCGTCCTGGCCTGCACCTTCGTCGTCTTCCCGCTGCTCGGCCTGGCCGCCCGCGGGCTGGTGCCGGTGATCCTCACGCACCCGCTGTACCTGGGCCTGCTCTTCCTCACGCTCGTCCCGTCGACCGTGCAGTCCTCGATCGCCTTCACCTCGATGGCCCGCGGCAACGTGCCCGCCGCGATCTGTGCGGGTTCCTTCTCCTCCCTCGTCGGCATCATCGCCACCCCGTTGCTCGCGGCCTCGCTGCTCGGCGGCAGCGGGGGCGGGTTCTCCGCCGACTCGCTGCTGAAGATCGTGCTGCAACTGCTCGTGCCGTTCCTCGCCGGACAACTGCTGCGCCGCTGGATCGGCGGCTTCGTCACCCGCCGCAAGAAGGTCCTCGCACTGGTCGACCGCGGCTCGATCCTGCTCGTCGTCTACACCGCGTTCAGCCAGGGCATGGTCCAGGGCATCTGGCACCAGGTCAGCCCCCTCCGGCTGGCCGGGCTGCTCGGCGTCGAGGCCGTGATCCTCGCCGTGATGCTGCTGCTGACCTGGTACGGCGGCAAGGCGCTGGGCTTTGGCCGGGAGGACCGGATCACCCTCCAGTTCGCCGGTTCGAAGAAGTCCCTGGCCGCCGGACTGCCCATGGCGAGCGTTCTGTTCGGACCGCAGGCCTCGCTGGCCGTGCTGCCGCTGATGCTCTTCCACCAGATGCAGCTGATGGTCTGCGCGGTGATCGCCAAGCGCCGCTCGCACGACCCCCGTCCGGAGGTCATCGCGCCGGAGCCAGCCGCAGCGTCACGAACCGTGGTCGGTACAGGGACACGTTCCGGCTGAGCTGGGCGGCGGCGCCCGTCGTCTCCAGCCAGTTGACGTCGTAGCTCAGCACGAGACGCCCGTCGCCGCTCAGCACCGGGTGCGCCTGCGGGTTGTAGGCGGCCACCTGGCCCTGCGGCAGCGACGGGCTGAACTCCTTCGCGGGCCCGTGCCACGGCCCGGCCGGGGAGCACGCCCAGTACGACGCCACGGTGGTCAGGCCCTTCGTGCCCGCGGCCATCGTGAACAGCACGTACGTCCCGCCGTCCCGGACGACCGAGAACGCGCTGCCCACCCCCCTGCGCTGCCCGTCCCCGAGCACCGGCCGGGGGCGCTCGCCGGCCGCCCACGCCGAGCCGGTCCAGTACCGCCAGGCCGCCGGATCCCCGAGCCTCCCCTCCGGCACCCGGGCCACGTACGCGTGCGAGGCCGGGCGGGAGGCGGCCTGGCCGTCGTCGCCGCCGAAGACGTACGTCCAGCCGTCCTCCTCGACCAGCGTCGTGCCGAACAGCACCCGCCGGGACGGGTCGGGGACCAGTTGCTGGTCGAGCACCTTGACGACCGACTCCAGGCGCAGATCAGGCAGCGACAGCGTGGCCACCTCGGTCGCCGTGGGCACGCCGTAGATCCACGGGGCCTGGCCGGCCGTGCGCACCCACAGCAGCACCCGCACGACCTGCTCCGAGGAGCCGGGGGAGCGGGGTTCGACGCGGGCGGCGACCGGCCAGCGCCACTGGTTCGGCGCCGGGTCGGCGAAGAGCGGGGCGGGGAGGGTGGTCTCCAGCCGTCCGTCGCGCATCAGCACGGCCGAGTTGCGCACCAGCGGCGCGGTGGTGTCCCGCCAGGCGTGGGACTCGCCGGCCGGGTTGGGCGGGCCGTACACCCGGCCCAGGTAGGTGTCCGAGAACAGCCACAGCACCCGGCCGTCCGGCAGCGGCACCGAGTGGGTGCCGTCGCCGCCGGTCCAGTCGTCGGTGCGGCTCGCGTCGTCGCCGTAGCGGGCGAACTCGGCGGTGAGGCCGTCGTCCGCCTGCCAGGAGCGGACCGTGCGCGCCCGGCAGGCGGCGTCATCGTCCGGACTCTCCTCCTCCGGGAGGGCGATGAGCAGCGCGGCCCCGAGAACCAGGACCAGCAGCAGGCCGATCCCGGTTCCCGTGCGCTGTCGTGCTCGTGCTGCTTCTGCGTCGTCGGGCACGTGCCGTGACGTTAGTTGCTGCCGCTCACCTGGTCCATGGGGAGCCACAGCACCGTGCCCCCGGCGGCCGCGCCCTTGGTGCCGGCGGCCATCTCCCTGTCGGTGAGGGCCCGGTTCCAGACGCGGACGTCGTCGATCGCCCCCGTCAGGAACGCCCGGCTGTCCATGCGCTGGCCGATGTGCACGCCGAAGGGGGAGTTACGGCTGACCGAGCCCGGCACGTCCGGGGTGCTGATCGGCGTGCCGTCGAGGAAGAGGGTCAGTTGCCCGCCGCCCCGGCGCAGGACCAGGTGGTGCCAGCGGCCGTCGTTGTGGGCGCCGGCGGTCCACACCGAGGCCGTCCTGACGGTCGTCGCGCCCGACCGGGTGGTGATGAGCGCCCGGACCCGGTCGCTCGCCGGCTCCCCGCGCAGCCAGATCTGCGGCTGGCTGTTGCCGATGCCGCCCATCCACAGGAAGGGCTGTTCGCCGGCCGTGGCCGTGTAGCGGAAGTACAGCGAGGCCGTGAAGTCACCCTCGCCGAGCGGCAGTCGGGACCGGTACGGCAGGCGTACGGCGTCGTCGGTGCCGTCGAAGGACAGCGCGCCGCCGCGGACGCCGGCCGTCCGCCCGGCACCGCCGAGCACGGCCGCGGGCCTCGCGCCCCACGCCGCGTCGCGGGTGGTCGGATCGGCGCCACGGCGCGGTTTCAGCCAGTCCTCGGTGAAGCGGGCGAAGCGGATCTCGTCGCGGGCGTCGACCGCGCCGCCCTCGTACAGCAGGCCCACCGTCGAGGCGTTGACCGCCGCCATGTCGGAGTAGCCGGACCAGTCCGTGGTGACGACCGTGCCCCGGTCCACGCTGTCCCAGGTGCGCCCGCCGTCGTAGGAGGAGCGGACCATCATCGTCCGGCGGCGGTCGGGATCGGCCGGGGCGGACAGCAGCATCCGGCCGCCGAGGCGCAGGGTCGCGCCCTGGACCTGTGGGGTGTAGAGGTCCGGGAGGCCGCGGAAGGGCGTGGCGAAGCTGTCGCCGCCGTCCAGGCTGAGGGTCTGGGAGCGGTGGCCCAGGTCGGTGCCGTCCTGTTCCCGGCCGCTGACGAGGACGGCCCCGTCGGCCCGTTCGGTGAGCGTCACCTCGGACGGCTTCTGCCGGAACGTGCCGTCCCGCGCTATCGGCCAGGAGTCCGTGGCGCCGATCCGCCAGTGGTCTCCGCCGTCGTCGCTGACGATGAGCGCGGCGTGGTTGGCGGTGACCCGGCTGCCGTCCCACGTCTCGGTGTTGACGCCGAACACCAGCCGTCCGGCGTGCTTCCCTCGGGTGAGCTGGATGCCGTGCACGGGGCCGGTGGCATACCAGGAGTTCCAGTGCCCGGGCAGGATCTGGTCGCTCAGGTCGCGCGGCTCGGACCAGGTCCGGCCGTCGTCGTCGCTGTACTGGAGGTGCGGGGTGCGGTCACAGGGGACGGTGCAGTTGCCGGCGTCCGTACGGCCCGTGTTGTACGTCTCGGCCAGCAGGATCCGGCCGGTCCTGCGGTCCACGAGGGGCGCCGGGTTGCCGTGCGTGTCGCCCGCGCCCTCGTTGACGACCTGGAGCGGTCCCCAGGTGCGCCCGCCGTCGGTGGAGCGTTTGAGGACGATGTCGATGTCGGCCGCGTCACCGCAGTTGAGGACGCGGCCCTCGGCGAAGGCGAGCAGCGTGCCGGCCGCGGTCCGCACGATCGCCGGGATCCGGAAGCACGCGTAACCAGGGTCCTGGGAGGCCTTGAAGAGGACCTGTTGTTCGAACTCCGGTAAGGACGTGGTGGGTTGGGCATGGGCCGGGCCTGCGGGCGCGAGCAGCGCCGCGGCGGTGAGAACGGCTGTGAGGGTGGATCTCAGACGTGCGCGAAGACTTGACGGCATGTTGCGACCTGCCCTTCATGCGTCTGTCGGCTGGACCACCGAGGCATGGGAACGGATATCCGGGGAGCGGGCGTGCGGACAATCGGACATCCCACGTCCCATGTGTGGGCCACAGACGGTACTTGGCCTCACAGACCACCCACAAGAAGCGTGCGTCAGGGGATCAGGACGACCTTGCCGAGGTTGACCCTGGCCTCGATCTCCCCGTGCGCTTTCGCCGCGTCCTGAAGGGCGAACTCCCCGTGGACCACGGGCTTGAGCTCGCCGGACGCGAAGAGCCGCCACAGTTCCTCGCGCCACTGTTCGTACAACTCCGGCTTCCCGCGGGCGATGCGGGCCATCTGGAACCCGATCACCGACTTGGCGCCCACGAGCAGGTCGTACGCCTGGACGGTGCCGCCGCCCGAGCTGTACGCCACCAGCCGTCCCTCCGGGGCGAGTGCGGCGAGGGCCGGGGTGAGCAGCTCGCCGCCGACCGCGTCCAGGGCGTAGTCGACCGGGGTGCCCCAGGTGTCGTCGCCGTAGGTGACGACGTGGTCTGCGCCGAGACCGCGGACGAAGCCGGCCTTGGCCGGGGCGGATACGGCCCCCACGACCCGTCCGGCGCCCCGCGCCCTGGCCAGCTGCACGGCCAGATGACCGACACCGCTCGCCGCGGCCGTGACCAGGGCCGCCTCGCCCGGCTCGGGCCGTGCGGCCTCCAGGGCGCCGAGGGCCACCAGGCCGCTGCGTACCAGGGCGACCGCCGTGACGGCGTCGGCGTCCTCCGGGACCGGGGAGGCCACGGCCTCGCGCAGGAGCGCGAAGTCGGCGTAGCCGTGGCCGAAGCAGAGCCCTGTCACGCGGTCGCCGGTGCCGAAGCGGGTGACGCCCTGGCCGACGGCCGTGACCTCCCCGGCGATCTCGCCGCCGAGCGGGACCGGCTCCGCCGCCTCGCTGACCTTGCGTACGACCGGGAGCGTGACGCCGATCGCCTCCGCGCGTACGAGCAGTTCTCCGGGGCCGGGCTCGGGGACCGGTGCCTCCTCCATGAACAGGGGGCCGCCTCGGGATCCGTAGCGGACGCGGCGCATCGCACCTCCGGGTAACGTCGGTAGATCCGACAAATTCGTTGGGGTGCCCAACGGTATAGGACTGTCGTAGGGAGAACCAACGATTTCTTGGTTAGGCTGCGGCCATGCCGGAAGCCCCCCTCCCCGCGATCCGCTCCCTGCCCAGCTGGCTGCTCGGCCGTGCCGCCGCCCGCGGCCGGGCCCTGGTGGCCGAGGCGCTGGCCGAGCAGGACATGCGGATGTGGCACCACGTGGTGCTGTCCGCCGTCCGGGACCTCGGCCCCGTCGCCCAGGCCGACCTCGGCCGCGGGGTCCGGCTGGACCCCAAGGACCTGGTCGGCATCCTGAACGACCTCCAGGCGGCGGGCCTGGTGGTACGCGAGCCGGACCCGAAGGACCGGCGCAAGAACGCGGTGTCCCTCACCCCCCGGGGAGCCCGGCTGCTGACGCGCTGCGAGAAGGCGGCCCGCGCGGCCAACGACGAGCTGCTCGCCCCGCTGTCGGAGACCGAACGCGAGCAGTTCACGGGCATGCTGCTCCGGATATCCGGCACGGCGGACTGAGAGGCCCTCCAGCCCCGGTCAGGCCGAGACGGGGCTCCTGCGGCGCAGGGGGCGCTCCCCGCCGGTCGGGGCCCCGCCGCCGTGTCGCGGGGGAACCTGCTCAGCCCTGGGCGGTCGCGGCCCGCAGGGCGATACGGTCCTCACCCGCGTACACGTTCATGGAACTGCCCCGCAGGAAGCCCACCAGCGTCAGGCCCGTCTCGGCGGCCAGGTCCACCGCCAGCGAGGACGGCGCCGACACCGCCGCCAGGACCGGGATGCCGGCCATCACGGCCTTCTGCGCCAGCTCGAAGGAGGCCCGGCCCGAGCCGAGCAGGATCGTCCGCGACAGTGGCAGGTCCCCGCTCTGAAGGGCGCGGCCGACCAGCTTGTCGACCGCGTTGTGCCGGCCCACGTCCTCCCGGACGTCCAGCAGCGCGCCGTCCTCCGAGAAGAGGGCCGCCGCATGCAGGCCGCCGGTCCGGTCGAAGACCCGCTGGGCGGCGCGCAGCCGGTCGGGCAGGCTCGCGAGCAGCTCGGGAGTGACCCGGACCGGGGGCGTGTCGGCGATGGGCCAGCGGGCCGTCGTGCGCACCGCGTCCAGCGACGCCTTGCCGCACAGCCCGCAGGAGGAGGTCGTGTAGACGTTCCGTTCCAGCGTGATGTCGGGGATCACGACGCCCGGGGCCGTCTGCACGTCGACCACGTTGTACGTGTTCGAGCCGTCGGCCGTCGCCCCGGCGCAGTAGACGATGTTCCGGAGGTCCCGCTGCCCGCCCAGCACCCCCTCGCTCACCAGGAAGCCCGCCGCCAGCGCGAAGTCGTCGCCCGGCGTGCGCATGGTGATCGCCAGCGGCTTGCCGTTCAGCCGGATCTCCAGGGGCTCCTCGGCGACGAGCGTGTCCGGACGGCTGGAGACCGCCCCGTCCCGGATGCGGAGCACCTTGCGTCGTTCCGTGACTCGTCCCATGTCCTGATCAGCCCCGGTTCTGTACGTGCTGGTAGCCGAAGCGGCCCTTGATGCAGAGGTTGCCGTGGGTCACCGGGTTGTCGTGCGGCGAGGTGACCTTCACGATCTCATTGTCCTGCACGTGCAGCGTCAGGTTGCAGCCCACTCCGCAGTACGCGCACGCCGTGGTCGTCTCCGTCTGCCGCGACTCGTCCCACGTACCCGCCGCGCGCATGTCGAACTCGGACTTGCAGGACAGCGCGCCCGTCGGGCACACCTCGATGCAGTTCCCGCAGTACACGCACGCCGACTCGGTCAGCGGGGCGTCGTGCTCCACGGCGATCCGGGCGTCGAAACCGCGCCCGGCGACCGAGATCGCGAAGGTGTTCTGCCACTGGTCGCCGCAGGCGTCCACGCACTTGTAGCAGAGGATGCACTTGTCGTAGTCGCGTACGTACAGGTCGTTGTCGACCCTCGGTTCCTCGTTGAGGCGGGCCGCGTCCGGGCCGAAGCGGTCCGGCTTCGCCTCGTACTCCTTGAGCCACTCGGCGACCCGGGGTGTGGTCGACAGGTCGACGGACGACGCGAGCAGTTCGAGGACGACCTTCCGGCTGTGCCGGGCCCGCTCGGTGTCGGTGCGCACCTCCATGCCCGGCTCGGCCTTGCGGGAGCAGGCCGGGACGAGAGTGCGGGCCTCGACCTCGACGACGCAGACCCGGCAGGCGTTCTTCGGCCGCAGGGTGTCGCCCTCGCACAGGGTCGGGTGGGCACCTCCACGCCGGTGATGTCCGCCAACTCGACGACCGCCGCGAGGAGTACGTCGAGTTCGAGCGGTTTGCCGCGCTCCAGGTCCTGGAGCGTGGAGGTCCGGTGGTCGCCGACCCGCTCGGCGCCCGCGAGCCGGCGCTCGATGGAGACGCCGACCTCGCAGCCGAGGGCGCCCGCGACCGCGAGCGTCTCGGTCATCATGATCTCGATGACCCTGCGGGTGCCGCCGTGCGGGCACATCTGCCGCATGGTGGCGCGGGCCAGCGCGCTGATCGGGTCGAAGGAGATGTTGCCGAGCAGCTTGAGCCAGATGTCGTTGCGCAGGTCCGGCTCGACCGGGCACTTCAGGCCGCCCGCCTGCATGGCCTCGCTGAGGGCTACGCACCGTGTGGACACGCTGCGGTCGGGTTCGCCGATCGAGAACCGGGTGCCTTCCAAGTGCCGTACGACGCCCGGCCCTTCGAGCTCGGTCGCCGCGTAGACGACACACCCGATGGCCCGTTCGGGCGCGAGCTCCGCACTGACCGCTCCGTCCGGATCCACGGCTCGACGCGGTGGCCGCCGTACGGGCCGCCGTGCCGGTGGAAGTACCACCAGGGGATGCCGTTCTGGGCGGCCACGATCGCCGTGGTGTCGCTCAGCAACGGCGCGATCAGCGGCCCGCACGCCGCGTACGCGTTGGCCTTCAGGCCGAGAAAGACGTAATCGACCGGGCCGACCTCGGCCGGGTCGCCGGTCGTGTGGGGGCGCGCGGTGAAGTCGCCGCGCGGGCTGAGCACCCGGACTCCGTGCTGCCTCATGGCCGCCAGATGCGGCCCACGGGCGATGAGATGCACATCGGCACCCGCGGTGGAGCGCGGCGCCGACGTAGGCGCCGATGGCACCGGCGCCGAGAACTGCGACTTTCACGGGAACACTCCGTTCGGTTTGAGGGATACCGCGGAGGTGACTGCCGTCAGTGGCTGCCGTCAGGTGGCAGCCGTCCGTCCGTCGTTCGCGTTCGGGACCGCCGAGTGGGTCCGAGGCCTTCTGATCACCGCCTGTCAACCTCGCCCCATAGGTCGATTGGCCTGCGTTTTCTGGGGAGTTGGCGGTGCAGCGGTGTAGCATTGAAAGGGTGCCACCGGGCCGGCGAGTATGCCCATGGCTGCGCACCAGGCAGACCATGTGCCAGGGCCAGGAGAGGCGACCTTGTGATAGACGAGGCCGATGCACGCTACTGGGCCGGTGAGTTCGAGCGGCAACGGCCGCTGTTGCTCACGGCAGAGGAGCGGCTCCGAGCACTGCTCCAGGACCTTCTTCGCCACCACGCCGTCGATTTTGTCTCAGTGAGTTCGCGCACCAAGCAGACCGATAGTTTCGTGGAAAAGATTCAGCGTAAGTCCTATGCGGACCCGCTGCACGAGATCACCGACCTGGTCGGCATGCGCGTCATCACTTACCACATGAGGGACGTCGACCGGATCGCTGCCCTCGTGGCGAAATCCTTCGACGTTGATCCTGTCCGCTCCCCGAGCCACGCCCCCGATACGCCCGAACTGTTCGGCTACGCCTCGCGCCACTTGGTCGTGCGGATCACCGAGGCCCGGGCCGGCCTGCCGGAGTGGGCCCCCTTCAAGAACGTGACGGCCGAAATCCAGGTTCGTACGGTGCTGCAGCATGCCTGGGCTGACATGAGCCACAAGCTCGCGTACAAGAGCGAGATCGAGGTCCCGGCGGTCCTGCGGCGTCGACTTGCCAGGCTGAGCGCGTTGTGCGAGCTGGCCGATGAACAGTTCGAAGAGCTCCACAAGGCACGAATAAGCCTCGACCGCGAATACCAAGTACAGGTCAGGGCCGGGCGCCTCGACCTGCCTCTCGACTCAGCCGCACTCGCCGCTTACTTTCACGAAAGTCCAGCCGTCCGTTCATTGGCCGAGGCCGCCCGGCGTACCGGGTGGCTCGTACGGGACGAAGAAGACAGCGAGACGCTCCCGCTGCTGGGCATCCTGCACGCCCTGGACGTGCGCACGGTGGATGAACTGGACCGCATCCTGCAGGTGCCGGAACACCGACTGGACATGGTGCTCACCACGCTCAGAGAAGTCATCGTGCACTCTCTGCCCGCAGCCTCCGACCGGGGGGCCGCCCCCTCCGAGACCATCCAGGGTCTGGCCCTGCTGTTGGTGACGGTGGAGCGAATCGGTCCTTACAGCGATGCCGATGCGCTGATCCAGCCGCTGCTCCTGGAGGCCGCTCCGCAAGAGGAGTGGCTGGCACTCGATGCCGCCTTCCGGTCGTTGTCCGGCCGCCACGCACCGTTAGGCAAACCCTCATGAGCCACAACCCGTACGCGGCGTTCGAACGGCTGGCCCAGACGCACCACGAGGAACTGCGGCGCCATCTGCTGGACCAGCAGATCCGCGAACTGGTGCCATGGGATCACCGGCCGCCCGCCGTCGGCGACGCCCCCGACCTGGTCCCGTTCGCGCGCAACTACCGCTGGCACGGGCGGAACTGGTGGGTGGCCTGCTCCCCGTCGCCGGGCCGCATCGGCGCGATCTCGCCGGACTGGGTGCGTTTCCGTGAGGAGCTCCAGACTGAATATCGCGGTGAGCTCGGGGTCTTCGTCACCCTCGGTGATGTGGCCCCCGACCTGGTCGCCGAGGCAGCAGAGCTGAACCGTAAGAGCATGCACACGTTGCTGCTCGACCGCCGCACCTGGCGCGACCTGGCTCGCCACCCCATAGGCATCGACGACTTCCTGGAATACGCCGTTCAGCGGGCGAAGTCCCATTCCACTCCCGTTCCCCTCAGCGTCAAGGCGACGAGTCAGTGGATCGACCAACGACGCAGAGCGGAACACCTTGTCGGCGGCGCATGCCAACGCGAGTCCGCCGTCTTCCTGCGCCGGCACCAACTGCCCCATCACGCGGAGCTGTACGTGCAACGCAATCTCGACCAGCACGTCGAGATGGCCGTGCGCGCACTGAAACCGTCCAAACTTCACCGGACGATGCGTCCCCGCTGGATCCGCACCGGAAGCGGAGACGAGGGCCACCAGATCGAGGTGAAGCGCTCCATGCCGCGGCAGATCATGGTCGTGCGGGACCTGTCTGGTGCGGGCAAGACAACCCTGTCGGTGCAGCTTGCCGCGTCCGGCCCGGCACACTTCGGCATCGTCAAGGCCGCCGTGCAGCCGAATGTCGATGATCTCGGCTGGTTGGGCAGCACATGCGGCGACTACCCCTCGCCCGAGGTCTTCCAGGCACTGGTCGCGGCAGACCGTCCGCTGCTGTACGTCGTCGATTCACTGGACGAGGCACAGGGTGACAGCCGAAAGATTCGGGAGGTAGGGGCTCTGCTGCGGCAGCTCCCTGAACTCAACGCCTCCGCGAAAAAGGCAGGTTACCTGGGCTTCCCGATCCTCATGCTGTTCACGGTGCGCGACGACTATTGGGATCGGTGGCTCACCGCCTTCGAAGGGCGCGATTTCATCCAACACAAGAAGGTGATCTCCCGCTTCTCTGACGGCCAGGTCCGTGAGGCCCTCGCCAAGTACGCCCGTTGCTACGGTTACTCCCTGCTCGGGCACCCCCGCCGGGAAGCATTGGACATTCTCTCCACCCCGTTCAACCTGCAGGTCTTCTCCGAGGCCCACGCTCATCAGGGAACCCTGAAGTTGCATGAGGTGCTGACGGAGAATGTGCTCGGCCGCTATTTCGAGCGCAAGCGCGAGGACATCAGCCGCCGGGGTATTCCGGGACTCGGCGCCAAGGTCCTCATGAGGCTGTGCACGCGGATCGCCGTCGCCATGCTCGAGGCCGGCACGCAGCAGGTGAGCCGGTACGACATCCTCAAGATCATCGCCTATGCCGCCCCGGTGCTGCGCGGCATGGAGGAGGATGCTCTGTTTGCCCTCCTGTCCGAACAGATCATCGTCCGGCAGGAAGGCGAAGACGGGGAGTCTTTCGCCCTGCGCCATTCGCGGTTCACCGAGTACCTCGTCGCCTACCACGCAGTCCTGTTGATGGCCGAGACGGGCGGCACGGAGGGCCTCGACGTGGTCATGGACGCGGCGGAGCGGGTGCCCACCATCTCCATCTTCCGTGTCAACGAAGCGGTCCGGTTCATCTGCGGGTTCGACTACCCCGGACTGACCGACCTGGTCACCCAGTACTACGCGAGCTCGCGCCGATACATGCGGCAGAGTCTCCTGCGGCTTCGCGCGGAACTGGGCACGGGGCGCAGCACCGACGGCGTCGACATCGCCTCCATCTACCGGGCGTCCAACTCCAATGACCCGGACCTGGCCGTGGAGTCGTTCTTCGTGCTGGCCGCGCGGAACAACCATCAACCCGTCCTGCGCCTGGTGGACTCCTTCCGTGAGGCCTGGCACTGCGCCCAAGGCCGGTCGGACAGATGGCGCCTGCTGACAAAGGTGGCCCGGGCCGGGATTCTGCTGCAGGGCGAGGTGGTTCAGACGGTGGTGGACGGTGCGAGTCCCAAGGAGTGGGAGGTCTTCCTGGGATTTGCGCTGGAGGGCCGCCACAGCGAGACGGCGGCAGCCGCCCTGCGTGACCTGGACGACGTCGTGAACTCCGTGCTGAGTAACACCGGCCCGGAATGGGCCCAGGCGCGCGGACTCCTCGGCCTGCTGATGGAGAACCGTCCCTACGTGCCCGGTGTCGTGTTCGACGGCTGAGCCGGCGTGCCTTTCGAGGCGTCGTGGCCGGCGTCGGGAGGAGGATCTGTGGGGACCTGGATTGCGCTGGTCAGCGCGGTGGTCGGCGTTGTGGGCACGCTCTCGGTGACGATGGTCACCCAGAGCCGGGCGGATCGTATGAAACGGTGGGAGCTGCAGACCATGGCCGAGCAGCAGGCTGCGGAACGTGCCCATGATGAGCGTCGGCACCTGGCTGAGCAGGCCGAGAACCAGCGGCACGAGACTCTGCAGCGTAAGAGCAGCTGTTACATCGCGTTGAACACCGCAGCGCGTCAGTATCTCAGTGCTCAGGATTCCCTGCTGCACGCCCTGCGTGCCGGGGCCGGTGTCGAAGACTCCGTGGCCGACCTGGAGGCGGTCCGGCGGGACTACCGGGCCTGCTACGCCGAGGCTCAGCTGACGGTGCCGCTCTCGGTTCTGGATCACGCGCGCCCTATTGACCGGAGTCTGAACAGGACATACGGGCACCTGAAGCGGCGCGCCCTCTACGGCACGGCGCGCCTCACCTTGGAGGAGGTGGGCGGGCTCCTCGACGGCAACTGGGACAGGCTGGAAGGACTGCTCCACGTCATGCGCGGCGACCTGGGCATCGAGGCGCTCCCCTCCTCGGCGGCAGTCACCGACGGCTGCGGCGAGGGCGCGTAGGTGTCAGAGGGTGAACGGCCCCAGTAGGTCCTGTATACGGTCGACGCTTTCCGTGTGGCGTCCCTTTCCAACTTGCCCGCAGCTCCCTACCGTTCGGGATCATGAGTCCCCCAGTAGCACCGCAGGGCTGGAGCCGCTGGCTCGTCCCGCCCGCCGCTCTCTCCGTACATCTCTCCATCGGCCAGGCCTACGCCTGGAGCGTGTTCAAGCCGCCCCTGGAGTCCGCGCTCGGCCTCAGCGGCACGCAGAGCGCGCTGCCCTTCCAGTTGGGCATCGTCATGCTGGGTCTGTCCGCCGCGTTCGGCGGCACGCTCGTGGAGCGCAACGGCCCGCGCTGGGCGATGACCGTCGCCCTGGTCTGCTTCTCGTCCGGCTTCCTGCTCTCCGCGCTGGGCGCGGCCGTGGAGCAGTACTGGCTGATCGTCCTCGGCTACGGTTTCGTGGGCGGCATCGGCCTAGGCATCGGCTACATCTCACCGGTCTCCACTCTGATCAAGTGGTTCCCGGACCGGCCCGGCATGGCCACCGGCATCGCCATCATGGGCTTCGGCGGCGGCGCGCTCATCGCCTCGCCCTGGTCCGCGCAGATGCTGGAGTCGTTCGGCGCCGACAGCTCCGGCATCGCGCTGGCCTTCCTGGTGCACGGGCTCACGTACGCGGTCTTCATGCTGCTCGGTGTGCTGCTGGTGCGGGTGCCGCGCACGGAGAAGCCGGTGGACAGCGGGCCGAGCGTCCTCACCGGCCCGCAGGTCTCCGCGAACCAGGCCATCCGCACCCCGCAGTTCTGGTGCCTGTGGATCGTGCTCTGCATGAACGTCACCGCAGGCATCGGCATCCTGGAGAAGGCCGCGCCGATGATCACGGACTTCTTCGCGGACACCTCCACACCGGTGTCGGTGACGGCCGCCGCCGGCTTCGTCGCGCTGCTGTCGGCGGCGAACATGGCGGGCCGCATCGGCTGGTCGTCGACGTCCGACCTGATCGGCCGCAAGAACATCTACCGCGTCTACCTGGGCGTCGGCGCGCTGATGTACGCGCTCATCGCCCTGTTCGGCGACTCCTCCAAGCCGCTGTTCGTCCTGTGCGCTCTGGTGATCCTGTCGTTCTACGGCGGCGGATTCGCGACTGTTCCGGCTTATCTGAAGGACCTGTTCGGCACGTACCAGGTCGGCGCCATCCACGGACGGCTGCTCACCGCCTGGTCCACGGCGGGTGTGCTCGGGCCGCTCATCGTGAACTGGATCGCCGACCGGCAGGAGGAGGCGGGCCGGCACGGCGCGTCCCTGTACGGGCTGTCGTTCGTCATCATGATCGGGCTGCTCGTCGTCGGCTTCGTCGCCAACGAACTCGTCCGGCCCGTCCACCCGCGTCATCACACCCCGACACCGAAGGAGGCCGCGCATGTCCAGCGACAGCAGCCAGAGTCCGCCTAGCCCGGACCGGCGGTGGCTGATCGCCTTCGCCTGGGTGTGGGTGGGCGTACCGCTCGCCTACGGGCTGTACGAGCTGGTCCGCAAGGCGACGCAGCTGTTCACCGGCTAGGCGCCAGGCCAGGCGTCAGGTGCTCGGTCGTCCGAGGTCCTGACCGAAGCTGACAACGCGGGCACCTGTTTCCTGTCACCTTGCCTGCCGTCGTACCCGCGAGTCACTGATCAGACTGGTGGATCCCGCTACCCAAGTTCCAACGAGGGGGACCGCCCACATGAACGGCTCGCGCATCGCCGCAGTCGGCCACTACCAGCCCGCCAAGGTGCTCACCAACGAGGCCCTGGCGGGCATGGTCGACACCAGTGACGAGTGGATCAGGAGCCGGGTGGGCATCAGCACGCGCCACATCGCCGGCCCCGACGAACCCGTCGACGAGCTGGCCGCCCACGCCGCCGCCAAGGCCCTCGCGGCGGCCGGGCTGGCACCCGCCGACATCGACCTGGTGCTGGTCGCCACCTCCACCGCCGTCGACCGCTCGCCCAACACGGCCGCCCGGGTGGCGTCCCGCCTCGGCATTCCGCAGGCCGCCACGATGGACCTCAACGTGGTGTGCGCCGGTTTCACCCACGCCCTGGCCACCGCCGACCACGCCGTCCGCGCCGGGGGCGCGAGCCGGGCCCTGGTCATCGGGGCCGACAAGATGTCCGACGTGACCGACTGGAGCGACCGCACGACGTGCGTGCTCGTCGGCGACGGGGCCGGGGCCGCGGTCGTGGAGGCCGCCGGCGAGTCCGCCATCGGGCCGGTGCTGTGGGGTTCGGTGCCCGAGATGGGGAACGCGGTGCGGATCGAGGGGACGCCGCCGCGTTTCGCACAGGAGGGGCAGAGCGTCTACCGCTGGGCGACGACCCAGCTCCCGCCCATCGCGCGGCGGGCGTGCGAGCGGGCCGGGCTGGAGCCGGCGGACCTCGCGGCGGTCGTACTGCATCAAGCCAACCTGCGCATCATCGAACCCCTCGCGGAGAAGATCGGCGCCGTGAACGCGGTCGTCGCCCGTGATGTCACGGAGTCCGGTAACACGTCGGCCGCGAGCATCCCGCTCGCTCTGTCGAAGCTGGTCGAGCGGGGTGCGGTCGCCACGGGCGACCCGGTCCTGCTGTTCGGCTTCGGCGGGAACCTGTCGTACGCGGGGCAGGTCGTCCGCTGCCCGTGAGCCCCGTCGCGGTGTGACGCGGTCAACTCCCCGAAGTCCTGGCTCCTGTGCGCCGTAGACTGTAGACGAAAGACAATCGATACTGACGCTACGGCGACACCGGCTTCCGCCGCGCTGTGCACGGCCCTGCCGAGGAGGGGGACCGCGATGCTGTCGACAGGCCTGCCCCAAGGGGCGGTACCCAAGCTGGAACGCCCGGGACCGCTGCGCGACCGCGTGTACGAGGCACTGCTCGAACTCATCACCACCCGTGCCCTCCAGCCCGGCCAGCACCTCGTGGAGAGCGAACTCGCGGGGCATCTGGGGGTCTCCCGGCAACCGGTGCGCGAGGCGTTGCAGCGGCTCAACACCGAGGGGTGGGTCGATCTGCGGCCCGCCCAGGGCGCGTTCGTGCACGAGCCGACGGAGGAGGAGGCCGACCAGCTCCTCACGGTCCGCACGCTCCTGGAGGCCGAGGCGGCCCGGCTCGCCGCGGCGGGCGCGGACAGTGCCGGCATCGCCGCCCTGGAAGCCCTGTGCGCGGAGGGCGAGAAAGCCGTCGAGGCCGACGACGTGGACGGGGCCGTCGCCATGAACGCCCGTTTCCACGCGAAGATCATGGAGCTCGCCGGCAACGCCGTCCTCGCCGAACTGGCCGCCCAGGTCGACCGCCGCGTCCGCTGGTACTACACGCCGGTCGCCCGCCAACGGGGCCACCAGTCCTGGATCGAACACCGCGCGCTCATCGCGGCGATCACCGACCGCGACGAACAGCGGGCCACCCACCTGATGCGCGAACACACGGAACACACGAGGCGCTCGTACCACGCGCGGGCGCGTTCGTAGTCCTCAGCCGGCGGTCAGCACCGCCTGGGTCTGCGTCGTCTGGCCCACCAGGGCGCCGTCCTCGTCGTGCAGCTCCGTCCACACGGCGATGCAGGAGCGTCCCACGTGCACGGGTCGTGCCTCGGCGTGGACGGTGCCCGACCGTACGGCGCGGAAGAAGTTCGTCTTCGACTCGATCGTCGAGGTGCTCGCGCCCGGCGGCAGGTTGAGGAACGCGCAGACAGCGCCGGCCGTGTCGGCGAGCGTCATCAGGGCACCGCCGTGCAGGGCGCAGCCCACCGTGCACAACTCCGGAGCCCAGGCGAGCGCGGCCCTCACCCGGGCGGGGGCGGCCTCCTCCAGAACGATGCCCAGCTCGTCGGCGAAGGGCACCGCCCTCAGCAGTGCTTCCGGGGCAGGGGTGTCGGTCATGCGGGACCTCCCGAGGGGGCGACCAGGACTGATGCCAGCCTGACCCGGGCCGCTCTGACGGTCGATTACCTGCGAGGTAAGGCAGGCGACACGCGCCTTTGTCCTCTGAGTGGAAAAAGTGGAGGGCAATTCCTGCGCGACTTCTTCCCACCTTCGGCAGCCGCTGCTACGTTCCCTTCGAAAGCAAGCCATCGATGGGGCGGAAAACCGGCGCGCACAGGCCGATTGAGGCGGGGAGGGGCTCGTGAGACGTATGACCGCACGACCCGGAAACGCCCATCAGGCCCGACTGCTCAAGCTGTTGCGCGACGGCGGCCCCAACTCCCGTGCCCAGCTGGGCGACCAGGTCGACCTCTCGCGGTCCAAGCTCGCCGTGGAGGTGGACCGGCTGCTGGAGACGGGGCTGGTCGTGGCCGACGGACTCGCCGCCTCGCGCGGCGGCCGCCGCTCCCACAACATCCGGCTCAACCCCGGGCTGCGCTTCCTCGGCGTCGACATCGGCGCGACCTCGGTCGACGTCGCCGTCACCAACGCCGAGCTGGAGACGCTCGGGCACATCAACCACCCCATGGACGTGCGCGAGGGCCCGGTCGCGGTCTTCGAGCAAGTCCTCGCCATGGCCGCCAAGTTGAAGGCCTCGGGGCTCGCAGAGGGGGTCGACGGCGCCGGCATCGGTGTCCCGGGCCCGGTCCGTTTCCCCGAGGGCATCCCGGTGGCCCCGCCGATCATGCCGGGCTGGGACGGCTTCCCCGTGCGGGAGGCGCTCAGTCAGGAACTCGGCTGTCCGGTCATGGTCGACAACGACGTGAACCTCATGGCGATGGGGGAGCAGCACGCGGGCGTCGCCCGTACCGTCGCCGACTTCCTCTGCGTCAAGATCGGCACGGGCATCGGCTGCGGCATCGTCGTCGGCGGTGACGTCTACCGCGGTACGACGGGCAGTGCCGGCGACATCGGGCACATCCAGGCCGTGCCCGACGGCCGCCCCTGCGCCTGCGGCAACCGGGGCTGCCTGGAGGCCCACTTCAGTGGGGCGGCCCTCGCCCGCGACGCCACGGAGGCCGCCCAGCAGGGGCTCTCCGCCGAACTGGCCTCGCGGTTGGAGACCAACGGCGGCCTCACCGCCGTCGACGTCGCCGCCGCGGCCGCCGCCGGCGACGCCACCGCACTCGATCTGATCCGCGAGGGCGGCAACCGCACCGGCCAGGTCATCGCCGGCCTGGTCAGCTTCTTCAACCCGGGCCTGGTGGTGATCGGCGGCGGGGTGACCGGCCTCGGCCACACCCTGCTCGCCGCGATCCGCACCCAGGTCTACCGCCAGTCGCTGCCGCTCGCGACCGGCAATCTGCCCATCGTCCTGGGCGAGTTGGGCGCCGCCGCCGGAGTCATCGGCGCGGCCCGGCTCATCAGCGACCACCTCTTCTCACCCGCGTAACCCTTTTCGACAGCACGGCTCATCAGCACGGCTCACCGCACAGCTCCCTGCTCTGCCCTGCCTCGAACACGCCTGCCCGACAAGCGCCCTGCAACCGGCCCGCACGCCCGCCAAGGGGAATCCGCATGGCACCAGAACCACCGCTGCTCAGCATGTCCGGCATCACCAAGTCGTTCCCCGGAGTCCGCGCCCTCGACGGCGTCGACCTCGGCGTCCAGGCCGGTGAGGTGCACTGCCTGCTCGGCCAGAACGGCGCCGGGAAGTCGACCCTCATCAAGGTCCTGGCCGGTGCCCACCAGCCCGACACCGGCACCATCCGCTGGCGTGGCGAGGAGGTCGCCCTCCGCTCGCCGATCGCCGCCATGCGCCTCGGCATCGCCACCATCTACCAGGAACTGGACCTGGTGGAGCACCTGTCGGTCGCCGAGAACGTCCACCTGGGACATGAGCCGACCGCCGCCGGTTTCATTGTCCGGGGAAAGGCCGCGAAGGAATCGACGGCCGCTCTGCTCAAGCGGCTTGGGCATCCGGAGATCGACCCGGCCCGGCTGGTGGGGGAGTTGTCGGCGGCGCAGCAGCAGATCGTGTCCATGGCCCGCGCGCTCTCCCACGACGTGCGGCTCATCGTGATGGACGAACCGTCCGCCGCCCTCGACCCGGACGAGGTCGACAACCTCTTCCGCATCGTCGGTGACCTCACCGCGGCCGGTGTCGCCGTCGTCTACATCTCGCACCGCCTGGAGGAGATCCGGCGCATCGGCGACCGGGTGACCGTGCTCAAGGACGGGCGGGCCGTGGCGAACGGACTGCCGGCGAAGACGACACCGACCCGCGAGGTCGTCGCGCTGATGACGGGCCGCAACGTCGAGTACGTCTTTCCCGACCGGCCCGTCTCCCCGCCGCCCGGCGAACCGGTGCTCACCGTCCGGGGCCTGTCCCGCGCCGGGGAGTTCGAGCCGCTCGACCTGGAGGTACGGCCGGGCGAGATCGTCGGCCTCGCCGGACTCGTCGGCTCGGGCCGCTCCGAGATCCTGGAAACCGTCTACGGGGCCAGGAAGCCGACGTCCGGTCAGGTGCTCGTCGGCGGGCGGCCCTTGAAGCCGGGCAGCGTCCGGGTCGCCGTCCGGGCCGGACTCGGGCTCGCCCCCGAGGAACGCAAGGCGCAGGCCCTGCTGATGCTGGAGTCCGTCACCCGTAACGTGTCGGTCTCCTCCATGTCCCGCTTCTCGCGCGGCGGCTGGATCGACCGGGGCGCCGAACTCGGTGCCGCCCGGGCCGCGACCCGCGAACTGTCGCTCCGGCCCGACAACCCGTCGGTGCCCGTGCGCACCCTGTCCGGCGGCAACCAGCAGAAGGCCGTCCTCGCCCGCTGGCTGCTGCGCGGGTGCAAGGTGCTGCTGCTCGACGAACCCACCCGCGGCGTCGACGTCGGCGCCCGCGCCGAGCTCTACGCGGTCATCCGCCGGCTGGCCGACGAGGGTCTCGCCGTGCTGCTGGTCTCCAGCGAGGTGCCCGAGGTGCTCGGCCTCGCCGACCGCGTCCTGGTGCTGCGCGAGGGCCGTGTCGTCCACACGGCACCCGCGCGCGAACTCGACGAACACCGCGTACTCGACCTGGTCATGGAAGGAAGCCCGGCGTCATGACGCAGCCCGTCTCCCCGCCGCGGGACAGCACCGCCAAGGTGCCCGAGGCGCAGCCCCCGGTCTGGCGCGGCCTGCTGGCCCGTGCCGACGTCCGCACCCTCTCCCTGCTCGGCGTGCTCGCCGCGCTGATCCTCGTCGGCGGCATCACCAAGCCCGACGCGTTCCTCGACACCCGCAACCTGCAACTGGTCCTCACCCAGGCCTCCGTGGTCGGCGTCGTCACCGTCGGCATGACCTTCGTCATCATCTCCGGCGGCATCGACCTGTCGGTCGGTGCGATCGTCGCCCTCGCCTCGGTGTGGGCGACCACGGTCGCCACCCAGGAGTACGGTTTCGCCGGCATCCTCTTCACGGCGATCGTCGTCGGAGTCGGCTGCGGCCTGGTCAACGGGGTGCTCATCGCCTACGGCGCGATGGTGCCGTTCATCGCCACCCTCGCCATGCTGGCCTCCGCCCGCGGCCTCGCCCTGCAGATCACCGACGGCAAGACGCAGATCGTCACCGTGCCCTCCGTCCTCGACCTGGGCGAACGCGACGCCTACGTCCTCGGCATCCCGCCCCTGGTCCTGGTCTTCGCCGTCGTGACGGTCATCGGCTGGCTGGTGCTCAACCGCACCACCTTCGGCCGCCGCACGGTCGCCGTCGGCGGCAACCCGGAGGCCGCCCGGCTCGCCGGCATCGACGTCCGCCGCCAGCGGCTCTACCTCTACCTGCTGTCCGGGCTGTGCTGCGGCATCGCCGCCTTCCTGCTGATCGTCCTGTCCGGCTCGGGCCAGAACACCAACGGCAACCTCTACGAGCTCGACGCCATCGCCGCCGCGATCATCGGCGGCACCCTGCTCACCGGCGGCCGGGGCACCATCACCGGCTCCGTGCTCGGCGTCCTGATCTTCTTCACGATCACCAACATCTTCGCCCTGAACAACCTGCAGAGCGACGTCCAGCAGATCGCCAAGGGCGCGATCATCGTCGCCGCCGTGCTGGTCCAGCGCCGTACGCCGAGCACGACCTGAGGAAAGGGTTCACCGCCATGACCGAGATCACGAGCCGCAGAGGACTGCTCTTCGGAGCCGCAGCCGTCTCCGCCGGTGCCCTCCTCACGGGGTGCACCAGCAACGAGCCGTCCGAATCGAAGGACGAGCCGGCGGGCAACAACCAGCCGGCCGCCGACGACAAGCCCGGTAAGCAGGTCACCATCGGCTTCGCCGGACCGCAGGCCGACCACGGCTGGCTGAACGCCATCAACGACAACGCCAAGAAGCAGGCCGAGAAGTACTCCGACGTCACCCTGGAGATCACCGAGGGCTCCAACGACACCGCCCAGCAGATCGGCCAGATCGAGACCCTCATCAACAAGAAGGTCGACGTCCTGGTCGTGCTCCCCGCCGACGGCAAGGCCCTCACCCAGGTCGGGCTGAAGGCGATGCGCGCGGGTATCCCGGTCGTCAACCTCGACCGCATCTTCAACACCCCGCAGGCCTACCGCTGCTGGATCGGCGGCGACAACTACGGCATGGGCCTCAACGCCGGCCACTACATCGGCGAGAAGCTCAAGGGGAAGGCGAACGCCCGCGTCATCGAACTGGCCGGCCTGGACAACCTGGAGCTGACCAAGCAGCGCACCCAGGGCTTCGACGACGCCCTCAAGAACTACCCCGACATCAAGAAGGTCGCCCGCCAGGCCGCCGAGTTCACCGTCGAGTCCGGGCAGGCCAAGATGGCCCAGCTGCTCCAGGCCCAGTCGAAGTTCGACGCCCTGTGGAACCACGACGACGACCAGGGCGTGGGCGCGCTGCGCGCCATCGAGCAGGCCGGACGCGACGACTTCCTGATGGTCGGCGGCGCGGGCGCCCTGTCCGCCTTCCAGGCCATCAAGCAGGACAACGGCGTGCTGAAGGCGACCGTCCTCTACCCGCCGACCATGGCCGCCTCCGCGATCGACCTCGCCCGCGCCCTCGGCCAGGGCAAGGGCATCCGCGGCATGGCCGAGTTCGAGATCCCCGCGTCGATCACCCTCTACTCGGCCGTCGTCGACAAGACCAACGTCGACCAGTACATGCCCACCGGCTTCCGGTGACCGGTTCCGCCCGCACCCCCCACGTGCGCCACCCCGACCAGGACGAGGAGGACACCCGTATGGGACAGCCGCAGCAGCAGTCAGATGGGACCGAGGCAGGCAAACCACCCCTGCGCGTCGGGATGGTGGGCTACGCCTTCATGGGCGCGGCCCACTCCCAGGGCTGGCGCACCGCGGGCCGTGTCTTCGACCTGCCGCTGAACCCCGTGCAGGCCGTGATCTGCGGCCGGGACGCCACCGCCGTGCGGGCGGCGGCCGACCGTCACGGCTGGGCGTCCACCGAGACCGACTGGCGCGCCCTCGTCGAACGCGACGACATCGACCTCGTCGACATCTGCACCCCCGGCGACAGCCACGCCGAGATCGCCCTCGCCGCCCTCGCGGCCGGCAAGCACGTCCTGTGCGAGAAGCCCCTCGCCAACACCGTCGAGGAAGCCACCACGATGGCGCGTGCCGCCGAAGTGGCCTACCAGCGCGGACAGGTGGCGATGGTCGGCTTCAACTACCGCCGGGTGCCGGCCACCGCCCTGGCTCGCCGGATGGCCGCCGAGGGCCGCCTGGGCGCACTGCGGCACGTGCGTGTGACGTACCTCCAGGACTGGCTGGTCGACCCGCAGTTCCCGCTGACCTGGCGGCTGCGCAAGGAACAGGCCGGCTCGGGCTCGCTCGGCGACCTCGGCGCGCACATCATCGACCTCGCGCAGTACCTGGTCGGGGAGCGGCTGGCGGGCGTCTCCGCGCTGACGGAGACCTTCGTACGGGAGCGGCCCCTGCCCGCCGGCGCCACGAGAGGTCTGTCCGCCGTCTCGTCCGCCGGTACAGGGGAGGTCACCGTGGACGACGCCGCCCTCTTCACGGCCCGCTTCCCCTCCGGCGCCCTCGCCTCCTTCGAGGCCACCCGCTACGCGACCGGCCGCAAGAACGCCCTGCGCATCGAACTCAACGGGGAGCGCGGGTCGCTCGCCTTCGACCTGGAGCGGCTCAACGAACTGTCCTTCCACGACGGCACCGCACCCGGAGCGGAGGCGGGCTTCCGCCGCATCCTCGTCACCGAGCCCGACCACCCCTACCTGGACGCTTGGTGGCCGCCGGGCCACGGCCTCGGCTACGAGCACACCTTCGTCCACCAGGCCCGCGACCTCGTCCACGCCATCGCCGAGGGCCGCCGCCCCGAACCCTCCTTCGCCGACGGGCTCCAGGTGCAGCGCGTGCTCGCGGCCGTGGAGGAGAGCGCCGAGAAGAACTCCGTCTACACGCCGATCGCGGTCTGAGGAGGCTGACGCGCATGCCGCGCACGTTCACGCTGTTCACCGGCCAGTGGGCCGACCTGCCGTTGGAAGAGGTCTGCCGGCTCGCCCGCGACTTCGGCTACGACGGGCTCGAACTCGCCTGCTGGGGCGACCACTTCGAAGTCGACAAGGCCCTCGCCGATCCGTCCTACCTGGACGGCCGCCGGGCGCTCCTCGACAAGTACGGCCTCAAGTGCTGGGCCGTCTCCAACCACCTGGTCGGACAGGCCGTCTGCGACGCCATCATCGACGAACGCCACCAGGCGATCCTGCCGGGAGAGATCTGGGGCGACGGAGACGCGGAAGGGGTCAGGCAGCGGGCCGCGGACCGCATGAAGGACACCGCGCGCGCCGCGGCCGCCTTCGGCGTCGAGACCGTCATCGGCTTCACCGGCTCAGCCATCTGGCACCTGGTCGCCATGTTCCCGCCCGCCCCCGACGCGATGATCGAGCGCGGTTACCAGGACTTCGCCGACCGCTGGAACCCGATCCTGGACGTCTTCGACGCGGAGGGCGTGCGGTTCGCGCACGAGGTCCACCCCAGCGAGATCGCCTACGACTACTGGACCACTCAGAGGGCTCTCGAAGCCGTCGACCGGCGCCCCGCCTTCGGCCTCAACTTCGACCCGAGTCACTTCGTGTGGCAGGACCTCGACCCGGTCGGCTTCCTCTGGGACTTCCGCGACCGCATCTACCACGTCGACTGCAAGGAGGCCCGCAAGCGCCTCGACGGACGCAACGGCCGGCTCGGGTCCCACCTGCCCTGGGGCGACCCCAGGCGCGGCTGGGACTTCGTCTCCGCCGGGCACGGCGACGTTCCCTGGGAGGACGTCTTCCGGATGCTGCGCTCCATCGACTACCGGGGCCCGATCTCGGTCGAGTGGGAGGACGCCGGCATGGACCGGCTCCAGGGGGCGCCCGAGGCACTGACCCGCCTCAAGGCGTTCGACTTCGAGCCGCCCAGCGCGTCCTTCGACGCCGCGTTCAACAGCTGAACCACGCACTCCTCGCTGCTCGGGGACGGGGACCGGTTTCACCGTCGGTCCCCCCTCCGGCCTGCCCGGATCCTGCTTTGTCCTGTGCTGGGAGAAAGGCCCAACCGATCCAGATCCAAGGGGTGTTCGCCCCGGACGGACACGGTTACCTTCCTTGAAGTGTTCAAGACACACGCACCTCCGGGGTGACGGCGCACCCCGGCGCCCGCACCGCACGTCTACGCACCCATTCCGTACGGCACACCCCGTTCCCGGAGGGACTTCGTGCAGAGAACCAGACCCAGAAGCACCCGCGCACCCAGGCGGCCCAGGCTTCGCACCACCGTCGCCTTGGTCACCGGCCTGCTCCTCGCCGTGGGCACTCCGGCCACCGTCGCCGGAGCCCAGTCCGGCCAAGCGGAGCAGAATGAACCGGCGGCCGCCGAGGGCCAGTTCCAGCAGGTGCCGCTCGCCAAGGGCGAACCCGAGACGGGCGAGCCGATGTCGCTCGCCGTGCTCCCGGACCGCAGCGTCCTGCACACCTCGCGCGACGGCACGCTGCGCCTCACCGACCAGGGAGGTGTCACCAAGGTCGCCGGCAAGATCCCCGTCTACACCCACGACGAGGAAGGCCTCCAGGGCGTCGGCCTCGACCCGGACTTCAAGAACAACCGGGCGATCTACCTCTACTACGCCCCGCCGCTCGACACTCCCGCGGGCGACGCCCCGGAGACCGGCACCGCCGAGGACTTCAAGAAGTTCGACGGCGTCAACCGCCTTTCCCGCTTCGTCCTCAACGCCAACGGCACGCTGAACATGGCCAGCGAGAAGAAGGTCCTCGACGTCGCCGCCTCCCGGGGCACCTGCTGCCACGTCGGCGGCGACATCGACTTCGACGCGGACGGCAACCTCTACCTGTCGACCGGCGACGACACCAACCCCTTCGCCTCCGACGGCTACACGCCGATCGACGACCGGCCGAACCGCAACCCGGCCTTCGACGCCCGACGCAGCTCCGCCAACACCAACGACCTGCGCGGCAAGATCCTCCGCATCAAGGTCGCCGAGGACGGCTCGTACACCATCCCGGAGGGCAATCTCTTCGCCCCGGGCACCGAGAAGACCCGTCCCGAGATCTACGCGATGGGCTTCCGCAACCCGTTCCGGATGAGCGTCGACGACAAGACCGGCATCGTGTACGTCGGCGACTACGGCCCCGACGCGGGCGCCGCCGACCCCAAGCGCGGCCCGGCAGGACAGGTCGAGTTCGCCAAGGTGACCAAGGCGGCCAACTTCGGCTGGCCCTTCTGCACCGGCGACAACGACGCCTACGTCGACTACGACTTCGCCACCAAGGAGTCCGGAGAGAAGTTCGACTGCGACGCCCCGAAGAACACCTCGCCCTACAACACGGGCCTGGTCGACCTGCCGCCCGCGCAGGCCGCCTGGATCCCGTACGACGGCGGCTCCCTGCCCGAGTTCGGCGACGGCTCCGAGTCCCCGATGGCCGGCCCGGTCTACCGCTACGACCCCGAGCTCGACTCCAGCGTGAAGTTCCCCGAGGCGTACGACGGCGACTTCTTCGCAGGTGAGTTCGGCCGCCGCTGGATCAAGCGGATCGAGCAGAACGACGACGGGTCCGTCGCGAAGATCAACGACTTCCCGTGGACCGGCACCCAGATCATGGACATGGAGTTCGGCCCCGACGGCGCGCTCTACGTCCTCGACTACGGCGTCTCCTGGTTCCAGGGCGACGAGAACTCCGCGCTGTACCGGATCGAGAACGCCGAGGACGGCTTCTCGCCGATCGCCGAGGTGAACGCCGACAAGACCTCCGGCGCGGCCGGCCTGAAGGTCAAGTTCACCGGCTCCGCCAAGGACGCCGACTCCCCGGACCTCACCTACAGCTGGGACTTCGGCGACGGCACCAAGGGCGAGGGCCTCAACCCCACCCACAAGTACAAGAAGGTCGGCACCTACAGCGCCACCTTCACCGCGAAGGACCCCGAAGGCAACACCGGCAACGCCAGCGTCCGGATCGTGGTCGGCAACACCGAGCCCAAGGTGAGGATCGACGTCCCCGGCAACGGCACCCTGGCCGAATTCGGCAAGCCCGTCCCGTTCAAGGTGACCGTCACCGACCCCGAGGAGACGGTCGACTGCTCCAAGGTCAAGGTTGTCTACAGTCTCGGCCACGACTCCCACGCCCACGAGCTGACCAGCGAGATGGGCTGCGAGGGCACCCTGAAGCCGCCCGCCGGCGACGGCGGCCACGACCCCAACGCCGACATCTACGGCGTCGTCGGCGCCGGCTACACCGACGGCGGGGCGAACGGCCAGGAGGCCCTGACCGGCACCGCCCGCACCGTGCTCCAGCCGCTGCACCGCCAGGGTGAGCACTTCACCACCCAGTCGGGCGTGTCGGTCATCGAGAAGACCGGCGCCAACGGCGGCAAGACCGTCGGCAACATCGACGACGGCGACTGGATCTCCTTCAGCCCCTACCGGTTCGACGGGCAGAAGAAGATGACCGTGCGGGCCTCCTCCGGCGGCGCGGGCGGCTTCATCGAGCTGCGCACCGGCTCGCCCGACGGTCCGCTGCACGGATCGGCGTACATCCCGCCGACAGGCGGCTGGGAGACCTTCCAGAACGTCGACGTGCCGCTGCGGTCGCTGCCCAAGAAGACCACGGACATCTACCTGGTCTTCAAGGGCGGCGAGGGCGCGCTGTTCGACGTGGACGACTTCGAGTTCTCCACGGAGCCGTTCAAGGGCGGCAAGAAGGTCCTGGTCTTCTCCAAGACCGCGGGCTTCCGCCACGACTCCATCCCGGCCGGCATCGCCGCGCTGAAGGAGCTCGGCGGCCCGGCCGGCATCACGGTCGACGCCACCGAGGAGGCGAAGCAGTTCACCACGGCCAACCTCGCCAAGTACGACGCGGTGGCCTTCCTGTCCACCACGGGTGATGTCCTCGACGCCGAGCAGCAGAAGGCGTTCGAGAACTACGTGAAGAACGGCGGAGGTTACATGGGCATCCACGCCGCCGCCGACACCGAGTACGACTGGGAGTTCTACGGCGGCCTCGTCGGCGCCTACTTCGACTCGCACCCGGCCATCCAGAAGGCCACGGTCCGCGTCGAGGACCACGACCACCCGTCGACCGCGCACCTGGACGACGCCTGGGAGCGCACCGACGAGTGGTACAACTACCGCACCAACCCGCGTGAGCAGGCCAAGGTCCTCGCCACCCTGGACGAGACGACGTACCAGGGCGGGAACATGAAGGGCGACCACCCGATCGCCTGGTGCCAGAGCTACGGCGGCGGCCGGTCCTTCTACACCGGCGGCGGCCACACCAAGGACTCCTACGCCGACGAGGCCTTCCGCGCCCATCTGCTCGGCGGCCTGAAGTACGCCACCGGCCAGGTGAAGGCGGACTGCAAGCCGAGCAAGGACTACCGGAAGATCTTCAACGGCCAGACCCTGGACGGCTGGAAGCAGGCCGGCCCCGGCACGTTCAACGTCAAGGACGGCACCCTGGAGACCGAGGGCGGCATGGGCTTGCTCTGGTACCAGGCCAAGGAACTGAAGTCGTACTCCATCAAGCTCGACTGGAAGATGCGGGGCGACGACAACTCCGGGATCTTCGTGGGCTTCCCCGCCTCCGACGACCCCTGGTCCGCGGTGAACAAGGGCTACGAGATCCAGATCGACGCCACGGACGCGGCCGACCGCACCACGGGCTCCGTCTACTCGTTCAAGTCGGCGAACATCAAGGCCCGTGACCAGGTTCTGCGGCCGCCCGGCCAGTGGAACTCCTACGAGATCAAGGTCCAGGGCGAACGCCTCCAGGTGTTCCTCAACGGAGTCAAGATCAACGACTTCACCAACAAGGACCCCCAGCGGAGCCTGACCGACGGCTACATCGGCCTCCAGAACCATGGCGCCGACGACCAGGTCTCCTTCCGCAACATCCAGTTGAAGGAACTGCCCGTCACGGGTGGCTGAGAGCGGCGGCGGGCGGGGGACGCCGGACCCCCGCCCGCCGTCTCCCGTCCCTCCCCCCGGGTTCGCGCACGATCGGAGGCTGCACATGTCCGCGTCCCTCTCCCGACCGCGTGTGGGGGTGTGGCTGATCGGAGCCCGCGGCTCCGTCGCCACCACCGTCGTCACGGGGTGCGCCGCCGTCGCCGCGGGACTGCACCCGCCCACCGGCATGGTGACCGAGACCCCCGCGTTCCTCGACAGTGATCTGCCCGCGCTGTCCGACCTCGTCTTCGGGGGCCACGACACCGTCGACTGCCCCCTGCCCAAGCGCGCCGAGACCCTGACCGCCGGCGGCGTCCTCCCGCCGGGTGTCGCCACTGCAGTCGCCGCCGAACTCAGCGCCGCCGACCGGGAGATCAGGCCGGGTGGCCCCACTCCCGGGGACACCCGGAGCGAGGCCGAACTCATCACGGCCTTCGCCGACGACATCCGCGACTTCGTCCACCGCCATGAACTGGAGCGGGCCGTGGTGGTGAACGTCGCCTCCACCGAACCCGCCTGCCAGGGGCCCGGCGCCCCGCTGCCGGCCAGCACTCTGTACGCGCTGGCGGCCCTGAGCGCGGGTTGCCCCTACGTCAACTTCACCCCCTCCGAGGGCATGCACCACCCCGTCGCCGCCCGCGAGGCCGAACGCAGCGGCCTGCCGTACGCCGGCCGCGACGGCAAGACCGGCCAGACCCTCCTGCGCTCGGTGCTCGGCCCCATGTTCGCCCAGCGGGCGCTGACCGTCCGCGCCTGGTCGGGCACGAACCTGCTCGGCGGCGGCGACGGCGCCGCCCTGGCCGACCCGGCCGCCGCGGCGGCCAAGAACGCCGGCAAGGAACGGGTCCTCACCGACACCCTCGGCACCACTCCCCAGGGCGAGACCCACATCGACGATGTCCCCGCCCTCGGCGACTGGAAGACCGCCTGGGACCACATCGCCTTCGACGGCTTCCTCGGCACCCGCATGATCCTCCAGACCACCTGGCAGGGCTGCGACTCCGCCCTGGCCGCACCCCTCGTCCTCGACCTCGCCCGGCTGACCGCCCGGGCCCACAAGGTGGGCCTGTCCGGCCCGCTGGACGCCCTCGCCTTCTACTTCAAGGACCCAGTGGGGGACGCTTCGTTGGCCCTGGCCGAGCAGTACGAGGCACTGATCGGCTTCGCCGGGAGACTCCGGGGAGCGGGGACGATGGGACCGGCGGGGTCGGCAGGTCCGGCGGGGTCGGGCGAGGGCGCGGGTCTTCGGCAGGGAGTAGGAGAGAGCGCGGGCCTCCGGCAGGGCGTGGGTGAGGGCCCCGGTTTCCGGCAGGGCGCGGGTGAGAGCCCCGGCCTCCGGCAGGGCGCCGGAGAGGGCCGCGAACTCGGTCGGGCGGAACAGGCCCAGGGGATGGAGGGTCTCCGGTGAGGCGGCGAGAGCGCCCATGCGGAGCCTCAGGCAGTACGGATGACACCTCCCTCGGAGGGGACGCCGACGGCACGGCGCCCTGCGGCCGCACCGACCGCCCGGCACGGGCACGCGCCTGGGCCGAACTCCTGCGTCTCCCCGCCCTGTTCAGCGTGCCCGGCGACGCACTCGCCGGCACGGTAGCGGTCGGTGCACCACCCAGCGCCCGCACTCTGCTCGCCATAGGCTCCTCCCTCTGCCTGTACGAGGCCGGCATGGCCCTCAACGACTGGGCGGACCGCGAGGTGGACGCCGTCGAACGCCCGCACCGCCCCCTGCCCTCCGGCCGCATCCGTCCCGCCGCCGCGCTCACGGCGGCCTGTGCCCTCACCGGAGCCGGGCTGGCCCTGGCCGCTCGCGCCGGCCGCCCGGCCCTGGCCGTCGCCGCGCCCCTGGCGGCGACCGTCTGGGCGTACGACCTCAGCCTGAAACACACACCGGCCGGGCCCGTGGCCATGGGCGCGGCCCGCGGACTGGACCTGCTCCTGGGAGCCGCGGCCACCACCGGCCGTACCCGCCCGGCACTGCCGTCCGCCGCCCTCCTCGGCACCCACACCCTGGCCGTCACGACGGTCTCCCGCCAGGAGGCCCGGGGCGGCTCACCTCTGGCTCCCCTGGCGGCGCTTGCGACGACGGCCCTGCTGACCCGCCTGGTGACGCACCGCTTCGCACGTCTCCCGGAAGACCGCCGGGAAGCAGCCGCACACGTCGCGCCGGGCCCGCGATCCGCCCGTCCCCGACGACCTGAGCCGAGTCGACAGCCCGCGGCACACCTCACCACCGCCCTCGCGGCCGCCTACGCCGCGACCACCGCCCGCCCCTACCTCCACGCAGCCCTCAACCCCTCACCTCCCCTCACCCAACGAGCGGTCGGCGCCGGCATCCGCGCCACGATCCCCCTCCAGGCCACCCTGACCGCCCGATCCCGGGGCACGGCCACCGCCCTCCTCATCGCGGCCCTCGCCCCACTCGGAGCGAGATTCGGGAAGAAGGTGAGCGTCACATGAGCTCCGATGCCCGAGCCTCCGGCAGTCGAGCCACCCCGACCGGGCCGGCCCTCCCTTCCCTCCGCTTCGGCTACGGCACCAACGGCCTTGCTGATCTCCGGCTCGACGACGCGCTCTCCCTTCTCGCCGACCTCGGATACGACGGCGTCGGGCTGACCCTCGACCACATGCACCTCGACCCGCTCGCCCCCGACCTCGCCGCCCGCACCCGCCGGGTCGCGCACCGGCTGGACGCGCTCGGGCTGGGAGTCACCGTGGAGACGGGCGCCCGCTATGTGCTCGACCCGCGCCGCAAACACGGCCCTTCCCTGCTGGACCCGGACCCCGGTGACCGGGCCCGCCGTGCGGACCTCCTCCTCCGGGCCGTGCGGGTCGCGGCCGACCTCGGTGCCCACGCGGTTCACTGCTTCAGCGGGATGGTCCCGGACGGCACCGACACGGACACCGCGTGGAAGCGCTTCGCCGAGACCCTCACGCCCGTCCTGGACGCCGCCGCGTCCGCCGGCGTCCCGCTCGCCGTCGAGCCCGAACCGGGTCACCTCCTCGCCACCCTGGCCGACTTCCATCACCTCCGCCGCATCCTCGGCGACCCCGACCCTCTCGGCCTCACCCTCGACATCGGCCACTGCCAGTGCCTCGAACCCCTCTCTCCCGCCGACTGTGTGCGCGCCGCCACCCCCTGGCTGCGGCACGTCCAGATCGAGGACATGCGGCGCGGCGTCCACGAGCACCTCCCCTTCGGGGACGGGGAGATCGACTTCCCACCGGTCCTGGCGGCCCTCGCCGCCACCGGCTACCAGGGCCTGACCGTCGTCGAACTGCCTCGCCACTCCCACGCCGGCCCCCACTACGCCGAACACTCCCTCCCGTTCCTCCGCCACGCCGAGCAGACCGCGGCCGCCGCCTCGCCGCCCCCTGCTCCGGCCCTCCAGCAGGCCGCGCCACCCCACGGCGCTCCCTCCACCGCCCCTGAAGGGAGCAGCACCCCATGAGCCACCCCCGCACCACACCAGCGGCGAGAACCGACGGCTCCCAGGACGCCCGAGCCCACGGGAACACCGCCGCACGGGACGCCCAGGCTCCCGAGGACGCCCACCCCCTGGCCACCACGGACACCCACAGCACCCACACCGCCCAACCCACCCTCGACACCGCCCTCGCCTCCTCGCCGGCCGACCTCCGCCGTCACGTCACCGCCCATCTCGACCCCGCCGCCCGCGCCTGGCTCGAGCACGCCCTCGACGAGGCCGCCGCCCACCCCGGCATCCACGGACCCATCTCCGCGTGGGAGCTGCGCCTCGCCGAGGCCGGCCGGCGCTGCGGTGCCGCGTACGCCGACGCCGCACGCGTCCTCATCCTCGACGCGGCCCGTGCCGGGACCGACGCCCTGACCCGGGTGTACTTCCAGGGCACCGCCGACGAGCGCCGCGCCGTCCTGCACGGCCTGCCCCATCTCGTGCCCGGCCCCGGTGCCCTCCCGCTCGTCGAGGACGCCCTGCGCACAAACGACACCCGGCTCCTCACCGCCGCCGTCGGCCCGTACGCCGCCCGGCACCTGGCCCCCCACGACTGGCGCCACGCCGTACTGAAGTGCCTGTTCACCGGCGTCCCCGTCGACCACGTGGCGGACCTGCCCCGGCGTGCTCACGGCGATGGCGAACTCGCCCGCATGCTGGGCGACTACGCCGCCGAACGCACCGCCGCCGGCCGCACCGTCCCCGAGGACCTGTACCGCGTCCTGGACCTGACCGAGTCCGCCGGCCCGGCCCCCGGCACGGACCACCCCCACGGCAAGGAGTCCTGATGCGCATCTTCGACCCCCACATCCACATGACGTCCCGCACCACGGACGACTACGAGGCCATGCACGCCGCCGGTGTCCGCGCCGTCGTCGAGCCCTCCTTCTGGCTCGGCCAGCCCCGCACCGCGCCCGCCTCCTTCATGGACTACTTCGACTCCCTCCTCGGCTGGGAGCCGTTCCGCGCCGCCCAGTACGGCATCGCCCACCACTGCACGCTGGCGCTCAACCCCAAGGAGGCGAACGACCCCCGCTGCGTGCCCGTCCTCGACGCACTGCCCCGGTATCTCGTCAAGGACAACGTCGTGGCCGTCGGCGAGATCGGCTACGACTCCATGACCCCCGCCGAGGACACCGCCCTCGCCGCCCAGCTCCAGCTCGCCGCCGACCACGGCCTGCCCGCCCTCGTGCACACCCCGCACCGCGACAAGCTCGCCGGGCTGCGCCGCACCCTCGACGTCGTCCGGGAGTCCGCACTGCCCCCGGAACGCGTCCTGGTCGACCACCTCAACGAGCCCACCGTCAAGGAGGCCAAGGACAGCGGCTGCTGGCTGGGCTTCTCCGTCTATCCGGACACCAAGATGGACGAGGAACGGATGATCGCGATCCTGCGTGCCTACGGCACCGAACAGGTCCTGGTCAACTCCGCCGCCGACTGGGGGAAGAGCGACCCGCTCAAGACCCGCAAGGTCGGCGATCTGATGCTGGCCGAGGGGTTCGCCGAGGACGACGTCGACCAGGTGCTGTGGCGCAACCCCGTAGCCTTCTACGGGCTCAGCGGCCGCCTGAACCTCGACGTCACCGGCACGCAGGCCACCCACGAGGGCAACACCATCCTCCGCGGCGCCCCGAAGGATCCGCACGAGCCGGACCCCGGCCCGGGAGACGGCGACGAGCCGGCCCGCGTCCCCGCCGCGGGGGCGTGAACCATGCGCTTCCGCCACCCCGACGGCTCCACCGTCCACCTCGCCTACTGCACCAACGTCCACCCCGCCGAGACTCTCGACGGCGTCCTCGCGCAGCTCCGCGACCACTGCGAACCCGTCCGCCGCCGCCTGGGGCGCGACCGGCTCGGCATCGGGCTGTGGCTCGCCAAGGACGCCGCCCACGCCCTCGACACCGACCCGTCCGCACTGCGCGGCCTGCGCTCCGAGCTGGACCGGCGCGGCCTCGAGGTCGTCACCCTCAACGGCTTCCCGTACGAGGGCTTCGGCGCCCAAGAGGTCAAGTACCGCGTCTACAAGCCGGACTGGGCCGACCCGGAGCGCCTCGACCACACCACCGCCCTGGCCCGCGTCCTCGCCGGGCTCCTCCCCGACGACGTCGGCGACGGCACCATCTCCACCCTGCCCCTCGCCTGGCGCACCGCGTACGACGACGAACGCGCGGAGACCGCCCGCACCGCCCTGCGCACCCTCGCCGAACGCCTCGACGCCATCGAGGAGCTGACCGGCCGCTCCATCCGCGTCGGGCTGGAACCGGAACCCGGTTGCGTCGTCGAGACCACCCGCGACGCCATCGCCCCGCTCACCGCCATCGCCCACGACCGCATCGGCATCTGTGTCGACACCTGCCATCTCGCCACCTCCTTCGAAGACCCGCACACCGCCCTGGACGCCCTCTCCGACGCCCGCGTCCCCGTCGTCAAGTCCCAGCTTTCCGCCGCCCTGCACGCCGAACACCCCCATCTGCCCGAGGTCCGCCAGGCCCTCGCCGCCTTCGCCGAACCCCGCTTCCTGCACCAGACCCGCACGGCCACCGCCGCCGGCCTGCGCGCCACCGACGACCTCGACGAGGCCATCGAGGGCAACGCCCTGCCCGACGGGGCACCCTGGCGCGCCCACTTCCACGTCCCCCTGCACGCGGCCCCCGCCGCACCCCTCACTTCCACACTCCCGGTCCTGAAGTCCGCACTCACCCGGCTCGTCGGCGGCCCGGCCCCGCTCACCCGCCACCTGGAGGTCGAGACCTACACCTGGCAGGCCCTCCCGCCCGAGCTGCGCCCCCGCGGCCGCAGCCAGCTCGCCGAGGGCATCGCCGCCGAACTCACCCTCGCCCGCGACCTGCTGACGGACCTCGGCCTGAAGGAGCTGCCATGAGCGCCCATGAGCACCCGGCCCCGGCCACTGCGGACCACCCCACACCGCTCCTCGTCCTCGACGTCGTCGGCCTCACCCCCCGTCTCCTCGACCACATGCCCCACCTCAAGGCGCTCGGCCAGTGCGGCTCCCGCGCCCCGCTGGGCACCGTGCTGCCCGCTGTCACCTGCGCCGCCCAGTCCACGTTCCTCACCGGAACCATGCCCTCGCAGCACGGCATCGTCGGCAACGGCTGGTACTTCCGCGAACTCGGCGACGTCCTCCTGTGGCGCCAGCACAACGGCCTCGTGGCCGGTGACAAACTCTGGGACGCCGCCCGCCGTGCCCACCCCGGCTACACCGTCGCGAACATCTGCTGGTGGTACGCCATGGGCGCCGACACCGACATCACCGTCACCCCCCGCCCGGTCTACTACGCCGACGGCCGCAAGGAACCCGACTGCTACACCAGGCCGGCCGCGCTTCACGACGAACTCACCGAAGAACTCGGCACGTTCCCCCTCTTCCACTTCTGGGGCCCCGGAGCGGACCTCGTCTCCAGCCGGTGGATCATCGACGCGACCCGCCACATCATCCGCACCCGGCACCCCGACCTGACGCTCTGCTACCTCCCTCATCTCGACTACGACCTGCAGCGTTTCGGCCCCGACGACCCGCGCTCCCTGAAGTCGGCCGCCGACCTGGACGCCGCCATGGCACCGCTCCTGGACGACGCCCGTGCCGAGGGACGCACCGTCGTCGCGCTGTCCGAGTACGGCATCACCCGGGTGAACCGGCCCGTCGACATCAACCGCGCCCTGCGCCGCGCCGGCCTGCTGGAGGTGCACACCCAGGACGGCATGGAATACCTCGACCCGATGGCGTCCCGTGCCTTCGCGGTAGCCGACCACCAGATCGCCCACGTCTACGTGCGGCGCCCCGAGGACCTCGACGCCACCCGCGCCGCCCTCGACGGCCTGCCCGGCCTCGAGCAACTCCTCGACGACGAGGGCAAGAAGGCCCACCACCTCGACCATCCGCGCGCTGGCGAACTCGTCGCCGTGGCGGAACCCGACGCCTGGTTCACGTACTACTACTGGCTCGACGACGCCCGCGCGCCCGACTTCGCGCAGCTCGTCGAGATCCACCGCAAACCCGGCTACGACCCGGTCGAGCTCTTCATGGATCCCCTCGACCCCTACGTCAAGGTCAAGGCGGCCACCGCGCTGGCGCGCAAGAAACTCGGCATGCGCTACCGCATGGCGGTCGTGCCCCTGGACCCCTCACCTATTCGCGGCAGCCACGGCCGCCTTCCGGCGAGCGACGACGACGGTCCGCTCCTCATCTGCTCCACCCCCCGCGCTGTCGGCGACCGCGTCGCGGCCACCGATGTGAAGTCACTGCTGCTCCGACTCGCCGGTCTCACCTGAGGACGGACGCTCAGTCCCGACTGGTCACAAGTGAAGCACTCACCACTGACAACGCCCCGCGATCACGAGGAGTTCCACGCATGAGCCGCTTCTCCCAGCCCGACCCCGAGCTCACCCACCGCCTCAGCAGACGAGGCATGCTCGGCGTGGCCGCGGGTGCCACCGCCGCCGCCCTGCTCGGCGCCGCCGCACCCGCGACCGCCGCCACCGGCAACGCGACCTCCGCCACCGGCACGGACTCCGGCGCCAAGGGGCGCGGCCGCCCCGTCCTGCCGCCCGGCCGACTCGGCATCCAGCTCTACAGCCTCCGCGACAAGGTCTCCACGCTCGGCTTCGGTCCCGTCTTCGCCGAACTGGAGAAGTACGGCTACGACGAGGTCGAGTTCGCCGGCTACACCCAGGGCTCGGCCGGCCCCATCACGCTCGCCCAGCTCAAGCGGCTGGCCCGGAACCACGGCCTGAACCCCATCGGCAGCCACGTCGGCTACTACTCCAGCGACCCGAACGCCTACACCTTCGCCCAGAACCTCACCAAGGTCCTCGACGATGCCCAGGCCCTCGGCCTCAAGCACATCGGCACGGCCGCCGGCCCGTTCCGCTACGGCTCGACCGTCGACGCCTGGAAGCGCGCGGCCGAGGACTTCAACACCTACGGCGCGGCGGCGAAGGCCCGGGGCATGAAGTTCTACCAGCACAACCACTCCGAGGAGTTCTCCTTCGCCACCGACAATCCCAAGGTCCGCCTCTACGACGTCCTGCTCAAGGAGACCGATCCGGACCTCGTCTACCTGGAGATGGACATCTACTGGGCGTACGTCGGCCAGTTTCGCTTCTCCAAGCGGCCCGACGGCACGCCCGCGCCGTTCGAGCCGCTGAACTACGTCCTCCGGCAGCCCGACCGCTACCCGCTGTTCCACGTGAAGGACGGGGAGAGCGACCCGTCGAACCCGTACGGCTACCGCATGACCGACGTCGGCGACGGCGACATCGACTACCAGCGGTTCATCTCGGCCGTGACCCGGCTGCGCGGCCACCGCATGGCCCACCACTGGCAGGCCGAGCACGACAACCCGGCCGAGTCCTTCACGTTCGCGCGCCGTTCGAGCGCGCATCTGCACTCGTTGCGCGAGAAGTGCTGACAGGGCACGGACACGACTGAGGCAGGACCCCGACGGCGCAGGGGGCGCTCCCCGTCGTCGGGGCCCCGCCGTCGTGTCGCGGGGAGTCCTGTCAGCCCTGGGTGGCCGCAGCCCGCAGGGTGAGACGGTGCTCGCCCGCGTACACGTTCATGGAGGTGCCGCGCAGGAAGCCGATCAGGGTCAGGCCGGTTTCCGCGGCCAGGTCGACGGCCAGGGAGGAGGGTGCCGAGACTGCCGCCAGGATGGGGATGCCGGCCATCACGGCCTTCTGCGCCAGTTCGAAGGAGGCCCTGCCCGAGACCAGCAGGATCGTGCGCGAGAGGGGCAGGTCGCCGTTCTGCAGGGCGCGGCCGACCAGTTTGTCGACCGCGTTGTGGCGGCCGACGTCCTCTCGTATGTCGAGCAGGTCGCCCTCCTCGGCGAACAGGGCGGCGGCGTGCAGGCCCCCGGTCCGGTCGAAGACCCGTTGAGCCGCGCGCAGCCGGTCGGGGAGGCGCGCGAGCAGGTCGGGTTCGACCCGGACCGGGGGAGCGTCGGAGATGGGCCAGCGGGTGGTGGTGCGGACGGCGTCGAGGCTCGCCTTGCCGCACAGGCCGCACGATGAGGTGGTGTAGACGTTGCGTTCGAGGGTGATGTCGGGGATGACCACGCCGGGTGTCGTGCGCACGTCCACCACGTTGTACGTGTTCGACCCGTCGGCCGTCGCCCCCGCACAGTAGACGATGCTCTGCAGGTCGGACGCGTGGGCCAGGACGCCCTCGCTGACCAGGAACCCGGCGGCGAGGGGGAAGTCGTCGCCGGGAGTGCGCATGGTGATCGCGAGCGGTTTGCCGTTGAGCCTGATCTCCAGTGGTTCCTCGGCGACGAGTGTGTCCGGGCGGCTGGAGACCACCCCGTCCCTGATCTGGATCACCTTGCGTCGTGCCGTGACTCGTCCCATGACCGGCCTCAGCTCCGTACCGCTGCCACCGGCAGCTTTTCGATGCGGACCGCGGCGGCCTCGAACTCCGCTGTCCCCGGGATCGGACAACTGGCCTTGACCGGCGGCGCGTTGAGGTCCGCCGCGTCGGACAGGCGCATGGTCGTGAACGCCAGACCGGCTCGTAACGTCGGGTCCACCCACACCGGGGCCGTCACCGAACCGCGCCGAGTGGAGACCCGTACCTCCTCACCGACCACCACGCCGTAGCGCTCGGCGTCCTCCGGGCTCAGCTCGATGCACGTGCCGCGCCGCAGCGGTGACGCGGAACCATTTTTCTGTACAACGGTCTTGTACGAGTCGAGCCGACGCCCCGTGGTGAGGCGGATCGGGTACCGCTCGTCCGTCAGGTCCACGGGTGGGTCGTACGAGACGAGTCGGAAGGCCGCCCGCAGGTCCCGCTCGGTCGTCGTTCCGGTGAGGAGGGCCAGGTTGGACAAGGCACGTCCGGTGTCGGTGCCGTGACGGTGCTCCACGACGAACGGCGTCCGCGGCCGGCCCTGATCGCCGGGTGGGTGGCCGTGCGCCAACTCCCTGATGACGGCGGCCGATACGCCCGTCACCTTCTCGGCGAGCGACAGCGTCCAGGGCTCGACGAGCTGTTGGTACTCCTCGAAACCGGTCGTCGCGCGCTCGATGAAGGCGTGGTCGGCGAGGCCCGCCCGGATGATCTCCCGGCCGATCGCATGGGCCAGCGGAACCTCGGTACCGGCCTTCGGCCGGATCCGGCGGTCGCCGGATCCGGCACGGTCGGGTCCTCGTACGCTCATGCGGCGGCCTGGTGGGCGAGGAGGTCGGAGAGGGCGTGGACGGTGCGCAGGGTGGGCACCTGGACGCCGGTGATCTCGGCGAGTTCGATGACGGCGGCGAGGAGGACGTCGAGTTCCAGCGGCTTGCCGCGTTCCAGGTCCTGGAGGGTGGAAGTGCGGTGGTCGCCGACGCGTTCGGCGCCGGCGAGGCGGCGTTCGATGGAGACGCCGACCTGACAGCCCAGGGCCTCGGCCACGGCGAGGGTTTCGGTCATCATGGTTTCGATGACCTTGCGGGTGCCGCCGTGCAGGCACATCTGCCGCATGGTGGCGCGGGCGAGGGCGCTGATGGGGTTGAAGGAGATGTTGCCCAGGAGCTTGAGCCAGATGTCGTTGCGCAGGTCGGGTTCGACCGGGCATTTGAGGCCGCCGGCCTGCATGGCCTCACTGAAGGCGAGACAGCGCGCCGAAATGCTTCGATCGGGCTCGCCGATGGAGAACCGGGTGCCTTCCAGGTGCCGGACCACGCCCGGCCCTTCGAGCTCCGTCGCCGCGTAGACCACACACCCGATGGCACGCCGGGGCGCGAGTACCGCACTGACCGCGCCCGCGGGGTCCACGCTTTCGATGGGGTGGCCGTCGTGGGGGCCGCCGTGTTGGTGGAAGTACCACCAGGGGATGCCGTTCTGGGCGGCGATGACCGCGGTGGTGTCGTGCAGCAGAGGCTCGATGAGCGGCCCGCACGCCGCGTACGAGTTGGCTTTGAGGCCCAGGAAGACGTAGTCGACCGGGCCGATGTCGGTCGGGTCGTCGGTGGCGTGGGCGTGGGCGGTGAAGTCGCCGCGTGGGCTGAGTACTTGGACACCGTGGTGGCGCATGGCCGTGAGGTGGGGTCCGCGGGCGATCAGGTGGACGTCGGCGCCGGCGCGGTGGAGCGCGGCGCCGACGTAGGCGCCGATGGCTCCGGCGCCGAGGACTGCGACTTTCATGATGGGGAGCTCCGTTCGGTTGAGGGTGACCGAGGAACTGCCGACTTTGTCGACTGGATATTGTCTACAGGATGAATCCGACAGTCAGCAAGAGTCGCGACGGCACTCGTCGTCGTCCGCGGCCCGTGAGCTGCTGGTATGCCCGTCCAAGGCGAGCCCACGCCCTGGGGCCGCGCGTGCCTGTGCGCCGTAGACTGTAGGCGAAAACCAATTCATAATTGGCCTGCCAGCTGCAGCGACGACGCTGCCCAGGAGGGAGCGCGATGTTGCCGACGACGGGACTGCCACAGGGCGCGGTGCCCAAGCTCGAACGGCCCGGCCCGTTGCGCGACCGTGTCTACGAGGCGCTGCTCGAACTCATCACCACCCGCGCCCTCCAGCCGGGCCAGCATCTCGTCGAGAGCGAGCTCGCCGGGCATCTCGGTGTCTCCCGGCAGCCTGTGCGCGAGGCCCTGCAGCGCCTCAGCACCGAAGGGTGGGTCGATCTGCGGCCCGCCCAAGGTGCCTTCGTGCACGAGCCGACGGATGAGGAGGCGGACCAACTTCTCTCCGTACGCACGCTGCTGGAGGCCGAGGCCGCCCGCCTCGCCGCCGCCAACGCGGGTGCCGACGCCGTCGCCGCGCTCGAGAAGCTGTGCGACGAGGGCGAGAAGGCCGTCGACGCCGACGACGTCGACGGCGCGGTCGCGATGAACGCCCGGCTCCACGCGAAGGTGATGGAACTCGCGGGCAACACGGTCCTCGCCGGGCTGGCCGCGCAGGTCGACCGCAGAGTGCGCTGGTACTACACACCGGTCGCCCGGCAGCGCGGCCACCGGTCCTGGATCGAGCACCGCGAGCTGATCGCGGCGATCGCGGACCGGGACGAGGAGCGCGCCACGGCGGTCATGCGTGCCCACACGGAACACACGCGCAAGATGTACCGCGAGCGCGAGAAGTAGCCGCGCGGCGAGAGCAACCGGTACGCCGTCACCCGACCGAACGACTCCCAGCCACCAGGCAACGGCTCAGGCGGCCCTTCCCCACGACGAGTGCCGCGGGGAAGGGCCGCCTGTGCGCCGACCCGGGCCGCTCAGGCCACCGGCTGCGGTGTTGATGCGCCGCCGCGCGTCCGTCCCGGCTGCCGTAGCAGCAGGGCGATCGCCGCCGCGATCATCGAGGTGACGCCGGCCAGCGCGTACGCCCCGTCGTAACCCCAGGCCGCGACCACCATGGAGCCGAGGCCGCCGCCGAACAGGCCGCTGATCAGCTTGCCGCTGTACACCAGCCCGTAGTTGGAGGCGTTGTAGTTCTCCCCGAAGTAGTCCGGGGTGAGTGCCGCGAACAGGGGATAGAACGCGCCGCCGCCGAAGCCGGAGAGGAACGCGAAGAACAGGAAGAGCCCTTCGCTCTTGACGCCACCGGCCCAGATCACGCCGAACTGGGCGAGGCCCAGGACGACGATGACCATCACCAGGGTGGACTTGCGGCCCCACTTGTCGGACATCCAGCCCACGACCCCGCGGCCGATGCCGTTGATGACCGCCATGACGCCCATCGAGGAGGCCGCCACCAGCGGACCGAAGCCGACCTCCTTGGCGTAGTCGACCTGGAAGGAGATCCCGAAGATGGACACGCCCGCCGTCATGACGAGGGCGATCCACATGAGGGGAAGCATGCCGGTCCTGATGGCCTCCTTGGGTGTGTACTGCTTCACCGCCGGAGGGTTCTTGGCGAGGGCGTCGGCCCCCTTCTCGGTGCTGCCGTAGGTCAGCGGGTCGATGTCCGCGGGCCACCAGTTCTTCGGCGGGTCCTTGAAGAAGAACGCGCATCCCACGACCACGATCAGGACGTAGCAGCCGATGAGGTCCAGGACGCGGTGGTAGTTCGCCGTGTCGAAACCGTAGTTGAAGATGAAGATGAACGGCAGTGATCCGTACGCGAAGCCCCCGTTGACGAATCCGGTCCTGGCGCCCCGGCGTTCGGGGAACCATTTGCCGACCATGTTGATGCAGGTCGCGTAGACCAGGCCGGCGCCGACCCCCCCGACGACGCCGAACCCGAGGATCGCCAGCCATACGTTGCTCAGGTGCGACAGGGCGAGGAACCCGACCAGACACATGCCCGAGCCGATGTACATGGCACCGCGGGCGGTCAGGACGCCCTTCTCCCGCAGCCAGCCCGCCGGGAAGGCGATGCCGGCCTGGAAGAAGACCCAGACGCTGAGGATCCAGAAGGTGTTGCTCTGCGTCCAGCCGTGGGCGTGGGACAGGGTGTCCTCGGCCGAGCCGTACGCGTACTCGAAGACGCTGATGGCCATCATGGTGAGCCACGGGAGGTACACCATGAGCTTGCGCGAGTGGCCGAGGATGTCCCGGTCGCTCTCGCCGATGCGGTAGACGCGGCCACGTGCGTCGGTGACTTCACGGTAGGGACGATGTGCGGCGTCGGAGGGTGCGGAGGAGCTGTTTGCTGCGGAGCTGTTCGCTGTGTACGGATCTGCCGTCATATCACGCCGTTTCCTCGCCGAGCGGTTGCGGGTTGGAGGTGATGCGCTTGGCCTTGGGCCGCCCCGGGGGGTGCAGGAACGTGGCCATGAAGCCTGCGAAGAGGGAGATCGAACCGGCCAGGACGAACGCGCCGGAGTAGTCCCAGGCGCCCACGACCACGGCGCCCATACCGGAGCCGAGGAGGCCGGAGACCAGCTTGGAGGAGTAGACCAGGCCGTAGTTGGAGGCGTTGTTGTTCTCACCGAAGTAGTCGGCGGTCATCGCCGCGAACATCGGGAAGATGGCGCCGCCGCCGAAGCCGGAGATGGACGAGAACAGCAGGAACAGCGGGAGGTTGCCGATGTTCCCGGACAGGAGGATGCCGTACTGGGACAGTCCCAGGACGATGCAGACGAAGATCAGGCACTGCTTGCGGCCGTAGCGGTCGGACAGCCAGCCGATGACGCCGCGGCCGGTGCCGTTGACGATCGCCTTCAGGGACATGGCCGTCGCCACGATGCCGCCCGCGAAGCCGGCCTCGTCACCGAAGGGCACCTGGAACGCGATACCGAAGATGTTCACGCCCGAGGTGCACAGCAGGCAGAACCACATGAGGCCCACGCGGCCGGTCTGCCAGGCCTCCTTGGGGGTGTACTGGTGCACGGCCGGCGGGTTCTTCTCCAGCGCGCGCCGGGCACGTGCGTCGTCGGGCTTCTTCAGCGGGTCGACGTCGGCCGGCCACCAGTTCTTCGGCGGGTCCTTGAAGAAGTAGCCCGCCACGGCCACGACCGAGGCCAGGAAGAGTCCGACGGATACCAGCACCCAGCGGAAGTTGGTGAGGTCCATGTAGCCGGTGAAGATGAAGACGAACGGCACCGAGCCGTAGGCGAAACCGCCGTTGACGAAGCCCGTCTTGCCGCCCTTGCGCTCCGGATACCACTTGGCGACCATGTTCACGCAGGTCGCGTACACCATGCCCGCGCCCATGCCGCTGAACATGCCGAAGCCGACGTAGGCGACGACGACATGGGGTGCGAAGGCGAGCGAGAGATAGCCCAGCAGGGTGCCGAGGGCGCCGCACATCATCGCCCAGCGGGCCGGGAGCTTGCCGCTCTCCCGAAGCTTTCCGGCGGGGAATGCCACCGCGGCCTGGAAGAAGACCCACACGCCCAGCATCCAGAAGATATGGCTGCTGCTCCAGCTGTGCGCCGTGTGCAGCGTGTCCTCGGCGGACGCGAACGCGTACTCCGCCGAGCTGATGCCCATCATGCCCACCCACGGCAGGATGACCATCCATTTGCGCTTACGGCCCATGATGTCGACATCGGACTCTCCGATGCGGAACACGCGGCCGTTCTTGTCCGTCACCTCCCTGTAGGGGACGGACGTCGAGTAGTCGATGGTTGTCATCTGGTCCAACACTCCTTGCGTCGAAAGATCTGGCCAGCGCCCCCTGCCCAATGCCTTTCGTGCGCGCGCGTCCCTGGGGCCGGCCGACGCGCACCGTCGGGCGACCCCGCGCTCATTCACCTCATGGACCACCGCCCGGGAGTCCTGCCGCGTGGGTTCGGATCACCACGTCAGATCACCCCGCTCGACTTGAGCAGGCGCAGCTCTTCGTGGTCGAGGCCGAGTTCGCCGATGAGGATTTCTTCGGTGTGCTGGCCGAGGAGGGGTGGGGTGGTGATGTGCACGGGGGAGTCG